>JAWXTF010000062.1:0-2115 GCA_044433965.1 Rikenellaceae bacterium | reverse complement strand
CTCTTGTTAGAATGCTCATATTTCTTTGTCATCTTATTGGTTATCAGCTATAAAGATACTAAAAATTGAGCATTCTTCCTATTTATTTTGAGTGTTTCTTATCCAAAACTCAGGTTAATAATAAAGTCTCCCTCGCACATCAAAAGTTTCTTTAACAGTGCACTGGATTATCTCTACGACGAAAATTTCTCGCATGACCAAGCAGCCGAGAGCATCAAAATGACCGAATTGATATATCATATAATATCACAAGAAGATTGTTGCCTCAAAACAAAAGTGATTGGATGCATCGACTTAGAGAAGAGCTCATTCGAGCAAGTAATATATGCCAACACCTTTAATGATATACCCATCGAAAAATTAGCGATACTATGCAACCGCTCACTCACTTCATTCAAAAAAGAGTTCAAACGCATATTTGAAACATCGCCTCACCAATGGTTTCTACGCCAACGTTTAAGCTACGCACGACTACTACTAATCTCAACACGCAAGTCGATAGCAGAAATCGGAACAGAATGTTCGTTCCCCAACACATCTCATTTTATAAAGCTTTTTAAACGTTCATACCTACAGACACCCGCCACTTATCGTCACGACCATCTTTTAATCACATCCTCTACAACCGAACAAGAGTGTGAAAAGATTGCGGTAGCTGAGAATATGGCATCATGCTAAAATTGCATTGTGTGATCTTTGCCCTGGAGTTTTAGATAAGAAATCATTATCCAAATCTCCAGGGCAAACGCATAGAAAATATTATCATTTGCCTCCTCCAGCGGGCAGGAACAAGCACCCTCGCTGAAATTATTTTGAATAGAAAGTATAGTATGGTTTTAAATTTGCATTACAACATTTAGTAATACATTTTTAAATTTTACACTATGAAAAACAACACCTCAATCATCGTATCGCTTCTTGGCGGAGCTCTTATTGGCTCGGCTGTCACCTGTATATTGCGTGATAAATGCAAAATGGGAAAGATAAACAAGGATAAGATACACCAAAAGATTATGAATGAATTAGATCAGATACGTGCATTTATTGCAGCACACCACCCCGAAGAGATATGCAGCTGCGAAGATCCTGCATGCAACTGTAACAAGGAGTAATGGCGCAACATACCAATAAAGATTCTGAATCGAACGTTGTCGTCTCGACACTCCTTGTTGCGGTGCTTGCATCAACTGCCGCACTTCTGCTGCTCACCGCCATTGTAGTATGGCTTGCCGACCTTGTGGGTTCACTATGTTTATCTCTACTAATCGTTGGCTCCATCGTTGGTATTGCTGCATATTACACCTACAAAATTCAACTCTCTCCCACCTTGCGTCGCTTGCGAGAGGAATATGAAATGATAGCAGCTATAGCAAAAATAATTCGCAGCGGATGCCACAAAGCTCTAACAAGCATATTGCATCTATTCGAATAAAAGGGCATCATAGCAGGGCAAACGCACGAAAAAAACTGCTTATCGCGCTCGTGCCGCGCGGGCACCAAGCTAAGCTTGGATCCAAAAACTGTCGTTTTTGACTTTTGTATTGCACTGATGTGGTGGGGGCTTTGCCCCCGGCGAGACATCTATTATGATGAGCTTTTGAAAGTGAACTTTCAACGCTCCTCATAATAGATGTCTTGCGTGTCAACCTACGGTTGCCACCACCACATCAGCGAGGTGAACCTCGATTTGGGTTTAAATGCCTACGGCATTTAAAAATTATAAAGATCAAAGAGCTGTGCAAATTTATTTGCGGCAACTCTTTGATCTTTATAATCTTAGAGATGTAACCTCTAAGCCCAAAGCGCAATGGTACGCACCCGCAGAGGCAGTAAGAAGCGCACAGAAAGCAAGCAAGATACGCACCCGCGGGGGTGCTATCCCCGCCCGCCGGAGGCATATAAGAAATAATATTTTTCATGCATTTGCCCTGAATAATCATAAGCGGTGCACTTAATCAAACTCTTTCAACCTCCCGCTCCTCGACACTCTCGCTTTTAATAACCTGAGTTTTGGATAAGCAACCGCAATTCCGCCAAGATATCATCAACTCCAATAGGGATACAATTTCCCAGCTGGAGCTATGCACCCCAACTAACACGCTTCGCAAATGTGCG
>JAWXTF010000061.1:0-4273 GCA_044433965.1 Rikenellaceae bacterium | reverse complement strand
TAAGAAGCGCACAGAAAGCAAGCAAGAAGCGCACAGAAAGCAAGAAAAAAAGCGCACAGAAAGCAAGCAAGGTACGCACCAGCGGGGGTGCTATCCCCGCCCGCCGGAGGCATAAGAAATAATATTTTTATGCGTTTGCTGATACCTAATTTCACACATTTGCGTTTAAAGATATTATTATATACCTTTACGACATATAAAAACTGTTATGGAAAAGTACGATGAAATAAAAATATATGGAGTATCAACAGAAAAACAAGTAGAGTTGCCACTTGCGCAAAGTGGTGTCTCTGCGGGTTTTCCCTCTCCGGCTGATGATCCGATGGAATTGAAATTGGATCTCAACCGAGAGTTGATACGCAATGCTGCCTCAACTTTTTTTGCTCGTGTGAGTGGCGTTTCGATGATTGATGATGGGATAAATGATGGAGATCTTTTGCTTATTGACAAAAGCGTTGAACCATACGACGGGTGCCTTGCAGTCTGCTACATTGATGGTGAATTTACTCTTAAACGCTTCAAAGATATGGGAGATCACGCTTTCTTGGTACCTGCTAACAAAAAATATACTCCAATTAAGGTTACTGCCGACAGCGACTTTAGAGTTTGGGGTGTTGTGAGATATTTAATCAAAAAGATGTAATGATAGGACTCTGTGACTGTAACAACTTCTTTGTCTCATGTGAAAGAGTATTTGATCCTTCGCTCGAAGGAACACCTGTCGTCGTGCTTTCGAGCAACGATGGATGTGTCATTGCCCGTTCCAATGAGTCCAAAGCATTAGGGATCAAGATGGGGCAGCCTCTATTTCAAATTCGCACTTTAATCGAGAACAACAAAGTTGCCATTCGTTCGAGCAACTACTCGCTTTATGGAGATATGTCCCGCAGAGTGATGGAGACGCTCAAGAGAGAACTCCCATCTATTGAGGTCTACTCCATTGATGAGGCTTTCTTGGATCTGAGTGGCATATCGACCGAAGCACTCAAAGAGTATGGCGAACGCCTTGCACGCAAGGTGCGACGCAACACAGGAATCCCAGTTAGCATTGGTATTGCATCGACAAAAACACTTGCTAAGATCGCAAGTAAACTTTGCAAAAGCTACCCCAAGCTAAATGGTGCCTGCTTAATGCAGCGCAAAGAGGATATCGAGAAAGTCCTATCTCGCTACCCTATTGGCGATGTTTGGGGTATTGGCAGACAATCATGCAAGATGCTACTTGGTTATAACATCACTTCAGCACAACAATTCCGGGAGGCACCCAAAGAGTGGATACGAGGAAAGATGGGGCTTACTGGGCTTAAAACTTGGTTAGAGTTAAATGGTGAAAGCTCCATAATATTAGATAGCAGAAACTCTGACAAAAAGTCAATTATGGTCTCTCGCTCTTTTGCTAAAGAGCTGTATGAGTTTGATGAGTTACACTCTTCGCTAAGCCGTTTTGTGAGTTCAGCAGCAGAGAAGCTTCGCCGACAACAGAGCGTAGCTGGACAGATGCAAATCTTTGTCACAACAAATCGCCATCGCACAGATATGCCACAATATAGCAATAGCGAAATAGTATCTCTTGAGACAGCTACAGAAAGCACTATCGAACTTGCAGCCGCCGCAATAAAAGCTCTTCGAAATATCTACAAAAAGGGATATGGTTATAAAAAAGTAGGGGTTATACTCTACGATATTCGATCTTCAAAGGGTGTGCAATCATCACTATTTGATCCTACAAACCACTCCAAACATAAAAATCTGATGAAACAACTCGACTCGATTAACAGCTATTATGGTACTGGCTCAGTACGGCTTGGCTCAAATGACTCGCTTAAGAATAGAGTTAACAGTAGCTACTTGTCACCTCGGTACACTACTAATTGGGAGGATATAATTGTGGTAAAGGTGTAAATTAATGCTCTACAAGCCCCTCTTACCTATCCGCAATAGGGCAAACAGGTTGTGTTGATTTTTATCTCTTGAGAGAGTCCCCAACCTTCTCTATAACGTATATTGTTAAGAACCCGACAACTGCCATACCAATTGCCCACGCCAACATAGATGACTCTCCGCTAATAGACTCATAGTTAGACGGAAGTAGATTGCGTTGAAGAAGCGGAATCTCGTCGCCGTGGGAATTTATTGTTGTCTCAATAGTCTCTTTCCAGGGCCACACCTTATTGAGTGAACCAATCATAAACCCAGTCAGTAACGATACTGTTGCCGTGTGGTAGTTGTTGAGAAGCCACGAAAGAATATGTGAGAAACTCACAATTCCAACCACTGCACCTGCCATAAATAGTGCGATTGTTACAATCTCGAAGTTGCTTAGAGCCCCCAATATATAGAGGTATTTACCCATCAACAATAGGATAAAGGAGCCTGAGATTCCCGGTAATATCATTGCACAGATAGCAATAGAGCCACAAAGGAGAATAAACCACCAATCAGTTGGTGTCTCAGTTGGAGACATCACAGTAATAAAATATGCCGAGGCTATACCTACTACAATTGATATCGCTGATAGAATATTAAACTTCTTTACCTCTTTAAAGACTAAAACAGACGAAGCTATGATAAGCCCAAAGAAGAAAGACCAGATCATTATTGGATGATTCTCCAGAAGGTATGTCATAATATTAGCGAGCGAAAGGATGGAGAGCGCAACGCCACAAAACACAGCTAAAAGAAAGTTACCATTTATTTTTTGCCAAAACCCCTTTACATCGAGTTTAAGGAGCATCTTCAAAGCATTAATATCTACTCCCTTAATCGAGTTGATAAGTTCTTCGTATATTCCCGATATAAAAGCAATTGTTCCTCCTGACACCCCCGGTATCACATCTGCTGCGCCCATTGCACACCCCTTGAGTGCGATAGCAATGTAATCCTTAGCTTTTCTTGGCATAATCTATCTCAGTTTTGGTTATTTGTTCGCGACAAAAGTAGTATATTAATTTGATTATTGCAAGGTCATTCATAAGATAGGGTAAACGCACGAAAAAATACCTGCTTATCGCGCTCTTGCCGCGCGGGATCCAAGCTTAAGCTTGGATCCAAAAACTTCGTTTTTGACTTTTATATTGCAGGTTACCAAGTTAGACTAAGATCATCAAGCAACATTAAACTTTTGCTACTTCCCGTAAAATAGTCTCCGTATCTCGATGCTGAGCAAACAATTATTATGTGTGTTGGCACTATTTCGAGTGTTCTATAGGTGAGATCTATGGAAAACTCACACCATTGATCTATGCTCTCCGAGATGATTAGCTCTCCATAGGCGACAATATCCTCACTATTTTTGTTGAAGAATGTAGCACTATCACGCGTATCTATTATCATTGGACTCTGCTCGGTTCCAAGTGAAGTCGTCTCGAAAGAGCTGACGCCATAGGTGGCAGCATCCCAAGTTCCAAGAGCGATAAATATAGAACCTTGGTCAAGTGTCTCTCCCTTGATTATCTCGACTCCAGGAGGTATTGTTCCGACCATATCTATTACGCCACAGTTATACTTCATCCACCCCTTGAGCCCCTCTGGTCTACTTGTGAAGGGGCGTCCTAAGCCAATAATACCATTGGTTCCAGCTGTCTTGATGTAGCTACCAGTAAAGATGCTACCTGTGGCAAACTTTAGGGTATTTCTCGATTGCAGGCTTGCTGCCTTTACTCCTACACTTCCTGGTCGAATATCTTCTGTTGGGGTTGTAAGGTTAAAGCTATCGCCAAGTGTGGTTGCTCCTTGGTTGCCTGAACCCCAATATTGTTCACCATCTTCAAGAAATGGGAACCATGATTTATTGTTCACACCATTGTATGTTGAGGGAAAACTCCACTGCTCCAAATCGGAGTTTGGCAAATCGAGAATTGACTCTGTAGTTTGTGTCAATATCTCTGAGTTATCGGAACCACTGTAGGCAATAAACTCATATGCAGTCGATGGCATCAACCCATCAATGATGGTTGAAAATTGACCATTCTCGATTATAATCTCTTCATTAGAATCGAGCCATTGGCTCTCTCCCAATACTCTATAGCGAAAACCAACTTGGTCATTTGCCTCTCCAGCAGCTGTTAGGGTTGCATAGTTCGCACGAACATCTGAGGAGGTAATCGAGACCTTCACATCAGTAGGAATTATATATAATTTCCAACGTTCATCAACACCATGGTAGTTGATATTAACCACTCGATAGTTGCTAAATGAGTTTAGATCATCGAGCGCAATATCGTATGTCGTCACATCCTTAGGTCCTAACTTTAGATCGGTCACCTTTATGTTA
>JAWXTF010000060.1:0-4377 GCA_044433965.1 Rikenellaceae bacterium | reverse complement strand
GCTTCCGATCCTTTTGTTGCGCTGATGTGGTGGGGGCTTTGCCTGGGGTCGATGCCTTGGTTGCCGCTTGCTTATCGCGCTCATGCCGCGCGGGCACCAAGCTATAGCTTGGATCCAAAAACTGTCGTTTTTGACCTTTTTTGTTGCGCTGATGTGGTGGGGGCTTTGCCCCTAACGAGATATCTATTCAGAGGGGCTTATGAAAATGAATTTTCAACTCCCCTCAGAATAGATCTCTCTGTATCAATCTGCGGTTACCACCTCAACGTCAGCGAGGTGAACCTCGATTTGGGTTTAAATGCCGTAGGCATCTCTAAGCCCAAAGCGCGAAGGTACGCACCCGCGAAGGTGCTATCTCCGCCCGCCGGAGGCAGTAAGAAGCGCACAGCAAGCAACCGCAAGCAAGAAGCGC
This sequence comes from Rikenellaceae bacterium, assembly GCA_044433965.1. Classification (GTDB taxonomy): domain Bacteria; phylum Bacteroidota; class Bacteroidia; order Bacteroidales; family Rikenellaceae; genus Alistipes. The sequence goes on along the minus strand of JAWXTF010000060.1, from coordinate 3,965 downwards.
ACAGCAAGAAGCAAATAAGCGCACACGCCAAAAGGCAATATACTTTCAAGTATTTATAGATATCAACATTGCATCATTTTTTGGTTTCTAAAACTATTTGTTGTACATTTGTACACTTATATGGTGGGGTGTTATTATCTCTCTAACAATTAGGATTTAAAGAATATGTGGCGAAAACTTATTGCGGTATTGCTCTCTGCGATACTTCTTTCTATGGGCTGGCTTGGTTTGAGTGGTCTGCCTGTGCTTGTGGCGCTTGTCCCGCTGTTGTGGATTAGTGGATCGGCTGAAGATTCTCGCAAAGGGTGGTGGAGTACTTTTTGGTATGCTCTACTCACATTTGTGATGTGGAATGTGGCTACAGTGTGGTGGATATGGTATGCAACACCTGTGGGACCTATCGCGGCAACTATCGTCTCATCGACTCTCTCGATGATGGCATTTATGACATTTCACACGGTGTCGAAAAAAGCATCTAAAACCCTCTCCTACACCTTGTTGATATCACTATGGATAGCCTTAGAATATTGGTATACTTCCAGTTCTCTTTCGTGGCCGTGGTTACTTTTGGGCAATGGATTTTCGCATGACATCTGGGCTATTCAGTGGTATGAGTATACGGGGCTTTTCGGAGGTTCGCTTTGGGTGTTGCTCTCCAATATTTTCATCTATGAGGCGTGGCAAACTCGGATGAAAGGAGATATCGCGACAGCAGTAGCTGTGACATTTGCACCGCTCGTGCTATCGTTTGCGATCTATACAACTTATGAGGAGAGTGAGGAGCGGAGTGTGAACGTCACTGTTGTGCAGCCCAATATTCACTTTGGTCGAGAGGATCATCCCGACGATAGAGAGCAGGCAACCAACCTATTGACCTTGGTGTCGGAGATCCCGCAAGGGACAGACTTTGTGGTTATGCCCGAGTGCGCAATTCCAGACTATGTTTATGTCGATAACATTGAGAGGAGTCGCACGGTGCAGCAGCTACGCGGTGTGATGCGCGAGAAGCATTCGCAGGCGGCACTGATCTCGGGAGTCTCCACAGTCAAGTTCTACAGTGCTGGTAATGAAACCTCTACGGCACGCGTAAATAGAGATGGTAGCCACTACGATATTTTCAACTCAGCAATTTATATTCCCTTTCAAGGCACTCCAGAGCTTCACCACAAGGCGAAGTTAGTTGTTGGTACTGAGAGTGTTCCCTTTATCTGGCTCTTCAAATCGTTCGACTCGCTCATTATCGACCTTGGCGGCAGCCTGGGGCAGTTGGGTCGCGGAACTGAGCGAAAGGTCTTTGACGATCCTACAGCCAAGGTGGGGGCAGCAATCTGCTATGAGGCGCTCTATGGAGCCTACTATGGTGAGTTTGTGCAAAATGGGGCTGAGGCAATGTTTGTCATCTCGAATGATTGCTGGTGGGATAACACCCCTGGCTACAAACATCTCTTCTCGATGTCGGCAATCCGAGCAGTGGAGCATAGGCGAGCAATTGCACGTAGTGCCAATACTGGAATCTCAGGCTTTATATCGTCGCGTGGTGACAAGCTTGAGACGATGGGATGGGACGAGCGAGGTTTCCTAAGTGATGAGGTTCAGCTGAACGATAAAATCACCTTCTACACCAAACATGGAGACTATATCGCGCGCATTGCGATATTTATGGCAATCCTCTCGCTACTTAATTACATGGTGCTACGCATACGTCGTCGCCACCACATAGTATAAATTTTTGCTTCGATTATGAACTACTCACAAACATTAGAGTATCTATTTGCCTCGCTACCGTCGTTTCAGGAGGTGGGTGGCGCCGCCTACAAACCTGGCTTAGAGCGCATTACCTCCTTTTGCCAATATCTCGGCAACCCACAACGCCACTTCTATACGATCCATGTGGCAGGTACCAATGGCAAGGGGTCTGTGTCGCATATTCTTGCCTCTATTCTTCGTGAGGCAGGCTACTGTGTAGGTCTCTACACCTCGCCCCACCTCACCGATTTCCGCGAGCGAATTAGGATTGATGGCGAGAAGATAGCTAAACAGAAGGTTGTAAACTTTGTTGACCGCAACCGCACAAAGATGGAGGAGCTTCAACTCTCATTCTTTGAGATGACAACAGCTCTTGCCTTCGATTACTTTGCTCACAACCAGGTGGAAGTGGCAATTATCGAGACCGGCTTGGGTGGAAGGCTCGATGCGACAAATATAATCACACCAATACTGAGCATTATAACCAATGTAGCCCTTGAACATACTGAATATCTGGGTGATACCATCGAGAAGGTAGCAGGCGAGAAGGCTGGAATAATCAAGAAGAGTGTGCCCGTTCTTATAGGCGAACGCAATGAGCTATACGATAATATCTTCACCTTTCGGGCAGATGCTTTGAACTCGCCAATAATCTTTGCACAGGAGCAGTTTAGCTGCCTTGAACAGAAGCCAAGCGCTGGTGGTCAGCTCTTTGCACTCGAACGTCATATTGATAGATATCTATTTCATCTCGAACTCGACTTAAGCGGCAGATATCAACGCGAGAACCTGATAACAGCCACAGCAGCAGCCGACTACCTACATAGATCCACTCCACTCTCGATCAGCCGACGCGCATTCATTGAGGGTGTTGCGACCACTGCCTCAACGACAAATTTGCGTGGTCGCTGGCAAAAGATTGGCGACGCCCCACTTACCATCTGCGACACAGGACACAACCCACACAGCCTTAAGCGAATAGTGACTCAACTATCTGAGAGCAAGTTCTCTAAGCTCTACTGCGTGCTGGGCTTTGCTGCCGACAAAGAGATTGATGACATCTTGCCACACTTCCCCAAGGAGGCACACTATATTTTTACTCAACCCAACAATCGCCGTGCTCTCAATGTGGAAAAGCTCTATGAGCGAGCAACATCCTTTGGGCTTGTGGGAGAGGCTACAGAGAGTGTCGCTGCGGCACTTCAACGTGCCCGCGAGCTGGCTTCGGCTGAGGATATGATCTTTGTTGGCGGTAGCAACTTCGTTGTGGCAGAGATAGATTTTTTACTTAATTAATTATTGAACATACAATGGGATACGAAGGATTTGATAAGTACGCCACGGAGTACGATGCTTGGTTTATCGAGAACCGCTCGGTGCTCTACTCCGAGGTGAAATTAGTTGCTCACACCCTCAGCGGGAGTGTTGGCGAGGTTCTCTCGATTGGCTGCGGAAGCGGTCTCTTCGAGAAAATTTTAGCTGACGACTACAATATTAAGGTGACAAAGGGAATAGAACCAGCAGCAGGAATGGCTGAGATCGCACGTAAGCGCGGCATGGAGGTCGAAGTGGTTACTGTCGAGCAAGCCGAATTGGGCGAGGAGCTATACGACACCATTCTCTTTAATGGCTGCCCCTGCTACATCAGCGACCTGAAGATGGCTTTCGAAAAGGCACACAGAGCACTACGCCCAGGTGGAAAAATCATTGTGATTGATGTGCCCAAGGAGAGCTCCTATGGAACACTCTACAACTTAGCTCTGGCGGTTGGCTCGTGGGATCACCCTCTATTGCAGGGGGTTGCACCAAAGCTACCCTACCCTATAGAACTCGTTAAACAGGCGTCGTGGCGCACCACAGCCGAGAAAGTTGAACTGTTGGAACAAACCAAATTTGGCACGTTGACATACGCACAAACCCTCACCCGACACCCTCTATACTCCGATGATGCTCCCGAAGAACCTACAGAAGGATACGATCGCGGTGACTATGTCGCAATTATCGCTATAAAGCTTCCTTAGTTGAGACTATAAAGCATATACCTCACTGAGGTGGTGGAGCTTTGCCTGGGGTTGATGCCTTGAGGACTTGCTTATCGCGCTCATGCCGCGCGGCACCAAGCTAAGCTTGGATCCAAAAACTGTCGTTTTTGACTTTTGTGTTGCGCTGATGTGGTGGGGGCTTTGCCTGGGATTGATGCCTTGAGAACTTGCTTATCG
>JAWXTF010000059.1:0-4895 GCA_044433965.1 Rikenellaceae bacterium | reverse complement strand
AGTTGTGCAAATTTATTTGCGGCAACTCATTGCTCTTTATAATCTTAGAGATGCAATCTCTAAGCCCAAAGCGCAATGGTATGCACCCGCGGGGGTGCTATCCCCGCCCGCCGGAGGCAGTGAGAAGCGCACAGAAAGCAGCAAGCAGCGCACAGCAAGCAACCCAACCGAAACGCACAGCAAGAAGCAGCAAGCAGCAATATTTTGCGCGTGTTAGCCCTGCTCGATATTTGAAGCTGTAGCATACGGTAGTTGATGTTACTCAACAATATAGACCAATTGTCAATAAGTTTGTGAATAACTTTTTCTGTTTTGATTTTGTTGTTTGTCAAAAAATGACGATTTTTGTACTCTCTAACGAATATATTGCATCAAGTAAAAACTAAAATAAATTATGTCAAGAATTGTAACGCCTGCAGCGCCACTTAGAGAAGTCAGCTACAACGACGCTGTTGCAGCAGCCAAAGAGTACTTTGCAGGTGACGAACTCGCAGCGACTGTATGGGTAAGCAAGTATGCTCTCAAAGACTCTTTCGGCAAGATCTACGAGGCATCTCCAGCAGATATGCACAATCGTATAGCCTCTGAAATAGAGCGCATTGAGCGAAAGTACCCCAACCCAATGAGTCACGAGAAGATCTTCAATCTTCTCGACCACTTCCGTTACATAATCCCACAAGGAGGTCCAATGACCGGTATTGGTAACTCTCTACAGGTGGCGTCGCTCTCCAACTGTTTTGTGATAGGTCACAAAAACCCAGCTGACTCCTACGGTGGAATCTTCCGTATCGACGAGGAGCAGGTGCAGCTTATGAAGCGTCGTGGAGGTGTGGGGCACGATCTCTCGCATATCCGCCCTGCTGGCAGCCCTGTCTACAACTCGGCGCTCACCTCAACTGGTATTGTTCCCTTTATGGAGCGTTACTCCAACTCCACACGTGAGGTCGCTCAAGATGGTCGCCGTGGAGCTTTGATGCTCTCCATCTCGGTGAAACACCCCGATGCTGAGGCTTTTGTCGATGCCAAAACCGATATGGGTAAGGTGACTGGAGCAAATGTTTCGGTGAAGCTTGACGACGACTTTATGCGTGCGGCACTCGCTGGGGTGCCCTACCGTCAACAATTTCCAATCAAGGGTGATAACCCCAAATATGCCAAGGATATAGACGCTAAAAAATTGTGGGATAAGATAATACACAATGCATGGAAGTCAGCTGAGCCAGGAGTGCTATTTTGGGATACTATAATCCGTGAGAGCATTCCAGACTGTTACGCCGAAGAGGGTTTCACAACAGTCTCGACTAACCCTTGTGGCGAGATTCCTCTATGCCCCTATGACTCTTGCCGCCTATTGGCAATCAACCTATTCAGTTATGTTGAGAACCCTTTCACCGCAGAGGCAAAATTTGACTTCGACCTCTTTAAGAGTCATGTGGAGAGCGCAATGCGTATGATGGATGACATCATCGACCTGGAACTTGAGAAGGTAGACCTTATAATAGAGAAGATAGCAACAGATCCCGAGGATGACGATGTTCGCCGCGTAGAGCTCCAACTGTGGCAAAAGATTCGTGAGATGGCTCTCAAGGGTCGTCGAACAGGTCTTGGCATAACTGCCGAGGGTGATATGTTGGCTGCACTTGGGCTTCGCTATGGCTCCGACGAGGCTACCGACTTCGCTGTGGAGATTCAACGCACTCTCGCAGTGGAGGCATACCGCACATCTGTTAAGATGGCATCAGAGCGTGGTGCTTTCGAGGTGTTCGATGCTGCCAAGGAGGTAGGTAACCCAATGATTGAGCGCCTGCGCGAGGTAGATCCTACCCTCTACCAACAGATGCTTAATGTGGGACGTCGCAATATTGCGATGCTTACCATAGCACCAACAGGAACTACTTCGCTAATGTCGCAAACCACATCGGGTATCGAGCCTGTGTTCCGCCCTGTGTATAAGCGTCGTCGCAAGATAAACCCCTCGGATAAGGATAAAGTTGCTACATTTATCGACGAGACTGGCGAGAAGTTCGAAGAGTACTACGTATACCACCACAACTTTATGAGGTGGGCAGCAGCAGCAGGTTACGACACATCGGCACTCGCTACAATATCCGACGAGGAGCTCGACGCAATGGTCGCTGCCTCGCCATACCACAAAGCAACTGCCAATGATATCGATTGGGTAGCTAAGGTCAAGATGCAAGGCGCAATCCAGAAGTGGGTGGATCACTCAATCTCGGTCACAGTAAACCTCCCCAACGACGTGAGCGAGGCACTTGTGGCAGATGTCTACCGCACAGCGTGGGAGTGTGGTTGCAAGGGTATCACAGTCTACCGTGATGGCTGTCGAGACGGTGTGTTGATCGAGAAGAGCAATAAGCCCTCTGAGAGCGCTCCCAACCTTATGAAACGTCCTAAGTCGATACCTGCCGACATTGTACGATTTAAGAATGGTGCCGAGAACTGGATCGCCTTTGTGGGTCTACAGAACAACCGTCCATACGAGATATTTACAGGTAAAATCGAGGAGGATGCAATGTATATCCCACCTGCGATAACCAACGGCTACATCCTCAAAGTACGTGAGGAGGGGGGCAACAAGCGCTACGACTTCCAATACCAAGATCGTTATGGTTACACAAATACTATAGGTGGCGTCTCTCGTCTCTTCTCCGAGGAGTTCTGGAACTACGCTAAATTGATCTCAGGGGTGTTGCGTCAAGGAATGCCAATCGAAAATGTGGTGACACTAATCGACTCTCTACATCTCAACTCTGAAAGTATCAACACTTGGAAAAATGGCGTTGAACGCGCTCTAAAGCAATATATTGCCGATGGAACCAAGTGTAAGGGTAGCTGCCCAAGTTGTGGGCAAGAGGAGATGGCATACCAAAATGGCTGCCTTACATGTATGAGTTGCGGCTACTCTAAGTGCGGTTAGAGCAAGTGACTCTTCCCAATATAGAAGAGGTTCGCCTCGCCTCTTTATTGTGACACAGGGTAAACGCATGAAAATATTATCTCTTACTGCCTTCGGCGGGCGGGGATAGCACCCCCGCAGGTGCGTACCTTCTTGCTTTCTGTGCGTTTCGGACTGCCTCCGGCGGGCGGGGATAGCACCCCCGCGGGTGCGTACCTTAGAGATTATAAAGAGCAAGGAGTTGCCGCAAATAGATTTGCACAACTCCTTGCTCTTTATAATTTTTTTTCGCGCGTTTACCCTGCAATAAATATAATAACGTGAGTTTTGGATAAGAGCATCTTATCCAAAACTCAGGTTAATACATTTCTCGTATAAGGAGGAGTGAATGTAATATACACCAGCGTGGATTGGTTCAAATAATTTAAAATAAGAGCTATGATCTCCTCATTTTTGACATATATCGAGAGTGAACGTCGTTCATCCCCCAATACAATCTTGGCATATAGACGAGATTTGGAGAGTTTTTTGCACTTTCTTGAAATTGAGCAGGAGCTCTTCGATGCCTCGCTTGTAAGTACTGAGGATGTCCGCGAGTGGATTGTGGAGCTATCGCAGTCGGGAAAGCTCCATGAGTCGACCATCAACCGCTCACTCTCGACGTTGAGGAGCTTCTTTAGATGGGCTCGGTCTAAGGGCTACACACAGCGGGACCCAACGGCTCATGTGCGTTCACTCAAAGTGGGGCGCAAACTTCCATCATTTGTGGTGCAGAGTCGTATGCAAGAGGTGTTGGAAGGGGGTGCTGAGCAGCGAGATCAACTCCTTGAGCAGCGCAACGCTCTTATTGTATTGATGTTTTACACCACAGGGATCCGACTATCGGAGTTGCAGGGGGTTCGTCTTTCCGACTTTAGCAACTCTATGCGGGATCTCAAGGTGCGCGGAAAGGGCGATAAAGAGAGGTTAGTGCCGATTGTCGAGGAGTTGCGAGAGGCGATTTTGAGCTACGTAGCAAAAATAAAATCAGAAAATATTTGGAAAAATGAACAAAATTCACTATTTTTATCTCGTAGAGGAGAGCCACTAACCACAAATATGATCTATAGGATAGTGCACAACACTCTGGGCAATGCCAAGATTCACGGCAAAAAGAGCCCTCACGTTCTTCGACACACCTTTGCTACGCATCTGCTCACGGCAGGTGCCGATATGCGAGAGATCCAGGAGCTACTTGGTCACAGCTCTTTGCAGGCAACACAGATCTACACCCACAATTCGATCTCACACCTCCAAACGGCATATGCCGCAGCACACCCTCGCAGCGTAACCCCAAGTGGAAAGTCTACAAGCAAGATCGAGGAGACTACGAATAAGGAGCAAGAGGCTACAAGCAGGTGCGAGGTGCATGTGAACAAGGAGAGAAGAGATACCGAGTAAGGAGCACAAAGGAGGTATCTGTGAATACGACGAAACCAGGGGGATAATCCCCTTGCATAAATAAATATAGTGGTGAAGAGTAAGCAGCTCGACACCAAATTGTTGAACTACTAAATTTTGATGTTATGAATGTACAGATTCAATCAGTAAAGTTCGATGCCGATAAGAAACTTATCGACTTCGTAGAGGCAAAAATCGCAAAACTCGAAAGATTCGCTGAGCGCTCAACGGGTGTAGAAGTGATACTTAAATTAGATAAAGATCACGAAAAAGGTAATAAAGTAGCTTCGATAAACCTACGTATGCCTGGCAACGATATGTTTGCCGAACGCCGCGCCAAAAGCTTTGAGGAGGCTTTCGATGAGGCTCTCGACGCTATCCGTAAACAGCTGGATCACCAGAAGGCGTAATGCGTCGGCTGTGAGAGTGAATTTTTGCGGGTGCGCTTCGGTTGGGTTGCTTTCTGTGCGCTTCTTGCTTGCTTTCTGTGCGCTTCTTGCTTGCTTTCTGTGCGCTTCTTGCTTCTTTTCTGTGAGCT
>JAWXTF010000058.1:0-5692 GCA_044433965.1 Rikenellaceae bacterium | reverse complement strand
AAAAAAGTCAAAAACGGAGTTTTTGGATCCAAGCTATAGCTTGGTGCCGCGCGGCATGAGCGCGATAAGCAAGCGGCAACCAAGGCATCAACCCCAGGCAAAGCCCCCACCACATCAGTGCAACACAAAAAAGTCAAAAACGAAGTTTTTGGATCCAAGCTTAGCTTGGTGCCGCGCGGCATGAGCGCGATAAGCAAGCGGCAACCAAGGCATCAACCCCAGGCAAAGCCCCCACCACATAAGTACAACACAAAAGTCAAAAACGAAGTTTTTGGATCCAAGCTTAGCTTGGTGCCGCGCGGCATGAGCGCGATAAGCAGTTTTTTTTCGCGCGTTTACCCTCAAATAGAGATTAATTAGATTAAAATTTATTATCTTTGCTGCATTATGGGAGAATTTATTGTTAGTGCAAGAAAGTACCGACCAGCGACATTTAACTCTGTTGTAGGTCAGAATCATATAACCTCTACGCTTCAAAATGCAATTGAGCGCAGGCAGTTGGCGCACGCCTATCTCTTTTGCGGGCCTCGCGGAGTGGGTAAGACCACCTGTGCGCGTATCTTTGCTAAGGCTATCAACTGTCTCTCTCCCAATGGTACTGAGGCGTGTAATGAGTGTGACTCGTGCCGTAGCTTCAACGAAAACCGCTCGCTCAACATCCATGAGTTGGATGCTGCATCGAACAATACGGTTGACGACATCCGTTCGCTCATCGAGCAGGTGCGCATCATTCCGCAGTTGGGTAGGTATGCGCTCTTTATCATCGATGAGGTTCACATGCTCTCGGCAGCGGCATTCAACGCATTCCTTAAGACTTTGGAGGAGCCACCAGCACACGCAATATTTATATTGGCAACCACCGAGAAGCACAAGATCCTGCCGACGATTCTCTCACGCTGTCAGATCTTTGACTTCAACCGCATTAAGGTTGAGGATGGTGTAGGGTACCTACGTCATATAGCACAGCAGGAGAGCATCACCGCAGACGAGGAGTCGCTCAACCTGATAGCCCAAAAGGCTGATGGCGGTATGCGTGACGCACTCTCGATGTTCGATAAGGCGGTTTCGTTCTGTGGCACCACGCTCGACTATAAGAGAGTTGCCCAGACGCTCAACATACTCGACTACGACACCTATTTCACCATCACCGACTCCCTGCTTTCGGGCTCCTATGTCGACTCATTGTTGATATTCGATAGGGTCCTCTCGCAAGGCTTCTCGGCACAAACCTTTATGGCAGGTCTCGGGGCTCACTGTAGAGACCTTCTGATGGCAAAGAATCCCGCCTCGCTCACTCTTATGGAGTACACCGAGGCACTAACTAATAGATATCGACAGCAGGCAGAGAGGTGCAGCATAGAGTTTCTCTTCGCAACGATTACGGTGCTCACCGAAGCAGATGGCAAACTTAGGCAGTCGTCGAACCAAAGATTATTAGTTGAACTGGGACTTATGAAAATAGCGGGTCTCGGTCAAAAAAAAAATAGTGGGGTAGGGAACTACCTCGATGTAGAGGTCTCGCTACCCGAGCTCAACGGCAAGAAGGCAGAAAAAGCAGAGGAGCTAAAGGTCACAATAGCACCACAACAGCCACAAGCACAAGCGCCTCAGCCACAAGCACCTCAAAAGGCAGCAGAGGCACCAAAGGCGCCAGAGCCAAAACCTCGCAAGACAACCTCGCCACTCAAGCCGCTCATCTCGCTCAGCGACATTATGAGCGGAAAAGCAACAAACAGCTCCCAAGTGGGGGCGGAGCAGAGCGAAGAGGGAGAGGAGCAGAGCCGCATAGATCCTCGCAGTGAGGAGCTCTTAGAGGCTTCACGCGACAAGATACACGCCTTTATCGCCTCATGGCGACCACGCTTTGCAGTTCCATTTGAGGCGATGGAGTTCGAGGGGCACAAGATTAGGGTGAAGGTTCCCACAACCGAGCTAAAGAGTGAGATCGAACGTTCGATGAGCGAGCTGCTCTACAAAGTTGTCGAGCTCAGCGGGGTGAGTGGTTTAGTGGAGCTTGATCTTATTCTCGACGAGACGATTGTAGCATATCGCCCCGTAAAGTTAGAGGATAAGATAGCACACTTAGTGAAGCTCAACCCACAGATCTCGAAGTTTAAGGAGAGATTTAATTTGCAAATAGAATAACAAAAAATATAACGATGGCAAACAAAAATTTTATCGAAGAGTTAGAGTGGAGAGGTATGATCCACACAATTATGCCAGGTGCTAAAGAGCAGTTGGAGAAGGAGATGACAACAGCATATTTGGGAATTGACCCTACTGCCGACTCACTTCACATTGGTCACTTGGTGGGTGTGATGATCCTCAAGCACTTCCAGGAGTGTGGACACCGTCCCTTAGCTCTTATTGGTGGTGCTACAGGTATGATTGGCGACCCAAGTGGAAAATCTGCTGAGCGCAACTTGCTCGACGAGCCTACACTTCGCCACAACCAAGAGGCGATCAAGGCTCAACTTTCGAAACTTATCGACTTCGACTCTGACGCTGCTAACGCTGCACAGATGGTCAACAACTACGACTGGATGCGCGACTTCTCGTTCCTCGACTTTATCCGCGACATAGGTAAGTGCATCACTGTGAACTACATGATGGCAAAGGATTCTGTCAAAAAGCGCTTCAATGGCGATGGCGAAGGAATGTCATTTACCGAGTTCACCTACCAGTTGGTTCAAGGGTACGACTTCTTGCACCTCTACGAGAATATGAACTGCAAGATACAGTTGGGTGGTGCCGACCAGTGGGGTAATATCACTACAGGTACCGAGCTCATTCGTCGCAAGTTAGGCTCTGAGGCTGAGGCATTTGCTATTGTTTGCCCACTTATCACCAAGGCGGATGGCACCAAGTTTGGGAAGACCGAGAGTGGCAACGTTTGGCTTAGCCCTAAGTACACTTCACCCTATAAGTTCTACCAATTCTGGCTCAATGTGAGCGACGAGGATGCTAAGCGCTACATTCGTATCTTCACACTTCTCGACCGCGAGACTGTAGAGACTCTTACGGCGCAACACGAGGAGGCACCTCACATGCGTATCCTCCAAAAGCGTTTGGCAGAAGAGATTACCACAATGATCCACTCTGCCGAGGAGTTGGAGAAGGCTATAGCTGCTTCGAATATCCTATTTGGTGGCGCCACTTCGGAGGCTCTCAAATCACTCGACGAGCAGACTCTTCTCCAGGTCTTTGAGGGAGTTCCTCAATTCACCATCTCAAAGGCTGATCTTGGTGCGTCATTTGTAGATATCTGCACCGAGAAGGCTGCAATCTTCCCCTCGAAGGGTGAGTGCCGCAAGTTGGTGCAGGGCGGTGGCGTCTCGCTCAACAAAGAGAAGTTAGCAGACCAGAGTCGCGCGGTAGAGGCCACAGACCTTATTGCCGACAAGTACCTATTGGTGCAACGTGGCAAAAAGAATTACTATCTAATCACTGTTGAGTAATGCACTACACAATAAAACTCAGCGACATGGAGTTTCGTGCCTACCACGGCTGCTACGATTTGGAGCAGGTGGTAGGTAACCGCTTCGTGGTGAACATCGAGATTGCCACATCGCAAAAAGATATAGCTGCTGACGACATTACACAAGCGGTCAACTACCTCACAGTCTACGATATAGTAGAACACCAGATGAGCATCAAGCAGCGCACAATTGAGGCCGTAGCACTCAATATAATCGAGGCGCTCAAACGAGATATACCCCAAATCGAAGGGGTAAGGTGCGAAGTAGCAAAGCTCGCACCACCACTTGGAGGCAAGATCGGACGAGTAAGCGTACTACTCGAAGAGTAAACAAGAGGCAAGAGGCAAGAGTCAGGAAGGACAAGAGGCAGGAACAGGAACAGGACAGGAGGCAACTCATAACATAAGAAAAAAGGTATGGAAGCACACAACACCACGAGAGCAACACTCGGTAGCCGTATTGGAGCTATACTTGTTGCAGCTGGAGGGTCCGTAGGGCTCGGCAACATTTGGAAATTTCCGTATGTATTGGGCGAAAGTGGAGGTGCTGCCTTTCTGATTGTCTACATCGGATGTATTTTGATGCTGGGACTTCCTGTGATGCTTGCCGAGATGGCTATTGGACGTCAAGCCAAAAGCAACGTTGTGGGGGCATACAACCACTTCGACCGTCGCTGGAGTGGTTTAGGATTCTGGCAAGTGATGATCTCGATATTGACCATGGGATTCTACTTTGTTGTTGCAGGCTGGACTGCCGAATATTTTTTTAGTGCCGTCACGGGTGAGCTCTCGACGCTCCACAATGTTGAAGAGTATACAGCCTTCTTTGGAGCCTTCGTGTCGAACCCCGCAAAGCCAATACTCTTCGCCTTTATATTTATTGCAGCGACTCACTTTATAGTGCAACTTGGCATTAAAAACGGTATTGAGAATAGCTCAAAACTTCTTATGCCAATCTTATTTATTATACTTATAGTGATGTCGATAAACTCGGTGATGTTGCCCAATAGTGGTGAGGGTCTAACATTTCTCTTCAAGCCGGACTTCTCGAAGATCACCACAGATGTATTCTACAAGGCAATGGGGCAGGCATTCTTCTCTCTCTCGGTGGGCTTCGGTGCCTTGGTGACATATGGCTCATACTTCGACCGCAAAACAAAATTGCTACGTACAGCAATCAGCGTCACCGTGCTCGACACATTAGTCGCAGTGATTGCAGCGGTCATGATCTTCCCAGTGGTATTTAGCGCTGGCATCACCCCCTCACAGGGACCAGCCTTAGTCTTTATCACGCTGCCTGAGATTCTCAACAATATGCCACTCAGCATATTATGGTCGTCAATATTCTTCTTGCTACTGATCATCGCAGCCCTAACATCGACCATCTCACTCCACGAAGTTGTGACGCTCTACATCGTCGAGGAGTGGAAAATCACACGCCGCAAGGCTGCCATGGTCACCTCATTCATAGTGGCACTACTTGCCGTAGTATGCTCTCTCTCGTTGGGTAACTGGTCCTCAATTTCGATATGCGGAAAGTCAATCTTTGACTCTCTGGACTACCTCACCTCAAATATCATGCTGCCCCTGAGCGGCTTAGGAATATCAATCTTCGCCGGCTGGGTGATCGACAAGAAGATTCTCAAAGAACAGTTCACCGACTTTGGTGCCTCCAAATTTAAGGTGCTCACGCTTGTTGTGTTCCTCTTGCGTTATGTGTGCCCTATATTGCTAACTCTTATCTTTATTGATAGTATTAGTTAATTGTGGGGCTTAGGCTGCGTAAATGCGTGATTGACAATCGTTTATCGCGCTCATGCCGCGCGGGCACCAAGCTAAGCTTGGATCCAAAAACTGTCGTTTTTGACTTTTGTGCTGCGCTTATGTGCACGAAAAAACCTGCTTATCGCGCTCATGCCGCGCGGCACCAAGCTAAGCTTGGATCCAAAAACTGTCGTTTTTGACTTTTTTGTTGCGCTTATGTGCACGAAAAAACCTGCTTATCGCGCTCATGCCGCGCGGCACCAAGCTAAGCTTGGATCCAAAAACTGTCGTTTTTGACTTTTTGTGCTGCGCTTATGTGGTGGGGGCTTTGCCCCCCCGGCGAGATATCTATTCTGATGAGCTTTTGAAAGTGAACTTTCAACGCTCCTCATAATAGATATCTCTGTGTCAACCTTCGGTTGCCACACCACATCAGCGAGGTGAACCTCG
>JAWXTF010000057.1:0-6135 GCA_044433965.1 Rikenellaceae bacterium | reverse complement strand
CACTACTTGATCGAATGATATTGACCCCATAGATAATAATGTGTGTGTGAATACACAAAGATAATACATCGTTGGGCATTTTCATCATTCTGGGTGACTGAAGGTCATGTGGGTTTCATAATAAGTGTTTTGCACATGTAAAGATAATTATAAAATTTCAATTATTATGTATAATGCGAATTAAGGTTTGAAAAATTTAATTCGTAACCTCTAAGGAGAGGGGCTTTACCGATCGATAAAGCCCCTTACTCTTAGTGAATTGGTTCGGGGGTGGGGCAGTATATAACAATAGTAGAATTTGGTTTGGTGGAGCTCAAACCTTAATTCGCAGATAATTCAACATTTGTTACTTAAAATTTGTGGTAAAACAAAAATATATGTATATTTGTGCGATGTCTGACGAATCCAAATAATTTGTGTAGATTATTTGGATACATAACTATTTAAAGAAGCACTAATAACTACTTAAAAAATAAAACGTATGTCTATTCTAAATGAAACTGTTGCAGCGAAAATCGCCGAGTCGAAAGTTATCGCTGTATTGGAGATTAATGATCCAAAGGATGCAATTCCTTGTGTAAGAGCATTGCAACGTGGTGGCGTTGATACAATCGAACTTGCACTACGCACCCCTGGCGCACTTGAAGCTATCAAGATTGTTAAGGAGCAGGCTCCCGAAATAATCTTGGGTGTTGGAACTGTGATAACCAAAGAGCAAGTTGAATCAATTGCCAACATTGGCGTAGATTTCGCAGTGGCACCTGGCTGCAACGCCGACGTGATGGCTGCTTGTTTAGAGGCTGGTGTTCCATTTGCACCCGGTATTGCAACTCCATCAGATATAGAGATGGCTCTTAAATTTGGCTGCCGTGTGATGAAGTATTTTCCTGCCGATACCTTGGGAGGAATGAAGCACCTTAACAATATGGTTGCTCCATATCGCTACTTGGGTCTCAAATTTATCCCACTTGGAGGCGTAAGTCAAGATAATGCTGCGGAGTATCTTCGCTCAGATCTTATCACTGCAATCGGTGGTTCGTGGATCGCAAAGCGCCACTTGATCGAGAACCACGATTGGCAAACAATCGAGGAGAATGCACGCAAAGTTAGAGAGCTAATCAACAACCTTTAATAATTACGAATATGAAAAAAGTAATAACATTTGGCGAGATAATGGGACGCATCTGCCCCGACAACAATCTACGCTTCAGCCAATCTATGCCTGGCAAACAAAATTTAACCTTTGCAGGAGCCGAGGCAAACGTTGCCGCTTCGATCGCAATGCTCGGTGGTGATGCAACTTTTGTCACATCGCTTCCCGACAATGACATTACTGATGCTTGTATCACCACGCTTCGTGGATTGAAGGTTAATGTAGAGCACATTAACAAATCAAAAATTGGTCGCATGGGTCTCTACTTTGTCGAGAAGGGTGCTAACCAACGTCCAAGCCGAGTAGTATACGACCGTGAATACTCTTCTGTTTCGATGGTCGATGGCACAACGTATGACTGGAATACGATCTTCGATGGTGCCGACTGGTTCCACTTCACAGGTATCACACCATCGCTCTCAAAGGTGGCAGCCGAGGCATCGCTCATAGCAGCTAAAGCGGCTAAGGCTGCAGGGTTAACTGTTTCATGCGATCTTAACTTTCGCAAAAAGTTGTGGCAATGGGGAGAGGATAAAAGTGCTACCGAACTTGCTGGTGAGGTGATGAGCTCTTTATTGCCATATATCGACGTGGTAATTGCCAACGAGGAGGATATGGCCGATGTACTCAGTATCGAGGGTAGTGATGTTCACGGTGGTGTGATCGATGCCAACCGCTATGTGGAGGTTGCTCGTGAAGCGGTAAAACTCTTCCCTAATATCTCAAAAGTAGCCATCACTCTTCGAGAGTCACTCTCTGCCACACACAACAATTGGGGCGCAATGCTCTACGATGTGGCTTCTGATGCGCCTCACTTTGCTCCACTAAACGACAGCGGAGAGTACACCCCATACGAGATTAAAAATATCATCGACCGTGTAGGTGGTGGAGATTCATTTGGTGCTGGTTTGGTATATGCTCTCAATAGCGATACTCTAAGTGAGCCAAGTGTAGCAATTCGTTTTGCGGTAGCATCATCATGTTTGTGTCACTCAATCGAAGGTGATTTCAACTACGTTTCGCTCGACGAGGTTCTTTCGCTTATGGGAGGTTCCACCTCTGGCCGAGTTGTTCGATAGCAGATATTTAGATTTACTTTAACAAAAAGAGGATGACCCACAAAGGCCATCCTCTATTTTTTTGCAAGAAGTCGAATAACAAGGTTAGTTTTGGGGCTTCGTGAGCATTTTAAACCGCAGCGTACTTTGGGTACGTGAAGATTAAAAAGCGGAAGGAAGTGCCGAAAATGACCTTGTTAGTCGGCTTCTTTTAAATCAACTCCAACCAGTATATAGGTAGTTGTCACCCTCGTTCCAACCCTCGTTCTGGATCATCACACCATTCGAGAGTTCGATCTCGCAGTTTGGAATCATTGTAAATCCACGAGTTGCTTTGTAGCGAGTAGAGTATCCACCACCAATATCTGATGGCATCACTGCATCGGCACCACGATTGACAACTGCAATACCAATCTGATTATCCAACAACTCCTCGGCGATACCCCAACGGCGAATATCATTCCAACGAACACCCTCAAACGATAGCTCCCAACGACGCTCCTTTTGAAGTGCATCCAACGAGTAACTTGCGATTGGATCGAGACCAGCACGCGTACGAACTTGGTTGATTCCATCGACCGATTGGGTAATCTCGGAGTGCATCAAGAGAATATCGGCAAAACGCATAAGTGGGAAATCTGTAATTTGACCCGATAGGTAGTTATTGTTGGCTCCATATTGAAGATAGGTAAATGTCTGATATAGAGTCGACCCATCGCTGCTATAAGATGTAATAGGCATAAACTTCTTAGCTCGATACATAGTCTCCTCCCATGAGTCGAAACCTGCATAGCCATCCGAGTAAGCTGGAATCTCGTCGGCAATTGATATAATACTACCATCACGACGAATATCATTTGGCTCCTCACGCTCCCAAGTCTCTACGATGTCGGGACATACGCTACCCATTGCCCAACCGTGACCATATGGATAGAGGTAGCTGATTCCAAGTAGCGTTGGGAAACCTTGCCAAATTGTGAAGAAGTTACGATACGAGGTTGAACTACCACCCTTGATTCCGAACTTATAGGTATAGATAATCTCCTTGTTGTTGTCACCCTCCCACTTGAGGTCATTCTCTTTGCTATAGTCCCAATAAGCTCCCGTATACTCATTTGAGTAGGCCCAAAGGTTGCGGAAATCAGAGACCAAACCGTGACCACTATTGTTGATACAATCGGTTAGATAGTCACCCATCTGTGAGCTTGTCAACGATCCACCATCGTTAAGCGGCATCGACGACTTGCCATAGAATCCAGTATAGAATAGGAATACACGAGCCAAATAGCCTTCGGCAGCCCACACTGTAGCCATTTCCGAGTAGTTCACATCGAACTGCTTACGCTCCAAAAGCTCGATTGCATTGACAAAGTCGGTACCGATCTGAGCATATAGCTCATCAACTGATACTTGTGTTAGGTCATAGTCTGTGGTGTAGGTAGGCATTGGGATATTCTCGAAGAGTTGCGCAAGCTCCCAATAGAAGAGTGCTCTAAGGAAATATGCCTCACCCAACATATGGTTCTTCTCAGCCTCGTCGGTAAATCCTGTACAATCGTCGATTGACTCGATAACCATATTGGCACGATATACACCTTTGTAGCGGTTCGACCAAAATGCGCTGTGATCATCAACGGTAGAGATCATTAGCTTGTCGAGACACTGTGTACTCCAATCAGATACACCCGCTCCACCTAAACGCTCATCTGAAGCAGTCTCTGCAACAAAATATGGGTGCGATTTGATAGTATTGTTGATATAGGAGGTCTGCGCAGAGTAGGCTCCTGTTATAAGGTCTTGAACATCATCTGCTGTTGCAGGGAAGTTTCCTGAGTTGAGTGTGGTATAGCTCTCGGTCTCGAGGAACTCATTACAGCTCGAGAGGCAGAATGCCACGGATAAAATTAAAAATATTTTTTTCATAACCCTATTTTTTAAAGATATTTTTAGAATGTAATATTAGCACCAAAGACCATTGACTTTGCACTTGGATAGTATCCCAAATCGATACCCGATGACCAACCATCGGTACCACCGTAACCAACCTCTGGATCAAGTCCATTGTACTCGGTAAACGTAAACCAATTTTGTAGTGAACCATAGATACGGATCTTCTTTAGCGGTGCATTTTTCCACACTCTCTTCAAGTCGTAACCCAACGTAATGTTTTGGATTTTAAGATAATCTGCATCGTGGATGTAGTAGTCCGAGATATACAAGAAGTTGTTTTGACCACCGATACGTGGATATGTGTCCGATGTACCCTCGCCAGTCCAACGATTATCGTACTGCCATTGAGTCCAGTTATAATATGTTCTATTTGTCTCAAGGCGGTAAGCTTGTGCAATTTGGTGACCCAAAGCATACTTTCCAACAACCGAGAAGTCCCAACCCTTATAGGCTACCGAGATATTGAAACCACCAGTGAAATCTGGGAATGGGTTACCAATCTCGGTCTTATCGTCGTCGGTTATCGCACCATCGCCATTCTTGTCGACAAATTTAAAGTCACCTGGCTCACTACCATCCAACGATGGGTAGTTGTCGATCTCATCTTGATTTTGGAAGATACCATCGGTCTCAAAGCCATAGAAGTAACCAATTGGCATACCCTCCTCTGCAACGTAGAGATAGGTGGTGTTTTGGTCCAAGATATCGCTATTACCATAGATAATACCTGAATCATTGGCAATACGAAGAACCTTGTTTTGGTTGTACGATGTATTTGCACTAATATCATATGTAAACTCACCAACTCTATCTCTCCAGCTCAAACCCAACTCGAGACCTCTATTTTGGATATCTCCACCATTGATATATGACTCACTAATACCGTAAGATCCTGGGATTGGAGCCTCAACCAACCAATCTTTGGTTATCTTGTTATAAGCATCAAATGTGACTGAGAAGCGAGAGTCGAAGAGTGTAGCATCGAAACCTAAGTCGAGCTGCTCCGAGGTCTCCCAAGTTACATCGACATTGGCCATTGAGGTTGCATAGGCTCCCTGCTCGGTTGTATTCTTGTCGGTTCCATAGTAGTAGTAAGCATCTGATTTATAGCCAATTAGTGCAAGGTATTGGAAGTTGTCGATATTACAGTTACCGTTTTGACCCCAACTTGCGCGAAGTTTAAAGAAGTCCAACCATCCTTGAGTACCCTCCATAAAATCCTCGCTCGAAACTACCCAACCTCCAGATACTGATGGGAAGTAACCCCAACGATTACCTTCAGCAAACTTAGAACTACCATCGGCACGCATCATCGCTGTCAATAGGTACTTCTCTTTGTAGTCGTAGATAGCACGCGCAAATACCGATGCCAACATATTGTCGACGTATGGATAACCTGTTGTACTTGTAATCGATGAATCAACACCCGATGTATTGCTTAACCACGCATAATCAAAAGATTGCTCTAATGTCATGTTAGTATTTGTAGCAGAGAGATACTCACCCATTCCGCTCTTCTCGAGCGATTGACCAAGGACAACATCGAAAGAGTGAATATTATTGATCTCAAAGTTGTAGTTTAGAGTATTCTCCCAAGTCCAAGCATAGGTTTGGTATTGGGTCTGTGTCACATACTCGCTTGTGTTGGTTGTGTTGGCACCCAAATCATACGAAGGAAGGAACTTACGATAAGATTGGGTATTGAATTTATAACCCAACGAGCTCTTGAAGTTCAACCCCTCGATAGGACTAACGTTGATACCAGCGTTACCCATTAGGCGATTTAGCTTGTAGACAGCTTGAGATTTGTAATCCATAAGCGCAATTGGGTTGTAGGTATAGTCATTGAATAACCAACCTGACTTGTCCTGAAATAGCTTTACACATTTTTAAACAATTAAATTATGTGAAGTTATGAGAAATGTAAGAAATTATGGCAAGTATTCGGATAGCCTTCGAATGCAAATCGTGCAC
>JAWXTF010000056.1:0-6669 GCA_044433965.1 Rikenellaceae bacterium | reverse complement strand
CCATCTTATACACGGGATAGGTTTCGCCGTTCACTTCGATGGTATCTTTGGTCGAAACGGCGGACCGGCACAAAAACACGTGGTCGTTCGACATATCTTTGAACGCCACCATACGATAATTCTCTGGGTGAATACCTTTTTTCATTTCGTTGTTTCTGTTATTAATTAGTACTAATTGTGGGCACAAAGGTAATCAATTATTTTGAAAATCAAAACTATTATAGTTTTTATTCAGGGCAAACGCACAAAAAAACTGCTTATCGCGCTCATGCCGCGCGGCACCAAGCTTAGCTTGGATCCAAAAAACTATCGTTTTTGACTTTTGTATTGCACTGATGTGGTGGGACTTTGCCCCTCAGCACATCAGCGAGATGAACCTCGATTTGGGTTTAAATGCCAAAGGCATTTAAAAATTATAAAGATCAAGGAGTTGTGCAAATTTATTCGCGACAACTCCTTGATCTTTATAATCTTAGAGATGTAATCTCTAAGCCCGAAGCGCAATTATACGCACCCGCGGGGGTGCTATCCCCGCCCGCCGGAGGCATAAGAGATAATATTTTTCGTGCGTTTACCCTGATTGTGAGCCGCGATAATGTTCACGAACCACAGTCAGTCACAGAACCCTACTCTTCGTCTGTGTCTGTATAAGCCTTAAGCAGCTTATCTTGCACATCTGAAGGAACTTGCTCATACGAGGCAAACTTCATCGAGTATGTTGCAGCGCCAGAAGAGAGAGATGAAAGGGATGTTGAGTAGCGATAGAGCTCAGATAGTGGCACACGAGCTATAAGTCGATCGAAACCCTTGTCGGACTCCATACCCATAATCATAGCACGACGGTTTTGCAGGTCGCTCATCACAGCTCCCATGTAGTCGTTAGGTGTAAGTACCTCCACATCGTATATTGGCTCCATGATCTTAGGTCCAGCATTGCGGAATGCCTCCTTGAAGGCGTTACGTGCTGCAAGCTTAAACGATATCTCGTTTGAGTCTACCGGGTGCATCTTACCGTCGTAAATCACTACTCTAATATCGCGAGCATAGGAACCTGTCAAAGGACCCTCATCCATCTTCTCCATAATTCCTTTGAGAATAGCAGGCATAAAACGAGCGTCGATAGCGCCACCTACGATAGCGGTGCAGAAGAGTAGCTTGCCACCCCAAGGTAGATCTTGCTCTTCACGGCTCTTAACATTTACGGTGATCTCCTTGCCATTTACTTTGTATGTCTTAGGATCTGGCATACCCTCAAAGTATGGTTCGATAATCATATGAACCTCACCAAATTGACCAGCACCACCAGATTGTTTCTTGTGGCGGTAGTCGGCTTGCGCAACCTTGGTTATAGTCTCACGATATGGTATGCGAGGTGCGATATATTCGAATGTGGTCTTAGCGTCACTCTCCAACCTCATCTTAAGGATGTTGAGATGGTGCTCACCTTGACCTTGAACTATAGTCTGCTTAAGCTCCTTAGAGTAGTCGATAACAAGCGTAGGATCCTCGAATTTAGCATCATTGAGATACTTGCCCAAGCGCTCCTCTTCACCCTCCTTAACCTTAATTGCGGCACGGTAGCGAGGCTCAGGGAACTGGATTGGGTCGACCTCAACGATGTTGCCTGGCGCACAGAGAGTGTCGTTGGTGCGAGTACCCTTAAGCTTTATTGCACAACCAATATCACCTGCCCCAAGCTCGGTAACCTTGATGCGGTTTTTACCGGCTACAGCAAAGAGTTGAGATATCTTCTCCTTGTTGCCTGTGCGTGGGTTGATAAGCTCCATACCCTCGGTTATGCGACCACGAATCACACGCATGTAGCTAATCTCACCAATGTGTTGCTCTAATTGACTCTTAAATACAAATGCTACAGCATCTTGCTCAGCATCAGCCTCAATCTCTTCGCCTTCAGCAGAGAGGAAGTTTGGGGCAGCAATAGGTCCTGGAGCTACATTGATGATGAACTCCATAAGTCGCTTAGTACCAACATCATTCTTGCCACTTGTGACAAATATTGGCATTAGGGCACGTGCCGAAAGACCATATTTAAGACCCAAACGAATATCATCTTGAGTGAGTGTGCCCTTGTCAAAATACATCTCCATTAACCCCTCGTCGTTTTCAGCAGCTATCTCAACAAGCTCCTTGTTGAGCTCCATTGCACGCTCCATCTCCTCGGCAGGGATATCCAACTCCTCTCGATTGCCGTTGGTGTCGGTGAAACGATACATCTTCATCATCAATACATCTACAAAAGAGTTGAAGCCAGCACCTTGATTTATAGGGTATTGAACTATCACGGGCTTGAGTCCCGCTGCCGCCTTGATGCTCTCGATAGCAGCTTCATAGTTTGCTTTGTCGGAGTCGAGTTGGCTAATAACGCCAATAACAGGTTTTTTGAGCATTCGTGCATATCGAGCTTGGATCTCAGATCCAACCTCCCAGCCACTCTGCGCATTGAAGAGGAATATACCAATATCACCCACTTTGAATGCCGAGAAAAGACTGCCACAAAAATCATCCGAACCAGGACAATCTATAATATTGAGTTTGCGACCCATAAACTCCGTAAAGAGGATTGTCGAATATATCGAGCGCTTGTAGTCATGCTCAATATCGGTGTTATCCGAAAGCGTGTTGCACGCCTCAATACTACCCCTGCGATCAATTACCTTACCCTCGAAGGCCATTGCTTCTGCAAGGGTAGTTTTCCCAGTGCCAGGGGCTCCAATAAGGACGATGTCCTTAATCTCTTTAGTTGCATAATTTTTCATATCTGCTCAGTTTTAGATTAAACTTTAGGTATTAGTTCCTAAAATTAAACAAATATTTTCAATTACACAAACAATATAGTAAAAAACATATAAAAAAGACCTTAATTCATAATTTTCTATACTGTAAAGGCACAAAAAAACTTGCTCATCGCGCTCGTGCCGCGCGGCACCAAGCTAAGCTTGGATCCAAAAACTTCGTTGTTGACTTTTTTTGTTGCACTGATGTGGTGGGGGCTTTGCCCCTCAACAAGAGATCTATTATGAGGGCTTTTGAAAGTGAACTTTCAACGCTCCTCATAATAGATCTCTTGCGTGTCAACCTTCGGTTGCCACCACCACATCAGCGAGGTTCACCTCGATTTGGGCTTAAATGCCATAGGCATTTAAAAAATTATAAAGAGCAGGTAGTTGTTGCAAATGAATTTACGACAACTACCACGACGTAAGCGAGGTGAACCTCGATTTGGGTTTAAATGCCGTAGGCATTTACAAATTATAAAGAGCAATGAGTTGTGCAAATTTATTTGCGGCAACTCCTTGCTCTTTATAATCTTAGAGATGCAATCTCTAAGCCCAAAGCGCAAGAAGGTATGCACCCGCGGGGGTGCTATCCCCGCCCGCCGGAGGCAATCCGAAGCGCACAGAAAGCAACCCGAAGCGCACAGAAAGCAACCCGAAGCGCACAGCAAACAAGAAGCGCACAGCAAGAAAGAGGCAATATCATCAAGCCCACACCCTATTAAGTCATCCAAAATTCACGTTTAGAACAGCTCCATTAATATTGATATAGATTTCACGGAGTTTATCTCTTCGAGGTGATATCCGAAGTACCTTATTAGGTCTTCAAGGAAGGCGACTCTTTGGCGTCTATTGAGACCTATCTCGCCCAGATAGTTAACATTACATTCGATCATATCGCGCAGTATTGTCGCATTATTGGGCTCCATAACGAGGTTGTGAGCAGCCTTGTGAGGTGTATAGCACCCCTCTTTGATATCGAAGTAGTACCCTTTTGAGTAGTTGTTTGTTGGAGCGAAGCCCATCACACGGCTCAAGTTTGCGAGGAACCAGAGGTGAAAGTTTGACACTCCCTCATCGATTGTGTCGAGAGCCTCCACCGAACCCCATACGAAATCGAAGAGGCGCTGGTTGACCTCGCTCTCCTTAACTAATCTATATATCACCTCCGCAATAAATAGTGCAATTGTAGAGCGCCGCACGTCGAAAGGTGTTTTGCTAAGAGTCAAGCCGCTATGTACCTCACTAAATTTGTGTAGCTCGCCGCGATTTGGCTGGAGCCCCACAAATTCGAGTGCAAAGAGAGGTTGAAAGAGAGCCAACTTCGAACCACGCCCTCGTGTGCTGCGCACCCCCTGCACCATAAAACTCACCCTGCCCCCCGTGTCGGTTAACAGTTGCGCGACCAGCGAGCTATCGCCATACTTCACAGTATTGAGGACTACACCCCGCCCTTTGTAGCTTTTGAGCATTTAGAATCTGTTTTTAGCGTACAAGATGCATCACAGCCCATCCGTCGCGTTCGCTATGACCTACATATGTCAGCCCCAGGGAGTTAGCCTTTTCTCGCAAGATCTCGATATCGTCGACAAAGAAGCCACTCATTAGCAGGGTACCGCCCTGGGCGAGTGTTGCAACGTAGCGGTGCATGTCGCCCAGAAGGATGTTGCGATTGATATTTGCAAGTATAAAGTCGTAGTGACGACCCTCAAGTAGCGAGGCATCGCCCAACATTGGAGTTATGGAGTCAGCCACGCCATTTACTACGATATTCTCACGGCAGTTTTCGTCTGCCCACTGATCAATATCTATTGCGTCCATCTCTGCCGCACCATATTTAATAGCGATTATAGCCAATACTCCAGTGCCACTACCCATGTCGAGCCCCCTCTTGCCGCTAATATCTATCTGTGTGATCTTCTCCGACATAAGATATGTTGTGGCGTGGTGACCCGTTCCAAACGACATCTTAGGCATAATCACAACCTCAGTACGGAAAGAGGTGTCGGCAGGGTGAAATGGAGCTCTGATAAGAATCTCGGAGCCCACCTCGACCACATCAAAGTTGCTCTCCCATTGTGCATTCCAGTTTTGAGTCTCGATAGAGATGTAGCGAGCTCCCTCGATAGAGTAGCCTGCCAATACCTCGTCGACAGACTCCTTACAATCGGCAAGACGCTCCTGAGGTATATATGCTTTGAGCTGACCTCTCTCCTCGGTGAAGCTCTCAAAAGGGTAATCTGCCAACTCGGCAGTTATAATTTCACCAATCTCGCTTGATGGTATTGGAATATTTAACTCTACGTAATCCATTATTATGTTAAATTGACTATCTTTGTGACACTATTATCACAATTTGAATACAAAGGTAGTAAAAGTATGGCAGAAAATATGAAGAGGTGGGAAGATATCACACGTAAATATCGTATATATATAAAGTTGGAGCGTCGTTTATCAAATAATAGCGTTGAGTCATACATGCGCGATATAGGTGCATTTGCCCAATATGTGCTCGACAATGAGGATCTCCCCCCTCGCAAAGTGGATCAACCTATGATAGAACAATATATGACCACGGTGTTCGATAAGGGGGTTGCAAAGAGCACCCAGGCGCGCATATTGAGCTCACTCCGCTCATTTTTTGGCTACCTACAACTCAACGACATTATCGAGGCATCGCCATTGGAGTTTATCGAGGCGCCACACCCTGCCCGTAAGCTACCCGAAGTGTTGTCGATCGAAGAGATAGACCGCATAATTTCTGTTATAGACCCATCGACAACCAAGGGGTTGCGAGATCGTGCAATTATTGAGCTGCTCTACTCGTGTGGGCTTCGTGTGAGCGAGGCAACCGAGCTTCGGCTCTGCGACCTCTTCTTTGGAGAGGGTTATATCCGCGTGGTGGGAAAGGGCGAAAAGCAGCGTCTGGTCCCCATTAGTCCCTTGGCGAGGGAGCGAATACATCTATACCTTGAGCAACGAGAGTCAAATGGCAATAGTGAGGAGTCTCTCTTTCTCAATAATCGAGGTCGCTCCCTAACGCGAGTTATGCTCTTCACTCTTCTCAAAAGAGCAGCAGAGGCAGCAGGTATCACCAAGAGTGTGAGTCCACATACTCTTCGGCACTCTTTTGCCACACATCTGTTGGAGGGAGGGGCGAGCATTCGGCAAGTTCAAGAGATGCTGGGGCACGAGAGTATTGTGACAACCGAGATATACACCCATCTAAACTCAGAGAAGCTACACGAGACCGTCGAAAAATATTTACCCCTTTAGGTTTTACAAAAAAAAAGTAATTTCACAACAATTCTGCAAAAGAGAGAAAAATTGCACAAAAAAACACCATTTTTAAAATAACTGAATATCAATAGATTGGAGAAAAAAGTTTAAAAAAGTTTAAAAAAAGTGCTCAAAAGTTTTGCAGATATAGAAATTTGCTCTATATTTGCATCACCAAACAACAAGTAACGCACTCTTGAAGCAAGCTACAGAGGTTAAACGAGGGGTTGAGTCGAGAGGTTGAGTTTGGTAAAGTTCTTAATAAATGCAGAAATAGCTCAGTTGGTAGAGCACAACCTTGCCAAGGTTGGGGTCGCGAGTTCGAGTCTCGTTTTCTGCTCTAAAAAGGTTGAACAATCTTCGGATTAGTTCAACCTTTTACGTTTTCATATACCCCAATAGATACACAATCTGTAACCGTGTGTAACGTAACAAGGGGGTCACCAGAAAAAATAGGGGGACTAAGCAAAAATACGGGTCACCAGAAAAAATAGGGGGACTAAGCAAAAATACGAGTAAGTCGAAATAGGAAAAATTTTACATCGGTTACCCCTCTGAGGTTTGTTCTGAAGGCTTTGATTATTGAATTGAACGA
>JAWXTF010000055.1:0-8737 GCA_044433965.1 Rikenellaceae bacterium | reverse complement strand
AATACAGCTCGCCTCTATGATGAGTTAGGAATGGCGGAGTATCAAGCAATAGAGGTGTTTGTTAAAATGTTTTAAATCATACGACTATGAGACTTATAATTGAAAATAACAAAGAGAATGTAGCTGCATGGGCAGCACGCCAAATAATCGCAGAGATCAAAAAGAAGGCTGCAAAAACTGATATACCTTTTGTATTGGGATTGCCTACTGGTTCAACTCCATTGGAGACATACAAGGAGCTTATTGAGTGCTACAAGCGTGGTGAAGTGTCGTTTCAAAATGTCGTAACATTCAATATGGATGAGTATGTAGGTTTAGCCGAAGAGCACCCCGAGAGCTACCACTCATTTATGTGGAACAACTTCTTTAGCCATGTCGACGTAAAGGCGGAGAATGTAAATATCCTCAATGGTAACGCCTCCGACTTAGTGGCGGAGTGCGAGGCGTATGAGGCAAAGATCGAGGCGGCAGGCGGAATAGATCTCTTTATGGGTGGCATTGGCGAGGATGGTCACATTGCATTTAACGAGCCATTCTCATCGCTCAACTCTCGCACACGCGTTAAGACTCTTACAGAGGATACTATCGCGGTAAATTCACGCTTCTTCGATAACGATATTACACAGGTTCCCAAGACTGCTCTCACCGTTGGAGTTGGGACAATCACCTCCTCGAAGCAGGTGATGATCTTGGCAACGGGAGCCAAAAAGGCTCGTGCCGTGCGCTATGGCGTAGAGGGGTCGTACAACCACCAGTGGACAATCTCGGCACTACAGATTCACAACAATGGTATCATCGTCTGTGACGATGCCGCAGCAACCGAGCTCAAGGTCTCGACATATCGCTACTTCAAGGATATTGAGCGCGAGAATTGCATAAGTAGGTGATAGACAACACAAAGCCGCAATGGTACGCACCCAATAAAAACAAATACATCGCCATAATATTTTTGACGCAAAGGCAGAGTTATACCACACGCGCGTCAAGGCGTGATTGCAGAGATGGTTACGTCACAGAGCGATACGAGACATAAAAAAGCTTGGTACCCAGATTGGGCACCAAGCTTTTTTATGCGTTGTTAGATGGATCAGCTCCAGCCTGTGTATAGGTAGTTGTCACCCTCTCTCCAACCTTCGTTTTGGATCATTACGCCATTTGAAAGTTTAATCTCGCAATCTGGGATGTTCCAGAATCCACGAGTTGCATTATAGCGAGCAACGTATCCACCACCAAGGTCAGAAGGCACCACAGCTACTGCACCACGATTGAGAACGTCGAGACCAGCTTGATTACCCAATACATCGGTTGCAATGTGCCAACGGCGAATATCATTCCAACGAACGCCCTCGAATGATAGCTCCCAACGGCGCTCCTTTTGGATATTTTCGAGTGAGTAGGTTACAGGATCAAGACCTGCACGAGCACGAACTTGGTTCATTCCATCAGCGGTTTGAGATAGCTCAGAGTGCATCAAGAGTACATCAGCAAAGCGCAATAGTGGGAAGTCGGTGATTTGACCTGTTAGGTAGTTGTTGTTGGCACCATACTGCTCATAAGTAAACGTATTGTAAACTGTAGCAATCGAACCATCGTCGTTGTAGCCACTTACAGATGTGACATTCATAAACTTTTTAGAGCGGTAGTATGTCTCCTCCCAAGAGTCCCAGCCACCAGTACCGTCAGTTGGCACATAAGCAGGAGTCTCATCCTCAAGTGAGATGATACTACCCATGCGGCGTATATCGTCTGGCTCCTCTGTTTGCCAAGTGTTCCAGATATCTGGACAAACTGAACCCATTGCCCAACCGAAGCCGTAGGGGAATAGCTTCTCTGGGTTAGATACCATCTTGGTTGGTAGACCTTGCCATATCACGAAGAAGTTACGGTAAGATACGCTTGAACCACCCTTAAGACCAAATTTATATGAGTACATAATCTCTTTATTGTTGTCGCCTTCCCAGCTAAGGTTGTTCTCTTTTGCATAATCCCAATCTTCAGCTGTATAGTCATTAGAGTATGCCCATAGATTACGGAAGTCAGATACTAAACCATGACCGCTATTGTCGATACAATCATCAAGATATGCTATCATTTCGCTCTTTGTTAGCTCCTCGCCATCGTTCAGTGGCATTGAGTCTTTTTGGTAGAAACCTGTGTAGAACAAGAATACGCGAGCAAGGTAAGCCTCTGCTGCCCAAACTGTTGCTATTCCTGATTTGGTTGAGTCGAATTTGTTACGCTCAAGCAAATCGATAGCCTTAATGAAGTCTGTAGCGATTTGACCGAAGAGTACATCTGGAGAAACTTGCGTTAAGTTGTAGTCAGTAGTATAGAGAGGCATTGGGATATTCTCAAATAGTTGACCTAACTCCCAATAGAATAAGGCTCTAAGGAAGTGAGCCTCACCCAACATGTGATTTTTCTCTTCATCGCTTGTGAAGCCAGTACATCTGTCGATAGTCTCAATAACCATATTTGCACGATATACACCCTTGTAGCGGTTACTCCAGAATGAACTATGGTCATCTACGGTAGAGGTCATCATTTTGTCGAGACACTGCACGTTCCAACTATTGGAGCCACAACCGCCCAAACGCTCATCCGATGCCAACTCTGAGACAAAGTAGGGGTGAGAACAAACCCAAGCACTAATCCAAGATGTTTGGGTAGAGTATGCTCCTGTAATAAGATCCTGAATATCTCCCGCTTCAGCTGGGAAGTTACCAGAGTTAAGCGTGGTATAACTCTCAGTCTCAAGGAAATCATTACAACTTGAGAAGCAGAAAGCCATAGATAAGATTAAAAATATTTTTTTCATAACTGTAGTTTTAATTTTTAAAGAAATTCTTAGAATGTAATGTTAGCACCGAAGACCATTGATTTAGCGCTTGGATAGTATCCTAAGTCAATACCTGATGACCAACCATCAGTACCGCCGTAACCAACCTCTGGGTCAAATCCATTGTATTCAGTAAATGTAAACCAGTTTTGTAGTGAACCGTAGATACGGATCTTCTTTAGAGGAGCATTCTTCCAGATTTTCTTAAGGTCATAGCCCAAAGTGATATTTTGGATCTTGAGGTAATCAGCATCGTGGATGTAGTAATCAGAGATGTAGATGTAGTTATTTGCACTACCTACACTTGGATATACGTTTGAGGTACCCTCGCCAGTCCAACGATTATCATATTGCCATTGAGTCCAGTTGTAGTACAACTTGTTGGTCTCAAGGCGATATGCTTGAGCGATTTGGTGACCCAAAGCAAATTTACCAACTACTGCAAAATCCCAACCTCTGTAAGCCAATGAGATGTTGAAACCTCCAGTGTAGTCTGGGAATGGGTTACCAATCTCTGTCTTGTCGTCGTCGGTGATAGCGCCGTCACCATTTCTATCTACAAATCTAAAGTCACCAGGTGAAGTACCATCGAGGTGAGCGTAGTTGTCGATCTCATCTTGGTTTTGGAAGATGCCATCAGTCTGATATCCTGTGAAGTAACCAATTGGTTTACCCTCTTCGGCAACGTAGAGGTATGGTGTAGTTTGGTCAAGGATATCGTCATTTCCGTAGATGATACCAGAGTCGTTTGCGATACGAAGAACCTCATTCTTGTTGTATGAAGCGTTAACGCTCACATTGTAGGTTAACTCACCAACTTTGTCTCTCCAGCTTAAACCAAGCTCAAGACCCTTGTTTTGAACGTCACCACCATTGATGTAAGACTCGCTGATACCGTATGATCCTGGGATTGGAGCCTCAACCAACCAATCTTTAGTTGTCTTAACATAAGCATCAAATGTTGCAGAGAGGCGAGAGTTGAAGAATGTAGCATCGAAACCAAGGTCAAGCTGCTCTGAAGTCTCCCAAGTTACATCAACATTTGCCATTGAAGTTGCGTAGGCACCTTGCGATGTGGTTGTTTTGTCTGTACCGTAGTAGTAGTATGAGTCAGCTGAGTAGCCGATATTTGCAAGGTATTGGAAGTTGTCGATATTACAGTTACCATTTTGGCCCCAGCTTAAACGGAGTTTGAAGAAGTCTAACCAATCTTGAGATCCTCTCATGAAGTCTTCGCTCGAAACAACCCAACCAGCAGATACTGATGGGAAGTAACCCCAACGATTGCCTTCAGCAAATTTAGAACTACCATCGGCACGCATCATAGCTGTGAATAGATACTTCTCTTTGTAGTCATAAATAACACGACCGAAGACAGAAGCCAACATATTGTTAACGTATGGGTAACCAGCCACAGATGTTACTGAAGAGTCAACACCAGAGGTGTTAGTAAGCCAAGCGTAATCGAACGTTTGGTCCATTGTCATATTGGTGTTTGTAGCTGACAAGTAATCACCCATTCCACTCTTCTCAAGTGATTGGCCAAGGACTGCATTGAAGGAGTGTACGTTATTTAACTCAAAGTTGTAGTTGATGGTATTCTCCCAAGTGTAAGCATAGTTTTGATATGCTGTTTGGGTCACCTTCTCAGCTGTGTTTACAGTATTTGCAGCCAATTCGTACTCAGGAGTGAATGAGCGGTAAGTGTATGTGTTATTCTTGTAACCAAGCGAACTCTTGATGTTAAGACCCTCAATAGGTTGGAAGTTGATGCTCGCGTTACCAAATAGACGACCAAACTTGTATGAGTTTTGAGATGTGTAATCCATCTTCGCAATTGGGTTGTAGGCGTAGCTATCGAGTGTCCAGCCCTCTGCATTTTTATCTGCTTGAGAGTAGTATTCACCCTCAGAGTTGTAAATTGGCATAAGTGGAGACTCAACCAATGCATTTTGAATATCATTGCTGTAGCGGTTACCAGTGTTGATACCATTGCGCTCGGTGTATGAATACATAACATTCGCATTGAAAGTAATCACCTCACGGTCACCTTTTCTAAGAAGGACGTTATCCAAATTCATACGCATATTGTGACGAGTCATATTAGGCTCTACAGGAGAACCAAATACACCCTCTTGATCGAAGTATGTATAACCTGTTGAGTAACGAGTTTGGTCGTTACCACCAGAGATTGTTACAGAGTGGCTCTGCATAGGAGCATTGCTATTTGTCATTTCGTCGAACCAGTTGGTACCCTCCCAACCATCCTCAACATCTTGGAGAATGTAATCAGGAATCCACTCGCTCCAATTCCAATCCACGCCATTAGCTTTTTGATACTCTGAGTAGAGCTCCATATACTCTTGAGCATCACACATCTCAATAGTATTTGCAATATTCTGGATTGCGTAGTAACCGTCGTAGCTAACGTTAATAGAGCCTTTCTTACCACGTTTTGTAGTTACCAAAACCACACCGTTAGCAGCACGAGAACCGTAGATAGCAGCCGAAGCAGCATCCTTAAGGATGTCGATAGACTCAATGTCGGCAGCGTTAACAAGCGCAAAATCAGCACCTGCAACACCATCGATAACGTATAGTGGAGATGAGTCACCAATGGTTCCGACACCACGGATTGTAATCGATTCAGAGCTTCCTGGCATACCTGATGCAGAAGAGAATACAACACCTGTCACCTTACTCTGCATTGAGCTAAAAAGACCAGCTGAACTTTGGCTTATCAGATCCTCGCTATCAACTTGCGATGTAGCACCTGTCACCAACTTTTTCTTTTGAACACCATAACCGATTACAACAACCTCATCGAGACCCGTTGCGTCGGTAGTAAGTTGAACATCAATAGGTTTTGTACCAACTACTGGCACCTCTACGGTGTTGTAGCCGATATACGAGATAACCAACACCGCATCTTTGGTTGTTAGTTCAAATGAGAATGTTCCGTCGGGAGCTGTGGTAGCTCCGTGGAGGGTATTCTCCTTTTCGATAATGTTCGCTCCAGGAACAGGTATACCATCACTGTCGATGATTGTTCCAGAAACAGTTTGCCCGATTTGGGCATACGACTCAACTGCAAATAGAGATAAGCAGAAGAGTAACATACAGCAGAAAAGTTTCTTCATAATGTTAATTAGATTAGTCATACTCTAAATCATTTTTTATGAAATAGAATATGTGGTTAATAAAAGGTTTTTTTGTTGTGTATATGTTTTTAATTCATTTTTCTCCCCACATCTGTTGTTCTAACTCTCATATTTTTCATTCATGCGCCCTCTAAGTAGCTTAATGAGTGTCTATTCGCCTTGGTTAGTGGCTTCTTTTATGAGACATCAGACAACTATTGTATTACAAATTTATATTATTATTTTTAATCTACCAAGAAAAATTGCAATTATTTATAAAAAAATCTATGAAAACTACTGTTTGGTCTATTTGTTTTATTATTTGTTGGGGTTTGCTGGGGTTTGCTGGGGACCTTCTGGGACTTTCTGGGACTGGGACTGGGACTTGCTGGGACTGGTGAACCTCGATTTGGGTTTAAATGCCTTTGGCATTTAAAAATTATAAAGATCAAGGAGTTGTGCAAATTTATTTGCGACAACTCCTTGATCTTTATAATCTTAGAGATGCGATCTCTAAGCCCAAAGCGCAATAATATGCACCTGCGGAGGTGCTATCTCCGCCCGCCGGAGGCAGACCGAAGCGCACAGAAAGAAGCAAGGTATGCACACGCCGGAGGCAAGAGATAATATTTTATGCGTTTGCCCTGGTGTAGGGCTATTGTTAGTTACCTATTTCCACCAATCCTGAGCCATTTGACCTGCACGAAGAGGATCGAAATCGGGATTTAGCGTTGGCATACCTGCATTAATATCCTTGCGCCATTGACGAAGGTCGTTGAGGAGATCTGCTGCCACGTCACTTTTGGTCTTTGAGAGATCCACAACCTCACTTATGTCGTTAACCACGTCGTAGAGTTCGATGCTTCCATCCATAAAATTCTCAATGAGTTTGTAGTTACCCTTGCGGATAGCTCCAACAGGGTTACGGGTCCACATATTAGTAGGGAAGTGCCAGTAAACTGCCTCACGGTCGAGTTTGTCGACCTCACCTTTGAATAGAGGAACCAAGCTCAAGCCATCATTTGCCTGATCGGCAGGAGCAGTTCCATTGCCCAACTCCACAAATGTTGAGAAGAGGTCATAGTTGATAACTACTTCATTGCAAGTGCTACCTGCCTCAATCTTACCTGGCCATCGCACAAGCATTGGGACATGGATACCACCCTCATAGAGATCTCCTTTTTGGCTACGATAGGGGTCGTTGCAACCCGCTACAGGAGTCTCAAGGATCATATCTGACTCCAAACCACCATTGTCGGAGCCAATGATAACAACGGTATTCTCGGCAAGACCCAGCTCCTCCAACTCAGCGAGCACCTTCTCTACAGAGTCATCGACCATCTCAAGCATTGAGAGGTAGTCGGGGTGGAAGTCGATAACACCTGTGTTACGCATCTTCTTGCAATATTTGTCGTTGAGCTCCGCAGTAGCCTCCAATTTAGCATGCACCAAATTGTGGCTCACGCACAAGAAGAAAGGATTATCTTTGTTTTGACGCAAAAACTCGATGGATTTCGCCACAATTGTACCAGTCTGTTTGATGTTATTCTCTTTGGCATATGCCTTAAGTTCAGGATCTGTGATCTTCACATCACAACCACCAAAGCCCTCAGCCTCAGGTGTGCGACCTGCGTGCCACTTACCAAATATTGCACAGTTGTAGCCAGCGTCAGTCAAGATATCAGCATAGGTCTCAATCTCCTCTGGAAGCTCCTCGTTCATGTGTGGTGACTTCATCCTTGCGTATGGTCTGTCGTGGCAGCCAATAACCTCCCACACTCCGTGGCGTGCTGTGTTTTGTCCCGAGAGGATACTTGTGCGAGTTGCAGAACTTACTGGCGACGCATACGCCTGCTTGAAGAGCATGCTCTCCTTAGCAAATTGATCTATCACGGGAGTCTCCGACATTGTATTGCCGTAGCAACCTAAGTCTCTGATACCCATGTCGTCGATCAAAATAAACAAGATGTTGGGATCAGCTTGCTTCTTCTCCTTGGCTGCAAGTGGCTGAACAGCAGCACATGTAAGCGCCACAAGTCCGCAATTTTTAATGAAGTTATTCATGTTCGAAATATTTAATTTGGTTATTCGTTTCTTCAGGTATTCTCTCTTTGGATTTATTTGTCTTATGTCTGACAAATAAAGTGGTTACACAAAGGTAAGTTAAAATTTTAGTAAATGAAAGAAAATTTCTGTTTTTTTTCAAGGCAAACGCATGAAAAATATTATTTCTTATGCCTCCGGCGGGCGGGGATAGCACCCCCGCGGGTGCGTATCATTTCGCTTTGGGCTTAGAGATTACATCTCTAAGATTATAAAGATCAAAGAGTTGACGCAAATAAATTTGCACAACGCCTTGCTCTTTATAATTTTTAAATGCCTATGGCATTTAAACCCAAATCGAGGTTCACCTCGCTGATGTGGTGGTGCAAAGCCCCACTACATCAGTGCAATACAAAAGTCAAAAACGACAGTTTTTGGATCCAAGCTTAAGCTTGGTGCCTGCGCGACACGAGCGCGATAAGCAGTTTTTTTTCGTGCGTTTGCCCTGCTATTTTTTTAGGCAAATATTATCTCTTACTGCATTAGATAGGTGGATACTTCGTTTAGCCCACAAACTAACAGAGGGGCAACTTTTCGGAGTCCCCTCTTTTTAACGTAACTCACTGATTAACAATATCTGTTTATTGGTGAAAAGCACGACTCCTACATAGGAGACTACATAGAGCCTATTTTTCGTGGTCATTTCACTGCCACA
>JAWXTF010000054.1:0-9739 GCA_044433965.1 Rikenellaceae bacterium | reverse complement strand
GCCTGAGGTTGATGCCTTGGTTGCCGCTTGCTTATTGCGCTCGTGCCGCGCGGCACCAAGCTATAGCTTGGATCCAAAAACTTCGTTTTTGACTTTTTTGTTGCGCTGATGTGGTGGGGGCTTTGCCCCCCAACGAGATATCTACTCTGAGGAGCTTATGAAAATGAATTTTCAACGCTCATCAGAGTAGATATCTCTGTGTCAACCTTCGGTTGCCACCACCACCTCAGCGAGGTTCACCACGATTGGGTTTAAATGCCGTAGGCATTTAAATAATTATAAAGAGCAAGGAGTTGTGCAAATTTATTTGCGGCAACTCCTTGCTCTTTATAATCTTAGAGATGCAATCTCTAAGCCCAAAGCGCAATGATATGCACCCGCGGGGGTGCTATCCCCGCCCGCCGGAGGCAGTAAGAAACAATATTATTATAGTTAAAAAAGAAAGGGGGGGGGGTGAGTCAGCATAAAATAGATTGAGGAGTTGCACATCACATTGTGCAACTCCTCAATTAGAGCACTAAGCTTAGCGGAATAGGTCCGGCTTATAGAGTTAAGCCACCCTCGAAAAGGTTATCGAGGTTAACATCATTCTTAGCTTTCTCAGCCAATGAAGGGTCGGCAGCTACAGCCTTCTTCACGTAGTTGATACCAGACTCTACCTCACCCTCAGCCGAAGCGATTACGGCACGTAGGTAGTCACCCTTAGCGCAGTTGCAGTCAGCAAGGTTAGCCTTAGCAGCGCTGTAGTTGTTTGTCATGATGTTAGCGATAGCAGCGTTGTAGCCTTTAAGGTTTGTAGCAGCAGGAGCGTAGTTACCCTCGATAGCTGACAAGACGTATGAAGCCTCAGTGTCTGCTGTATATTTTTTAGCCTCAGCATAGTTGTTGTTCTCAAGGTTAGAGAGCACCAAGTTTTTGTTGATTGTAGCATCAGCAGCGCCTAAGCTTGTAGCCGACTCGAATGCTTTGAGTGCACCCTCAGCGTCGCCACTCTTCGCCAACTCGATTGCATAGTTGTTTTGAACGCGAGCGTCACGATACTTCTTTGAAGCATACTCCAATACATCAAGTTTAGTCTCACGATCCTCGATTACAGAGTCGCAAAGGTAAAGAAGCTCCTCCAAAGTAAGCTCAGAGTACTTCTCAGCCTCGATAAGAGCCATCATCTCCTCATCGCTCATGCCTTGGATGCTGATGTTGTTGATAAGTTGAGCACGGCGAAGCTCAGGAAGGATATCCGTTTTGATCTCAGAGTAAACTGAAGAGAGGTTTTTGATCTCAGCCTCGCGTTGTACTGAAGAGTCGTAGAGGCTCAATACTTGAAGGATAAGGTTTTTGTCTTGAATTGAAGATGCTTGAACCAACTCCTTGAATCCATCCCAGTCCTCACCATAAGAGGCAGCATCTACGTCGAGACCCATCTCAGTGAAGAACTTGTCCATTGCTTTCTTAGCAGAGTCCGAACGAGCTGCGGAGAGCTTATCGTTGAGTTTCTCTGGACCATCTGGAGAGGCGTAGCCGTTAGCAGAGATCTTTTGAGTTGCAGACTCATTATCTTTTGTAGCCTCGATAAACTCCTTGAACGCAACCATTTGAGCGTCGTTAAGGTTTTTAGTGTTTACCTTTGAGCTGTTGATAGCGTAGTTGATATTAGCCTTCGACACACCATAAGTTACAGCTTTGTAGTCGTTTGCCATAACATCCATCAATGAAGCGTAGCAGAAGTCATTTTGAAGAGTGTTAACACCTTTTGCAACAAGCACAGCGCAAGTGTTAAGGATCTCAGTAGCCTCAGCAGAGCCTGTAGCTACGATTTCGTCCTCAGAAGAGGTTAGAAGCTGACCATTATTTGCATTTACAACGTAGTAAGGGTTAGTCGCCTTCTTAGCGTTTTTAAGCTCAACACGGAATTTGAGGTTCGAAAGTTGCATATCCTCAGTGTATGCGAATTTAACTGGCAAAGAGTATGAACCACCCTCTTCATCCACTACAGTGTAGTTGTCCTCAACCTTAACACCTTGGAAGTAGAATGGAGTACCTACAGCAACACCACCATCATAAACGATAGTTGGTGTAACCTTAGCTACGACATTTTTGTGGAAGTAGTCCGCAGGGAAGTCGACAATAACGTCGGCAGACACAGTGCCATTAGTAAGGGCAAGAACCTCTGGCGAGCAGCTGAAGTTAACCATTGATGCAGCTGATGCAGCAGCCTCAGCATCAAATCCTTCATCCATTTTACCGAATGATTTAGAACTGCTACAGCTTGTAATTGCTGCAAACGCAAAAAGCGCAACACTCAGATTTACGAGTTTTTTCATGATTTTTTGTTTTAAGTATTTATTGTTATTTATTGTTTATCAAGTAGTTATCTATCCGTAGCATTGGCATTGGCGTTTACACCGAATATACAATATGCAAATATATACAATTTAAATTAAATGGCAAAGAAAATAAAATTATTTTTCTATGTAAAAGCACGACAGAAAGCCAGGGCAAAAGCATGAAAAACTGCTTATCGCGCTCATGTCGCGCAGACACCAAGCTTAAGCTTGGATCCAAAAACTGTTGTTTTTGACTTTTTTGTGTTTCACTGATTTGGTGGGGGGGGGCTTTGCCCCTGCGAGATAAGCGAGGTGAACCTCGATTTGGGTTTAAATGCCGTAGGCATTTAAAAATTATAAAGAGCAAGGAGTTGTGCAAATTTATTTGCGGCAACTCTTTGATCTTTATAATCTTAGAGATGCAATCTCTAAGCCCAAAGCGCAATAATACGCACCCGCGGGGGTGCTATCCCCGCCCGCCGGAGGCAGTCCGAAGCGCACAGAAAGAAACCCAACCCAACCGAACCGAAGCGCACAGCAAGCAACCCAACCCAACCGAAGCGCACAGAAAAAAGCGCACAGAAAGAAATCAAGAAGCGCCTTTCCCAGAGAATTCTAAGAAAGGCGCTATTAAAAATTAGCTGAAGCCAGAGCAGTGATTACTCGCGGTGGCGGCGCTCGCGGCGTTCACCACGCTCGCCACGATCCTCACGTGGTTTGCGCTCACGCTCTACCCAGCCTTCTGGTTTTGGAAGAAGCGCCTTACGAGAGAGCTTAAGTTTATTTGTCTTAGGGTCTACACCGATGAGTTTCACCTCGATCTGCTCACCCTCTTTGAGTCCTGTCTCGTCCATTGTCTCGAAACGCTTGTAGTCGATCTCGGAGATGTGGAGGAGGGCATCTTTGCCTGGCATGATCTCAACGAAAGCACCAAACGCTACTATTGAGCGAATAGTTCCGTTGTATACCTCACCCACCTCAGGGATTGCTACGATACCTTTGATACGAGCCAATGCAGCATCCAAGGAGTCTTTGTCGATTCCGAAGATGTCGACCAAGCCTTTGTTGTCGACCTCGGTGATTGTTATTGTAGTGCCAGTAGTCTTTTGAATATCTTGGATGATCTTACCACCAGGTCCGATGATAGCACCAATCATATCTTGTGGGATAGCGATTTGAACCAAACGTGGTACGAATGGGCGGTAGTCCTCACGTGGCTCAGCGATACAGTTTGTGATCTTACCAAGGATGTGGAGACGACCCTTGCGAGCCTGCTCCAATGCAGCAGCAAGAACCTCGTATGAAAGACCGTCAACCTTGATATCCATCTGCGTTGCGGTGATACCGTCGGCAGTACCAGTCACCTTGAAGTCCATATCACCCAAGTGATCCTCGTCACCAAGGATATCCGAGAGAACAGCCCATTTGCCAGTTGAAGAGTCAGAGATAAGACCCATAGCGATACCAGAAACTGGTTTCTTAAGCTTCACACCAGCATCCATAAGTGCAAGAGTACCAGCACATACGGTAGCCATCGACGAAGAGCCGTTAGACTCCAAGATATCAGAAACTACACGCACAGCGTAAGGGTTCTCAGCACCCAGTGGAACCATTGGTTTAAGACCACGCCAAGCGAGGTTACCGTGACCGATCTCACGACGGCTAAGAGCACGTTGTGGACGAGCCTCACCAGTCGAGAATGGAGGGAAGTTGTAGTGAAGCACAAATTGCTCTGAGCCAGTTACAAGAACCTCATCCTTTTGTTTTTCATCCATCTTAGTACCCAAAGTAACGGTAGTAAGTGACTGAGTCTCACCACGAGTGAAGATTGCAGAGCCGTGTGCTGCAGGGAGGTAACCCACCTCGCAGCAGATTGGGCGGATCTCGTCGGTCTTACGACCATCGAGACGTTGACCCTCGTCGAGGATCATATTGCGCATTGCCTTTTTGAGGACGTCGTCGTGGAAATATTTTTTGATTAGAGTAAGCTTCGCGTCAAGCTCCTCAACTGGGAATGAAGCGATGAAATCAGCCTCAAGTGCCTCGAAAGCCTCCGAGCGCTCGTGCTTCATTGTGCCGCTTGTAGCGATTGCATATGCTTTGTCGTAGAGCTCAGCTACGATACGGTCGCGAAGCTCAAGGTCTGAATCCTCGTGGCAGTATGTACGCTTAACGGTTTTGCCTACAGCCTCCATAAGCTCGTTTTGAGCGATACAGTGGCGTTTGATCTCCTCGTGAGCAACCTTGATTGACTCAAGCATTACCTCCTCAGAGACCTCAAGCATCTCACCTTCAACCATCATAATGTTGTCGATAGTACCAGCAACCATGATGTCGAGGTCTACGTCTGCCATCTCCGAGAAGGCGGGGTTGATAACGAACTCACCATTTTTGCGAGCTACACGCACCTCTGAGATTGGACCTTGGAATGGGATGTCAGATACTGCAAGCGCTGCCGAAGCTGCGAGGCCTGCAAGTGCATCTGGCTGAATATCTTTGTCTGCCGAGATTAGGTTCACGGTAACGAATACGTCAGCGTGGTAATCAGCAGGGAATAGAGGACGCAACGCACGGTCGATAAGACGAGCAACGAGGATCTCGCTGTCGTTAGCACGTGCCTCACGCTTCATGAAGCCACCAGGGAAACGACCGCACGAAGCGTATTTCTCTTTGTACTCCACCTGCAACGGCATAAAATCTGTGTCTGGTTTAGCATCCTTAGCGGCTACAACAGTCGCCAAAAGCATTGTGTCGCCCATCTTGACAACTACTGCTCCATCGGCTTGTTTAGCCAATTTACCTGTTTCGATCATAATCTCGCGTCCATCGGCGAGGGTGATCGTTTTTTGTACAATATTGTACAACTCTTGTCCTTCCATAATTTCTATCTAATTTATCTTGTCTTGCATCCAATTTTCAAAGAAAGTGGGTACAGTCCCCTTTGAACAAGGTCTGCACCCAATTTACTCTTTGACTCTTACTTACGAAGGTTCAACTCTTTAAGGATCGCACGGTAGCGCTCGATATCGTTGTTCTTCAAGTAGTTAAGCATCTTACGACGTTTACCAACCATTGCCAACAAAGAACGTTGTGTTCCGAAGTCGTGGCGGTTTTTCTTAAGGTGCTCGGTAAGGTGGCTGATACGGTATGAGAACAATGCGATTTGGCTCTCTGGAGAACCTGTGTCGGTGTTAGACGTTCCGTACTTACCAAAAAGCTCTTGCTTTTTCTCTGGTGTTAAATATGCCATTTTTTAATTAAATTAAGTTCCACTCTACAACGCATTACCCTTACTCGTAATCACGCCAGAGCGTCCCGCAAAGGTACGATATAAATTATTAAGACGCAACCACAAGAGAACTTTTTTTCAAAATTTACACCATTTTAATATCAAAAAAGTAAAATATTATATAATTTTACCGAAAATTTAATCAACACCATGTCTAAATCACTCACAATAATAGCCCTTGCCCTGGTCGCTCTGGTGAGCTGTGCAGAGTCCAAGGAGCAATTCGCGGTTATCGAAGGCGCTATGCTCGGCACAACTCTCAGGATTGTTGCCGACATCCCAGGGGAGCCCTCCGAACTATACAATGCCGTGATGGAGCTCGATTCAAAATTCAAAAGCGAGATGTCGCTCTTCGACCCCTCCTCGCTGCTAAGTCGCATAAATCGTGGAGAGTGCGACACCCTGACCCCAGCCCTAAGCTACAACATCCAGCTTAGCGACTCGGTGAGCCGACTCAGTGGCGGATACTACGACATCACCGTGGCTCCACTGGTCAAGGCACTCGGATTTGGAGCCAAGGGTGAGCAGCAGCAAGATCCAAACATTGACTCCTTGCTCGAATTTGTAGGCTTCCAAAAGATCTCTCTCGATGGCAATAAGCTAATTAAGCACGATAGCAGAACAGAGATCGACCTCAACTCAATTGCCAAGGGCTATGTGGTCGATAAAGTGGCAGAGCTCACACAGCAGATGGGTGCCAACAACTACCTTGTCGACATCGGAGGCGAAATTTCGTGCCATGGTTCGAACCCCCACCACGAGCCATGGCGGATAGGAATAGAGAGCCCAATAGATGGAAATATGACCAATGGAGAGTTGATCGAACAGCGGATTCAGATCCCCGCCGACTCCCCCCTCCGCGCAATGGCAACTTCGGGAAACTATCGCCGCTTCTATCTCGACGAGCAGGGCAACAAAGTGGCACACACCATAAACCCCAAAGATGGGCATAGCGCACTCTCAACACTTCTCTCAGTGACCGTCGTGGCACACAACTGCGCTTTGGCAGACGCCTACAGCACAATG
This sequence comes from Rikenellaceae bacterium, assembly GCA_044433965.1. GTDB lineage: Bacteria > Bacteroidota > Bacteroidia > Bacteroidales > Rikenellaceae > Alistipes. Next base: position 3,100 of record JAWXTF010000054.1, on the reverse strand, counting down.
TTTATGGCGGTAGGTTCTCAGCACGCTGTGGAGCTCTCAAAGAGCATTACTAATGCCGAGGTGTACTTCATATTCGCCAACAACAATGGATCCTACGACGAATACCTATCTGATGGCATGAAGGAGTTTGTAATGAAAAAATTATGAATTATGAATTATGAATTATGAATTATGAATTATGAATTATGAATTATGAATTATGAATTATGAATTAATGTACGATATTGCGTTAACTATGACTCCAGGATTGGGCGTGCGTGGCATCGTTCACCTGCTGGAGTACTTCGAATCTGCTGAGAAGATATTCAACGCCTCCGAAGCAGAGCTCATTCACTTTGCCCGCATAAACCCAAAGGTAGCTAAAGCCATTGTCTCTCACCAAAGCTTCGCACAAGCCGAGCGCGAAGTGGAGTACTGCTCCCGCAACAACATAACTCCGATTGCCTCCACCGACCCAAGGTTCCCCACACTGCTCAAATTGATTTCCGACTACCCCCACGTGCTCTATGTTATGGGAAATATCGAGGCTCTGAGCGGTCACAACGTCTCAATAGTTGGCACACGCCGTATGAGCTCCTACGGCGACCGCATGTGTCACGACTTGGTGATGGGGCTAAGCAACTCTTTGCAGGGCAATGTGACAATAATTAGTGGTTTGGCGTTTGGCATCGATGCCGCCGCACATCGCGCAGCACTCCACTTTGGTGCCACAACAGTCGCGGTATTGGCTAATGCTCTACCCTCGGTGAGCCCCTCACAACACACCTCCCTCGCAGCCGACATCCTCGCCCAAGGGGGAGCCTTAGTGAGCGAATATCACTCGCAAAGCAAACAGCGCGGAGGCTTCTACATAGCTCGGAATCGTATAATTGCAGCTCTTAGCCCCGTGACAGTGGTTGTCGAATCACCACTCACCGGAGGATCTATGGCTACCGCCTCGATAGCTCATGGCTACGACCGCTCGGTGATGGCTATCCCCGGCAGACTCACAGACCCCAACTGTGCCGGCTGCAATACCCTAATTCGAAATAACCAAGCTCAGCTTCTTATCTCTGCCGAACAACTCATTCGCGAGATGATGTGGGATACCCCAAATGCTGCGGACCGCAACCTAATCGAGCCGCTATCTTCGCCAGCAGAATACTCCCCTCAGCAAGCTGTGATAATGTCTGCATTCTCCCAGAATGAACCCCTCTCAGCACAATACCTCGCCTCGATAAGCGGTCTCAATGCTCAAAATCTATCAGCTATATTGACCGAATTAGAACTTCTTGGGGCTATTCGAATGCTCCCCGGGAACCGTTATGAACAACTCAACGCCGTGGTTGCCCGATAGAGACTCTCTGGAGATTAACGTAAACGCACAGAAAGAAGCGTACTAATAAACGAGAGTTCGATTAATTAATCGAACTCTCGTTTATTAGTAATATGATTGCGCGCTATGAAACTATTGCGCGGCGTTACGATCATTTAGAATCTGCTGATTTGCATCGAACTCCTCATCAGTGATAAACACAATTTTATCGAGGTCAGCCTTTTTGATATTATTTGCTAACTCTCTCTCTGAGAAGTCTCCAAAATCATACTTTACATTTATTTCAATCTGCTCACCTTTTGGGAGATTAATAGATTCGATCTTAACTTGCTTTGAGTTGAAGCGAGTACCCACTCTCTCATATCTATTACCACCAATTGCATAACCTTTATCTTGGTCGATAATATCTCCTTTGCTATCTACAAATTTGTAGCACACATTTGCATAAGCGCGATTTCTTGCACTTCTGCCATCATATTGAAGCCACATATTATCCACAGTGTGTGGCAGTAGCATATCTGATGTAGTTGTGACCAACATAGAGATCATATAGCGCAATGCGCCGATGTCATTACCCGAAGATACATGTCCACTGACAATAGCAGCTTTAGTAATCTCGTAGGGGAGCCCTGCTGTCACCTCGGTCTCGATTGCAGTCTCGACAAACGGATTTGGCATAGCTGCTTCGATCTCTTCTTCGTAGATAGCAATTTGTTTTTGGCGTTTTTCAAATTCAGATCTACTCTTAATCTTGGTTTCTGACATTTCGAGAAACGCTTCGAGATTCTTATTTAGCACGCCTGGAGCCTTGCCAAAATATTTTGAATCAAATGTGCCACCACCACAAGAGGTCAGCAATAGAGCTGTAATTAGGGTTAAAGTAGAAATAATACTCTTCATATCTGCATTAGTACTGGATCCAGTCTGCATATGCAACTGAGCCCAAATTAGTTGTTTAAATTTTTCATTGGGTGAGAGGCAGCCGAGCCTTTTACGAGGATGATTATTTAGATTATTTCAAATCCATTTAATCTGTTTTGCGACTACTTCAATTGTAAGGGGTGTTCTATTGCGTGTGACCATAGTGCCTGATGAACTCTTTGAGTATGCTCACGGCTTCCGAACAGTTTGCAAAAACAGAGACCTATCTCCTGTTGCTGCGGTTCTTCCTCGTCTCTTTTCAAATTAACTTTGGGATGTCATAATAATTTAAGTATTATCTCATGAACTTTACATTTTGCTTCAAGAGTCAGAGCAAGAATGCTTAACGATTATAATTGAAGCATGTATCTGACAACAAAGATAAAATAAAAAATGCTAAGATCCAAATTATTTTTGTTTTTATTAGGGTGAACGCACGAAAAAATGCTTGTTCATTGCGCTCATGCCGCGCGGCACCAAGCTATAGCTTGGATCCAAAAACTGTCGTTTTTGACTTTTTTTGTTGCGCTGATGTGGTGGGGACTTTGCCCTTTAGCGATGTGGACCTCGATTTGGGTTTAAATGCCTATGGCATTTAAAAATTGTAAAGAGCAGGGAGTTGTGCAAATTTATTTGCGGCAACTCTTTGCTCTTTACAATCTTAGAGATGTAATCTCTAAGCCCAAAGCGCAATGGTATGCACCCGCGGGGGTGCTATCCCCGCCTGCCGGAGGCAGTCCGAAACGCACAGAAAGAAGCAAGAAGGTACGCACCCGCGGGGGTGCTATCCCCGCCTGCCGGAGGCAGTCCGAAACGCACAGAAAGAAGCAAGAAGGTACGCACCCGCGGGGGTGCTATCCCCGC
>JAWXTF010000053.1:0-10680 GCA_044433965.1 Rikenellaceae bacterium | reverse complement strand
TTGAATGCCCTTTAAAAGTGCGTACGAAACAATAAAAGATACGATTTGTTTTGGGTTTATTTCGCTTGAAAAATGTACAATTCGTTTTGAATTTGAGGTACATTTTGTTTTGCCGATTATAGCAAAGCCCCACCACATCAGTGCAATACAAAAGTCAAAAACGACAGTTTTTGGATCCAAGCTTAAGCTTGGTGCCCGCGCGGCACGAGCGCGATAAGCAGTTATATTCGTGTGTTTGCCCTGCTAAGTTTTGGATAGCAGGACAAACGCACGAAAGAGAAGCTATTCATCACGTTTCTACCGCACAGGCACTCTTAGGGCAACCCATGCGCAAATTGCTATCGTTCGCGAAATGTAAAAAATCGAGCAGCCAGGTAGCTGTAAAGTGCTACTAAAACAGAAGATATAGTTTTTGCTGGAGTAGCCCAGATTCCGCACACCTCAATAAGAAGTTTAAGCGAGAGATAACTAAGGAGTATCGACCCACATACGGAGAGTGCATATTTTGATATTTGTCGCTCTTGAGGCTCTTCGGTGGCATGAAATGCAACATTACGGTTGAGATAAAAGCCTATGAGGAATGTGATTGGAAACACCAATATAAGCGACATAATATGTGCTGAAATTACAATAAAACCTAAATCTGTTGGCTGCACAGCGACTATATAGTGGTAAATCACGTAGTAAAAAAAAGTATCAAGCACAATACTATTAACCACACCACACACCCCGTAACGGAATGTGTGGCGCGGTATAAATTTCTCTAACCATTTGAAGTATAGCGCATCAATTAGTTTTGAGAGTATGTGTGAGATTCTACTGCTGAGAGTCATAGATCCATGTGTCTGGGTAGTTATCGTAATTTGTCATAAGGAAAGTTTGGCACTCACCTCTATCATCAGACTCAAACATACTAACCAATGTTTTGTTATTGAAGGGGTACTCCTTAGGTTCGTGCGAACCGGCAATCTTCGGAATATTTTTAAATGCATTCTCAACATTAGAACGCAAATCAAAGACTCCATATACCACTTTGTAACGTGCACCTTGAGCGGCGGTGGTAGCAACGTCAAGTCTCTCTTGAGCTTTGACTGCCTCTATCTTAACAAGATTTACACTATCGGCAATACGCTGTTGTTCAGCTGCTTTTGCCTGGGCTACAGCCTCAATATGTGCCTTCTCGACCTTTGCTCTTTTAACTTGTTTACCAATATAGTAACCCACCACACCCAGCAATAGCAGGATGATTAGTATAATAAAAATCGGTGCAATTCTCTTTTTTTCTCTTTTTTTCTCTTTTTCCATTTTTACTTTTGAATATCCAGGATTTAGTTGCATTGAAAAGTTATTAGCGGTAACAAACGATCCACCGCGCAACACGCCCACACCCTCGATTGTAGTGATCTGCTCATTACTAACCTCCGAAAGCCACTTATTATAAATCTCAACGGCCTGTTTAGTTTGACAGTTAGCGCGACTCTCAATCACTGAGATCAATGATGTTCCATGTTGATTCGAACTAAATTCAATCTTCTTCTTACCCACCGAGTTAACAATAATATAGAGTGAACCTACTTCGGGGAGGTATAGCGTCTCACCAGCGAGTAATCTGCCGCCAATGAGTTTGTTAACCTCAGCTGCCATTCGAGAAATGTGTTCCATTATTTAAAATTTATTTAAATTTCTACCATCTAATTTGTTTATCATTTGATCTTTTGCCACTCTCTTTGCAATAGATAACCACTGCTAAGTTACTAAACTTTTTACTTTTTTACAATAGGTTTTACATCGAGTGCCGGACGCATAAAGCCACGACATACCATATAGATACCAAGTAAAATAAATGGTATACTAAGCCACTGTCCCATATTGAGTGTCATTCCCTCCTCGAAGCCGACCTGTAGATTTTTGATTGACTCGATAAGAATGCGGCTAACAAAAATTCCTATAAGTCCTGCACCGAACATTGTACCGGGGCGACGTCGAGCTAAATCATAACGAAAATACATAGCCCACACCACACCAAAGGTGATAAAGTAACAGATAGCTTCATATATTTGGGTTGGGTGGCACGCATTGGGAGCATAATCCATTACCCACTCTCGCGAGCGCAAAAAACGAAAACCCCAAGGGAGTGTTGTCGCAGTACCAAATATCTCGGAGTTAAACAAATTACCCAAACGCACCAACGCTCCGCCAATGCCCGTAGGGATCATAATACGATCAAGTGCCCACAGGTATGGTAGTTTATTGCGACGAGCAAATAGCCATAGTCCAATCAAGATACCGATTGCAGCACCATGGCTTGCCAAACCTCCTTGTCGAATTTCGGTAATAATTGCCCACGGACGCGCCAAGTAGATCTCTGGCTCATAGAATAGACAGTGACCGACACGCGCACCAAGCATTGTAGCAATGGTTCCGTAAATAAAAATTGACTCTGAAACTTCCGATTTGAGCCCCTCTCGTTTGCAAAATAGATCAAAATATTTTGCTCCAATCAAGATCGCTGAAACCCACATTAGGCTATAGTAGCGAATCTCCACTCCAAAAATCGTAAATAACGTTGGATCAATATTCCAATCAATATACAGTAAATTCATCTTCTCTTTTTATTAGTTTTTGTGAGGTTATTACACAGGGGGTCTATCTATTTTGATAGTTCTGCATCAATCGAGCTATGTACTTTCCAATAATGTCGAACTCTAAGTTTACAACTGAACCAACTTCGAAGTTGTGAAAGTTGGTGTGTTCGAACGTGTAGGGTATAATAGCAACTCTAAAGCTTCGCTCCTTTGAGTCGCAAACAGTTAGGCTGACACCATTTACTGTAACAGAGCCCTTCTCGACCGTACAATAACTCTCAAGTGACGGTTCATATTCAAACGTAAAATACCAACTTCCCTCAGCATCCTCTTTTGCTGTGCATATTGCGGTTTGATCTACATGACCTTGAACAATATGACCATCAAGCAGAGCTTCGGGACGCATCGACCTCTCAAGGTTAACCTCATCGCCCACCTCAAGCAATCCCAAGTTGCTCTTGAGAAGTGTCTCCTGCATTGCGGTCACAGTATAGGTATTATCCTCTAACTCTACAACGGTTAAGCAAACACCATTGTGAGCTATACTTTGGTCTATCTTAAGCTCATTACAAAATGAACACTCAAGTGTGAAGTGCTTATTTTGTTGTTCACAGCGTATCGCCACAACCTTGGCTACGCTCTCTACTATTCCTGAAAACATCTATCTAATTATTTATTAATATTTTTCCTTTTACTTTGTAAACAGCATCAATCTCTTCAATGTCGACTACAAAATCTCCAAAATTCTCAGAGTCGATAGCTCTCAAAGAGAGTGATCTCTTGTTGCCATTCTCATCTAAACTCTTTGCAATACGCAAAAGTACAATTTTTTTTGTAACTATCACACATTCGTCCCCAGGAATAATCATCTCGACAAGTATCTTTTTTAGTAAGATGACACTATTGGGTGGAGTTACACAACCCATAGCTCGCCCCAAATACAACATTGCAAAATCATATTCGATATTTGAAGGTAGCATCAACTGCTGATCGACGCTCAAAGAGTCAATACTCCGAATACCCTCTTCTACCCCCACCCTGTAGAGTGGCTTTGTGCCACTTGTCTCTTCGACATCGCTAAACATCTCTCCTTCTCCCATAAGGAGCCACATAGGGTTAATTTGTGGGAATTTATCGGTAATCATACGAGTTAACTTGAGCGAAATGCCATTATTTCCTCGTTTAATCTGATAGAGATTCTCGGCTCGGGAGAGTCCAATGTAGCGCGCAAAATAACCAGCGGTCATATCTGCCCACTCTACAACACTCTCAATTCTCTCCCAACAACTAAGCTTATTTCGCGTAAATTTGTTACTCTCCATTTTTTTTCGCACCTTTGCAACCATATTAGGTCTCGTAGTTCAATGGATAGAATATAAGATTCCGGTTCTTACGATGAAGGTTCGATTCCTTCCGAGATCACATCTGCTATCCTCAAGGTGCTACAAATATACAAAAAAGTTTTATAAATAGTACATTAATCTTAGGAGAGCTCAGGGCAAACGCACGAAAAATATTATTTCTTATGCCTCCGGCGGGCGGGAACAAGCACCCCCGCGGGTGCGTATCATTGCACTTTGGGCTTAGAGATCGCATCTCTAAGATTATAAAGATCAAGGAGTTGCCGCAAATAAATTTGCACAACTTCCTGATCTTTATAATTTTTAAATGCCAAAGGCATTTAAACCCAAATCGAGGTTCACCTCACTGATGTGGTGGTGGCAACCAAAGGTTGACACAGAGAAATCTACTCTGAGGAGCGTTGAAAGTGAACTTTCAAAAGCTCATCATAATAGATATCTCGCTGGGGGCAAAGCCCCACCACATCAGTGCAATACAAGAGTCAAAAACAAAGTTTTTGGATCCAAGCTTAAGCTTGGTACCCGCGCGATAAGCAGTTTTATTCGTGCGTTTGCCTTGCTCTTCAACTCTACTCACTATGCATTTCTGTCACTTTCGTGTCTCTATTTTTGTCCTCTTTTGACTTTCTCTCTGCCATTTTGGCAGTATAATGTCATATATTTAGGTTTGGTATACCATTTGATCATATAACGACCAAACAAGCAATTAAAAAATAAATTTAAACAAACTAAAATATTATTACTATTATGGGAAAGATTATTGGTATCGATTTAGGAACAACTAACTCATGTGTATCTGTAATGGAGGGTAACGAGCCTGTTGTTATTCCAAACGCTGAAGGACACAGAACAACTCCTTCAATCGTAGCATTTATCGACAACAACGAGCGTAAAGTTGGAGATCCAGCTAAGCGACAAGCAATCACTAACCCTAAGCGCACGATCTTCTCGATCAAACGTTTTATGGGTGAGGCTTACGACAAAGTAACTTCAGACATTGCTCGTGCTCCTTACACAATCGTTAAGGGCGACAACAACACTCCACGTGTAGATATCGACTCACGTCTTTACACTCCACAAGAGATCTCGGCTATCATCCTCCAAAAGATGAAAAAAACAGCAGAGGATTACCTTGGTCAAGATGTATCTGAGGCAGTTATCACTGTTCCTGCATACTTCTCTGACTCTCAACGTCAAGCAACCAAAGAGGCTGGTGAGATTGCTGGTCTTAAGGTTCGCCGTATCATCAACGAGCCAACTGCCGCAGCTTTGGCTTATGGTTTGGATAAGAAAGATTCTGATGCTAAGATTGCAGTTTACGACCTTGGTGGTGGTACTTTCGATATCTCTATCTTGGAGCTTGGTGATGGCGTATTCGAGGTAAAATCAACAAATGGTGATACTCACCTTGGTGGTGACGACTTCGACCACGTACTTATCGACTACATGGCAGAGGTATTCAAAGCAGAGCACCAAATAGATCTTCGTCAAGATGCAATGGCACTTCAACGCCTTAAGGAGGCTGCTGAGAAGGCTAAGATTGAGCTTTCATCAACTACTTCTACCGAGATCAACTTGCCATACATCATGCCAGTTAACGGTATTCCACAACACATGATGATGACCCTTACTCGTGCTAAGTTTGAGCAACTTTGCGATCACCTTGTTCAAAAAACTATCGAGCCTTGCCGCATGGCACTTCGTGATGCTGCTCTTTCGGCTTCACAAATCGACGAGGTTATCTTGGTTGGTGGTTCAACTCGTATTCCTGCTATCCAAAGAGTTGTTGAGGAGTTCTTCGGAAAAGCTCCAAACCGTAGCGTAAACCCAGATGAGGTTGTTGCAGTAGGTGCTGCAATCCAAGGTGGTGTACTTACAGGAGAGGTTAAAGATGTATTGTTGTTGGATGTAACTCCTCTTTCACTCGGTATCGAGACTATGGGTGGTGTACTTACAAAACTTATCGAGAGCAACACAACAATCCCTACTCGTAAGAGTGAGGTCTTCTCAACAGCATCTGACAACCAACCATCTGTAGAGATCAACATCTGTCAAGGTGAGCGCCCAATGGCTCGCGACAACAAATCTATCGGTCGTTTCCACCTCGATGGAATCCCAGCTGCACCACGTGGAGTACCACAGATTGAGGTCACTTTCGACATTGATGCTAATGGTATCTTGAACGTATCGGCGAAGGATAAGGGCACTGGCAAGGAACAAACAATTCGTATCGAGGCATCAAGCGGTTTGACAGATGCTGAGATCCAACGCATGCGTGACGAGGCTAAGGCAAACGAGGCTAAAGATAACGAGGAGAAAACTCGTATCGAGAAGATGAATACTGCCGACTCTAATATCTTTGCAACAGAGAAGCAGCTTAAAGAGTATGGCGACAAATTGCCAGCAGACAAGAAATCAGCAATCGAGGGTGCTTTGGCTAAGCTAAAAGAGGCTCACAAAAATGCTGACCTTACAGCAATCGACTCTTCGATGGAGGAGCTCAACGCAGCATGGCAAGCTGCTTCACAAGACATCTACGCTCAACAGCAACAAGCTCAACCACAAGGTGACCCTCAAGCAGGTGCTCAAGGTGGCGCAGCAGGTGCACAACCAGAGGATGTAGAGTTCGAGGAGGTGAAATAAATCTAATAATTACTGAAAAGTAAATAATATGTAATAGGGTGTAGACTAACAGTTTACGCCCTATTTTTATTTTACGACTTATCAGAATTTACTTGTATTTATCGCTATTTTATCATATATTTGTACCATATTTGTATCACAACTTAAAAGGCGATATAAATCTACTTATTCACACTTAACACAACATAATGGGAGATACTATGCAAAAGACCAAAATAGAGAAGCCTTGTGCTCATTGTGGTACACCATTTATTCCAAAGATGGTGACTTCATTATATTGTTCTAAGAAATGTAGCTCCGCTGCTTATAAAAAACGAGAAGCTGAGAAAAGAAGAGAAGAAAAGGTAAACTCGATAGCAAAGAGGGTAGATGATAATCGTCTCTATATATCTATCCCAGAAGCTGTGGCAATGTATGGAGTAACTAGAGATACTCTTTATAAGAGGATTCGGCACGGAGAGTTGCAAGCGATAAATCTTGGAACTCGACTCTTGAGAATTGACAGGTCTGTATTGGATAGTCAATATCCTACTCGAAAGGAGAAAATAGAGGTAACTAAAACAAAAAAGGTTAAACTATATAATCTGGAGCCAGAGGCGTGCTATACAATAGGCGAAGTAACAGAGCTATTTGGCTATTCTGAAAGCAGTGTATATAGTCACTTTAGACAGTGTTTTTCATACTTATACACCTAATCTCTGTAACACCATAAAATACAGTGCATTACAGCGATGCGCATAGACGGGGTTTGGCGATTATTTATTCAGAAGTAGTCGTTTTTAACCCGTTTTGGAGATATAGCACTAATCTTATGTAGGGAGTTATGTAGTCCGTTTTTGGAGTGCGAGGCTCTCGGATTAAGGTTTAACTTATAAACGTAAGGTGCTATGTTTACAATCAACATTAAGGGTAAGGAGAACCCAAAATCTCCAGAGTTGGTGAAGCTCGAAATGGTCTTTTTTAAGAGTGGCTATCCCAGAGTTACCAAGATCATCAATATATCTGGTCCCATCAAGGAGTGGGATCAATCAACGCAACAATTCAAGGGGCGTGGCACAGATGTCACAGAGCGTAATAAACGCCTACTCGAAATCAGAACTAAATACCTGAAGATTGCTGAAGCGTGGGATCTCGATGGTGCAGCGTGGTCGCCCGTTCAATGGTCGCACTTCTTCGACAAGGAGCAACAACGTAGAGAGGAGGAGAAGGTAATCTCCGTGAGTCAGATGTTCGACATCTTAGATGATCGTCTCCGTAAGCGTGAGCGTATCAAGAATGGTAAGGTGGTAAGCAGTGCAGGAACAGCCAACACCTACAAAACTTTCCGTCACTCATTGGAGGGTTTCACTAAGAACAAATACAATCGCAACCTATCGAGCTACTACTTCTGTGACCTTACGGAGGAGTTTGTCGATGAGTACACCTTTTATCTGCAAAAGCGAGGTGCTGAGAATGGTCATAATGGCAATGTACGCAACTATCTCAGGTTATTCACGGGATTGGTCTATTACGCTCCAAGAATGGCGAACGTTCCAGATGCCGACCTAAGAATCTTTGAGCGTGTGAGACCAAAGATGAAGCCGACACAGTTTAACCCTCGAACCATTCCATTAGATGTGGTAGAGAAGATCAAGAACATCGACCGTACTCTATTCACTCGATTGGAGAAGTTTCACATCGACCTATTTCTTTTTACCTACTACACAGGTATGTCGAATGTAGATGTATGTTACTTGACGTGGGATTGTATAGATGACGAGGGAATTTTGAGGTACGAGAGAACAAAGTACCCAAAGACCGCTATTCTACCCTTTGTAGATAGGGCTCGTGAGATTGCTGAACAGTATAAGGATAAGTGTTATGGCAACTACGTTATGCCAGTCCTTAGTCACAAACATATCACTGAACATCAGATGCGTATTCGTATGCGAGATGTTAGATATGGGGTTAATCGAACGCTGAGAAAGGTTGCAAAGGTGGTTCGCTATAAGGATAAGATTACGTGGTACGCAGCTCGTGGAGCATTTATCACTAAGTGTATCTTAGAGGAGTTTCGCCCCGATGAGGTTGCTGAGATGGCAGGTAATAGCTATCAGACGATCTTTAAGAACTACTTTAAGGATACGAGCAAGACTAAGCGAGATCGTCAGTATTTGGCACTCAACAAATAAAAAGCAGAGAGTATTGGAGGTTCGATTTCAATGCTCTCAGTCTATTTTAGCGTTGTAACACGCTGTGTATCATCCGTTGCGGGAATCTCCGCAACGGGTTTTGTGGACTTAATTCAATAAAGTGCTATTGTCGTTTGTCGTTTTGACCTTTACTTCATCTGAGATTGGTGAGGCGAACAACTCAACACCGCTGCTGAGGATCATATGAATATAACTTCTATATATGTTAATCATCGGCTTAAACTTTCACAGCTTAATCAACCTACTCTTATAATGTAATCAACAAATATAAGAGTACAATGAATTTCAAATTTTTCAAATCAGTAGCGAGCAGAATGTGCTTGGCTACTTTGGTAGCTGTAATGGCTACAACAATTGTTAGTTGCGACAAGGACGTAACAGATGATGTGGTCACGACGGAAGACCCAACAATGATTGGTCGCTGGGAAGGTGTCTCATTCGATGTCGACAACAATGACAACTGGATAGACATTACCTCAGCCCCTCACGATGAGTTCGCTTTCACGGTTGAGTTCCGAGAGGATGGTACATTTGAGGGTACTGGGTATCTTGGTAATGGTGGTGGAACGTATGTCTCTACAATCACCACTATCACCGTTTATAAAGATGAGGCTGTTTATGCTCATTACACAATCAAAGAGCTGACTTACACCGATGCTTATGTTATTGTAGTGATGAATCCAGCGATTTTCCACTTTAGGCTGAGGCGTATGTTTATTTATATTGAACCTTGGGGATACGACTTACTATAATAAAATTAAAGATCAACAAAATGACCAACAATTCCGCTATGAGAGTGTTGGTCATTTTTCGGTTATAGAATAAGCAATACCACAAAGGTCAATGTTCCAGCCAAGAGAGGTAACATCACAAGGCACCCCATACCTCCGCCACGTTGATTAGGCTGGCGATGTTGTTCTTCATAATCATCGTCTAGGTCATCTCGATCGCCCATATAGAAATCATCTTCTTCGTTCATCAATCTGAACATCTCTTCATCTTCATCCATAATAAGTCAATTTTAAAGTTATCCGAACAAGAACCTCCAGCCACAATATATCATAAGGATAACACACATCACCAACACGCTCTGTCCTGGATTGAGTGTTGCAAACCATATTAGTGCTGCTATAAAGACAATCGCAATTATCACAGCTATAATGATTGTCGCCTTTGACGTTGGCTGGTTATTATCCTCTTCCATAGCGATTATATTTTTACCCTTTACAGATTATACTTACAATAACACCAATTTGATCCTCTGGCTGTTCCTCTGGAGATACACGATTGATACGAACATCAAATATGTCAGTATATCCAGCCTCACAAAGTTTTGAGATTGCATCATTGCAGTTGCGAGGCACAAAGCCGAGTTTAGCCTCACCAAAGTAGATTGATACTGCCTTGGGGTCATATTGATTATCAGACTCACGCTCTAATCTGAGTTCAGTGCCAATTTTAAGTTCATTGAAAACTATCGCTCCATCCCAGAATGAGAAACCTGCGATGTCGAAATTTTGGAAGTGTCTTCGTTTCATCATTATAATTATTTAGCGGTTATATCATTAATTCTAAACTCAAAGACATACTCGTTGCGCACATCCTCGATAAGCACAGGAAGTAATATCTTCACAGTTTTGCCTATATAAGGAGTGGCTGAAGTAGCAACATTGTTTTTGTCGATTGAGAAGTTGAATAGATTGCTTGTTCGCCAACCACCATAGCTGCCTGAAACATAATAGACATTATCCGTTGGTTGAACAATATCGCTGAGTGATGCGTAACCCCTCCGCCACCTACATCTTGCGCTGTGTTATTTGAATCTTTATCTTTGCATCAAAAAGATTATGGTCAAGCGGAGTGTAGCCGAGCGTCGTCGGTATTTGGAGTTGTTTCGGG
>JAWXTF010000052.1:0-11222 GCA_044433965.1 Rikenellaceae bacterium | reverse complement strand
AAATGGATTGAAAATAAACTAAATAATCGTCCTCGCAAAAGGCTCGGATACCTCACACCAAATGAAAAATTTAAACAAATTATTAATATGAATTCAGTTGCATTTGCAGGTTGAATTCAGCGATGAGACCAGATAATCTCACCGAGATAACACTTTCGCAAGGCGACAAACTGCAATTTATCTACGACAGCGAGAGCGAATATAAAAGCACAGCACAAACCTGGTCAGTTTCAGGTGGTACATACAATCAAAGCGATGATACATATAGCTTTGATACAGTGGGAACATTTACAGGTTTCTCTATCAAGGCAACACGCGACGAAATTAGCCAATCAGCTAATAAGATTAGCGCTGCATCGGTAACTAAGGTGGTACCACTCAAAGTTAATGTAGAGTATGCCAATATCGCAGTGGTATCGACTGGACTATATCAACAATCAGATTTCTCGATTGTGGTTCCATTTAGCAAGAGTATTAAAACACCTCTTGACGCCTCTCTACTTGATGCCTTTTCGCTTAGCTTTGTGAGTGATGACGCAAATATTTCACAACCTATTGCTATTACATCGGTTGACGTTATGACTGACGATTCAAGTTCACTGCTGCTAACAATAGACCAGAGCAATTTCGATAACTTTGCACGCTCACACGCACTGTTGAGTTACACCCCCTCTGAGGATGCTTACATCTATGATGGTGGTATTACCGATGGGGAGCCGATTGGAAGGTTTACCGATTTAGAGGTGGCACTATACGATATTTTACCTGAAGAGTACTTCAACTTTGATCTTCCAGCCGAAAAATCTACAACAGGATATGTTATTGGTGGATGGTGGATGAAGTTCACTGAATCGTCTCAATCTGACAATGGCTCATATATCGACTCGATTGTTGATCCAACAGATAGCACTGGCGAGAATAAAGCAATGCGATTCTATGTCAATGGAGTCGTTGACGCAGAACAAGAGGATTACATCGTATTAGCATATTATGAATATAGTAGCGGTGAAGAGATGACAGCAGGAGATTATACTCTTAGAGGTAGAATTTATGTCAAAGATTTTGCAGCTCTTGATGGTCAAGAGGCTACGGCAAATATGCAAGTTGTCCTCAATAACGGAAGTACACTATTGTGTAATGTTGCCATAGAGGATAAAGAGTGTGGTGAGTGGATTGAATTTAAAGAACAAGTCACAATTGCAGAGGGTACCACATTAACTAACTTTAGATTGCAAATGCAATATAGCGGAAGTAACTCCAATGTGAGTTCGCTCGACTATACTGACTTTTATATTGATGACCTATACTTATCTCAAGGTTACACTGAGTAACAGCAGGGCAATACAAAAGTCAAAAACGACAGTTTTTTGGATCCAAGCTAAGCTTGGTGCCCGCGCGGTAGAAGCGCGATAAGCAGTCTTTTTGTGCGTCTGCCCTATCTCAATGCATAAATCCCTTTGTTTGAGTTAAAAAAATGTGTATATTGCACAATTAAGAATAATCGATACAGTGGTTTGCCCCTTAGTCGTAATAGCGAATTGAAGGCTGATGCTGTATCACAAAAAAAACTATACTGCTTAAAACAAATATACTACTACTAAATATGAAAAAAATAAGCGCATCAATATTAATTGCAGCTACAATCACCCCAGCTGTGACAATGGCAGCCGACAAACGCCCCAATGTACTCTTTTGCATCGCCGACGATGCTACATTTCATCACTTTAGCAAAGCTGGGTGCCAGTGGGTTAACACTCCCAACTTTGATAGAGTAGCTTCTGATGGTCTCTTTTTTGATGGCTGTTATACTCCAAATGCAAAATCAGCACCATCGCGCGCAATTCTGCTTACAGGTCGTTACTCGTGGCAACTATCCGAAGCTGGAAACCACAATGGTAACTTTCCACTCGACACCAAGGTCTTCACCGAGGTGCTCACAGAAGAGGGCTACGATGTCGCCTATACAGGCAAATCGTGGGCACCAGGTTTCCCAGGCATGATAGATGGCAAGTTGCGCCAACTGACAGGTAAACCATATCTTGAGTATAAATATAAAGTGCCTACATCCAAAATATCGCCAATCGACTATGCCTCTAATTTTAAGGACTTTCTCGATGATAATGGTGGTGATAAACCATGGTTCTTCTGGTTCGGATCAATGGAGCCACATCGTGCATACGAGTTTGAGAGTGGTGTGAAGTTAGGTAACAAGAGTATAGATATGATCGACGAAGTGCCTCCATATTGGAATGATAACGAGGCGGTGCGTAACGATATGTTGGATTATGCTTTCGAGATAGAGTATTTCGATGCTCAGATAGGTAAATTGCTCGACGAGTTGGAGAAGCGTGGTGAGTTAGACAATACAATTGTAATAATCACCTCTGACAATGGCATGCCATTCCCTCGTTGCAAGGCGAATAATTACGAGTATTCAACCCATATGCCATTGGCTATTATGTGGAATAAGGGGTTAAAGAGTGGAGGTCGCATAGTTGAGGATTATGTTAGTTTCATTGATATTGCACCAACAGTTCTTGAAGCTGCCCAGGTGCAACCAGCAGGAATGAAAGAGATTACAGGTAAGAGTCTAATGCCGATTATCAAGGATAAGGCAACTGATGCAGAGCGCGAAGATCGCAAGGTGGTATACTTTGGACGTGAACGAGATGATTATGGTCGTCCAGCAAACCAAGGCTACCCTATTCGTGCTGTGATGCGTGACGATATTATCTATATTCACAATATTAAACCTCACCTTTACCCCGCTGGAAACCCCGAAACGGGATACCTCGACGTAGATGGCTCACCCACAAAAACAGATATTCTAACGCAACACCGCCAAGGTGGAGAGTCTCAAATGTGGCAACTCTCGATGGGTTTCCGTCCTGAAGTAGAACTTTATGATTTGAACAAGGATAAATATTGCGTAAATAATCTTGCTTCGGATCCCGCCTATGCATCTATAAAAGAGGAGTTAGCAGAGTTGTTGCACAAAAGATTAACCGAGACTCACGACCCTCGTTTAGGGGTCGATGGAGATCACTTTGATCGTTACAACTATATAGCCCCCAACTGCTGGAACTTCTACGAACGAGTCGTGAGCGGCTCTCTAAAAGAGCCTTGGAAGCAGACTGGTTGGGTCTCTCCAACAGATTATGAGCAGCACCCTGACAATTTCAAATAGATGAGAGTTATGAATTTTTTTAAACCTACACTTGCGTCGCTACTTACCTTGGTAGTGGCGCAAGCCTATTGTGAACCAATTCAAAGTATTGAGACACCATACACTATCTCAAAAGTTACAACAGCTCAAATTGATGGTGGCGAATATATCATTGCCAGCAGCTATGAAGGTGCGCTTTTATGTTATTCTTTTGGTGGGGAGCTACTATGGGAGAATAAACTATCTGGTTACTTCAACCACGACATCTATTGCGATGATATTGATGGCGATGGTAGCGATGAGATCTTTGCTGCAAATAGTGATGGCACGCTCTATTGTGTAGATCATAAAGGTGACTTGGGTTGGTTATTTCGCCTCAATGATGCGCCGATGAATGCGGTGACGGTTATACGCGAGGGATCCGTGCCTTACGTCGTCTGCGGTGGCTATGATACATTCATCTATTATCTCAATTCACATGGAGAGAAGATAATGGAGATTGATTCGCGAAGCTACTCTCGCGAAAAGGGATTCGGTGTTGGAGGTCCCAGCGAGAAAGTTCATATTGCAGACTTCTTGCGCACAGCTCGCCGAGCAAATGGCGATGAAGTTTTAGTGTTGCAAGCTGCAATTAACTCTATGTCGGCACGTGGAGGCTTATACTTTTTTGAACCTCTTGCCGCAAAACCATACTCATATTACACGACCCAATCACCAACTATTTTTGGGGATCTTGCAATCAACGATGCAAATCCCAAACAAGATAATAGCGTTATTCTTGGCTCAAGCAAAGATACACGCGCTGGCTTCAATGTAGAGGTAGATCTCGATGGCAAGATGATAAAGAGTTATGATCTCTCAATAGTTGCGCCATCCGAGACTAACAAATTCGGTTATCGTGTATCACAAAGCGAGGTGGTTAAAATTGAAAATAAAGAGCAGCAAGCGATACTCTTTGGCTCATCAATGATTATACCGTCAGAAAAAGAGACCACAATCTTGGTCTCCAAATACGCATATAATGATTTTGCGAAAGATCGAAGCAGCACAAAGCTAATCCTTGCCAGTGAACAAGGTGGAGGTAACTGTATTCATATTATTGATCTATGCAATAGTGGATGGAAGAGTGCTTATGCAGAGTTGTCACCCAAAGGGAATGTCGCAGCAATTCTCAAAAATAGCGAGGAGTTAGCGAAACAGATTGCAAAATTCAAATTACCTCAATGGGAGTCTTTAGATAATCGACCAGTGGTTTGTTTTATGTCTGAATCACCTAATAAAGATACGTATGTTAGGAAAATCTCCAATGAGATACACCGAAGCTACCCATCACCAATATTCTTGAATAATGGAGCCCCAAAGGGTACCGAAAACCCTGAATTATGGTGCAGAGATACCATGAGCAATGATTTTTATAGAGATCGTCGAGACCAGAGACAAAAATACAAACTTTCCCAAGAGGAGATTCTACAAAATGTATCAAAAGCATATTCTGGGGACTCTAAAGGTATGTCGATGTGGGGAGGTCATGGAAACGATCCATTCTATAATAGCCCCGAGACTCAGCGTAAGATCATGTCACTCACTGGTGAACATCAAGAAACCGTGCTTATTTTTCCCGAGATGGAGGGACGTGGCGAAGATGTAGAGTGGTTGATGTATAATTATATCTATCCATTGGCAGACCACGCAAAAGAACACAATAGCAAGCTCTACATTCGCTCTAAACATCTTTTTTGGTTAGGTAATGTCTACGAGACCCAATGGAGTAAATTGATTTCAGGTGAGTATGCCAATGTGTTTATACCCTCAATGGAGGAGACCACCGACAAATCTATGGAGTTAAGCCTTATGGGGCGTTTGGGTGTTTGGATAAGTGGTGCAGTAGATAGTTGGGGTACACGTTGCGCACGAGATAATGCGAGTTATAACCGCTTGCGACAATTTTCTCATCAAAATCTACCAAATCATTTTTTGCGTAATATGGTATATCACATTTCACTCGGAGCCCAGTATATAGATAACTTTGCAGTCGATCAAAAATATATGTCGATACTGTGGGAGATGATAGCGAAAGGTCTGTTATATGTACCAAAGCGAGAGGAGATAGTCAGCTTTAACCCTGTTCGATTGTCGATGGTTCACCCAGACAATGAGTGGCTCAACGAGGGTAATAACGTAAAGTGGGTTACATACTACAACCAAGAGAGTGAAAAAAGAGATCAATGGGTAATGGGTAGGCTAAGCGGGTCATGGCCAGCAGCACCAACGACTGAGTGGGACTTCTCTCGCTATGCAGCAGGGGCAAAGGAGCGACGTTTGAACTTTATATCATCGTTTAATAATGGTCATGTTCTTATAGCGCCTCCTTACGATGCCTCAGCACCACGTGGCACATTTGAGAGCCATATGCACCCGTTATACAAAGGGATTACGAAAGAGTTTTTCACAGATGGGCGCTATTACTACTCCGATGCTCAATGCACCGATAGCTACTCACCAAAGGAGTATTACAAAATAGTAGAGCAGGCAATTGAGGAGGGAGCGCAAAAACTACCTCTAACCGTAAAGGGTGAAGTAGGTTGGGTTGCAGCTCAATCAGCGCCTAATCATCTTCGAGTAACAATCATTGATGGTGGCTATATTGACCCATCAGAGAAACAGGCAACAATTGTATTTGGAACAGCTAAGGTGAAGCGTATTAGAGACCTTTCAACAGGTGAGAATATACCTTTTGATGAAAATGGTTGTGTTGTCACTGTTCCGTGTGGACTTTTTACACTCCTCGACGTGGAATTAAAGCTATAATGCTAATTAAGGTTGGAGCTTCGCTAAACCAAATTCGGCTATTTATTGTCAATTACAACCTCTATAACCCCGTTGCTACGAGGCGCAATCTCATACATATTATAAAGGAATACAACTCCATCCTCCCTAAATCCTATCTCTTTAGGAAATGGTATCTCAGAGGGTGCAAAGAAGAGTCCCGACTGCTCTTTTGTATCTGTCGGTTTTATATTTTGCGACAAACATACAGCCTCTCGCACTCTTGCAAGCAGCTCTTCGTCTAAGTTAATGAGTTTGTCTATATCTTTGACCTCGCCCGTTTCGAGGTCAAAGTTTAAAAACCTATTTTGTTGTATCCCATTTGCGCCACCAAAAAAGGTGTATATTGAGAGCTTTACAGAGGCACACAATTCATATTGGTACACCTCTGCTGATACAATCACCGAGTATGGTATATGCGATATAACGCTATCGGCAGCACGAAGGGCAAATATATTATCCAGAGCAATATCAACAGATGAAGCCTTTGGATCAATAGTTTGTGATATTGTAGATTGAATTGTTCTATTTATCTTCTGCGCAGCATCTCGATCATCATTGACGATAAGTGGATACGAAATCTCTACTTGATCTCTTGCGTTGCCATCGGTTATATTATACTCAACCTTGGTTGTCTGCCAATTGTAGATGTTGTTATCTGAACCACAGCTAATTGTAGATAATATCAGCATAAGTATGACTGAAAGTTTATTTACCATAGTAGTTTTATTTTATTGCAAATTTAGTCGTTTTCGTCGGTTGTATAATAAAATAATGGCAATAAATGCAATCAACTCAGCCGTAGGTACTGCCAACCAGATACCCACCTTACCAAACACCGCTGGCATCGCCAGGAAGAGAGCAATAAGCAGAACATAACCCCTCAGCACCGAGATAACATTTGCGGTCTTATATTCCTCAATCGACTGATAGTAACCCATAAACATCATATTGAGCGCAAAGAAGATATAGCCCGTGGCAAAGAGTGGCATACCATACGATGCAATATCATAGGCTGGATAGCTACTATCAAGGAAGAACCCCACCATCTTAGGCGCGAAGAAGATCACCGCAGCAGTTATCACGCCAGCAAAACCAACTCCGTAGAGGATCGTTAGGCGGAAACTCTTGCGGACTCTATCGGTCAGCCCTGCACCATAGTTGTAGCTGATGATTGGCTGTGCAGATTGCGAGATGGCGTTATTGACCATAAAGATAATCGGGAAGTAGTAGCAGATGATGCTATATGCAGCGATTCCATCCTCGCCATAGTATTTTAAGAAGATGTAGTTACCCACGAACATCATCACCGCAATAGCCATCTCCCCCAAGAATGCTGCCGAGCCAAGACGCACCATATAACCGATATTTCGGCAGGTGAGCAAGAGGCTCTTAATCGACAACTTCAGGCGATATAGCTTTATCGTTTTTGAGAAGAAAAGCAAATATATCAGCACCGAGAGTCCAGCGATAGCAATGCTTCCAGCAGTTGCAATAACAGCTCCCTCAATACCCATATCACACATTACTACAAGCACATAATCGCCAATAACATTTAGTATTGATGGCAGCGTAATGCACAACATTGCTACATTAGGCGAACCATCTAATCTAATGATAAATAGCCCAATATGCTCCATCATATAGAGTACTAACGAGAGTGACAGTATGCGCACATATGTCTCAACCATAGGTAATAATCTTTCGGTTGCCCCAAGCATTAGAGCAACACTCTCGCTATTAAAATAGATATATGCAGAGATTATCGAAAACAGCCCTGCTGATACGATAATTGCCTGCGTAACATTGATATTTGCAGCCTTGATCTTCCCCTTTGACAGATGAACCGATGCAACAACCGAACACCCCACACCAAACATCAGTGCAAAGGCAGTCGAGAATAGGAACAAAGGAGCGGAGATATTGACCGCTGCCAAGGCATCACTGCCCACATAACGTCCCACAAAAAAGCCGTCGGCTATTGTCACTAATATACCTGACACCATACCTAAAAGTGTAGGTAGTAGCATCTTAAAATAGAGCTTATTGATGTCTGTATTGCCCCAATCTATGCTGTCTCTTTTTGTCATAAATATTATTTTGTAAATTTTAGACCGCAAAGATAATTGGTTTACTATTTCCTATATGAATTAAATCTGGTGTATTATTGTGTAATTCGTGCAAAGTGATTATCTTTGCAACTATGGAACAGAATAGATGTGGATTCGAGATTATTGAACATAAGTCACTGGAGCTACCTTCGGGATATATCTTCATTGGTACAATCTCTATGTTAAGGTGTGTGAAAGGATCAGCAACAGTAGATCGTGATGGCTCGCTCATCACCTTTGCGGCAGGGTCGCATATCTCTCTTTATGAGTCGTCGATGTATCGAATTTGTGAAGCAACAGAGGATTTTGAGTATATCGAGTGCCGAATGGATCTCGACTTCGCAACGGAGCTATATCCCTATATCGACAATAATACGTGGAACGTATTTGGAAATAACAATTCACTCATAGAGGGGGTGTCAGAGGGCGATATGTTAGGGCTATATTTCCAGCAATTATGTAATATATATGCAGATGAACAGATGCAGTATAGCCGCCAAATTGCGCTCCATACAGCGGTGAGTTATATCCTGTCGCTCTACAATAGATTGCTAAAGTGTGGCACTCTCACGCAAGAGGAGACCACACCAATATCTGTAAATTACAGCTCTATTCTTGACCACTTCTACTACCTATGCTCGACGCACCACACGTCGGAGCGTAACATAGATTTTTACGCCAATAGACTGAATATCAGCAAGCGCCACCTATACAACATCATCCAAAACTCGACCGAGCTAAGTCCCAAACAGATTCTTGATGGCTTCGTTATTGCAACCATCAAGAAGCTGCTGCTCACCACCTCGCTAACAATTCAACAGATAACCGAGCAACTACACTTCCCCGACCAATCGACCCTAAGACAATTCTTCCACCGCAAGATGGGTCTCTCGCCATCGGAGTATCGAGGTGGGATAAAGTGACTTATATTATACTAAAAAAGGTGTGAAATCAGGGCAAACGCACGAAAAATATTATTTCTTACTGCCTCCGGCGGGCTGGGATAGCACCCCCGCGGGTGCATATCATTGCGCTTTAGGCTTAGAGATTACACCTCTAAGATTATAAAGATCAAAGAGTTGTCGCAAATAAATTTGCACAACTCCTTGGTCTTTATAATTTTTAAATACCTATGGCATTTAAACCCAAAGCGAGGTTCACCTCGCTGACGTGGTGGCAAAGCCTCACCACATCATTGCAATACAAAAGTCAAAAACGAAGTTTTTGGATCCAATCCTAAGCTTGGTGCCCGCGCAGTAGGAGCGCGATAAGCAGTTTTTTTTGTGCGTTTGCCCTGGTTAGTAGCTGAAAAGTATTTTAGGGAGAAATTAGAACTCCCCTAAAACTCTCCTTTATAGATTAAACCAGACCTTGATCCAACATTGCGTTTGCAATTTTTATAAAGCCTCCAATATTAGCTCCCTTTACATAATCAATATATCCATCTTCATTGGTGCCATACTCTACACAAACAGAGTGGATGTCGTTCATAATGCTTTTTAACTTCTCGTCAACCTCCTCTGGTGACCACTTCAAACGAATCGAATTTTGAGTCATCTCAAGTCCAGAGGTTGCTACACCGCCTGCATTAGAAGCTTTTCCAGGGGCATAAAGTATTTTCGCGCCTTGGAATACACTAATAGCTTCGGGGGTCGAAGGCATGTTGGCACCCTCAGCAACACAAATACAGCCATTTGCGACAAGTGCTTTAGCCTGCTCCTCATTAAGCTCATTTTGAGTTGCGCAAGGTAATGCAATATCGCATTTGATACCCCAAGGACGCTCTCCTGGGAAATATTTTGCCGTTGGATATTCGGTAACATACTCCTTGATACGACCACGCGTAACATTCTTAAGGTCCATTACATACTCTAATTTGTCAGTTGTAATTCCATCTGGATCATAAATATAACCCGCCGAGTCAGACAAAGTAACAACCTTAGCACCCAAAGCAATACACTTTTCAGTAGCATATTGAGCCACATTGCCCGAGCCTGAGATCACAACGGTTTTTCCTTCGAAGCTATCTTCGCGTGTAGCCAACATAGACTGAGCAAAATAACATGTACCATATCCAGTTGCCTCAGGACGCAGAGGGGAGCCACCCCAACTTGGACCTTTTCCTGTTAGCGAACCTGTAAACTCATTGCGCAAACGCTTGTATTGACCATACATAAAACCAACTTCACGAGCTCCTACACCTATATCACCCGCAGGAACGTCAGTATCACCTCCAATGTGTCGTTGCAACTCGGTCATAAAACTTTGGCAGAACTTCATAACTTCTTCATCTGATTTACCTTTTGGATTGAAATCAGAACCACCCTTTCCACCACCCATTGGTAGAGTAGTGAGAGCATTTTTAAATACTTGCTCAAATGCCAAGAATTTCAATATACTAAGGTTTACACTTGCATGAAAACGCAAACCGCCCTTATAAGGACCAATAGCACTATTCATCTGAACACGGTAGCCTCGATTGATCTGAACGTTACCACTGTCATCCAACCATGGAACACGAAACATAATAACTCTCTCGGGCTCGGCAATACGATCGAGAATCCTCATCTTAAGAAGCTGTGGCGATTGAACAATGTACTCAGCTACACTCTCTACAACTTCGTGTACCGCTTGATGAAACTCATTTTCATTTGGATTCTTTGCTATAACGCTCGCCATAAAAGAATCAATGTACTCTTTGGTTAATTTTTGCATGATATAATAGTTTTATTAATTAAAAAAACAGCTCTAACTGTTGAAATTTTACAATATTACTAAAAATATAATACAATAACAAATATCTCACAATATATTATATGATCAAAATACTATTTTTAAAAAACATCAAAGAAACATATACCCAAATCCCTTGATAGTGAGAACTGAGTAGAAGCAAAGGCGATAATCAACCTTAACAATAGTTCCTAACTACCCGACAAAAACAAATAAGTAATATATAACCGACTGATAATCAGTAAATAAAAGCCTGTAGATATTTACAAAAGTCCCTAATTTTCAGTATCTTAGAAGAAAAGTTTGACCGCTTTTTATCTCTATGAAATCGAAAATTAAGGACTCTGACAAAGGTAATAATCTTACTCAAATATTGCAATACCACA
>JAWXTF010000051.1:0-12396 GCA_044433965.1 Rikenellaceae bacterium | reverse complement strand
TTGAATGCCCTTTAAAAGTGCGTACGAAACAATAAAAGATACGATTTGTTTTGGGTTTATTTCGCTTGAAAAATGTACAATTCGTTTTGAATTTGAGGTACATTTTGTTTTGCCGATTATATATTGCTTTCTTTGCGCTTCTCTTGCTTTCTTTGCGCTTCTCTTGCTTGCTGTGCGCTTGCTTCTTGCTTGCGGTTGGTTTCTGTGCGCTTCGGACTGCCTCCGGCGGGCGGAGATAGCACCTCCGCGGGTGCATACCTTGCTTGCTTTCTTTGCGCTTCTCTTGCTTGCGGTTGGTTTCTGTGCGCTTCGGACTGCCTCCGGCGGGCGGAGATAGCACCTCCGCGGGTGCGTACCTTCTTGCGCTTTGGGCTTAGAGATTGCATCTCTAAGATTATAAAGATCAAAGAGTTGCCGCAAATGAATTTGCGCAACTCCTTAATCCTTATAATTTTTAAATGCCTATGGCATTTAAACCCAATCGAGGTTCACCTCGCTGACGTTGAGGTAACAACCATAGGTTGACACAGAGACATCTATTATGAGGAACGTTGAAAGTTTATTATCAAGCCCAAATCGAGGTGGACCTCACTGATGTGGTGGTGGCAACCAAAGGTTGACACGCAAGAGATCTATTCTGAGGAGCGTTGAAAGTTCACTTTCAAAAGCCCCTCAGAATAGATCTCTTGTTGAGGGGCAAAGCCCCCACCACATCAATGCAACAAAAAAGTCAAAAACGAAGTTTTTGGATCCAAGCTTAGCTTGGTGCCGCGCGGCACGAGCGCGATGAGCAAGCTACCCCAAGGCACAAACCCAAGGCACAAACCTCACCATACCGGCACGATAAACAAGTTTAATTTGAATTAGAAGACACTCTCTTCATTGTATATGGACCTTTAGGGTAGTCCACAGGTGTGTCCTGTTCATCGGCTGCGAAGAGGCGCATAATCTCGGTGGAGAGTGCATAGTTGGTCACTCCACACACTGCTATATGAGATATTTGGAACTGAGCGCCGGTGGATGATATCACGCCAGAGTAGCCCGAAGCTACGGCACTCTGTCCATCCTCGCTGATCTGAGCTGTAAGCGAGCTAAAGACACCTGTTATATAGGAGGGCTCCTCGTGTCCCAGGTCGGCAAAACAACGCATGACAATTAGCTCGTCGGTACCATCAACGGTACCCAGGAAGCTCTCAGAGGGGAAATTCAATGTTTTCTCACTCACATCGTAGGATACCTTAATGGGTTTATCCCCCATGATTGATTGATCCCAACCGGTCACGCTATAGCTCTCCATTGCCACATCCTCGGCGATGGTAATATCGAAGCTTAGGGGTTCATCACCTCCATATGTTGAGCTACTTGTAACTTGCCAATCACCTATCCATGCTGAGTAGTCGACTCTATCCTGTTCTGTCATGGCAGAGGTGTGCACACCAATATAGTAGATGTCGGTCGAGATAGAGTAGTCGGCAGCATTCACACCAAAGGCAAAAATAACATAGTCGGTATCCATAGAGAAATCCTCGGTCTGATCCGCCATGCTGAAATCCCTGATCGAGCTATCGAAGATAAAGGTGTTGTCGACCACAAGAGGTGCTCCCGTAAATGTCCAGAACATAAGTAGTCCCTCAGCGGCAGCACCCAAGTCACCACCATAATCTACATTGAGATACTCCAAAGGCATGGAGTAGAGGAAGTAGGTACCTACAGAGGGATCTGCATCAACGTCGACGATCACCGTGGTGCTACGTACCTCAGTTGGGGTTATCGTGATTAGCGCTTGAGGCTCTTCCCCTCCGCTGCGAATCAAAGGCACCTTAGTGACCTCGCCCGAGAGGCTCTCCACAACCATATTCTCCAAGATGAGGTCTCCAGACTCAATCGTAATATCAAAGGTACATCGTGAAGATGGTGAGATGGTAGCAGCACTCAAAGTGCTCCAAGTGTAGTTCACACCACCAAAGTCAACACTGAGGAGAGTTGAACCAACGGCGAAGCTCTGAGGTGCTACAACAGCTACAAATTGATCGTCACTCACCGCGCAAGGGGTGATAGACTCACACTCTCCCACTCCCTCGAAGCTATCTGCCACTACATCATACTTCACTACACGCTGCATAGCCACAGAGATACCCTCAACAGACTCGCGCTCACAGTTTATCTCGACCTCAACCGCCTTGCCCTCAAACCTAAGTTCGGGCGAGATCTCGTTGGTGGCAAGTGCCGCAACATAGAGATTACAGTGCCTAAGCTCCTGCTCCGCGCTCTGGTCAGCAGCAATTTCGAACTCCCCACTCAGATGATCCTGCGATGGGTAGAGAGCATAAAATTGTAATGAGCTACCCTCCTCAGGATATTTTATAGCCTTATCGCTTGTGAAGAGCGCTCCACTAAGGGAGTACAGCACATTTTCGGCATACGACTCATCGTCATCACTTGCGGCAAAGAGCGAAATTATATCTGACTCCTCAAACCGCATAGCTTCGGAGTCATAGGTGAAGGTGATATCTTCTGCCACATCAGGTGTCTGCGGATCCTTTTCTGGCGCCTCCTCCTTACACGAGGAGAGAAGAATAGAGATAAATAGAAGTAAATGGAAAAATTTCTTCATGTCAATTTGATTTTTAAAAGTTTGGCGCAATATAATATTTTTTAATAAACTTACAAAATACTAAACTCATTATATTTGGGCAAATGCATGAAAAATATTATCTCTATATGCCTCCGGCGGGTGTGCTTCTTGCTTGCTTTTCTGTGCGTTTCTTGCTTCTTTCTGTGCGCTTTGGACTGCCTCCGGCGGGCGGGGATAGCACCCCCGCGGGTGCGTACCTTGCTTGCTTTCTGTGCGCTTCTTTTGCTTTCTGTGCGCTTTGGACTGCCTCCGGCGGGCGGGGATAGCACCCCCGCGGGTGCATACCTTCTTGCGCTTTGGGCTTAGAGATTGCATCTCTAAGATTATAAAGATCAAAGAGTTGCCGCAAATAAATTTGCACAACTCCCTGCTCTTTATAATTATTAAATGCCTACGGCATTTAAACCCAAATCGAGGTTCACCTCGCTAACGTTGAGGTGGTAACCGCAGATTGACACAGAGATATCTACTCTGAGGAGTATAGAAAGTTTATTATCAAGCCCAAATCGAGGTTCACCTCGCTAACGTTGAGGTAACAACCGAAGGTTGACACAGAGATATCTATTTTGAGGGGCGTTGAAAATTTATTTTCATAAGCTCATCATAATAGATATCTCGCCGGGGGGGCAACGCCCCCACCACATCAGCGCAAAAAAAAAAGTCAAAAACGAAGTTTTTGGATCCAAGCTTAGCTTGGTGCCGCGCGGCATGAGCGCAATGAGCAAGTCATTTGCAAGCTTAGTGAGCGAGCGGTAAGCAAGTTATTCTCATGTGTTTACCTTTCAGAGATATTTCCTTTTGAGAACTTATCTTTATAGCTTTGGGGGGAGTCTCCGAACTCTTTTTTGAAGCACTCTCTAAAGTATCGCAGGTCACTAAAGCCGACATCGTAGGTTACATCGGCTACGGTGTAGCGTCCTGTGCGAAGCAACGCAGCGGCATGTTTTATGCGGATGCTACGAATCAGGGCATTAGCTGTGATATTGAGGAGTGACTTTAGTTTCTTATTAAGTATTAGCTGTGTGACGCCCATCTTCTCGCACACATCACTTACTGAGAGTTCTGAGTTATTTATATTCTGCTCGATGAACTCTGTTAGCTTGGTCAAGAACTCTTTATCGATTTGGGTTGTTATATGCTCCTCAATTGGTTTAGCAACACTCTCTACCACCTCTTCATTGCTATCTCTCATCTCTGGATGGTATCCAATGATCCGTTTTGCCACGCTTCGACGATTTTCAAGGATTGACTTCACCCTTTCAATAAGCACGGCATTGCTAAATGGTTTTGTGCAATAGGCATCTGCTTGGGTTTTGTAGCCCTCTATTACATCTCGCTCATGTGTTTTGGCGGTAAGCAGTACAATTGGAATATGTGAGCTATTCTGATTGTGCTTCAATCTCTCGCAGAGCTCCAATCCGGAGACTTTAGGCATCATGACATCCGAGATAATCATATCTGGAATCACCTCCAGCGCCTTGTCGATTCCCTGCTGACCGTCGAGAGCTGTAACAATATTGTAGTGCTTCTCAAATAGCGACGTGAGAAGTGCCAACATATCGCTATTGTCGTCAACCAACAACATAATAGGCTTGGAGTCGTTATCTGCCAATGTTACGGCTTGCGGCTCTTCAACAACAATGAGGTTTTGAACCTCTTCAACATTCTGCCCCTCTGCTTCGAGGTTCTCGGACTCCGAGAGTTGAAGTTTGGGTATTGACACATAGAATATTGCGCCTTCTCCCACGGTTGATTCATACCAAATTTTTCCGTTATGCAATTCAACGAGGCTCTTCGAGAGTGAAAGACCAATTCCTGTGCCACCCACCTCATTGGTAGAAGAAGCATTAAGGCTGTAATACCGTTCGAAGATATGCGTGCCTATCGAAGCATCGATTCCCACACCGGTATCGTGCACGCTAAATAGGATGTCATCACCTCGATCCTCAACACTATACTTCACGCAACCTCCCGCTGGGGTGTGTTTGATTGCATTAGACATCAAATTATATATAATCTGCTCAAGAAGATGTTTGTCGTAGTAGAACTTGATCGAATGGCTTGGGATATGAGACTCTAACTTTATCTTCTTTTGATCTGTCCAATATTTAAACTGCTCCACGACCTTATTTGACGTCTTAGTAAAGTTGTGATACTCTAACTCCACCTTTAATTTTCCACTCTCTTGCTTGGTATAATTGAGAAGCTCCGATATTAGTCTCATAAGAGAGCTACCATTATTGTGCATCACCTTTAGTGGACTCTTCAATTTGGGGTGATTTGCTAACTCTTCATCTGCCATAATCTGTTGAAGTGGCGATAGGATGAGAGTGAGTGGTGTGCGAAATTCGTGTGAGATATTGGTGAAGAAGCGTGTTCTAATCTCCATCATCTCGCGCATTCGTTTCTGCTCTGTCTTTGCCAATCTTATCGCGTTCCTGCGGAACATGCGTCGTCTAAGGTATTGCAGTACAACAATAATACCCAGTGCAATTAGTAGAATGTAGATCACAAAAGAGTACCATGCAGCCCAGAAAGGAGCTTTGATTCTAATCGGCATCTCGATAATGGAGTCGCTCCAAACACCCTCTCCGTTAGAGACTTCAACTCTAAATGTGTAGTAGCCTGGCGAGATATTGGTGTATACCACATCGCGTTGATCCGATGATACCTCTATCGGACTACGGTCGAGACCATCTAAGAAGTAGCGATATCTATATCTATTAGAGAATGTAAAATCTAAAGCCGAGAGCGTAAATGAGATCTTATTTTGATTATATTTCAGCTTAAGTCCTCGCTTAGTATCTAAGAGTGAAGGGATAAAGCCAGCATACTCGTCAGTATCCAAAATACTCTCATTATAGATCTTTATATCTGTAATCACGGGGCGGGGAGCCGAAGTGTCGATATTTATGTTGTCTGGTAGAACTTGAGTGATGCCATTAACCCCACCGAAAAGCAATATGCCACTCTCTAATTCGATTGACGATTGCTCATTAAACTCATGACCTCTATTGGATTTGCTTATATCGATCCTCCTAACGATCTCATTTTGTGGATCTATAGAGCATATGCTACTCTTTGTAGATATCCATATATCTCCATCTTTATTGCAAAGAATAGATTTTACAGTATTGTCGGGCAAGCCATTCTTATCGTTCAACATCTTAATATCATAGGAGCCCTCATCACCGTTTGCCACGAGCTTATAGATACCTCTACCATTTGTACCATACCAGATATTACCATCATGATCCTCTGCTATGCTTGTTATGAGATGATTCTTCGTATTCTCAGGTTGAATTAAACGCACACGAGGAGCGGCAGATCTACGGCTCTCAGCATCTATTAGTGCAATGCCACGATCTGTGCACGCCCAAAAATTACCTTTGCTATCAAGCAAATGAGTACGTATTACATTGGAGGGTAAACCATCTGAGGCTCTAATCTCAAGGCGCTCTTTTGTTGCTACATCATAACGGTAAAGACCTTGACCATATATGCTTAGCCACAAATAGTTGTCGTCTGGGGTTATTTTGCCGACTCCCGAGATAATAGGAAAAACTACGCTGGGATTGCTCATATCTATCGATTCGGACTCTATTAAATCCGTATCCGTTGCCATATAGTATCTCTTGTTATATGGCATATATGCAACCGCAGTTATTACAGCCCGTGGGAGATAATGTTGCAGATGGTTATATGATTTATCGACGTGGCTAACATGTAGACCACTACCCAAGGTTCCGATCAAAAGGTAACCCTCTGGATCAATAACCATTTGAGAGATATGATCGTTACCCAGACCATCATAGTGCTCTGTTGTATGCTTTATCTTTTCGTGGCGGCACAGACCCATCTGGCGATATCCCACCCATATATCACCAACATTATCCGTTATTATAGAGCGTGCTATCTGGTTGTCATACTCTACAATAATCTTCTCCTCTCCAAATTCGTCTCGTTGAGCATCATATCTCCTTGTGTAGAGTTTGTTTCGCTCCCCAAAACAGAGGTCGTCGCCAACCCAACAGATCTTACTGAGAAACTCGCAGCTACCATAGTGCGAAAGTTTGCCACTCTTCATGTCTAACGACCTGAAATGGTATGTATTTCCTATGAATAGCTTATCTCCCTTCTGTGCGATACTATTGACATACCCCGTAAGGTTTGGGTTGCATAGCTTGAAACCATTGGTCGAGTCAGAGAACAAGTAGAGTCCACGAGATGTGCCAATATATAAATCATTAGCTACAGCTAACAACCTTGTGACAAAAAGATCCTCTTGACCCTTAAAGAAGTCATACACGTATATATCCTTGACTCTCTTCTTCTGACTATCAAAAGTGAAATTTATCATCTCTCGACTATTGATATCAAAGAACCAAATTGATCCATCATCGCTAATTGTTACATATTTGATAACAGCAAAATCTCCTATCCAATCTTCTCCATCTAAGAGTTGCGTATGGTGATAAAATCTATTCTCACTACGTTGATAATAATAGAGTCCTCCACCAGATGTTCCGACCCAGATATTTCCATCGTGGTCCTCGCTTATGGCGTAAATAATATTAGCATCCAACCCTCTGTCACCAATAGAATAACTCTGAAATTGATAACCATCATAACGGCATAACCCATCATCTGTTGTACACCATATATAGCCATACGAATCTTGAATTATCGACTGAACATCATTCTGACTTAAGCCATCGGCTGTGGTTAACTGTGTAATTAAGTAACTGTCATGGTTTGAGGCAATTGATCTCGCTACAATAGAGATCAATAATAGCGTTAAAAGTCTCTTTAGAAACATCTGTTTGGAGTTAATAAGGTTTTGGTTTGGTTTGGTAGTGCAATTTAAGAAAAAAATATGATACGAACAAGTGTTGCAAAAAAAAACGTCGGGGCAAACGCATGAAAAAGCCTGCTTATCGCGCTCGTGTCACTCGCTCACTAAGCTTGCAAATGACTTGCTCATTGCGCTCGTGCCGCGCGGCACCAAGCTAAGCTTGGATCCAAAAACTTCGTTTTTGACTTTTTTTTTGTTGCACTGATGTGGTGGGGGCTTTGCCCCAAGCGAGATCTCTATTCTGACGAGCTTTTGAAAGTGAACTTTCAACGCTCCTCAGAATAGAGATCTCTGTGTCAACCTACGGTTGCCACCACCACATCAGCGAGGTTCACCTCGATTTGGGCAAATTAATTTACATCAACCTATGGTTGTTACCTCAACATCAGCGAAGTGAACCTCGATTTGGGTTTAAATGCCACAGGCATTTAAAAATTATAAAGATCAAGGAGTTGTGCAAATTTATTTGCGGCAACTTATTGCTCTTTATAATCTTAGAGATGCAATCTCTAAGCCCAAAGCGCAATGATACGCACCCGCGGAGGTGCTATCTCCGCCCGCCGGAGGCAGTAAGAAGCGCACAGCAAGCAGCAAGCAGCAAGCAAGAAAGAAAGCAAGAAAGAAAGAATATTTTTCGTGCGTTCACCCTGGTTTACTCCAATATTTGTTTTGTGAAGTCAAAGATAATTGTTATCTTTGCGGCGCAACAGGCGTTTATGGGGTTTTGGCGAAGATACGATGAACCAAAACTGAGTGACGCTGTAGGTAATAATTAAAATAAATAAAATTATGAAAAGTATTCAAATTTCAGCTGTAGCACGTGCCGAGTACGGCAAGAAGGCTACTAAGGCGGTTCGCCGCGAGGGTGCTATCCCATGTGTATTGTATGGTGGTGGCGAAGTAGAGACTTTTGCAATCGACGCAAAAGAGGTTAAGAAGATCATCTACACTCCAAATTCTTACATCGTTGAGCTTAACATCGACGGCAAGATGGAGAAGGCAGTACTTCGTGACGTTCAATATCACCCAGTACGTGAGCAGATCCTTCACATCGACTTCTACCGTGTTCAAGAGGGTAAGCCAGTATCTATCGCAGTACCAGTAGTTCTTACAGGTAACGCAGCTGGTGTTAAAGTCGGTGGTAAGTTGGCTCTTTCTGCACGTAAGATCGTTGTTAGCGCTTTGGAGGCTAACCTTCCAGATGAGATCACAGTTGACGTAACTGAGCTTGAGCTTGGTAAGACAATCTTCGTTGGTGACCTCAACGTTGAGAACGTTAAGTTTGTAACTCCTGCAACAACAGCAGTTTGTGCGGTACGTGTAACTCGTGCTTCTCGTTCACAAAAAGCTGAGCAATAGTAGTATCTAAAATATAAAGATATGAAATACCTCGTTGTAGGCTTGGGCAACATCGGAAACGAATATGCTCAAACTCGCCACAACATAGGATTTAAAGTGTTGGATGCCTTAGCCGAGGCATCCAACATCTCTTTTACATCCTCTCGTTATGGCGATGTAGCAACCCTCAAACACAAGGGTCGCACCATAATTTTGCTGAAACCATCTACATATATGAACCTCTCGGGTAAGGCGGTACGCTACTGGCTCGAAGCGGAGAGGGTTCCCCAAGAGAATCTCCTTGTAATCTCCGACGATATCGCTATACCATTCGGCACACTCCGCATGCGCTCAAAGGGAAGTGCAGGAGGTCACAATGGACTAAAGAACATCAACGAGCTACTTGGCAACGATGCCTACGCACGTATCCGCTTTGGTGTAGGTGGCGACTTCGCACGTGGTCACCAGATAGATTATGTGTTGGGCGAGTGGTCCGACGAAGAGCGCACTGCACTCCCCGAACGACTCAAACACTTCGGCAATGCAATACTCTCATTCGCCACAGCCGGCGTAGCACTAACCATGAATGGATTTAATAATAAATAATGCATAATTCATAATGCATAATGCATAATTCATAATTCATAATTTATAATTAAAAAAATGCTTCACCCTCTGCCACACAACGATATTGAGGCTCCCAAGCTCTTCACCAATCCTTTTGATTATGTGCCACATCCATTAGTCGATCTGGCACGTGAGGAGCTATGCAGTTATCTCATAGGTCAGCAGCAGTGGCACGAGGAGATTGAGCAAGGCAAGATGTTTGGGGTGTTGGTTGTGGAAGATAGCGAGCACAATATAGGATTTCTGGCAGCCTTTTCGGGCTATTTGGCTAAGAGAACGCGTCATAACTACTTTGTGCCACCTATCCTCGACCTTCAGGAGCCCGAGGGCTTCTTCAAGCGTGAGGAGTTCAATATCTCGCAAATCAACGCACGCATCAAGGAGCTTGACAGCAGCGAGAAATTGCAGGAGGCGAAGCAAAATCATAGATCTATAATAGAGGAGGAGAGCCGCGAAGTGGAGGCTCTAAAGGCGGAGTATGCAGCCTCACGCGCGCGACGTCGTACTCTTCGAAGTGAGGGGTGCACCATTGAGCAACTCCAAGAGCTCAATGCCGAGAGTCAACGCCAAAAGGGAGCCCTACGACGTTGTGAGCTGCACTTTGCTCAACTACGTAGACCTCTCGAAGAGCTCCTCGAAGAGCACCAAGCACAACGTGCGGAGCTACTTGCGGAGCGTGCACGTCGCTCATCAGCACTCCAAGCCCTAACATTTAACCGCTTCCAACCACTCAACGCATTGGGTGTGCCCAAAGATCTAATGTCGATATTCGAGGCATACAACGGTAGCACCCCACCCGCCGGCTCGGGAGAGTGTGCGGCACCCAAACTGCTGCACTACGCATTCAAAGAGGGGCTTCGCCCCATCGCAATGGGTGAGTTCTGGTGGGGTAAATCTACTCGCGGAGAGGTGCGCCGTCATCTCCACTACTACGCGGCATGTCGCGGCAAATGCCATCCAATTCTAAGCTACATGCTTCAAGGTCTGGAGGTTGAACCCCCTCACACACCTACACCAACTCATGAGGAGGCACTGCGAGCTGCCCTCACCATAATATATGAGGATGATTCAATTGTAGTATTCAACAAACCCTCTGGGCTGCCCTCAGTGCGAGGTCTCAACCACACTCTCTCGGTGCAGAGCATAGCCGAGGAACTATACCCCGAGGTTGACCCCAATTGCATCGTCGTGCATCGCCTCGACATGGACACCTCAGGGGTGCTTCTGATAGCAAAAAATGCCGCTACTCAGCGCAATCTCCAACAGCAATTTGCAGACCACACCACACGCAAACGCTACATCGCTCTGCTTGAGGGAATACCCTCAACAAAGAGTGGAACAGTAGAGCTACCTCTTATTCTTGACCCTCTTGATAGACCTCGCCAACGTGTTGATTTCCAGAATGGTAAACACGCCTATACATACTTTCAAGTGTTGGAGACCCTCGAAGGATATACCCGCATCGCTCTATATCCACAAACAGGTCGCACACACCAACTACGCGTGCATTGCGCACATCCACAAGGCATAAATTGCCCAATAGTTGGAGACCGATTATATGGTGATGCCAAGCAACGCCTTATGCTCCACGCGGAACAAATAACACTCTTACACCCCACTACAGGTCGTAAGTTTACTCTTAGATGCACACCCGAATTTTAAACACTGCATAACGCACACAAAAAAATGCTCATCGCGCTGAGGTGATGTGGGCTTTGCCATGCGTGACGCTTGGGTTGGTGCCTTGGGTTGATGCCTTGGGTTGATGCCTTGGGTTGATGCCTTGGGTTGGTGATTGGGTTGGTGATTGCTCATCGCGCTCATGCCGCGCGGCACCAAGCTATAGCTTGGATCCAAAAACTTCGTTTTTGACTTTTGTGTTGCACTGATGTGGTGGGGCTTTGCCCCCCGGCGAGATATCTATTATGATGAGCTTATGAAAATAAATTTTCAACGCTCCTCATAATAGATCTCTTGCGTGTCAACCTTTGGTTGCCACCACCACGTCAGCGAGGTATACCTCGATTTGGGCAAATTAATTTACTTCAACCTATGGTTGTTACCTCAACATCAGCGAGTTGAACTTCGATTTGGGTTTAAATGCCATAGGCATTTAAAAATTATAAAGATCAAGGAGTTGTGCAAATTTATTTGCGGCAACTCTTTGATCTTTATAATCTTAGAGATGCAATCTCTAAGCCCAAAGCGCAAGAAGGTATGCACCCGCGGGGGTGCTATCCCCGCCCGCCGGAGGCAGTCCAAAGCGCACAGAAAGCAAGAAGCGCACAGAAAAAAAGCGCACAGAAAGCAAGAAGCGCACAGAAAGAAGCGCACAGAAAAAAAGCGCACAGAAAAAAGCGCCAAGTATAATAATAACAATTACACTCGGCGCTCTCACCAAATTAACCAAAAACATGTTATTTTTTACTTGGAATTATCTCTTGAGGGATATCCAATTTTTTATCATCTGCTCCTATTGCGAAGTCGCTTATGTTATATACATTTTTCTCATCCCACACTGCTTCGAAGCGGCGATCACCCAGAACGATATTGCCTAACTTCTCTCTAAACCAGGCAGCTAACTGGCGATACTCTTTGTCGTATGCAACATTATTGCGTTCCATTGGATCTACACGGAGATCATATAATCCCATATCTACCTCCTCTGCGGAGCACTCCAAGGGCCACTTCACGTTACTATTTGGCAGATCTGTGAGTGATGGATTCTCCCACCCTTTGCGGCTACGCATTGAGAATGAGAAATCTTTACTTCGCATAAAGGCTCTATTTCCATATACGTTGACCTCACCCAAGACATAATGGGTCACCAGAAAAAATAGGGGGACTAAGCAAAAATACGAGTAAGTCGAAATAGGAAAAATTTTACATCGGTTACCCCTCTGAGGTTTGTTCTGAAGGCTTTGATTATTGAATTGAACGA
>JAWXTF010000050.1:0-12579 GCA_044433965.1 Rikenellaceae bacterium | reverse complement strand
ATCGAAGTGAACGGCGAAACCTATCCCGTGTATAAGATGGAAATTTCTAACACATCTCACCCTTTCTATACTGGTAAGATGAAGTTGGTTGACACCGCAGGTCGCGTTGATAAGTTTATGAGCCGTTACGCAAAACGTTACGATAAAAAGGCTACTAAATAATTTTGGAAGCCCACGACATTTGAATCACAAGATTCAAAATCAAAAAAATAGAGACTAATTTATTTTAGTCTCTATTTTTTTGTACCTTTGTCCCAGAATCAACTAAAAATCAATTAAAATAGATATTATGGAATTTGAAGGAACACTATTTAAAATCTTACCTGCTGCCTCTGGAACCTCAGCACGTGGCGAATGGCAACGCCAAGAGGCTATCTTCGATGTATTGGATGGTCAATATGTACGAAAAGTTGTTGTAACATTCTTCAACAAGGAGGCTGAAGTTAAATCTATGGTCGAGGGACAGGCATACACCGTCTCAATAAACTTAGAGTCGCGCGAGTATAATGGTCGCTGGTATACCAATGTCAATGGCTGGCGCGTGCAACCTAAGCAAGTTGCTGCCCCTGCCCCTGCCCCTGAACCAATGCCATCGGCAATGCCCCCAATGCCATCAGCAACAATCTCAACAGAGCCATCATATGGCAACTCGACTGCTGCCGAGGAGATTGACGACCTGCCATTCTAAATTAGGAGGCGGGTGCATACATTGCTTGCTTGCTTGCTTCTGTGCGCTTCGGACTGCCTCCGGCGGGCGGAGATAGCACCTCCGCGGGTGCATATTAGTGCGCTTTGGGCTTAGAGATTGCATCTCTAAGATTATAAAGATCAAAGAGTTGCCGCAAATAAATTTGCACAACTCTTTGGTCTTTATAATTTTTTAAATGCCTTTGGCATTTAAACCCAAATCGAGGTTCACCTCGCTGATGTTGAGGTGACAACCGTAGATTATCGCAAATGAATTTGTACAACTCTTTGATCTATATAATTTTAAATGCCTTTGGCATTTAAACCCAAATCGAGGTTCACCTCGCTGATGTTGAGGTGGCAACCGTAGATTATCGCAAATGAATTTGTGCAACTCGTTGATCTTTACAAATTTTTAAATACCTCTGACATTCAAGCCTAAATCGAGGTGAACCTCGCTGATGTGGTGGTGGCAACCGCAGGTTGACACGCAAGAGATCTATTATGAGGAGCGTTGAAAATTCATTTTCATAAGCTCATCATAATAGATCTCTTGTTGAGGGGCAAAGCCCCCACCACATAAGCGCAAGAAAAAAGTCAAAAACGAAGTTTTTGGATCCAAGCTCAGCTTGGTGCCGCGCGGCACGAGCGCGATAAGCAAGCGGCAACCCAAGGCGTCAACCTCAAGAAAACGGAGAATAGCCCCTACTCAACGGTCACAGATTTTGCTAAGTTGCGTGGTTGATCGACATCCTTACCTTTACAAACAGCAATATGGTATGCCAGGAGTTGCAATGGCACCGTTGCTACAAGTGGTTCGAGGCATGGTGCCACGGCAGGCATCTCGATAACCTCATCTGCAATTGTCGACATCTGCGTGTCACCCTTTGTGACCAATGCTATTACCTTTCCTTTTCGGGCTTTTATCTCTTGGACGTTGCTCAATAATTTCTCATACATATCGTTGCGTGTTGCGATAACCACCACGGGCATCTCGGCATCAATCAGCGCTATAGGTCCATGCTTCATCTCTGCTGCTGGATATCCTTCGGCATGAATATATGAAATCTCCTTGAGCTTGAGAGCACCTTCGAGCGCTACGGGGTAGTTGTAGCCACGACCCAGATAGAGGATATTGTGAGCATAGGTAAATGTGCGAGCGAGGTTTTTGATCTGTTTGTTCACCTCAAGCACCTCGGTGATTTTCGACGGTATAGCTCCTAACTCCTTGACCAATTGGAGATACTCCGTCTCTGCTGTTGCTCCTTTGAGATGCCCAAGAAGCAGCGCCAACATCGTGAGCACAGTCACCTGACCCGTAAAAGCCTTTGTCGATGCAACTCCGATCTCGGGACCCACGTGGATATAAGAGCCCGTGTCGGTAGCGCGTGGAATTGAAGAGCCAATTGCATTGCAGATACCATATACAAAGGCGCCTCTTTTTTGAGCAAGCTCAATTGCTGCAAGGGTGTCGGCGGTCTCTCCTGATTGTGATATTGCAATCACTACATCCGTAGGAAGTATCACTGGGTTGCGATAGCGAAACTCAGATGCATACTCCACATCTACAGGTATTTGAACATATGTTTCGATAAGCTGCTTGCCTATTAGTGCAGCATGCCACGAGGTGCCACATGCCACAATGATGTAGCGAGTGGCATTCATCAACTTCTCCTTGTGGTCGATCACCGCCGAGAGCGATATCTGGTTAAATTCCATATTGACACGCCCACGCATGCAGTCCATAATGCACTCTGGTTGCTCGAATATCTCCTTTAGCATGAAGTGGGGGTAGCCATCTTTCTCCAGTTGCCCCAGATTCATCTCAACGCTTTGGATCTCGGGTGTAACCTCCACATTATCAATATCTACCACCTTAATCTCTTCGCCAGCTCTAAGCATTGCTATTTCGCCATCTTTGAGGTAGATCACCTGATCTGTAAACTCTATAATGGGTGAGGCGTCGGAGCCCAGAAAAAACTCCTCATTGTTGGCTCCAATCCCAACAACCAATGGGCTGCTCTTGCGCGCTGCAATAATTTGTTTGGGCGCATTGCTGTCGAGAATCGCAACGGCATAGGCTCCAACAACCTGATGAAATGCAAGTTGCGTTGCTGTCAACAGATCAATATTGTTGCTCTCAAGAATATATTCTATAAGCTGCACCAACACTTCGGTGTCGGTATCGCTTTGGAAGGTGTAACCCTTGCTCTCTAAATTTTGACGTAGGGGAGCGTAATTTTCAATAATTCCATTGTGAATTATCGCCAGGCGCTTCGAACTTGAGTAGTGCGGGTGCGAGTTGCGCTGGCATGGTTCGCCATGTGTTGCCCAACGGGTGTGTGCTATGCCTACGCTTCCCGATGTATCTTTGTTGGCGGCATGTGCTTCTAACTCAGCAACCTTGCCCTTCTCTTTGTATATATTTAAAGAATTTTTATTATCGATCAGCGCAACGCCAGCGCTGTCGTATCCTCTGTATTCAAGCCTTTTGAGCCCCTTGATTAGGATTGGATATGCCTCACGACTACCAATATAACCTACGATTCCACACATATAATTATGTAATTTAATATGATTTCTAAAAAATGAAGTGTAAAATTAGTTAAAATATATTGTAGATCCAATATGTAATGCTGAAAAATCAGTGCAAACGCACGAAAAACTGCTTATCGCGCTCGTGCCGCGCGGCACCAAGCGTAGCTTGGATCCAAAAACTGTCGTTTTTGACTTTTTTGTTGCACTGATGTGGTGGGGGCTTTGCCCCTCAGCGAGATATCCACTATGATGAGCTTTTGAAAGTGAACTTTCAACACTCCTCATAGTAGATGTCTCTGTGTCAACCTTCGGTTGCCACCACCACATCAGCGAGGTGAACCTCGATTTGGGTTTAACTGCCAAAGGCATTTAAAGAATTTTAAAAATCAAGGAGTTGTGCAAATTTATTTGCGGCAACTCTTTGATTTTTAAAATTTTAGAGATGTAATCTCTAAGCCCAAAGCGCAATGGTATGCACCCGCGGGGGTGCTATCCCCGCCCGCCGGAGGCATAAGAAGCGCACAGCAAGAAGCAAGCAAGCGCCCGCCGGAGGCATAAGAAATAATATTTTGCGTGCGTTTACCTTGGCTAAAAAATATCGATGTATATATACAAAAAAAAGTGAGGCTAATCGGAGGTATTCAACTCCGGGCCACCACAGCCCTTTGTTTTAGTAACTTATTGTTACAACCTGCCGATCTCCTCAACCAACCTAAAACTAACCTAAATGAACTTTAAAACTTCACTGCAAAGATAGGGTAAATATTTTTACTGTGCAACTATTTAATTAAAAAAAATTATAAATTTTTGAAAATAAATTTTAGATAAACAGGTAAAAGGCTGAAATATAACAATATAACAGATTGTTACAAACTTGTTAAATTTTAAAAAAATGTTTAATGAAGGATTGATAGATGTATGATGATCGGATGTTTGGTATTTTTGAACAGTTGTTTCGGTTGTTTTCTCTGCTATGTTATGCTGATGAAGATCTTAATTAATCATCTTTTCAACCATCAGTTTAGCTTGAATTTAAAAAATATTAAAATAATTGAAACAAAAGCATGATTTTTGCGTATAAACTTTATTGACACTATTTGAAACCACAAAAGAAGAGCTTATAAAGTATGAAATTATCTCGCTATGGCTACGATTTTACGCCTGAAATGTTGGCTAAATATCCCGCTGATGTTCGTGACGAATCACGTCTAATGGTCATTGACCGTAAATCAAAAACAATAGAGCACCGCACATTCAAAGATATACTCGACTACTTCGAGGAGGATGATCTCTTTGTTATGAATGACACCAAGGTGTTTCCCGCTCGCCTCTATGGCAACAAGGAGAAGACAGGTGCTGAGATTGAAATATTTCTTCTTCGTGAGCTAAACGAGGAGTTGCGCCTTTGGGATGTTATTGTCGACCCTGCTCGCAAAATTCGCATTGGCAATAAACTCTACTTTGGCGACGACGATCTACTTGTAGCTGAGGTTATTGACAACACTACTTCGCGTGGACGTACCCTTCGTTTTCTTTTTGATGGCGACCACGATGAATTTAAGAGCGCACTCTATGCAATGGGAGAGACTCCACTGCCACACTGGATTCGTGCGGAGGTGGAGCCAGAAGATGCTGAGCGTTACCAAACAATCTACGCCAAGAATGAGGGCGCAGTAGCAGCTCCAACGGCTGGTCTGCACTTCTCTAAGCACCTACTCAAACGAATGGAAATCAAGGGTGTGCGCGAATCATACCTTACTCTGCATGTCGGTCTTGGCAACTTCCGCAAGGTCGATGTCGAAGATCTTTCGAAACACAAGGTCGACTCCGAGCAATACATCGTCTCGCCTGAGTGCGTCGAGGATGTAAACTCAGCTAAAAAACGTGGTAGCAAGGTTGTGTCGATTGGCACCACAGTGATGAAGGCTCTCGAAAGCGCAGTCTCGACAAATGGAATGATTAAGGAGATGAATGGTTGGACAAATAAATTTATATTTGCGCCATATGATTTTACTGTTGCTGACGCAATGGTTACAAACTTTCACCTGCCATACTCTACTCAGATGATGCTCGTTTCGGCGTATGGAGGTTACGAAATTATCCACGAGGCATACCGCGTAGCCAAGGAGGAGGGGTACCGTTTTGGAACATATGGAGATGCTATGCTGATTCTCTAAATTGTTCCTTGTACCTATATTATATATATAAAATTTGAATTGCAGGTAATTTTTCTTACCTTTGCAAAAAAGTAAAACAAAGATAAATGTCATCAAAGAAAATATTGTATGTATGCCAGGAGATAGAACCATATCTTGACACCCCCAATGCGCTCTTCTGTAGAGAGCTACTTCAAGGTGTTCAAGAGTGTGGCAATGAAATTCGTTCGTTCACCCCACGCTACGGAGTGATTAATGAACGACGTAACCAACTCCACGAGGTTATTCGTCTATCGGGCATGAATCTTATAATTAACAACAACGACAACCAACTTATCATCAAGGTTGCATCAATACCCTCTGCTCGTGTGCAGGTATACTTTATCGATAACGAAGATTTCTTCTCGCGTAAGTTTACAATGGCAGATGCCGAAGGTGTGGAGTTTGAGGATAACGACGAGCGAGCTATATTCTTCGCTCGTGGTGTATTGGAGACTGTCAAGAAGCTACGTTGGTCGCCTGGCATTGTCCACTGTCACGGCTGGTTTGCCTCCATCGTACCGCTCTACCTCAAACACACGTTTGCAGATGATCCAATTTTCCAAGATCTTAAGATTGTCATCTCCTTGTACGATGATGAGTTTAAGACTCCTCTCGACGAAGAGTTCAAAAAGAAGATCTCCTCGGAGGGACTCTCAGATGAGAATGTCGACATTTTAACAGATCCTTCATACGAAAATCTTATAAAGTTCGTTATGAATTATGCTGACGGTGTGGTTATAGCTTCTGAGAATGCTTCTGAAAGTCTCATTGAGTTTGCTCGAAAAGCAAACAAAAAGATATTAGAGTACCAAAAAGTAAACCTTGAAGAGCCAGCTGAAGCTAAAGAACTATACAAAAATTATGACAAATTCTATGAATCACTCTAATCTTTGGCGTCGCATAATTAGTGGCGTTGTGGTCGTTGCAGCTTTGGCTACAATCACCTTTAGTGGCTGTACAAAAGTCGACAATACTCTGGGTAGCGACTTAACATTGTCGGATCAAGGACTAAAACTTGGTCAGATGAATATCGGAG
Source organism: Rikenellaceae bacterium (assembly GCA_044433965.1). Classification (GTDB taxonomy): domain Bacteria; phylum Bacteroidota; class Bacteroidia; order Bacteroidales; family Rikenellaceae; genus Alistipes. Next base: position 6,120 of record JAWXTF010000050.1, on the reverse strand, counting down.
GCTACACCGAAAGTGGTGGAAGCTACTTCGAGGCTCGACTCTACAAGAGTGACTCGATCGGCTCAGCCAACCTTGGAAGTGTCTACTTTGGTACCAACAGCAACGATACATTTGGACTCCGCACAGCAGGTTTCTTCTCTCAATATATAGCCGCTAATCTTTTGGATGAAGATGATCAATTTGGCTATATGCCAATCTTCGACTCGGCTGTTATCTACTTCTCGATCAGCGCGCAGGGAGGCGATACAAACTTTGTACAGAAGTATGAGGTGTTTGAGGTTGTTGACAATAGCTTCATTACAGAGTCTGCCGATACCACCTTCTTTACAACTTTTGATATGGAACCATATATCGACTCGGAGCCAATATTTACATTTACGTATCCAGACCAAGAGAATGGAGTCTATGTGAGCGCGAGCCAAGTGACAATGAAAGAGACAGACAAGACCTCAGCATTTGTGGATCGTCTAATGCTCAAAACGATTACTGGAGACTACGACTACACCATTTATGAGGATGATGAAGCGTGGGTAGAGGAGTTTAAAGGTCTCTACATTCGCCCCGCGGCAGGTCAACTGCCCGCGAGTGGTAGCAATGGAGCTATCTATACCTCATCGCTTGCCTCTTCGGGATTCGGAATCTATGGACGTAGCAGGGTAGAGCACGACCCTACGCTCATTAAGGATACTGTAGGTATGACCTATATCTTCTACTCGGACTATGCCGAGGCGGGTAATGTCTCGATAGGCACCATAAGCAATGACTACTCCAACTCGCTGATCGATATCAACGACGTTAGGAGCGATGACAACACAGATGTTCCAACCACGACAACCATGAGAGTGGAGGGGATGGCAGGAGTAGTAACCGAGATCACTCTCTCAAAAGAGCTTTTCTACCAGCTTGATACAATTCTCGAAACAGAGGAGGCAACCACAGGAGAGCTCTACACAAGTCTTTTCTTTAATCAGGCTATGTTGAGAATATATATGACAGAGGTAGATAGCTACGACCCAAGCCTGCTTGATCCATTTGCTGTGACCCCTTGGATGGACTATATGCCATCTGGTCTTGGTCTCTACACGGACTACACCAACTACCCTCAATTTACAAATAGTGACAGCTACGACACAAAATATTATACGTTGACGGGTATTCCAGACTACCCTCATGCCTATGAGAGTAGTTACACACTCGACTACGGCGGTGCGATGAATCGCTCGTGGGGCTGCTACGTGATGAATGTTTCAAGTTATGTGCAGGCGGTGTGGAACCTCTACCTTGCAGCAAAGGAGGAGGCCGGCGGAGTTGTTGAGAATATCGATTGGGACTCGGTTACAGGTCGCAGTATCTACTTAGCACCATATGCCAAAGATCTCTTCGGAACTCAATATGCAACACTTCAAGCGGGTGACCCCGATGGTAACAGCGCTCCAATGTTGCTGGATTTGACCTATACGATGATACGATAAGAGTCGAGAGATATTAGCTCGAAATATTGTATCTTGACATTATTTACACTTCTACCTTTTTCTCTTCCCAATAAACGTTGGGGAAGGGAAAAAGGATTTAACACATATAAACTTAAATCAGGGAGAAAGTAGAACTCCCCAAACATATGCAAGAAAATTTAGTTATAGTGGAGTCTCCTGCCAAAGCAGAAACCATTGGCAAATACTTGGGTGCAGACTTTATCGTAAAATCGAGTCGTGGTCACATCCGAGACCTTGCTAAAAAGGATCTTGGCGTAGATATAAACGATAATTACAACCCAGTCTACGAGGTCTCAAGCGATAAGCGCAAGGTTGTCGATGAGCTTCGCAAACTTTCGAAATCGGTCAAGAACGTCTGGTTAGCATCCGATGAGGACCGCGAGGGAGAGGCTATTGCTTGGCACCTTACACAGGTGCTTGACCTACCCGTGGCGGAGACTAAACGTATAGTATTTCACGAGATCACCAAACGTGCAATCTTGGAGGCTATTGAGAAGCCTCGCACTGTAAATATGAATCTGGTCTATGCTCAACAAGCTCGTCGTGTGCTCGACAGATTGGTGGGCTTTGAACTTTCGCCTGTCCTCTGGCGCAAGGTGCGTCCACAGCTCTCTGCTGGGCGTGTGCAGAGCGTTGCTGTGAGACTTATTGTCGAACGAGAGCGCGAGATCATAGGATTCCAAACCAAACAATACTACCGTGTTGTAGCTCTGTTCCACAAGGCTGGCACCCCTGCTAAGAGTAGCTTCAAGGCAGATCTTAGCCGTCGTCTCGACTCACTCGCTGAGGCTAAACAATTCCTTGAGGAGTCAATCGGTGCGACATTTAGAGTGTCGAAGATCGAGGAAAAACCACTTAAGCGCTACGCTGCTGCTCCATTTACCACCTCCACTCTTCAACAGGAGGCAGGTCGCAAGCTAAGTATGTCAGTCTCGCAGATCATGTCGGTTGCACAGCGCCTATACGAGCAGGGACTCATCACCTATATGCGTACCGACTCGGTAAACCTCTCGGATCAAGCAATCGCACAGTGCAAGGAGGAGATAACCAAAGATTTTGGCGCGGAGTATTCTGCCCCCAAAAACTACAAGACGAAATCCAAAGGAGCTCAAGAGGCGCACGAAGCAATACGACCCTCTTATATAGAGCGCAAAAATATCGAGGGAACACCCGCCGAGAAACGACTATACGACCTAATCTGGAAACGTACAGTAGCATCTCAGATGGTGCCCGCTGAGTTAGATCGAACAGTGGTGACAATCGAACGCGAAGGAAATGCAGCAATATTCTCAACAACAGGAGAGGTTGTTCGTTTCGACGGATTTATGCGTCTCTACACCGAGGCTGTCGACGATGATGCCACAACTGAGGAGAGTAGCGAGACCTCTCGCCTACCAAAAGTTGCAGTGGGCGAAACACTCGAAGCCAAAGAGATTACAGCAACAGAGCGCTACACTCAAAGTCCAGCTCGCTACAACGAGATGTCGCTTGTCAAACGCCTTGAGGAGCTGGGTATTGGACGACCATCGACATATGCTCCAACCATCACTACTGTTATCAACCGTGGCTATGTTGTAAAGCAAAATCGCGATGGCTCAAAGCGCGAGTATGAGCAACTGACACTCAAAGATAGCACCATCGAGCAAAAACAACTTAGCGAGAATGTGGGAAAGGAGAAGAATCGACTCTCACCAACCGATATAGGTATTCTGGTTAATGACTACCTTGAGGGTCAATTTGCCGATATTATAGATTATAACTTCACGGCAAATGTCGAAAAGGAGTTTGACCGTGTTGCGGAGGGCGATATAGCTTGGCACAAGATGATCGACGACTTCTACCAACCCTTCCACTCGTTGGTCGATGTGGCAATTGGTGAGCAGGCTACAAGAGCTGCTCATGAACGTCTATTGGGTGTTGACCCTAAGAGCGGACGCGAAGTTAAGGCTCGTATAGGACGTTACGGCGCAATGGTCGAAATCACCGCTCCCGAGGGAGAAAAGCCTCGTTATGCTGGTCTAAAGACGGGTCAATTGATTGAATCAATAACTCTTGAAGAGGCTCTAACACTATTCGATCTACCTCGCACATTGGGCGAATTTGAGGATCATGAATTAGTTATTGGCATTGGTCGATTCGGTCCTTATGTGCGTCAAGATAAGAGCTTTACATCGCTTGCTAAGACGGATGATCCCTACACCATTACTCTCGAACGCGCGATAGAACTTATCGTAACTACGAGAGCCAACAAGGCAGCAGCCAATACCCCCATCAAGACCTTTGAAGAGGATGCTGATGTAGTTATCAAAAACGGTCGATATGGTCCATATATAGCATTCAATAAGAAAAACTATAGGATCCCTAAAGGTCGTGTGGCAGAGGAGCTTACGCTCGAAGAGTGTAAAGAGATAATTGCGAAAAGTAAAAAATAAACACTAAAAACTTACGATAATGAAGAGATTTTTATTAGCCGCAGCGTTGTGCTTAAGCGTGGGTGCAGTGGCACAGGCAAAGAGCCCCAAGAAGGCTCAAGAAGAGAAAAAAGGTTATGAGTTTACCGACACCAAGGTGATACCAGGTACATCTGTCAAGAATCAGTTCCGCAGTGGTACTTGCTGGTGTTATAGCGGTATCTCGCTAATCGAGAACGAGATTCTCAAAGCTGGTGGCGGCGAGGTAGATCTCTCAGAGATGTGGGTTGTACGTCACGCATACTTCGAGAAAGCTGTTAAATATGCTCGCCTTCACGGCAACCTCAATTTGGCTGTAGGTGGCGCTTTCGAAGATGTTACCGAGATGATCGAAAAATATGGTATTGTTCCTCAAGAGGTATACCAAGGACTTAACTACGGTACTGATCTTCCAGTATTTGGCGAGATTGATGCCGTAATTAAAGGTTATATGGATGCTGTGATCTCAGCTCCAAACAAGAGCCTTACTACAGCTTGGCAGGCAGGTCTCAATGGGATCTTGGACAGCTACTTAGGTGAGTTGCCAGAGACCTTTACCTATGAGGGTAAGGAGTACACTCCAAAGAGCTATGCAGAGTCACTCCCAATCAAGATGGATGATTTGGTATCTATCACATCGTTTACTCACCACCCATTCTACGAGGAGTTTGTGATTGAAGTACCCGACAACTGGATGTGGATGCCAGCATACAATATACCTCTCAACGAGATGATGGAGGTTATAGATGCTGCTATCGCTGCGGGTCACTCTATTGGTTGGGGAACTGACGTTAGTGAGCAAGGTTTCAGCCGCACAAAGGCTGTGGCAATTGTCCCAGAGGATGATCTCGACAACCTTAGCGGAACAGAAGCGGAGCGTTGGGGTGCAATGACCGAGGCGGAGAAGGCTCAAGCTCTATATGCATTCGATGGACCAATCAAAGAGAAGGTTATCGACCAAGAGATGCGCCAAGTAGCATATGACAACTACCAAACTACCGATGACCACGGTATGGTGATTGAGGGAACAGCCGTAGATCAAGCAGGCAACCCATTCTATAAAGTGAAAAATTCATGGAATAAAATCCCTCCATACGACGGATATTACTACTTCTCTCGTCCATTTGTTGAGTACAAAACACTCTCTATTATGGTCAATAAGAAAGCTATTCCTGCTGCCATAGCTGCAAAGTTGAACCTCTAACAACAACAGCTTACGCACGAAAATATTGTTTCTTACTGCCTCCGGCGGGCGGGGATAGCACCCCCGCGGGTGCATACATTGCTTCTTTTTGTGCGCTTCTTTCTTGCTTTCAGTGCGCTTCGGACTGCCTCCGGCGGGCGGGGATAGCACCCCCGCGGGTGCATACCATTGCGCTTTATAATTTCTAAATGCCTACGGTATTTAAACCCAAATCGAGGTTCACCTCGCTGAGGGGCAAGCCCCCACCACATCAGTGCAATACAAAAGTCAAAAACGTCAATTTTTGGATCCAAGCTTAAGTTTGGTGCCTGCGCGACACGAGCGCGATAAGCAGTTTTTTTCGTGCGTTTGCCCTGAAAAAAGAATAGTTATGTTTGTAAGTATAAGAAAAAAGTAGTAGTTTTGTATCATAAATATTTAAAGATAAAAGTTATGGCAAATTTAAGAGTTCTAAAAAAGAGCATAGACTACATTCTTGAGGAGTTAGTTTTTGATTGCGACATGGCGATCTGTTTCCAACCATCAAAGGGTGAGCAAGTATTCGAATTGATGAAAAAGGGAGTAGCTCTTCGCAACGAATTATATGTTAGAGCAAACAATCCTATTGAACCACACAACCGTTCATTGGTACGTAAGCACTATGCTGCTTTGCGTCGTGATATGGCTGCTCAGTTCGAAGCGCTTTTTGTGGAACTCAGCGAGTTGAATAAGTAGTACAATTTTTTTGTGAAAAGTAGAGATAGAGGGGTGGCTCATTTGTGAGACACCCCTCTTTTTAGATGTTTACAGTAGCGCATATTGTAACTCTAAGTAACATAGCATATTAGCAAAATATTTGTTTACGGTATTTGATGCTAAAATAAAAAAGTTTAGCAAAATAACCCCTTTTTGGTGAAAACCCCTATTCTTATGTAGTGGGAAATGATGTTCGAAATTTAGGGCATTTTTCACTGAAAATAAGTTTAACAAATAA
>JAWXTF010000049.1:0-12581 GCA_044433965.1 Rikenellaceae bacterium | reverse complement strand
ACAGAGCCGAAACCAACGGCGCAAGAGGTGTTCATGATGGCAGTCAAAGAACCATTTGCACCTGCGCTGATGGCGGGCAACAAGAGTTTTGCTTGCTTGTAGTTCATGATACAGCACACAAAGCAAGAAGGTACGCACCCGCGGGGGTGTTATCCCCACCCGCCGGAGGCAATCCGAAAAGCACAGAAAGAAGCAAAAAGCGCACAGAAAGCAAGAAGGTATGCACCCGCGGGGGTGCTATCCCCGCCCGCCAGAGGCAGTCCGAAGCGCACAGAAAGAAGCAAGAAGCGCACAGAAAGAAGCAAAAAGCGCACAGAAAGCAAGAAGGTACGCACCCGCGGGGGTGCTATCCCCGCCCGCCGGAGGCAATAAGAAATAATATTTTCGTGCGATTGCCCTGAATAGAGTATCTATAAATTTCTTATTTTCACTTTTTTGTATTATCTTTGTGGGCTAAAATGCAAAAATAATTTAATTATATACAAATCGAAAATGAATATTGTAAGAGAACAACGTGCAGAGTTGAACTCGCTTATCAAAATTACTGTAGGCGAAAGTGATTACGCAGAGGCTGTAAAAAAGAGTCTCACAGAGTACAAACGTAAAGCTAACGTTCCTGGATTCCGTCCAGGTATGGTTCCAATGGGTGTTATTAAGAAGATGTTTGGCAAAGGTGTGTTGGCTGAGCAGTCATACCGTTGCGCATCTAACGCTGTTTATGAGTACCTCCAAAATGAGAAGATCGACTACTTAGGCGACATTATTCCAGCTGAAGAGCAAGGTGACTTCGACTTTGATAACAATACAGAGTTTGAATTTATCTTCGAGATTGGAGAGGCTCCAGCTTTCAACCTTGAGATCACAGACCAAGATCAAATTACATACAACAAGATCGCAATCGAGGATAAGATGCGATCTGATTTCCGTGCTAACTTCCTTCGCCGTTTCGGTCGCTTGGAGGATACCGACACTGTTACCGCTGACGAAGCTGTGATGGGAACTCTCGACAACGAGGAGATCAAAGTGGAGGAGGCTTACGTAGGACTTGTCTCAATGAGCGAGGAGGAGCGTGCGCCATTCATCGGCAAGAAAGTTGGCGACAAGATGCAAGTTAACGTTAATGAGATCTACAAAACAGCTTCTCAACGTGCTGCAATCCTTCAAGTTAAGGAGGATGAACTCGACAGCATCAACCCAGAATTTTCATTCGAGGTTACTAACATCCGCCGCTTTGCTGAGCCTGAGATGAACGAGGAGTTCTTCAAGCTTGCATTCCCAGCAGGTGAGGTGACTGATGAGGCTGGTTTGGAGTCATTTATCGACTCTCAGATATCAGTTGAACTCGACCGCGAGAGCGACAACCTATTCTCGATTCAACTTCGCAACTACATCACCGAGAAGGCTAACATCACAATGCCTGTTGAGTTCCTTAAGCGCTGGTTATACACCATCAACGAGGGTAAGTTCAGCGTTGAGGAGATAGAGAAAGATTTCGACCAATTCCTTGAAATCTACACATGGAACTTTATCCGCAGCAAGGTTATTGCAGCTGAGAAGCTTGAGGTCAAAGAGGATGAGGCAATCGAAGAGGCTAAGGCTGTAGCACAAATGCAGTTTGCTCAATACGGAATGCCATCTGCTCCAGAGGATATGTTGGTGAATTATGCTCAACAGATGCTCGCAGACAAAGAGCAATCAAAGAGAATCTTCGAATCTCTCTACGACAAAGCAGTAATCAATTCATACAAAATAAAGATGACAATCAACGAGAAATCAGTCTCTACAGAAGAGTACTCTGAGATTGTAAAAAGCTTACAGTAGTCATCCAATAGGTGAGTTTTAGGTATTAATGCTAATTATCCAGAACTAACATTAAAAAATATAGGGTCTATGTGAATTAATTCATATAGACCCTACATTTTTTTTAGACGTTTGAACAACGTAGAGCAAAGGTATACACGAAAAATATTATTTCTTATTGCCTCCGGCGGGCGGGGATGGCACCCCCGCGGGTGCGTACCATTGCGCTTTGGGCTCGACCTAACTACTCGCGCACGAAACGATAAATTGCATTACCATTGCAATCAACCATCGTTGTTTCCAGCTCTTTTTGGGAGGCTGAGACCACCAAAAAGCCCTCTATACCAGCGCAGAATTGCGTCTCATCAATTGGTTCTACCTCGCGAGCGAGTGAAGCGGAGCCATTAACAATATAATCAATATTGCTGCCCGTTGCACGCAGATGTTGGAATGAGTGAATATGACCACATATGTAAAGGTCAACATCGTGACGACGCAAAATTGTATCGAGTCGCTCCTGCATATTGGTGCGCTCCGAGACATTTTTGGTTGTATAAGCATAGATAGGATGGTGTCCAACAACAACTCTCCATCGCTCTGTTGATGCGGTAAGCACACTATCAACCCACTGCAACTGCTCCTCCATACTTTGCTCTACAGCATCTGGGTATTTCTGAGAATCATTACGATATTTATCTATAAGCGGTGGTGTATCGACATATACCATACGCACAGATGTTCCCTCTCCCTCGACAACATTGGTATAGTATCTATCAGGCATCTCCCAACGGCGACTCACTGTAGTATAGTCGATTACAGATTGAGTATTGCCTCGATACTCGTGATTACCCAAAACGGGAAAGAATGGAATCATGAGTTCGGGGTGTGAGTAGACAAGTTCAAAATTTGTCATCCACAAAGGGTCGTTCACACTCTCAACACCCATAAAGTGGTGTGTATCACCTGCCGCAGCAATAAACTCAGGCTCTACATATGCAGCCATCTCACCCATTAATTCTGCTACTGACTTTTGCTCATAGTAGCCATTACGCCCGGAGTCGGCAATCACATAAAAGTTTAAGCGCTCCTCATAGGTCTCGGGATCAAAACTCGAAAAGCCAGTTGGCGCAGGAGCCTCACAACAAGAGGTGCCCACATAGATTGATAGTGCAGCTGCAACAGAGTAGAGTGCAAGATGTGAAAAAATTGATTTCACGATATTTAAAGTATTAGTATTATTAACCATTGCTTAAGGTTTCGATGGTGACGAACAATAAATATTGTTCGTCACCATCACCTTTATAGTTGTGAAGTGAAGTAAGTTAGAAGTTAAATTTCACACCGAGATTGAAACGCACTCCATAATATTCAACCTGCATTGACTGCTCTTTAACACCTTGGTAGTAACGCAATGGTTGGTTCAAAATATTTGACACGTCAGCATAGATATTGTAGTGCTCCTTGAAACGATAGTTTATATTGAAATCAAGGTAGTTAACGGAGTCATAGTAGCGATCCTCGAAAGCCTCGTCACCCAACTCATCGATAAAATCTGAAGCATAGTTGTATGAAAGACGCGCTGTAAAACCACTCTTCTCGAAGTAGATAGATGCATTGGCAGTGTGCTCAGGGCTGCCAGGGAGTGACATATCCTCCTGCTCGCGACCTTCAATTGCTGTAAGCTCAGCATCGGAGTGAGTGTAGGTATAAGTACCGGCAAAACCTAAACATCTCATTGAAGGAGCTATAAAACCGAAGTCGCGCGAAAGTGATGCCTCCACACCATAGAGAGTTGCATTACCTGCATTAACTGGCATCTTGTAGTCGTCGTAGGTTATACCAGCATAGTCGTAGTCGTTGAGCACTTTGTCTACGATAAAATCGTTGATCTTCTTGTAGAAAACACCTCCACGTACCAAGCCAAGACTCTTAAAGTAGTAATCGACACTCAAATCTGCATTGTGCGAAAGCGAAGCATTAAGATTTGGGTTACCAAATTTGATCTCTTCATCTTTGTCAGTGATTATATTGTTAACAAGATCCGAATACTTAGGACGTGCGATTGAGTTAGTATAAGAGAGACGAACCTTAAGATCGTTGTTTGGATCCCACTTCAATAATACAGAAGGTAGAACATTGAGATAACTACTTGATTTTGTGCCAGTCTCTTGCAATGCCTCATCCTCGTCAATATATTGATAACCACTATTAGAGATTGATGTGTGCTCGGCACGCATACCTGCCATCACCTCAAGCTTCTCGCCCAATTGTTGATCGAGACGGATATATGCTGCTGCAACAGTCTCGTTTGCAGAGTAGTTACCAGCACGCTCTGAGAGTTTATCTTCGTAGCCACCCAATTGGTCGAGATCAAGATCACCAACAAACTCACGTGTCACAAATTCACGACCGAAGTTATAAGCATCGCCCGCCATAAAGCCCTCACGGTCAGCAATCATGGTATTAGAGAGTGCTTGGCTAACAAAATCTGCATCAACATAATCTTTGTACTCATAGCAATATACGTCAACCGACTTATCCTTAGATGTGATCTTACCTCCAAGTTTAAGTGTTGTCCCGAAGTCACCACCAGAGATATCATACTTAACATTCAGACGAGCGCTGTAGTCATACTCTTGGATCTCTTGCTGTGAACGAGATAGCTCATCAAGTTCACCATACTCGCCACCAATACCATCACGCATGATAGCTCCCAGGGTTGCATATTTCGATGCATTGGTTGCTATAGGTTGCGTCATATCTGAATAATCTATACCCATATTTGGTTTGGCAGCATCCTCCTCGCCCTCAAAAGCGAAAGCGATATAACTCTCATTTGGACGATCCTCAGATGCCGCCGAGAATGTTCCACCCCAATCAATCATCACCTTACCTAATAGGTGTTCACCACCAAGCGAATAGTTCATAGTCTGTTGCTGTTCCAAACGACCATATTTTTGATCCTCTGTACCCGCCTTAGTCTCTACACCAAGCTCCTTTAGGCTACCATCGTCTGCAAGTTTGATCTTCGTTTTATACCGGTTCTCCCAATCATTACGACGGTTGTAGATACCCTTAAAATCAATCTTATGATTCTCGTTAATATTCCAATTAAACGCTGCCGAGTAGCTTTGGCGCTCACGCTCAACATAATATTGACGTATCTGCATCTCCTTAACATAGACACCATCGTCACCCTCGCTCCACTCAAACTCTGTATTATCTGATCCAATTGGATTGTTCTGGTATGATGCAGACAACATATATCCAAAGTTTTCACTAACTTTATCACCATATGTGATACCAAAGTTAGCCTGTGGACGCCCTGAGACTACACTGTAACCAGAACCCAACGATGCTGTAAAGACCTCCTTAGAGGGTGAGTTCTTTGTAACAAGATTGATACTTCCTCCAATTGCATCGCCCTCCATATCGGGAGTAATAACTTTGCTAACCTCAATTGTTTGGATCATATCTGTTGGAATAAGGTCAAGTTGTACGCTACGAGTCTCACCCTCAGCCGATGGAACACGATCTCCATTGATCGTCACCGAGCTCATATCGGCAGGCGTACCACGCACCTGACCAAAACGAGCCTCTCCTTGGTCATACTGCACATTGATACCCGATATACGTTTTAGCGCATCACCAATATTTGAATCGGGGTATTTACCAGCTTGATCTGACGATACAACATCGATCATATTGAGTGCATTTTTCTGAGCATTAATCGCGCGGTGCTGCCCCTGCATTACACTTGTTACAACAACCTCATCGACAGCAGTGCTACCATTAGAGAGGATAATTTCGTGTTTGAGAGTCTCACCTGCCTCAACCCTAACTGCTGTCTTTCCAGATTCAAACCCAATGTAAGAGACCTCAACCATATGGTCACCAGGAGCAACATTTGTGATGGTATAGTAACCATTAACATCGCTTACGGTACCTACCTTAAGATCCTCGATGTAGACCACTGCCCCTGTCAAAATATGGTTCTCAGCATCAAGAACTCGACCGCGAATTGTTGCGCTACGCAAAGCGCTGTTAGACTCCTCCACACCCGCTACATTGTCTGCCATTGCAGGAGCAACAAGAGCTACGGAGAAAATCGCCATTAAAATTTGTAAAGATTTACACATTTTTTTATTTTTAAAATTATTTGTTTTCTAATTCGGCGACAAAGGTAGAGAATATCAATTTCTAAATAATTTACAAAACGTTAAGATTGCGTTACAGTATATTACAAAAAGGTTAAAACTACCTCCTCTCAGGGCAAACTCCATAACAAGTAGTAGAGGGATTACATGAAATAATATTCATGTAATCCCTCTACTATATATATATATATATATTGCAGAAGCTACAAGCGACTGTGGTTCAATTTAACTCACAAATCCTACTTCAACATCTCCATAACCTCTTCAAATACAGTTTGACCATTATAACCAAACTTCTCATCCAACACTTTAAATGGAGCCGAATATCCAAAGTGGTTTAAACCATGGATCTTACCATTGTGCCCTACAAGACCCATTAGGTTCACAGAGAGACCCGAAGTCATTCCGTAACGTGGGATATCCAAGGGCAAAACACTTTGTTGGTACTCAGGCGTTTGATCAAGAAAGACTCCTTCACTTGGCACACTTACCACACGTGAACTTACACCAGCTGCTGCAAGAAGCTCAGCACCATCTACAAGTGTAGCAACTTCAGAACCCGAAGCAAGAAGCACCACCTCTGGCTTAGGAGAATCAACGACTATATATGCACCCTTCAAAAGCTCTTTGGCTGCATTACGACGACTCGAAGAGAACGAAGGAAGTGTATTGATATTTTGACGTGACAAAATCAAACCTACAGGTCGACGCTCCTCAAGTGCTTGCTGCCAAGCAATTACAGTCTCGTCGGCATCTGCCGGGCGAAGAACAACCATAGAACGTTCGCCATTGTGATTGTGTAGATGCTCCATAAGTCGAATCTGCGCCTCATGCTCAATTGGCTGGTGCGTAGGTCCATCTTCGCCCACTCGGAATGAGTCATGTGTCCAGATATAGATAACATGGAGGCGCATAAGAGCCGAAAGACGAACTGCGGGCTTCATGTAGTCCGAGAATACAAAGAAGGTTCCACATGCTGGAATCACACCTCCGTGAAGTGCCATACCATTCATAATGCAAGCCATGGTGAGCTCTGAAACACCAGCATTGAAGAATTTACCAGTGAAATCACCCTTTGCAAAAGCCTTAGTTTTATTGAGGTAACCATCTGTTTTGTCTGAGTTACTCAAATCTGCCGAGGCAACAATCATATTGTCGACCTGCTCTGCATATACCGACAATATTTTGGCTGATGCAGCACGAGTAGCAACATTTTGCCCTGGGTTGATTGCATCATAGTCGATAGAGGGTGCTTTATCTGAATAGAAAACATCAAGTTTCGATGCAGCCTCAGGGTTCTCTGCTCTCCAGCTCTGCTCAATACCCTTAAGTTCAGTTGCCCATAGAGCAAGCTGCTCGCGACGTGCTGCATATATCTCTGCACTCTCAGCAAAAATTTCGAAATGTTCCGCCGTGTTACCACCAAGATTAGCGACTGTAGCCTCCATATCGGCACCAGCAGCAGTAAGTGGCTGACCATGAGTCGAAACCATATCCTCAAAGCTTGAGCCATCTGCCTTGCGGGCTCCCTTACCCATCACAGTTTTACCTATGATTAGTGTTGGTCTCTCGGTTTCAGCATTTGCAGTAGTAAGTGCTGCGCGGATCTCATCCACGGAGTGACCATCAATACTAATTACACTCCAACCCCAAGCCTTATATTTCATCTCTACATCCTCGGTGTCAACCTCTTCAACTTTTGTTGATAGCTGTACATTGTTGGAATCGTAGTACATAATGAAGTTGCTCAGACCCAAGTGACCTGCAATGCGACCTACACCCTGCGAGATCTCCTCTTGAACTGCTCCGTCAGAGATATAAGCATATGTCTTATGCGCCATCCACTCACCAAAGCGAGCTACCATAAAACGTTCTACAATTGCAGCACCAAGAGCCATGGCATGACCTTGTCCAAGTGGACCAGAGGTATTCTCTACACCTCTCATAATATCCACCTCGGGATGACCAGGGGTAACGCTACCCCACTGGCGCAAGGATTTAAGATCTTCGAGAGAGTAGTGCCCAGCAAGTGTTAGAGTAGAGTAGAGCATTGGTGACATATGCCCTGGATCGAGAAACATTCTATCGCGATGAGGATAGTCCATCTGAGATGGATCATACTTTAGAAATTCAGTGTACAATACATTGATAAAGTCGGCACCACCCATCGCTCCACCAGGATGTCCAGATTTTGATTGCTCTACCATAGCGGCTGATAATAGACGAATATTATCTGCAGCACGATTCATTTTTTGATTGTCGAACATTGTAGTTTATCTATTTAAGTTTTTAGTATCTATTGTTTAAGGCTAAGACCCATCTCTGATTCAACTTTTTCCTTTGCGTAGGGCAGTGTTACACTAAACTCTTTGATATCCATCGAAGGCATATCAAACATCATATCGGTCATTATTGCCTCACAAATAGAGCGTAATCCACGCGCACCTAACTTATATTCAACAGCCTTGCTAACGATATAATCCAACACATCATCATCAAATGACAACTCAACTCCATCCATCTCGAAGAGATGTTTGTATTGGCGAATAATCGCATTCTCAGGCTCAGTAAGGATCATACGCAGAGTAGCCTTATCGAGTGGCTGCATGTAGGTCAAGACTGGAAGTCGACCTATCAACTCAGGAATAAGTCCAAAGGATTTAACATCTTGATGAGTAACATATTGCATTAGATTGTTGCGATCTGCCTTATCTCCACTCTTTTGACCATAACCTATTGCTCGCGTGTTGAGACGCTGCGAGATCTTACGCTCAATTCCGTCAAATGCTCCTCCACAGATAAATAAGATATTTTTGGTGTTGACCTGCACAAACTTTTGATCTGGGTGCTTACGACCTCCTTGCGGTGGCACATTCACAACTGCACCCTCCAATATCTTAAGCATAGCTTGCTGAACACCCTCACCTGAGACGTCACGCGTGATACTTGGGTTGTCACCCTTGCGCGCAATCTTATCAATCTCATCGATAAAGACGATACCCTTCTCGGCAAGTTCCACATTGTAGTCTGCCGCTTGAAGCAAACGCGAGAGGATTCCCTCAACATCTTCTCCAACGTAGCCTGCCTCGGTAAGCACTGTAGCATCCACAATGGTGAATGGAACCTTCAAAAGCTTAGCTATAGTACGCGCTATAAGGGTCTTACCAGTACCTGTAGGACCGATCAACAAGATATTTGATTTATCAATCTCAATAGTGTTGTCTTCAGTACCAAAATATGCCGTTAGTCGTTTGTAGTGGTTATAGACAGCAACCGACATATAACGCTTTGCAGCATCCTGCCCCACAACATATTTGTCGAGAAACTCCTTTATTTCACGTGGTTTATGAGTCTGAACGTAGCTAAATTCATCACTATTTTTCGTCTGTTTTGTCTTAGCCACAATCTCGTTTTCAAGTAGAATGTTGTAGCCATTCTCAATGCATTGACCGCAAATATTTACTCCTCCTTCGCCTGCAAATAGGATTTGAGCCTCCGAGCGTGGAGTGCCACAAAATGCACAGTGATCTGTTCCATTTCCCGAACCACCACCTCGATTACCTCTTGTATTTTTATTTTGAACCATAAATATTTTATTCTCTTTTTCTCAACACTTCATCTATCAAGCCATACTCCTTAGCCTCGGTAGAGCTCATCCAGTAGTCGCGATCAGCATCTTTCTCAAACTTCTCAATAGGAGTACCTGAGTGTTGCGACATAATTGTATAAAGTTCCTGTCGAGTCTTAACAATCTCACGTGCAGTAATTTCTATATCCGAGGCTTGTCCTTGTGCCCCTCCCAACGGTTGGTGGATCATAATACGTGAGTGAGGCAAAGCTGTTCGCTTGCCAGCTGCACCAGCACACAACAACACTGCACCCATCGAAGCTGCCAAACCAGTACAGATTGTAGCTACATCGGGTTTAATAAGTTGCATTGTGTCGTAGATTCCAAGACCTGCACTCACCGATCCTCCGGGTGAGTTAAGATAAATTTGGATATCTTGCTCAGGGTCATTAGACTCCAAGAAGAGGAGTTGCGCTTGGATAATATTGGCTGCATCGTCATAGATAGGAGCACCCAAAAAGATGATGCGATCCATCATCAAACGCGAGAAAACATCCATCGAAACAGCATTAAGTTGACGCTCTTCGATAATCGTTGGTGAAACATAACCCGAAGCTACTGATTGAAAATTATGTAACTTAAGGGAGCTTATGCCGCAGTGTCCTTTGGCGTATTTTTCAAATTCTGACATAATCAAAAGGTATATTTATTAATTTATAGTTCTACTCTCTAAATTCATACTTTGTGCCATAGAACTAATAAACTCCGCAAACTTTTGTTTGCAGAGTTCAAAGTTATTAATTTTTTCTGGGATATTAAAATTTATGCATTATTTTGTCATGTCAAACGCACGAAAAATATTATTTATTACTGCCTCCGGTGAATCCAGTTTGTGTTGCTTTCTGTGCGCTTCTTTTCTTGCATTCTGTGCTTTTCGGACTGCCTCCGGCGGGTGGGGATAGCACCCCCACGGGTGCGTACACTTGCGCGTTGGGCTTAGAGATTACATCTCTAAGATTATAAAGATCAAGGAGTTGCCGCAAATAAATTTGCACAACTCCTTGGTCTTTATAATTTTTAAATGCCTTTGGCATTTAAACCCAAATCGAGGTTCACCTCGCTGAGGTGGTGGTGGCAACCGTAGGTTGACACGCAAGAGATCTATTATGAGGAGCGTTGAAAGTTTACTTTCAAAAGCTCCTCATAATAGATCTCTTGCAAAGGGGCAAAGCCCCACCACATCAGCGCAATACAAAATCAAAAACGACAGTTTTTGGATCCAAGCTAAGCTTGGTGCCCGCGCGGCACGAGCGCGATAAGCAGGCATTTTATCGTGTACTTGCCACGCGTCCCGAGGATGCAGCCACTTGCGTTTAATTATTTTTTTGCATCGAGACGCTTGATGACATTACCATATATTATGAGTGCAACGGCAGAGACCAATGCAATAGCTGCAAAATAGTACCAAATATAGTGAGCATGTACCGAAGCTGCCAACCACTCTTCGTGAGTTGCAAACTCAGTTGGCTCAGGACAGTAGAGACTCAAAAGATAGCCCGAGAGTCCAAATCCAAGGATAGAAGAGAGAAACGAGTGTAAATGACTAAAACCAAGATACATGCCCTCCTCACCCTTTGGAGATTGGAGAGAGAAGAACTCAAGGAATCGAGGTGAAATAAATGTCTCAGCTAATCCCTGGAATACAATACCGATAACCATCATAAATGCCACAGGATGCATACCCAAGATGTTAACACTCGGATCAAGCAGATTACCCGAAGCCATACAAAGCGCAGATATTGGCATAATAAACATACCTATTGTCATCGACTTAAGAGCAGAACCTTTGCTCATCATCTGTGTAACCAAATTTACCGTTAGAACCACCACCAAAGGGTTTACATTAGCATACCACGATGGAGCAGCGCTCTCACCCGCCAATCGAAGCACATATTTAGGCATCGTCGCATAGAGCTGTTGTTGAACCATCCAGAAACCTGTAATAATCAAAATGAGCGCTATAAGACGACCATTACTACAAATTCTAACAAGTCCCTGCCAGATCTCACCAAAACTCTTACCTTCACCCTTTGTTTCGCTACTTTTGTAGAAGAGGAAGATAGCAATAAGCGCCATAAGAGTCATTGCCGCAGAGAAGTAGTTTAGCGTTATAAATCCTTCGTTTCCCATAGCATCACGAAGAGGCTTTACGACCGTTTTACCCGAAAATGCTCCAACATTAACCATTGCATAGAAGATTGAAAATCCCTTAGCACGATTGCTCTCGTTAGTCTCCTTTGCTACTGTTCCAGTAATCACACTCTTGATGAAGGAGCCGCCAATGACGATCAAAATCATAATTGGAACAATTCCATAACGCATTCCGCTCTCAAGTAATCCAGTAAAATTTGTAACTTCACCATACTCAACCAACCCAGCTGATTCGAGATAGGTAGGATATAGTGCCAACCCAAGATATCCAACCGTCAATAGGCTAAATGCCAGCAGCATAGCTGAACGAAAACCAATCTTATCGGCAAGCGCTCCAGCAAATGTTGGAAGAAAATACAATAGTGCGGAGAAGCCTCCGGCAATTGTAGCTGACTCAATGTCGTTGAAGCCAATAATTCGACTTAGATAGAGAGTAATTACTACGAATACTCCGTAATAGGCAGCTCTTTCGAGTAGCTCCACGGAGTTCGCCACCCAGAAGGCTCTACTAAACTTTGGTTTTACGCTTTCGCTCATCATTTTTTTTGTTTAAGTTTTCATTATTATTAATAGTCGAGAACAAAGGTACGATTTTTTTTTCGAAAGCTCTATGTGATGACTTTAAGTATACAGGGCAAATGCACGAAAGATATTATCTATTACTGCCCCCAGCGGGCGGAGGTCGCACAGGGTAAACACACGAAAAAAACTACTTATCGCGCTCGTGCCGCGCGGGCACCAAGCTTAAGCTTGGATCCAAAAACTTCGTTTTTGACTTGTGTATTGCACTGATGTGGTGGGGCTTTGCAGGGCAAACGCACGAAAAAAAAACTACTTGTCGCGCT
>JAWXTF010000048.1:0-13402 GCA_044433965.1 Rikenellaceae bacterium | reverse complement strand
CACCCATCAAAATTATGGCCTTTTTTGACCCTAATTTAGCAGTTATTGCATCCTTTATAACTCTATCAACCATAATTCAAATTAGTTTACTTTCCGCAAAGATAGTAATATTTTCGGAATATAATCCGAAGAAATCATAATATTTTCGGAATTAGAGGTGCTGAGCGAGCGCCTTGGCCTCTCCCTCTGCGCTTATATTTCGATATACTATATTCACGGTATTCATACTTGAGTAATTTCTACTAGCCTCCCTAAAAACAACCGTTACTTACCATCAACAATGCTCCAAATGTCGGAACTATCAACCTCATTTTTAATAACTTTTTTGATTGTGGTATTGACGTTTAATAGAATTTTCGTGAGTGAAACATTTTTTATTAGCTCCAATTTATCATATATAATTTCCTTATACCGAGCCTTCATCTCTTTCGACAAGAATGAGATATCAATAAATTCAGCCCACTTAGGTGCTATCTTTATAAACTTGTCTATGCTCTTTGCGATCGTCTTATCGTCCATTCCGCTTTGCCTCATTGCTTTCTCGAAATCAGATCTTTTGATGCGTCGTTTCTTTGCGTTGAGCGTTAGAGCCAGCTCTTCGGTATCTTCGGGCATAACCAATGCTGTTGACAACATATCGTAAGCAGGGGTAAGTTTACATACTCCTTTTAGTGGTGAGTAGAGCGAGAAGTTTTTGAGGTGCATATCTGCATTGCCAGTTATCCACGAGAAGAGAATCTGCTCCCAAAAGTTTACAACGTCCAATTTTGAGGCAGTGGCATATTGTGAAATCAACTTGGCGATACGCTCATAAGAGCCCTTATATTTATGCTCGGTGAGTCGCTCAGATATTTGACACATATCCTCCATTGGTATCTTGCCACCCTCTTTAGTTCGGTCGATACGCTTGGTAATATAGCAGAGCTCACCATCGGCAAAGCGGATTAGTGAGTGAGGGACACAAGCGATTTTGGCAATCTCGGCAAGGTGCATAGTTAAATCTTCTACTTCGGGTAGAGATTCAAAACTTTTAGATTGAGGTTTGAGGATGTAATCACCCCACATCCCTACAATGGTGAATCTTTCAGGCTCATTTCTTTCACCCTTGTTGATGCTCAACGACAGCTTCGACTGCACGCCTGTAAGCGTTGTTTGGCTACGTACAACCTGCTCGGCTAAAGCAGATATATCATCTCGATTGTATGTTAACAAAGGCGCATTCTTTGCGCCAAATATTTTGCGTGCACAACGTGGATGAAAATTAACCTCACCCTCACGTAACTCTTGATAACAATATAAACACCTCTCCATTACTCCTTATCTTTTATGGGTACAACTCCAACTGCGCCAATGCAATCCTTGCAACAAGCCAAAAGCAACGACATACGATCACGACTATCTATCTTCCAGCTTCGCTCGGCAATGCCCAAGAGCCACCCTTCGGGAATTAACCCATCGAAAAATGGGAACAAAATATTACTCACGTATGGCTCCGATCTTAGTGGCAAAGTCAAGGATATTGCCTCAGCCTCTGAGGTGTCGAGATAAGCCGTATCGTATTGAAACGTATAGCCATTATCGCTCTCGGTCAATACTCCTGCGAGCTTGTCGTACATATATATTTGCGCCTGCTTCATCTACTTTACTCCTCCTTTTTAAGTGCTACAACTCCAATTTCAGAACCAAACATTGCCAATAAAGCATTAACTTTATCTAATCGCAAAGTCTGCTTGCCCTGCTCCAAATCACGGACAAAGCGTAGCCCTACCCCTGACTTATCGGAGAGCTCCACCTGTGTTAGATTGTGCAACTTACGCTGCTCTTTTACATATTCTGATAGTTTCATTGCCTGATGTTTCAAGTTGTATGATTGTGTTATTATACCCTTTCGGGTGTAAAAGTAGTAATTATTTATTAAAATATACCTCTTCGGGTATAATTTCATAGTTTACATATATATTTATACCCTTTCGGGTATAAATACTATCATGCGACTACCCCAACATATTAACCAGCTCCCGCTTCATCTCCTCGTCGATGTCTCGGTATCTGGCAAAGGCTTTTGATCCCTCTTTGTGACCAGAGAGGGAACCTACAAGGTTTGGATCTTTTACTTGTTTGTAGAGGTTGCCGACAAAGGTTCTTCGAGCTAAGTGTGACGATGCAATCTCGTATAGTATTCGTTTTTCCTCCTCTCTTGTGGTTGGGTTGATTATGGTGACCATTCGCTTCAATCCTGCAGCTTTGAAAATTCACTTTATACTTACGTTGTATTTCTGCTCGGAGATAAAGGGCAATAGTGAATCGCCCTCGCAATCCTTGTATCTTTCGAGAATCTCCAACGCTGTATCGTTGAGTGGCACTCGTACAGTTTCTGGGCGACCATCCTTGGTTTTGCGTGGGATATACTCGATTGCTCCGCATATCACATTTGACTTTTTCATCTTTAGAAAGTCTCCGATGCGACAACCGATCAAACATTGAAAGACAAATATATCTCGTTTGTGTCGCACTTATAGTCGCCCTCGTAATTTACACTGCTCAACAGGTGGGCAACCAAATCTAAAATCGTAAGTTTTATTGACGTGGATGTGGCGATGGTTCCACGGGCGCGATGAGCAGGCATATTTCGTGCGTTTGCTTGGATGTAAACAAAAAAATAGGTTGGTTAACACTTGATGTTTAACCAACCTATTTATATCTTCTCACTCTGTTATTTGCTCTGCATTTCAACCCCTGCATCTCAGCCTCTTGCATTTCAGCTCCTTGCATCTTCAAACTCTCTATATTTCCCGAGAGTCTCCAGAGGTCTACCGCATTAACATAAGATATCTTTTAGATAGACTTATGAAAACTCATTGGCGACTTTTATGTCACTATTTTGAGATGAGGCAGAGTGGGTATTAAGAACTTATAGAGCGTTTACGTGAAGTTGCATTGCACTCTTAAGGTTACCAGCTTTGTTCTTGTGGATGATATTGTGCTTAGCCAACTTATCTAACATTGCAGAAACTTTTGGAAGAAGTGCCTCAGCAGCGCTCTTCTCTGATGTGTTACGCATTGCCTTTACAGCGTTACGCGCAGTTTTGTGTGCAAGACGATTGTGAGCACGTTTCACCAATGTTTGGCGGATTCTCTTTTTTGATGACTTATGATTTGCCATGATATTTTTTTGTTTTTAATTTTTAAATTTGCAATCTTGTATAACAAAATTAAGCCTTAGCTTATTTCGGATAGACTGCAAAACAAAAAAATATCAAATCACTTATTTAAGTTTACTCTGTTTCAAGTAACTCATAAGGCTCAATTAGCTTTTGGCTGCTGTCCGCTCCTGTGATTTAAATCACCCGTATCACCCGTGTAGCCCGTAGGAGAATCGAACTCCTATTTCAAGAATGAAAATCTTGCGTCCTAACCGTTAGACGAACGGGCCTTACCGCTAATCCCTTTTAGGGAGATTTAGCGGTGCAAAGATATGAAAAATATTATTACACCGCAAATATTATTTGCAAAAAATATAACAAAATTTACATCTAAACATATAATCTACTGTTACTTAGTAGTATACAATCCTTTTTTAATATTAAAAATTCGTTCTATATCTTTGTTCGAATCACTATTTTGACCTCTAATAGATCTTATTGTGCCATCATCAATGAGGGCAATCAAGTCGCAATACTGCTGTGCAATATCCAATTCGTGGGTCGAGAAGATGATTGTCTTGCGTTCATCGTGCGTAAGCGATGTAAGTAACTCTACAAGTTCGTAGCGCGAGGGCATATCCAAAAATGCAGTGGGTTCATCCAATAAAATTACGGGAGTCTGCTGTGCTAAAGCGCGAGCGATCATCACTCTCTGCAATTCACCATCGGAGAGCCTCTCAACGCTCCTGCGAGCCATATGGCTCATACCAACAAGCTGTAGCGAATGGGCAACTATCTCCCGGTCCCTCTCCTGCATACGTCCCAGCCAAGAGGTGTATGGTGCGCGCCCCAGAGCAACCAGATCTTCGGCAAAGAGATTTACTACACGTCGCCGTTCGGTGGTAACAAAACTCACGGTAGAGGCTCGTTTGAGGGGTTTCATAGCGAAGATGTCTTCTCCATTTATCACAACCTCACCACTTTGCGGTGGCTCCAAACCTGCTATAGAGCGCAGCAGCGTACTCTTACCCGAGCCGTTGCGACCAAGTAGAGCAACTAACTCACCAGCCTCAAACTGTGCTTTAGCATTCGAAAGTAATGTGCGGTTAGGATAACCAACATCTATATTGTTCAGTGTAACCATAATCTTTATCTGTAGACAGCTTTGCCATCCCTAACTTTAATCAATTCATACATTCTATCTCGATGCTGCGCTGCCGCTGCAAAGTCAAGTTGCTTAGCTGCCTCCTCCATCTCCTCTTTTGCCTTTTCAATTAACTCATCGATTGAGGGGGCGTTATACACCCCTTTTTTCTCCGCCGCCACTGCATAGTGCTCCTCGTGGATAGGATAGGCGATAGGAATATCCTCGGTAGAGCGCGACTGAGTTAATTGATTTTGACCATTTCCGCCACTCTTTTGTGCTGTACGCGGTAACTGCTGATGCTCTATATTGTATAGTATCTGCTTCATTCGACGGCGATTGCTCTCCTCGATTGTTGCTCTCATAGAGTCGGTGCATTTATCAGCATAGAGAATAACCTGACCATTGGAGTGACGCGCACCGCGACCAGCAATCTGCGTTAGCGAGCGCACGTTTCGCAAAAAGCCCTCTTTGTCGGCATCCAATATTGCGACTAATCCAACCTCGGGAAGGTCGAGACCCTCACGCAAAAGGTTTACACCAATTAACACATCGAAGAGACCTTGGCGCAGGGCATCCAGAATCTCGACTCGCTCAATTGTGTCAATATCGGAGTGTATATAGCGGTTTTTGATACCAAGTCTATCAAAATATTTTGAGAGCTCCTCAGCCATACGTTTGGTGATGGTAGTAACCAATATCTTATCTCCCTGTTTTATTCGGCTGTCAATCTCTTCTATTAGGTCGTCCATCTGATTTGTGGTTACACGCACCTCAAGAGGTGGATCTATAAGTCCTGTTGGGCGAATAAGCTGCTCAACAACAACTCCTTCACTCACCGCAAGCTCATATTGGGCGGGGGTAGCACTAACATAAATAGTGCGCGAAACTAACGACTCAAACTCCTCAAATCGTAGAGGTCTATTATCTTTGGCAGCCTCCAGACGGAAGCCGTAACTCACCAAATTCTCCTTGCGAGCCCTATCGCCGCCAAACATAGCATGCACCTGTGGGAGCGTTACGTGGCTCTCGTCGATAACCATCAAGAAATCGTCGGGGAAGTAGTCCAACAAGCAGAAAGGACGTGTGCCCTCAGCGCGACCGTCGAAGTAACGCGAGTAGTTCTCGATTCCTGAGCAGTAACCAAGCTCCTTTATCATCTCCAAATCATACTCCACACGTTGGCGAAGTCGCTGAGCCTCGACCATACGCCCACGCTGCTCGAATGACTCAACCTGGCTGCCCATATCCACATAGATCTGACCTACAGCCCTGCCTATACGCTCCTTGGTTGTTACAAAAAGGTTTGCTGGACGTATTGTGACATTGCTAAGAGGTGATATTCTCGCCCCCGACACGTGATCTATAAGCGAGATTGACTCCACCTCATCATCAAAAAAGGTGACGCGGTAACAATTCTCACCAAATGCAGCCATAATATCTATGGTATCACCATTCACCCTAAATGTTGCAGGCGTCAACTCCCTCTCGGTGCGCGTGTAGAGCGCCTCGACAAGTGAATATAGCAACACTCTAATATCGTGCTGATCGCCCACCCTGAGCGTAACAGAGGTCTCATGAAAGTCGTCAGGATTGCCCATACCATAGAGACACGAGACGCTCGACACCACAATCACATCGCGACGAGATGAGAGCAGCGTAGCTGTGGTACTCAATCTTAACTTCTCAATCTCATCGTTGATTGCCAAATCCTTCTCGATGTAGGTATCTGAGTTGGGTAGATATGCCTCAGGTTGGTAGTAGTCGTAGTAGGAGACAAAATATTCGACGGCATTCTCCGGAAAAAAGTTCTTAAATTCGCTATATAGCTGTGCTGCGAGGGTTTTGTTGTGACAAAGTATAAGCGTAGGAGAGTTAACCTTTGCGATGACATTTGCTACCGTAAAGGTCTTGCCCGAGCCTGTTACACCCATCAAGGTGTTGTGGCGAATGCCTCTCTCAAGTGAGCTAACCAGCGCCTCAATTGCTTCTGGTTGGTCTCCCGTGGGGCTATACTCCGATGATAATTTAAAATCCATCTTGGCAGAAATCTCTTATTCAACTAATTTATATATCATTAAGGAGTTGTGCATATCAACTTTTAGTCGTTGCCACCCCTATTAAACCATATATATAACGGCAAAGTTACAAATAATTGATTAACTTTGCGCTGTTTAACACTAAAAACATGATTGATAGAGATACCATAGATCGAATATATGCAGCAGCCAACATCGTAGAGATTGTGGGCGACTATGTAACACTCAAGCGTAAAGGTGCTAACTACCAAGCATGTTGTCCTTTTCACAACGAAAAAACTCCCTCATTTGTTGTCTCCCCAGTCAAAGGACTCTACAAATGTTTTGGTTGCGGAAAGGGAGGCAACGCCATAACATTTGTTATGGAACACGAAGGAATCACCTACCCCGAAGCACTAAAAGTAGTTGCCAAGCGCTACGGCATTGAGGTCAAAGAGCGAGAACTCACTGGCGAAGAGGTGCAGCGTAACGACAATCGAGAGAGCCAATTTGTGTTGAACTCATGGGCATACGAATATTTTGTAAAGAACCTCTTCGAGAGTGACGAGGGTGTTGCAGTAGGTCTCTCGTATTTCCGTCTTAAACGCGGATTTAGCGATGCCACAATCAAAAAATTTGGTCTGGGCTACTGCACCTCGGTGAGCGATGCTATGAGCCAAGCGGCACTCAAAGCGAGCTACAAAGAGGAGTTTCTCCTCTCGACGGGGCTTTCACTCAAGCGAGAGGCAGATGGGAGAGTATTCGACCGCTTTCGCGACCGTGTGATCTTTCCAGTTCACAATATCTCAGGTCGAATAGTGGCTTTTGGTGGGCGTACTCTGCGCACCGACAAGAAAGTTGCCAAATATCAGAACTCTCCCGAGAGTGAAATATACTCCAAAAAGAGAGAACTTTACGGTCTCTACTTCGCTAAGAAGGCGATTCAGCAGGAGGATTATGTAATTATGGTTGAGGGCTACACCGATGTCATCTCGATGCACCAAGCAGGTATCGAAAATGTGGTCTCCTCATCAGGTACCTCGCTCACCACCGAACAAATACGACTACTCAATCGCTTCACCAAAAATATCACAGTGATCTACGACGGCGACGCGGCAGGTGTTCATGCAGCTCTTCGAGGCATCGACATGATTCTTCGCGAAGGGATGAATGTAAGAGTTGTCTCGCTCCCGCCAGAGCACGATCCCGACTCCTTTGCTCAATCTCACTCGGCATCTGAGGTGTCGGCATATATCCGTGAACGTGAGGAGGACTTCTTGACCTATAAAGCAAAACTGCTTCTCAAGGAGAGCCACAACGACCCAATAAAAAAAGCGGAGATGATAACCAATATGGTGGAGTCTATAACGCAAATCCCCGATCAGATAAAGCGCACAGTATTTATTAAGGAGTGCGCCGCAATTATGGATATTGATGACACTGTGCTATTCTCGGAGGTTGCACGCAAGCGAGCGACAACTACCGGAGACCGCCAAGCAGAGGAGTTCATTCGCAATCAGAGCCGAATACAACAGGCTGTAGCACAGTGCGAGAATCACGAAAACAAAGGTAGCGCCGAAGCAGGAAGCAGCATTGCAGCACTTGAGGCTGAGCTACTTAAGTATCTACTCAAGTCGGGACATCGCAATATTGAATTTCGCGAGGGGCGCGAGATGATAGAGTGCAATATTGCCTCACTCATATTCTCGGAACTCGACGACACCTCGATAAACTTTAGCGATAACTGCTACAACGAGATGTTGAAGATATATCGCCGCAAGTGGGACGAACTTGGGGAGGGTGTCGAAGTGCCGACATCTGCATTTCTGGAGAGTGACAACCCTGAGATATGCAACCGCACAGTCGATATTCTTACTTCGGACGACAACTATATCCCGTCCCAGATATGGAGCCAACGCGATATCCATGTGGATAGCGAAGAGGAACTGCTCTCAGCGGGAGTGCCAAAAGCGGTGATGCTATACAAGTCGAAGATCCTCGAATCTACAATAAATGCCCTTCGCGCTCAACTCGCAGATCCCGAATTGAGCGAGGATGAACAAATGAAGATTATTCAATCCCTCGCAATACTTAATCAAGGAAAGTTGCAGATTGCCAATAAAGTAGATCGATTGATTCTATAGAGCTTGCTTGCTGCTTGCTTGCTGCTTGCTTGCTGCTTGCTTGCTTGCTTGCTGCTTTCTGTGCGCTTCTTACTGTGCGCTTCTTACTGCCTCCGGCGGGCGGGGATAGCACCCCCGCGGGTGCGTACCTTCTTGCGCTTTGGGCTTATAGATTGCATCTATAAGATTATAAAGATCAAAGAGTTGCCGCAAATAAATTTGCACAACTCCTTGGTCTTTATAATTTTTTAAATGCCTTTGGCATTTAAACCCAAATCGAGGTTCACCTCGCTGATGTTGAGGTGGCAACCGTAGATTGTAGTAAATAAATTTGCACAACTCCCTTCTCTTTATAAATGCCTACGGCATTTAAACCCAAATCAAGGTGAACCTCGCTGATGTGGTGGTGACAACCGAAGGTTGACACAGAGATGAGCAAGATTCTGTTGTGTATTTACCTCGGTGCCGCGCGGCATGAGCGCGATAAGCAAGTTTTTTCAAGCATCAACCCTGCACCTTTGTCCTCGTCCAGCTATAGTCTCATTTACTTCTTCAAGAAGCAAGTCTTTAGCACGATTCCCGAGCCATCGATACGGCAATCTACCTCTTCGGGGTTGTCGGTGAGGCGGATGCTCTTAACCTTGGTGCCACGCTTGATTACCATCGATGAGCCCTTGACCTTAAGATCCTTGATAACTGTCACGGCGTCGCCATCGGCAAGTTCAGCGCCATTACTGTCGACTGGTGTTTTTGGTGCTGCATCGGCAGCATCGGTCTCGGTCCACTCGTTCTGACAATCCATACATACGTTCAACATACCATCGAAATAGGTGCTCTCAGAGCTACATTTTGGGCATATTAATTGCTCACTCATCTTTTTTTATGTTATTAGTTTGGCACAAAAGTACTATAATATGTGTAAATTTAAAATTTATTCGTAAATTTGTGGGGTTAAAAAGATAATTAAATTAAAAAGATATCATGAGCATTGAACTCAGCGAACAGGAGCTTTTGCGTCGTCAGTCATTAGAGGCGCTTCGCAGTTTGGGCATTGAGCCCTATCCAGCAGCACGCTACGAGGTTAGCACAACTGCCGAGCAGATCATTAGTAACTTTGATAACTCTCCCGAAGAGTTTAAAGCAGTGACAATTGCTGGTCGTATTATGACACGCCGTATTATGGGCTCAGCGGCATTTTTCGAAATCCAGGATCACACAGGTCGTATCCAAGTATATATCCGTCGAGATGATGTTTGTCCCGAGGGAGATACTACGCTTTATAATACAGTATTCAAAAAACTTTTAGATATTGGTGATTTCGTTGGTGTAGAGGGTTTTGCCTTCCGCACAAACACTGGCGAGTTGTCGGTTCACTGCAACAAATTCACAGTGCTCTCGAAGTCTATCCGCCCACTTCCAATCGTTAAGGAGAAGGATGGTAAGGTATTCGATGCCTTCACCGACCCTGAGGTGCGCTACCGTCAACGCTATGTCGACTTGGTGGTTAACCCTGAGGTGCGTGAGGTGTTTGTCAAGCGTGCTAAGATCATCGCTACAATGCGTGAGTTCTTCAACTCGAAGGGTTACTTAGAGGTTGAGACCCCAATCCTCCAACCAATCCCTGGTGGTGCTTCGGCTCGTCCATTTATCACCCACCACAACACTCTCGATATGCCTCTTTACCTACGTATAGCAAATGAGTTATACCTCAAGAAGTTGATCGTAGGTGGTTTCGACGGAGTTTATGAGTTCGGTAAGGATTTCCGCAACGAGGGAATGGATCGCACTCACAACCCTGAGTTTACGGTAATGGAGATCTACGTAGCATACAAAGACTACCTCTGGATGATGGAGTTTGTTGAGACTATGCTCGAAAAGGTGGCAATAGCTACCAACGGTACTACAGAGCTCACTATTGGCGACCGTCAGATCTCGTTTAAAGCACCTTTCCGTCGCTTGTCGATGACCGATGCAATCAAGGAAAAGACAAACTTTGACATCACAGGAAAGAGTGAGGATGAGTTGCGTGCAGCATGTAAAGAGCTCAACGTAGAGATCGATGAGACATTTGGTAAGGGCAAACTTATCGATGCTCTCTTTGGTCACTTCTGCGAGGAGGAGCTAATCCAGCCAACATTTATCACCGACTACCCTATCGACATGTCGCCACTTTGTAAGCGTCACCGTTCGAACCCAGATCTTACGGAGCGTTTCGAGCTCTTTGTAAATGGTAAGGAGTTGTGTAACGCCTACTCAGAGCTTAACGACCCTATCGACCAGCTCTCTCGTTTCCAAGATCAGTTGAAGCTCTCGGAGAAGGGAGACGACGAGGCGATGTTTATCGATATGGACTTTGTACGTGCGTTGGAGTATGGTATGCCATCTTGCTCGGGAATGGGTATTGGTATCGACCGCCTCACAATGTTTATGACCAACCAATCATCTATCCAAGATGTATTGTTCTTCCCTCAGATGCGTCCCGAAAAGCGTGTGGTGAACGACCCAGTAGAGGCATACACCGCAATCGGAGTACCCGAGGAGTGGGTAGCGCCAATCCAAAAAATGGGCTACATAACAGTAGAGTCACTCAAAAAGTTGGAGGGTGGTAAGTTCTTCAACGAGATGTGCGGATTTAACAAGAAAAATAAGCTGGGTCTTAAGGCTCCATCAATTGATGTGGTTAAGGGCTGGTGCGAATAATTAAACAAGTTCGAAGGAACCAAATTTTAGACTAAAAATAAAAAAACAATGAGAAAGAAAATCGTTGCAGGAAACTGGAAAATGAATACCCTTCCATCGGAGGGTGTTGAGCTCGCTAAAGGCGTAGCTGCTGGCAAAGAGAGTGTATGTTCATGCGTTAACTTTATCGTATGTCCTCCATTCACACACATCGCAGCAGTAGCTGAGACACTTAAAGGAACAGGTATCGCAGTAGGTGCACAAAACTGTGCTGCTGAGACTAAAGGTGCTTACACTGGTGAGGTTGCAGCTTCAATGATCGCTGCTCTTGGTTGCGAGTACGTAATCTTGGGTCACTCAGAGCGTCGTGAGTACTACGGTGAGACATCTGAGACTCTTAACAAAAAGATCGCTCAAGTATATGCTAACGGCTTAACTCCAATCTACTGTGTAGGTGAGGTCAAAGAGGAGCGCGAAAATGGCACATACTTTGACGTGGTTAAAGCTCAAATCGAGGAGGTTGTATTCAACCTTACTGAGGAGCAATTCGCAACACTTGTAATCGCTTATGAGCCAGTTTGGGCTATCGGTACAGGTCTTACTGCATCTGCTGACCAAGCTGAGGAGATCCACGCGTATATCCGTGAGGTATTGGCTTCTAAGTTCGGTGCTGCTGCTGAGAATACAGCTATCCTTTATGGTGGTTCTTGCAAGCCAAGCAACGCTGAGGAGATCTTCGCTAAGCCAAATGTAGATGGTGGTCTTATCGGAGGTGCTGCACTTGTTGCTGAGGACTTCTTGGGAATTGGTAAAGGCTTCAAAGCATAAATTCGAGAGTTCGGCAACTCGGCTAAAGATATGAAAAAATCTTAAAATTGGTCAACCAATTAGGTTTTTAAGGCTCTTTTAAGCGCAATTTGACCGAATATATATAAATATAGTATAAAAATTTAAAAAAACTTTTGGTAGTTATATTTAAAGTGAGTAATTTTGCGTTGCAAATAACAGAAGAAAGTTTTTTAATAAATAATAATAAATTACAATTATGTCAACAATTAAGATTGGTATCAACGGTTTTGGCCGTATTGGTCGTTTGGTTTTCCGTGCAGCTTGCACTAACGCTAACGTAGAGGTAGTAGGTATTAACGACCTTATCTCTGTAGAGTACATGGCTTACATGCTTAAGTATGACTCAGTTCACGGTAAATTCAACGGTACTGTTGATTTCAACGAGAACGAGCTTATCGTAAATGGTAAAGCTATCCGTGTTACTGCTGAGCGTAACCCAGCTGACCTTAAGTGGGATGCAGTAGGTGCTGAGTACGTAGTTGAGTCTACAGGTCTTTTCCTTACTGAAGAGAAAGCTCAAATGCACATCGAGGCTGGTGCTAAATACGTAGTTATGTCAGCTCCATCTAAGGATGCTACTCCAATGTTCGTTTGCGGTGTTAACACTGACACTTACTGTGGTCAAACTATCGTTTCTAACGCTTCTTGTACTACTAACTGTCTTGCTCCAGTAGCTAAGGTTCTTAACGACAAGTTCGGTATCGTAGAGGGTCTTATGACAACTGTTCACGCTACAACTGCAACTCAAAAGACTGTTGACGGTCCATCTATGAAGGACTGGAGAGGTGGTCGTGCTGCAGGTGGCAACATCATCCCTTCTTCTACAGGTGCTGCTAAAGCAGTAGGTGTAGTTATCCCAGAGCTTAAGGGCAAACTTACAGGTATGGCTTTCCGTGTTCCAACTTTGGACGTTTCTGTAGTTGACCTTACAGTACGTTTGGAGAAAGGCGCTTCTTACGCTGAGATCAAAGAGGCTATCAAAGCTGCTTCTGAGAACGAGATGGCAGGTATCTTGGGTTACACTGAAGACGCAGTAGTTTCTACTGACTTCACAGGTGACGCTCGTACTTCTATCTTCGACGCTGACGCTGGTATCGCTCTTAACGACAACTTCGTTAAGGTTGTTTCTTGGTACGACAACGAGTGGGGTTACTCTAACAAAGTTGTTATGCTTATCGAGAAGATGGCTGCTTACAACGCATAATCTACCATTCAATAAAAAAAAGAGGAACTGCTTTCGAGTAGTTCCTCTTTTTTTTTATTAAATGGTGTTCTCCACCGCTGATACTTGGTAGTTGCCTCCGGCGGGCGGAGATAGCACCCCTGCGGGTGCATACCATTACGCTTTGGGTTGCTTTCTGTGCGCTTCAGACTGCCTCCGGCGGGCGGGGATAGCACCCCCGCGGGTGCATACCATTGCGCTTTGGGTTGCTTTCTGTGCGCTTC
>JAWXTF010000047.1:0-14136 GCA_044433965.1 Rikenellaceae bacterium | reverse complement strand
TACGAGATAAACTTAAAACCACGAGTCTCATCGAACTTTTCAGCAGCCTTAATAAGACCTAAGTTTCCCTCATTGATAAGGTCTGGCAAACTAAGACCTTGATTTTGATATTGTTTGGCTACAGAGACCACAAAACGCAAATTCGCTTTTGTTAGTTTCTCAAGTGCCTCTTGGTCTCCTTTTTTTATTCGCTGGGCAAGTTCCACCTCCTCTTCGACAGTGATAAGCTCCTCTTTACCTATCTCTTGTAGATACTTATCGAGCGACGCACTTTCACGATTTGTGATGGACTTTGTAATCTTTAACTGACGCATTTCTTTTCTTTCTTGTTTATTTCTTATAGTATGTTATTCCTCTTCTCTTGCCTGCGAAGATATTTTGAGCCGAGAGTGGGTACCTTCAAACAAGGTACCCACCTCACTTTATCTCTCTTTCTCGCTAAGTTATCTTAGCAAAATATTTACTCCACAAACATATAACTTGCAGCGCGACCATTGGTGTATACACCATCAATTGATTGAACATTATCGATCAATCGATTTAGATCCGTGAGCGAGTATACGGGCTTATCGTTGATGTGAGTGATAACAAAGCCTTTCTTGACACGTGCTCGCGCAAGCAGACCATTGCTCTCGATTGATGTAACTACCACACCACCTTTAATCTCAAGTTCTCGACATAGTTTCTCGCTCGCATTGGTAAACTTACCACCCAAAGCCTCAACAACATCTACACTTTCAACAGAAAGCAGCTCCTCCTTTCCACTCTTATTACGAAGGACAACATCAAAATGTTTCACCTCTCCGCCTCTTTTTACAACAATTTGAATTTTGTCGCCTGGGCGATGCTTACCTATTTGCTCCTGCAAACTGGACTTATCGTTAAGCTCCACACCATTGATTGAGGTGATAACATCTCCTTTACGCACTCCCGCTTTCGATGCCGCTCCATCCTCCTGAACTGAGGCTACAAAGACACCACCCAACTTGTCGATCCCATACTCTTTGCCCTCGCTATCCAAGAATTGTTGATCCACAGGTCTAAAGCTAATTCCAAGCATTGCTCGTTGAACTACACCAAACTCTTTGAGATCCATAACAACTTTTTTGACAATACTCTCTGGCACTGCAAAAGAGTAACCAATATAACTACCCGTTTGGCTTTTAATAACGGTATTGATACCAACAAGCTCGCCGTGAGTATTAACCAACGCTCCACCTGAGTTACCTGGGTTTACAGCAGCATCTGTTTGGATAAACGATTCAATACGAAATTCACTTGGGATAACATCCAACTGACGAGCCTTGGCACTAACTATACCAGCAGTAATTGTAGATTGCAGATCGAAGGGCGAGCCAATAGCCAAAACCCACTCACCCAAACGAAGTTCATCGGAGCTGCCAAATGGTATTGTTGGAAGACTCTTCTCTTCGATCTTGATTAACGCAATATCGGTCGTTGGATCTGTACCAATAATCTCCGCCGAATAGGTTCGACCATCATAAAGCTTCACTTTGAGAGATGTGGCTGAGTTTACAACGTGGTTGTTAGTTATAATATACCCATCATCCGAGATGATGACACCCGAACCGCCCGAGCGGCGTTCTTGTGTTTGTGGTTGACTTCCACCCTGCTGAGGGAAGCCAAAGAACTCATAGAAAGGATCATAGCTACGACTACGAGTTTCAACCTGCTGCACAGCTTCAATATTTACAACAGCCTGCACTGCATTCTCCGCTGCATAAGTTAGGTCGGGAAACTCACCCTGCGCATAGGCTACAAATTGAGTTCCAAGTTCTGGTTTACGTGGTTCGGTTGCCTTCGTCGCGACATTGGTTGGCTCTACATTATCAAGTGTACTTTGGGCTACTTGATATGCTGTAGCTCCACCAACAACTGCTGCAAGCGCTGTGGCTCCTAAAAATAAAACTACTTTTTTCATGGTATTAAAAAATTAAAATATAAAGTAGTATTAATCAATCATAGGCATTACATAATTTTATTGTTGTCTGCTATAGAACGACACAAAAAGATAAATTATTGCATAATGCGAAAAAATAAGAAGCAGTTTGAATTTCTAAGAAAAAATTCAAACTGCCTCTCACATATTGCATAGTGAGTAGGGTTATCTACTCAGCACTACCCTATCACGCTAATAACCTAAGATACGCATCATTGAACGATACGATTGTTCTTTGGCAAAAAGACGTGTATAATATTCGCTATCACCCTTATCGCGATCAATAATAATATGTTTGGGAGCTGGGATCAAACAGTGTTGGATACCACCAAAACCCCCAAGGGACTCTTGGTAGGCTCCCGTGTGGAAGAATCCTATATATTGAGGATTATTAGGCTCCAACTTGGGCATAAATATAGCATTAGTATGTGATTCCGCATTGTAGAAATCCTCGCTGTCACAAGTTAATCCACCCAAGAAAACTCGTTGATACTCTCGATCCCAATTGTTAACCGCAAGCATGATGTAACGCTGGTTGATACCCCACGTATCAGGCAATGTAGTGATAAAAGAGGAGTCGATCATATACCAGAACTCACGGTCATTTTGTTGCTTTTGATTGACAACTGAGTATAATGAAGCGCCACTCTCACCCACTGTAAAGGAGCCAAACTCAGTGAAGAGGTTAGGCTCTTCGATACCGTTTTGTTCACATATATGTTTAATCTGCGCCACGATCTCTTCGGTCAAATACTCGTAGTCGTAGGTAAAGTTAAGTGAATTTTTGATAGGGAATCCACCTCCAATATTGAGACAATCAAGCTCTGGGCAGATAGCTTTCAATTCACAATAGAGCTGCATACACTTCGATAATTCATTCCAATAATATGCCGTATCTTTAATACCTGTATTGATAAAAAAGTGCAACATTTTGAGCTTAAATTTCGAATTTTTCTTCACCTTATTCTTATAGAAATCAATAATCTCATTGTAGCGAATACCCAAACGAGAGGTGTAGAAATCAAATTTTGGCTCCTCCTCCGAAGCTATACGGATACCTATCTGACAACACTTATCAATCGAGCTATCAAGTAGTTCCAATTCATCCTTATTATCAATAACGGGGATCGTATTTTCAAATCCAGAATTAATTAGCTGCGCGATATTTTCGACATATTGAGGGCGTTTAAAACCATTACAGATAATAAAACGATCTTTGTCGAAGATACCACTATCGTAGAGAGCATTGATAATATGAATATCATATGCCGAGGATGTTTCGAGATGAATATCATTCTTGAGAGCCTCCTCCAACACAAACGAGAAGTGGCTCGATTTGGTACAGTAGCAGTAGTTATATGAACCCTTATAGTCGACACGAGCCATTGCGACATTAAACATTCGCTTAGCACGATTGATCTGCGCCGATATCTTTGGCAGGTATGTTACCTTAAGCGGTGTACCATACTGTTTAATCAGTTCCATTAGCGGAATGTCATGAAAGTTAAGCGAGTTGTCCTCAACCGAAAATTCATCTTGAGGAAAGTCGAACGTCTGTTCGATTAGGTCCATGTATTTATTCTTCATTCTTCAGTTTCTACAAAAAAAAATAGATCCAACTTAGTTACATTGTCAATTTTACACCAATGTAGCTCACACCGATTGTAAAGTTCAACGATGCAAAGTTTCAACTTTTTTTTGATATATACAACGCTTTAGCACCATTTTTTAACTTGAATAGTTATTTTTTTGCTCTTCTGTTTTTATAATTAAAAGAAAAAGTGTAAATTTGACCTCAAATTAATCATTGTTAGTAGTGTTAGCAACTCTTATATCGAAATATTTGGAGTCCAATCGCAGATTGGTTATACCCCAGTTCGGAGCTATTTTAGTAAAGAATCCTGGGCACCAATTGCTATTCTCTCCACTTCTCACACGCGATGACGGTGTTTTACGCCAATTGATAATGGAGAGTGGCATTAGCGAAGTTGAGGCTACGGGAATGATCGACAGGCTTCTCTTTGATATACGTTATGCGCTCGATGCCAAGGAGTCT
This sequence comes from Rikenellaceae bacterium, assembly GCA_044433965.1. Taxonomy (GTDB): domain Bacteria; phylum Bacteroidota; class Bacteroidia; order Bacteroidales; family Rikenellaceae; genus Alistipes. The sequence goes on along the minus strand of JAWXTF010000047.1, from coordinate 10,120 downwards.
TACCTAATTGAGGGAGTTTGTAGATTTGTTAAGGATCAAACCGACACAATTCAACTTATCACTGTTCACCAAACCTCCTCCCCGGTAGAGAATAAATTGACGCCCCCTCAAGATCAAGATGACATCGAAGTAGAGGTAAAACCTCAGACAGAGACAGAAGAGATATCTCAAAGGGAGGTAGTAGCAACGGTAGAACCCCAAAGAAAGGAACCATCCCAAACAAGAGATGATCAGAGCAAAGAGGATGCAACAATCGAAGAATTACCTCCTGAAGCACCAGCACCAGCCAAGTTAAAATTAGATAGATCACTCTTCGAGCCCGATCCCGACTTAGAGGGTCTAAGCTATGGTAATTCCCGCACTAAGAGCAGAGCTACTCGACAAATAAACAAACGCAAAGGTGTAGATCTTTGGTTGGTTTTAGCGATTGTAGTAGCAGCGATAGCCCTCACCGCAATTCTTTATGGTTTTTTGCGTGAAGGTGCAGGAAGCTCTATCTCGGACCACTACTCAGAACAGCAATATTAGTTACAAATTTACAGATTCACAAATGGATATCATCTCGATCAAACAGCGTTTTGGCATTATTGGCAATAGCGAACTTCTAAACCGTGCTTTGGAGGTGGCTGTGCGAGTAGCACCTACCGACCTATCAATATTGGTAACAGGTGAAAGTGGCGTTGGTAAGGAGTTTTTTCCGCAAATAATACACAACTACTCTTCGCGTAAACACAACAAATACATAGCCGTAAACTGCGGAGCAATACCCGAGGGAACTATCGACTCAGAGCTATTCGGTCACGAGAAGGGCGCCTTTACTGGTGCTATTGAATCTCGCAAGGGCTACTTCGAAGAGGCTAACGGAGGCACTATCTTTCTCGATGAAGTGGGAGAACTCCCACTTTCGACTCAAGTTCGTCTGCTACGCGTGCTCCAAAGTGGTGAATACATTAGGGTGGGTTCAGCAAAGGTGCAAAAGACAAACGTAAGAGTTGTAGCCGCAACTAATGTCAACCTAATGCAATCCCTTAGCAACGGTTCATTTCGAGAGGATCTCTTCTATCGCCTTAGCACAGTGCCAATTATGATTCCTGCGCTACGCGAACGCAAAGAGGATATAAATTTATTATTTCGTAAATTTGCCGCCGACGTAGCCGAACAATATCGCATGCCCCCAATTACATTGATGCCAGAGGCTCGTTTGGTACTCGAAAACTACTACTGGAGAGGCAACATTCGACAACTAAAAAATGTAGCCGAACAGATCTCAGCTATCGAAGAGGTGCGCGAGATCTCCTCGGAGATACTTACGCGCTATCTGCCAGACCAACATCAAACAACAGTTTCTGTTGTCGGCGATACACACAGAGGCGAGAGCGCCGAGAGTTTCTCGTCGGAGAGAGAGTTATTATATAAGGTACTCTTCGATATGCGTTCCGATATCAATGAACTAAAGCTAATGGTTCAAGAGCTGATGCACAAGCCAAGTGCAGAACCACATATCACACCGCAACAACAGTCAATCGTTGGATTGCTACCTTCATCTGCCGCGCCAACATTTTCGCATCACAGTACAGAGTATACCGAGGGCGAGGTAGTAGCCGAAGAGATGCGCGAGTTGACCAAAGCAGATGTTCAACGCGAACAGATTATAAAGGCACTTCGACGCCACAATGGTCGACGAAGAGAGGCGGCTGCCGAACTATTTATGTCCGAAAGGACACTTTACCGCAAGATAAAAGAGTTAGATATAGATGAGAGCTAACAGGCTCTCCTATACTTAATTTTAAATATATAACATAACAAAGAGTGAAAAAAATTACAGTAATAATGCTGAGTGTCATAGCACTCATCTGTGTTAGCTGCTCATTCAAGGTAAGCTACACACTCTCGGGAGCCTCGATCCCAGTAGATGCCAAGACATTCTCGGTTGCATACTTTCCCAATAATGCAACTATGGTGGCACCTATTTTGAGTTCGACAATCACCGACGAGTTAAAAAATATATTTTTGAGCCGCACACGCCTAACGGAGGTTCCTGCTGGTGGAGACTTTGCTTTCGAGGGTGAGATCACCTCATACACCTCCACCACATCGTCTGTTTCGAGTGATGACTATGCACTTATGAATCGACTCACAATTGGTGTAAAGGTTCGCTTCACAAATCTTATTGATGATTCAAAATCATTCAACAAGAACTTCTCGGCATATCAGGATTATCCCTCAGAGAGCCTACTCACAGAGGTTGAAGGAAGCTTAATCCCCGAGATTGTAGATCAAATTGTTTTAGACATTTTCCAAGCTGCGGCTTCAGATTGGTAGATTATGGGGAGATTTTTAAGGTTTTTCAACCTCTTTGGTAAGACCAAAGAGCAAAAAGAGCAGATCGCAACAGAAGTCGAGCCTGTGGAGTTCGACAATATCGACGTCAAAGCTCTTATGGGGCAAGCACCCGACGATATTATTGATAGATTTTTGACCTGCTCTGACTTAAGGATAGTTGTTGACGAAAATGTCAAAGGAGATAGTGAGGTTCAAACAGAACCTAATTTATCGGCAGAAGATGATATTGTTAGCGAAGAATTGGCAAAAATATACCTAACTCAGGGACTTAAAGAGGAGGCAATTGAAATTTATCGCAAATTAAGTTTGTTAAATTCAGAAAAAAGTGTTTACTTTGCCAAACTTATAGCGATTATAGAGAATAAATAATTTAAATAATAGAGTAATGTTATACACAATTTGTATCGGATTAGTATTGGTAGCGAGCGTTTTGATGATCCTCGCAGTGTTAGTGCAAAGCCCTAAAAGTGGCATGGCAGCTAACTTTGGTGCTTCTAACCAAGTTATGGGTGTTCGTCAAACAACCGACTTTTTAGAGAAGTTTACATGGGCAATGGCTGTTGCAATCTTGATTGTTAGTCTTATGGCAACAATCGCTATGGGCAACTCAATGTCTGCTGGCAACACAAAAGTATCTAAAGATGCTGAAGCTATCATTGAGCGTCAAATGGAGCAATCATCTGTTGCTATCCCTCAAGCTGAAGCTCCTGCTGAGGTAGAAACAGCCACAGAGGAGGCTACAGAGGAGGTTGCGGAGTAATCCAAACCTCTTTTGAGGAGACTTTTAGGTAAGTCAAAATTTAAAAATAGAGTGCATTTATAATGCATTCTATTTTTTTTATATATTTTTTTGTAGATTTATTTAATAATATTTTGTAGTTTGTTAAAAAAGTATTAATTTAGTGATGTAGAAATTATCAACCTTAAAAATACTAATGTTATGATTATCACATTTAATGAACTACGCCGCATCAAGGATAGACTTCCAAGCGGCAGCCTACAAAGCATAGCTAACGAGCAAGGTATTGATGTTGAGGTAGTTAGAAACTATTTTGGCGGTAACACTAAATCTGGTTCTGGTGTTCACTTCGAACAAGGTCCAGATGGTGGCGTTGTAACGCTCGACGACACTACGATTCTCGATGCAGCTATGCGCATTATTAACTCCTAATCCAATTTATTATAGCCTGGGATATTTATTAGGGTAGATTTGTGTTATGCACCTAATTAAAATAACTCACAGAATTAGACAGCTAATAGAAAAGCTAAGGCTACCCCACAATGGGGTAGCCTTATTCTCTTACAATATTCTAATTTTTACTCCTCCTCACGACCCTGTGAAATAGAGTTCTTAATGTCTGCAAGATCTACAAGTTTGTTGACGATAGCATATATAGTCAATCCCGCGGGACTATGTATCTGGAGTTTATTGGCTATATTACGTCGATGAGCTATCACCGTGTGGGTCGAAAGATATAGAGTCTCTGCTATCTGCTTGTTTGTCATCCCTTTGACCACACAGACTATTATCTCTTTCTCTCTAATGCTTAACTCTTTTTTGGTCTCTATCTCCTCTTTAAACTCTATCACTTCGAGTATCTTGTCAGTAATCTTCTCGATACTATCGTAGATCGACACCACACCATCGTAGCTCTGAAGTTGACTTTGTTCAATAAAATTACTTTGAAGAGCAATAACCTTTAGTTCTTCTCGACCAATATCTGTCTTGAGCTGACTTAGCGGCATCATACCCAGATATGAAGGGTTTATAATCAACAGGTCAGGAAGATCGCTATAGCTTCTACCCGAAAGAGTAGAGATGTCACTCACCTCTGCGATATCGACACTTAATTTGGTAACCCGTTGCAAAAGAGTTATTATGCCGCAACGAACAATTGCAGATGGTTCGGCTATAATTATATGAATCCTTGTAGCCATTAGCCTTTATTTTTTATCGATTCAAACTCTTTCATTGCGGGCACTAACAGATAATCCTCTATACAATTATGCGATGCCAGATCGCGTTCACACGAAAATATATCGTACAGCACATTGTTAAGAGCATATGTTGTCTTTACGGGACAATATTTTATTAGGATGTTCTTCAATTCTGAAAGTTTTGCCTCAACCTTATCGTGGTGCTTACAATAGGTATCTATACTATATTTGTCAAACGCAGCAGATTCACTAAGCATTGAATTGATATACGGAAATAGAGTATTCTCTTCATACATCATATGTTTGTTGACTTCAGCTACATACTCATCATAATAATTCAAGACAACAACAGAGACATCAACACTACTCTCCAAAGCCTCAACAAGCTCTTGGCGAATCGTAGGAAGCCTATACTCCAAAAAATATGAGTGTGAGTTGTGGAGATACTCCATAAGTGAACGAAGAGAGATCTTATTATAATCAACCTTCACTCCGCTCTTTTGCTCCGCTGTAAGAATATTAACCACCGAGAGGAAGGTGTAAATATCTACATTGCTTTTGAGGCATACCTCTCCGATGGTACCCTCTCCAACACCCAAATCTATCCCAAATCTACTCATCACCAATAGCATTGGGTAGTTATCACAAATTAATTTACTCATCGAGTCATTGGGATGATACTCGCCTACTTTATACATAATCATACTCTAAAAAATAAACAATTTATACGATTGCCAAAGTTACTAACTTTTATTTAATAATGCGAATTAAGGTTTGAAAAATCTTGATTCGCTTTCCTCTAAGGAGAGTGGCTTTAGCCTCTCGACAAAGCCACTTCCACTTAGGGAAGGGGTTTGGGGAAGGGGTCAAAACACAATAAATAGCCGAATTTGGGTTAGCGAAGCTCAAACCCAAATTCGCATTAATAGTTATCACTAATAGATCAGTTTATTTACCTATATCTACATAAAAAATAGGGGATACTACCGTGACGATACCTTCCCCTAATTAGGCATTATCATGCCCATACAAACAAATAAAATTCACTTTAATAGAAATGGCGTTTTCTACATGTACAAAAGTACTACATATTAACCTCCTGTGCAATTGCAATAAATAGGTAATTAAACCTCAATTGGTAGTTACTTATAGGTATTTACTATAATACTCCCCACTTCACTTTAGCGATATTTTAAATAGATCGGTCTTACACAAGACCGAGACTAATAGTTATTTTTCAAACGTTTGCCATACAAATTTGACAAATAAAGATCAAAATATATCGTTATTTTATAAAAAGATTTTTACCTTTGTAAAATATCGTAAAGTAAATATTATTTTTTAACAAATAAAGCAATAATTTAGTATGGCGTTTACTAATAATGTGATGATTGTCCGCCACCGACTGATGACCGAATTGGTTCAAAGGTGGAGTAGAAGAGAACTTATTGAGAGTATTGACCAATTGCCTATAGAACTGGCGCCCAAAGGATCTCGCCCTCGTGGGCGCTGTTGTATCCACAAAGAGCGAGCAGTGTGGAAATACAAATCTTTACCCCTTCTTGGACTCGACATGACGGATGAGTTTGACGAAACAATTCCGCTCTCATACTATGCACACAAAGCGCTTGAGCGCGCCTCAAATGGCAAGCCAAAAGATGAGATTCTTTGCGTAATTGATGAGGCGTGTTCGTCGTGTATCCAAATCAACTACGAGGTAACGAACCTTTGTCGCGGCTGTCAAGCTCAAAGTTGCCAAGAGAATTGCCCGAAAGATGCTGTTCACATTCGCGGTATTGATGGCAAAGCCTGGATCGACCACGAAGCGTGTATCAGTTGTGGTATATGCTACAAAAGTTGTCCATACCACGCTATTGTATACATCCCCGTTCCATGCGAAGAGGTATGTCCAGTAAAGGCAATTAGCAAGGATGAAAATGGTATTGAGCGAATTGACGAATCAAAGTGTATATACTGTGGCAAATGCCTCAATGCTTGTCCGTTTGGTGCTATTTTCCAAATCTCACATGCATTTGACGTGTTGCAGAAGATCCGCAATGGCGAGAAAGTTATAGCTATCGTCGCTCCATCAATATTAGGTCAATTCACCGCTCCTATCGAGAGAGTTTATGGTGCTTTCCTCAAAATGGGCTTTACCGATGTTATTGAGGTGGCACAAGGAGCAATGGATACGGTAAGCAATGAGGCTCACGAATTGTTGGAGAAGATCGAGGAGGGACAATCATTTATGACAACCTCATGTTGCCCCTCATACATTGAATTAGTTGAGAAACACATTCCAACGATGAAGCAATATGTCTCTTCAACAGGCTCTCCAATGTACTACACAGCGCGAATTGCCAAAGAGAAGTATCCAGATGCCAAGATTGTATTCGTTGGACCATGCGTTGCTAAGCGCAAAGAGGCACAACGAGATGATGCTGTAGACTACATACTAACATTCGAAGAGATATCATCAATCTTTGATGGTCTTTCAATCAATCCCGACAACTGCATGGCATACCCAATGTCCTTTATTTCGGTTCGTGAGGCTCACGGATTTGCACAAGGAGGCGGAGTAAGCGGTGCTGTGAATGCATTCTTAAAAGATGCAGCAGTGGGAGCACTTCAAATTGCAGATATCAACAAAAAGAATATCGCAATGCTTCGTACATTTGCCAAAACAGGCAAGTCGCCACAGCGTTTTATTGAAGTTATGGCATGTGAAGGTGGTTGCATCACGGGACCAAGTGGAAACGACGTATTCACCGCTACCAAGAAGCGACTGACAGCCGAACTTTCACGCCAGACAAAAAGCTATGAAACTCAATCAGAGGATTGATCTGCTCGCCGAACAGAGATACCTAAGCGGCGAAGGTTATCGCGCAATATTAGAGTGTCGTGACAATGAGTCGTGTGAGTACCTCCACAAAAGAGCACGAGATGTAGCTCAAAGTAACTTTGGGCGAGATATATTCATAAGGGGACTCATCGAGATTACAAATCGCTGTCACAACAACTGCTACTACTGTGGTATACGTGCCTCCAACCGAGAAGTTGTGAGATACTCCCTTAGTAAGGAGCAAATATTGGACTCATGCCAAATAGGTTATAAGTTAGGCTTTAGAACCTTCGTTCTGCAAGGAGGTGAAAATCTCTCACTCTCAGAGGAGTGGTTGGTTGATCTGATTGGATCTATTCGCAACACCTACCCCGAGGCTGCAATCACCCTATCATTGGGCGAAGCTACCAAGGAACTCTACAAAAAACTCTTCGAGGCGGGTGCAAATCGCTATTTGCTACGCCACGAGAGTCGCAATGTTGAGCACTACAAGCAATTGCACCCCTCAACCATGTCGCTCGAAAAAAGGTTACAAGCCCTCGACGACCTCAAAGAGATTGGATTTCAAACAGGAACAGGTATTATGGTTGGCTCTCCTTATCAGAGAGTCGACCATATTATAGAAGATATCGAATATATCGAAAAATTTAAACCAGAGATGGTTGGAATTGGACCCTTTATTCCGCATCACTCCACCCCATTTGCTGCCGAGGCTGCGGGGAGTGTAGAACAGACGCTAAAGCTTATATCAATATTTAGATTGATAAACCCCCAAGCACTCATCCCTGCAACTACAGCACTTGCCACACTTGCACACGATGGTCGCGAACGAGGCATATTGGCTGGTGCAAATGTAGTTATGCCCAATATATCTCCTCCAGACCTGCGAGGCAATTACTCTCTCTACGACAATAAAGCTGCATTTGGCTCTGAGTCTGGCGAGGGATTACGAATACTTAAAGAGAGTTTAGAACATATTGGCTACTCCATTAATTTTGGTAGAGGCGATTATAGGAAGATGATAAAAACTTAAACGCCTCTCTCTTTGTAAAAAAAATTGAGCATAATGTATAATTCAAAATCAAACTTAGCATCTGAGTTTATCTCAAACAATGAGATTTTAACAACAATTGACTTTGCAAAAGCCAACAAAAACAACACTACCCTACTCGAAGCAACATTGGCAAAAGCAGCTAAGAGCAGCGGATTAACACACCGTGAGGCGGCTCTTCTATTAGAGTGTGACGACATTGAGATAGTCAACCAAATTTACAAACTTGCCTCAGAGATCAAGGAGCGTATCTATGGGCGCCGCATTGTGATCTTTGCTCCGTTATACCTCTCAAACTACTGCGTCAATGGCTGCCTGTATTGCCCTTACCGACTCAAGAACAAACAGATCACGCGTCGTAAACTATCGCAAGAAGAGATCTATAATGAGGTGGTTGCTCTCCAAGACATGGGACACAAACGTTTGGTGTTAGAGACAGGCGAAGATCCAATAAACTCACCTGTAGAGTATGTTTTAGAGTCAATAAAAACAATATATGGCGTTAAACATCGTAATGGCGCAATTCGCAGAGTCAACGTCAATATTGCAGCCACAACGGTAGAGAACTACCGCAAACTGCACGAGGCTGGAATTGGCACCTACACCCTCTTCCAAGAGACATACCACAAGGAGAGCTACAAAAGGCTTCACCCAACGGGACCCAAAAGCAACTATGAATATCACACCGAGGCTATGGATCGCGCTATGGAGGGTGGAGTTGACGATGTGGGATTAGGTGTGCTTTTTGGACTCAATACCTACCGCTACGAATTTATAGGTATGATGATGCACAACGAACATCTTGAAGCGAGGTTCGGAGTTGGTTGCCACACAATCAGTGTTCCAAGAATATGTCCGGCAACAGGAGTTGACACCAACGACTATACCGATGCAATATCTGACGAATTGTTTGCAAAAATTGTCGCAGTAGCCCGCATCACACTCCCTTACGCCGGAATAATAATCTCGACCCGAGAGTCGCAACAAGTGCGCGAGAAAGTACTACCACTCGGAGTATCACAAATTAGCGGAGGTTCTAAAACAAGCGTTGGTGGATATGTCGATGGCGAGAGCCACCAAGAAGAGGACTCCGCACAATTTGATATTAGCGACAACAGAACACTCGACGAGATAGTGCAATGGCTTGTTAGCTTGGGCTATATACCAAGCTTCTGCACGGCATGTTATCGCGAAGGGCGCACAGGGGATAGATTTATGTCTCTGGTCAGATCTGGTCAGATCGCCAACTGCTGCACACCTAATGCGCTCATAACACTCAAAGAGTATATAGAGGATTACGCATCGACAGCCACTCGAAAGGTAAGTGAATCGCTGCTCAATGACTCAATCAAACTTATACCAAACCCGAAGATTCGAGAGAAAGTTGCAAAAAACATATGTGATATTGAACACGGAGAGAGAGATTTTAGGTTTTAAACAAAAGAAGCCTTGTTGCTTTCCTGTCAGCTTTATTAACTCCACATATCTAAAAGTTATGTTACTGGCTTCGTAAAGCCGATTTATATTCGAAAACCCCTCTTTCCTCCCCCAAAACTGTTTTGGGGGAGGAAAGAGGGGTTTTCGATAAGAATTTATTATCCAAAACTCATAGTAATATTTGCCTGAGTTAATTCGTCTTTATTCACACAAAAAGCCAATATTTCGACAAGGCAATTGTATAATGATTTAGCAGAGAAAAAAAGTTTAGCAATTTGATAATCTCTTAAAAAGAGAATATCTTAAGAAATAAACTGTTGAAGTTTAGCCTATTGGAAATGACTGAGATTAAATATTGCTAAACATGTCGAACGCTAAATAACAAAATTACCTAACTACCCGACAAAAACAAACAAGTAATATATAACCGACTGATAATCAGCAAATAAAAGCCTGTAGATATTTGCAAAAGTCCCTAATTTTCAGTATCTTAGAAGAAAAGTTTGACC
>JAWXTF010000046.1:0-14350 GCA_044433965.1 Rikenellaceae bacterium | reverse complement strand
CACCCGTGCGCCGGTCGCCATCTTAAGTAACAAGTTACTTAAATGCTGCCCCTCGACTTGCATGTGTTAGGCCTGCCGCTAGCGTTCATCCTGAGCCAGGATCAAACTCTCCATTGTAAAATTATTTAAATGTTGTTTAGAGTCCTGACTACTTAATTTTTAATTCCTTATAAAAAGAATTGACAGATAATTACTACATTTTTCTTTCAAAAATATATAACCAATAATTCAAAGAACAATTTCAAAAATTTGTTGTTTGGTCAAAAACCTTTCAACTTATTATTGCACCCCTTATGTTTATGTCGGGACTGCAAAGGTAAGAAGTATTTTTTTAACCACCAAATTTTTAAAGAACTTTTTGCAAAAAAAAATTATTGTCTCAAATTTTAACTTGTTTACCAAGCATTGTATTTCTACCTCATTGAGCAACTTGTTTCCTGTATTGCGGTTGCAAAGGTAGGGACTTTTTTTGAATCTGCAAACATTTTGCACTATTTTTTTTAAATATTTTTATATTCGATATATAAGTCATTGATTATCAGATTAGAAATTATATCCTATTTGAAGCGTAAAACATGATGCCAATGCTTGGTATCCAACTTTGCGCAGGTCAGGTGCATATAAGTTAAGAAGTCCTCCATCGAAAGTTAAGCCAAAAAGATAGCGATAATAGCTTGCCGAGACCCCCACTCGCAAACCAAAATCAGAGCGGTGGAGCAATTGTTGCTCCTTGGGAGCGGCATCGCGGAGCGTTTGCAAAAGCTCTTTATCGTAGGGATCGAACTTATTGTTGCCAATTTTGAACGACCCATTGAGCGCCACGGAGTAGTAGAAACCCACAGCAGCTTGGATTGCCCACGGACGAGCCAACGAAACGTGGCAACCCAAAAGTAGTGGAACTTCGATTTCGTGGGTCAAAAGCCGCGAAGTTTCGCCCGATTCTGTTAGGAACCCATTGTCGCGTGCACCCCGCTGCTGGAAGTAGATACCGCTCTCTATATATATAGGTATGCTTTTGGATATCGGATAACAGTAGACTCCACCTATGCTAAAGCCGGTAAGATACTCCGTAGAGTAGTATTCTGACGATAGTTTTGAGAAGTTCACACCTCCCCTCACCCCCCACCAGGGAGCGTCGATCCCCTGAGCCAAAAGCACGAGAGGAGATAAAAGGAGAATTAGTAAAATTATTTTTTTCATTGTTCTTGTTTTTTTATGAGTTAAATGCAATAAATAGACCACGATTATTTTTGCGGGAGGTGCTTGGACTGACTGGGGTGCATATGCTTGCGCTTTGGGTTGCTTTGGGTTGCTTTGGGTTGCTTTGGGTTGCTTTCTGTGCGCTTCGGACTGCCTCCGGCGGGCGGGGATAGCACCCCCGCGGGCGCGTATCATTGTTCTTTATAATTTTTTAAATGCCTTTGGCATTTAAACCCAAATCGAGGTGAACCTCGCTGATGTCGCGGTAGCTGTCGTAAACTCATTTGCACAACTCCCTGCTCTTTATAATTTTTAAATACCTTTGGCATTTAAACCCAAATCGAGGTTCACCTCGCTTATGTGTCGGCAACCGTAGGTTGACACAGAGACATCTACTTTGAGGAGTATAGAAAGTTTATACTCAAGCCCAAATCGAGGTTCACCTCGCTTATGTGTCGGCAACCGTAGGTTGACACAGAGACATCTACTCTGATGAGCGTTGAAAATTTACTTTCATAAGCTCATCAGAGTAGATGTCTCGTTAGGGGGCAAAGCCCCCCACCACATCAGCGCAACAAAAAAAGTCAAAAACGAAGTTTTTGGATCCAAGCTTAGCTTGGTGCCGCGCGGCACGAGCGCAATAAGCAAGCTATATCAAGCACCAACCTCAAGCAAAGCCCCACCACATCAGCGCAACACAAAAGTCAAAAACGAAGTTTTTGGATCCAAGCTATAGCTTGGTGCCGCGCGGCATGAGCGCGATGAGCAGGTTTTATGCGTGCGTTTACCCTGAGGTGAACATAGTTTATGTTGAGCAAATCAAAAAAAAACGTTATCTTTGCAGCATGGGAATGAGAAGAAAAAAAGCAAACTACCCGCTCATCGAGGGGTTAGAAATCACGACGTTAGCTGCCGAGGGCAAGGCTATGGGTCGTTACAACGATATAGTAGTATTCGTTCCACTCACCGTGCCTGGTGATGTGGTAGATGTTCAGATACGCAACAAGCGCCGCCGCTTTATGGAGGGCACTGTGGTGAATTTTGTTAAGAAGTCACCTCTTCGTGCCGAGGCTTTTTGTGAGCACTTTGGGGTGTGCGGAGGCTGCAAGTGGCAGAACCTACCCTACGAGGAGCAATTACGATTCAAGACCGAGCAGGTGCAGGATCAGCTTCAGCGCATTGGGCACCTCACGCTGCCCACAATCGAGCCATGTCTGGGCTCCGAGAAGCGTCAATTCTACCGCAATAAGTTGGAGTATACCTTCTCACCAAAGCGCTGGCGCACCTACGAGGAGATCAACTCGACCGAAGAGTGGAAGCCCTCGCCAGCCCTTGGATTCCACATTCCTGGCATGTTCGACAAGATCCTCGACATTGACAAATGTTGGTTGCAGGAGGATCCCTCGAACCCAATCCGCCTTGAGATCAAGCGCTACTGCATTGAGCAGAATCTCTCGTTCCACGACGTGAGGGAACATGCAGGGCTTATGCGCAACATAGTCATTCGCACCTCGTCGACTGGCGATGTGATGCTTATAGTTGTCTTTGGCGAGGATGAGCCCGAGAATATTGAGCTTGTTATGGCACATATCAAGGCTACTTTCGCTCAGATCACATCGCTATTTTATATTGTCAACACCAAGTGGAACGACTCCATTTCGGATCAAACGCCAATCCTCTACAGTGGCAACGACCACATAATGGAGGAGATGGAGGGGCTACGCTTTAAGGTGGGTCCTAAGTCGTTCTATCAGACCAATTCGGAGCAGGCATACGAGCTTTATAAGATCGCGCGTGACTTTGCTGAGCTCAAGGCTGAAGATACCCTCTATGACCTCTACACAGGAACGGGCACAATAGCCAATTTCTGTGCCTCACGCTGCCGAAGTGTGGTTGGAGTGGAGTATGTACCAGAGGCTATCGAGGATGCCTTTGTGAACTCCAAGATTAACAATATAGAGAACACCAACTTCTTTGCGGGGGACATGAAACTTGTGCTCAACGACAAGTTTGTGCAGGAGAACGGACACCCCACTGTCATCATCCTCGACCCTCCTCGCGCGGGAGTCGATGAGCCGGTGATAGATGTGATATTGCGAGCGGCTCCCGAGCGCATAGTGTATGTCAGCTGCAACCCTGCAACACAGGCGCGTGACCTGGCATTGATGGAGGCGGACTACACCATCACCAAGGTGCAACCGGTGGATATGTTCCCACACACTCACCACGTAGAGAATGTGGTTCAGTTAATACGTAAGACACAATAGATCATGGTTTTAAGCTACGATATAATAGTTATTGGCGCGGGGCATGCGGGGTGTGAGGCGGCAGCGGCGGCAGCTCGCTTAGGCTCTAAGACCCTGCTGCTCACGATGGATATGACCAAATTTGCCAATATGTCGTGCAACCCCGCTGTGGGAGGCGTGGCAAAGGGGCAAATAGTGCGCGAGATTGACGCCTTGGGTGGCGAGATGGGACGCATAACAGACCTTAGCACGATTCAATTCCGCATGCTCAACCGCTCGAAGGGAGCGGCAATGTGGAGCCCTCGTGCACAGTGTGACAAGGCTCAGTTCTCGGCACTGTGGCGCTCCACACTCGAAAACATCGACAACCTCTACATATGGCAGGACTCTGCCGTGGAGCTACTCTTCGCTAAGGATGCCGAGGGCACCGACATTATAAGTGGTGTACGCACCCAGATGGGTATCGAATTTTCGGCTCGTGCAGTGGTCTTGACCTCAGGCACCTTTATGAGTGGCTTGATGCACTGCGGAGCCTCTCAGGCTGCTGGAGGACGTGCAGGCGACCAGGAGTCACGTGGCATCACCGAATCGCTCGTCAAGATGGGTTTTGAGGCAGGACGCATGAAGACTGGAACCCCAGCGCGACTCGACGCGCGCACCATCGACTTCAGCCGCATGGAGCCTCAAGAGGGTGACGCAAACCCCTCAAAGTTCTCTTACTCGTCTGAGACCAGAGCCGTCGAGGAGCAGCTACCCTGCTACCTTGTATATACCTCGGCTGAGGTGCACGACACACTTCGTCAGGGCTTCGACCGTTCGCCACTCTTCAACGGAACAATCCACGGGGTGGGACCTCGTTACTGCCCAAGCATCGAGGACAAGCTCCGCACCTTTGCGGGTAAGGAGCAGCACCAACTCTTCTTGGAGCCCGAGGGTCGCGAGACAAACGAATATTACCTCAATGGATTTTCGTCGTCGCTACCGTGGGAGGTGCAGTGGGAAGCACTCCACAAGATCGAAGGATTTGAGGATCTCCACATCTACCGACCGGGCTACGCAATTGAGTACGATTACTTCCCTCCGACACAGCTTAAGCACTCTTTGGAGACGAAACGCGTAAAAAATCTCTACTTCGCTGGACAGATAAATGGCACAACTGGCTATGAAGAGGCTGCTGCTCAGGGACTTATAGCAGGTATCAACGCTGCGAGAGCCCTTGAGAATCGCTCAGAAATTTCTTTATCGAGGGATAGCGCGTATATTGGCGTGTTGATAGATGATTTAGTGACTAAAGGAGTGGATGAACCCTACCGAATGTTCACCTCTCGTGCGGAGTATAGAATTTTGTTGCGCCAAGATAATGCCGACTTGCGTCTCACCCCACTGGGAATCGAGATCGGACTGATAGGCAAGGAGCGTGCCGCGGAGTTCGAGGCGAAGCGTGCCGCGATAAAGAAGCTGCTCAATTTTGTACGCTCGAAGAGTGCCCGCATGGAGGAGGTGAACGACTATCTCCGCTCAGTAGGCTCGGAGCCACTCTCGCAAGGGCGTAAGCTCTACGACCTTCTGGCGCGCAATGGCGTCTCGGTGGAGGGTCTCGCAGGAGTGGTGAAGGCTTTGGGCAAGCTCATGGAGGAGAACAATTTCTCGGACGAGGAGATCGAGGAGGTAGAGATACAGATTAAATA
Organism: Rikenellaceae bacterium; assembly: GCA_044433965.1. Lineage (GTDB taxonomy): Bacteria > Bacteroidota > Bacteroidia > Bacteroidales > Rikenellaceae > Alistipes. The sequence continues at coordinate 9,216 of JAWXTF010000046.1, read as the reverse complement.
TAAGGGGTATATCGAGCGCGAGAAGTTTATCGCCGATAAGATCCAGAGGCTCGAAAATATCGCTATCCCAAGCGGCTTTGACTACTCGCAGATGCAGGCACTCACAATTGAGGCACGCCAGAAACTCACTAAGATATGCCCGGCAACTATCGGTCAGGCATCACGTATACCAGGCGTTTCACCCTCTGATATCAATGTGCTTTTGATTAAGTTTGGACGGTGATTTCTTTTGATTTCTGTGCGCTTCTTTTGATTTCTTTTGATTTCTGTGCTTTTCGGACTGACTCCGTCGGGCGGGGATAGCACCCCCGCTGGTGCAGTTAGCTCTTGCAATGATTTGTTGTCGCTTCGCTCCTTACGATAAAATAAAAAATAGAGATCTTATGAAAGTTAACTTTCAACGGTCTCTATTTTTTATTTTATCTATGTCAACCTACGGTTGCCAAACAAATCACCGAGCTGAACCTTGTGTTAGTCAAAAGCCAAAGGCTTTTGGATCCAAGCTCGCTTGGTGCCGCGCGGCATAAGCGCAGTCCCCAGCCCATCGCCCTCCCTCAAAAAAAAGCATTTTTGAAACAAAAATGCGCTGAGGGCGAGCAGCTCAAGGAGCTGCAATAAGCAACCAAAGCAACCCAAAAACCCCCAAACCAACCAAAAAAAAGTCAAAAGCCAAAGGCTTTTGGATCCAAGCTCAGCTTGGTGCCGCGCGGCATGAGCGCAGTCCCCAGCCCATCGCCCTCCCTCAAAAAAAAGCATTTTTGAAACAAAAATGCGCTGAGGGCGAGCAGCTCAAGGAGCTGCAAAAACCACCAATAGAGACAAACCACAAGATAAAAAAAACACCTCATCCAGAACAAGAATCCCAGACAAGATGTTTTTAATTATAAATTATGAATTATAAATTACTCAAATTCTACTCTACAATCACAGTCCAATTATAGGTATCTTCGCAGCGACCATACTGAATATCCTGCAATTTGTTGTACATGGCAACGCAATACTTACCAGGCTCCTCGCCATAGGAGATCTTCTCTGAGTGGCGGTAGTCGCTCACCGAACCTATTGGCGAGATCACAGCAGCAGTGCCACAGGCGCCACACTCCTCGAACGTAGGCAGCTCGTCGATAGATATTGGGCGTTCTTCGACCTTCAGTCCATACTCTTCGGCAGCCAATGTGCGCAAGCTCATGTTGGTAATTGAGTGCAAGATAGAGGGTGAAACAGGTGTCACATAGGTATTATCTTTGATTCCGAAGAAGTTTGCAGCGCCACACTCCTCGATATATTTGCGTTCTACGGCGTCGACAAATAGGTTGTTAGAGAAGCCATTTGCATGGGCTTTCTCGCCACAGTAGAGGCTTGCCGCGTAGTTACCGCCACACTTAGCCTTACCTGTTCCACGTGGAGCAGCGCGGTCGTAGTCAACATCCACCACCACGTCGATGGGGGTCATACCGCCCTTAAAATAGGGTCCTACGGGTGATACGAAGATACAGAATAGGAACTGCTTAGCTGGCTTTACACCCAACACCGCCTCGGTTGCGATAAGGAAAGGGCGCAAGTAGAGCGACGCACCAGACTCACAAGGAGGAACAAATTCGATATTGGCGCGCACAACCTCGACGCAAGCCTCTACAAATTTGTCGTGTGAGAGGCTCTGCATACACAACATGTCGGCAGAGCGCTGCATACGTTTGCCATTCTCATCGGGACGAAATAGGCGAACTTTGCCATCTACACCGCGGAAAGCCTTGAGTCCTTCGAAGATATCGGTGCCGTAGTGGAGACACGAAGCCGACATGTGGATAGGTACTGTCTCTTCGTCTGTCAAGTAAAACTCACCCCAAGCACCATCTTTGTACTCAGCTCTGATATTTTTGTTTGTCTTTAGGTAGCCAAAGCCAATCGAAGACCAATCTACATTGCTCATAATTTTAAGTTTAAGGGTTATACAAAATTATATTGTCGAGGGGCAAACTACCCCACTTGCGAACCATTAGCTACAGCTTCGGTAGGACGAACCAAACGGAGAGCGCCCGAAGCATCCTCCGCCATAAGGATCATACCTTGCGACTCAATACCTTTGAGCGGGCGTGGCGCAAGGTTTACAAGTACCAACACTTGTTGACCTACAAGCTCTTCGGGCGTAAAATGCTCGGCGATTCCCGAAACAATAGTACGCTTATCGATTCCTGTATCTACAGTAAGTTTAAGAAGTTTCTTGGTTTTAGCCACCTTCTCAGCCTCCAATATTGTTGCTACACGAATATCTTGCGTTTGGAAGTCGTCAAACGAGATTTCGCTCTTTTGTGGAGCAATCTCCGTCACCGCCTCAGCAGCCAAAATCGCAGCACGAGAAGCGGTCAATTTATCCAATTGAATCTGAATAGTATCATCCTCAATCTTCTCGAACAACAACGCCGGAGTAGCGATAGAGTGTCCCGCAGCGATCAACTCCGCAGAGCCCAACTGCTCCCAGTTGAAGTGTTCCACGTGGAGCATTTCGAGGATTTTAGCAGCAGTAAATGGCATAAAAGGCTCAACTGCAATAGCGATATTGGCGGTGATCTGAAGAGCAATATTGAGTATTGTCTCTACTCGTGCAGCATCTATTTTGACAACCTTCCATGGCTCTGTATCAGCAAGATACTTATTACCAATACGAGCTACATTCATAGCCTCCTTGAGCGCATCGCGGAAACGATAGTGCTCAACATTATACTCCAACGACGACTTGATCTTCGAGAGCTCTTCGAGAGTCTCACGGTCGTAGTCGGTTGTCTCACCACAGGCTGGCACCACCCCACCATAATACTTTTGGGTGAGAACAAGCGCACGGTTGACGAAGTTACCAAGGATAGCGACAAGCTCGTTGTTGTTGCGCGCCTGGAAATCCTTCCAAGTAAAGTCATTATCTTTGGTCTCGGGAGCGTTAGCACAAAGCACATAACGCAACACATCCTCCTTGCCTGGGAACTCTTCGAGATACTCATGAAGCCATACAGCCCAGTTTCGAGAGGTCGAGATCTTATCGCCCTCAAGATTCAAAAATTCGTTGGAGGGAACATTCTCTGGCAAAATGTAGTCGCCATGAGCCTTGAGCATCGAAGGGAAAACTATACAGTGAAAGACGATATTATCCTTGCCTATAAAGTGAACCATCTTGGTATCTTCACTCTTCCAGTACTTCTCCCAGTCGGGCGTAAGATCCTTAGTAGCAGATATATAGCCAATCGGCGCATCGAACCAAACATAGAGAACCTTGCCCTCAGCACCCTCGACAGGCACTGGTATACCCCAATCCAAATCGCGGCTCACAGCACGTGGGTGCAGCCCACCATCGATCCAACTTTTGCATTGACCATAGACATTAGATTTCCACTCCTTGTGACCATCGAGGATCCACTCCTTGAGCATTGGCTCATATTGGTCGAGAGGCAGATACCAGTGTTTGGTCTCGCGCTTAATGGGCACCGCACCCGAAAGAGCACTCTTAGGGTTGATAAGTTCGTCGGGCGAGAGAGTAGATCCACACTTCTCGCACTGGTCACCATACGCCTTTTCGTTTTGACAACGTGGACAAGTACCTGTGATGTAGCGATCTGCGAGATATGTTTGAGCCTCCTGGTCGTAGAATTGCTCGGAGGTCTGCTCGATAAACTTACCCTCGTCGTAGAGCTTACGGAAGAATGCCGAAGCGGTCTGTGCGTGAGTCGTCGACGAAGTACGCGAATAGATATCGAAAGCTATGCCAAAACGCTCGAAAGAGTCTTTGATGATAGCGTGGTAACGATCGACGATTGCTTGGGGCGGAACACCCTCCTTTTTGGCTTTAATGGTGATGGGCACTCCATGCTCATCGCTTCCACAGACCGAGATAACGTCACGACCACGCAAACGTAGGTAACGGGTGTAGATATCCGAAGGGATGTAGACACCTGCAAGGTGACCAATGTGAACAGGTCCGTTGGCATAGGGAAGCGCCGAAGTAACCAGGTATCTTTTAAAATCTTGCGACATATGTGATAATTATTATATTTAGGTCTCAAAATTAGTAAATATTTGGGAGTTATAATAACAAATGTGGCGTAAATTTTATATCTTTGAGAGAAAAACCAACGAAAAGCCATGAACAGCATCGATAATCGAACCGACATCATACCCCAACTACCCCACCGCTTTATGCGCCATAGGGTGCACAAAATATTGCTTGTGTGCTGTAGCTACGACGGCTATATATTGGAGGAGGATGGTCACATTGAGTCACAGATAAACAGAGAGTATAGCGACCTAAACCTCTCAAATCCTCCCTCATTTACTCGTGTGAGCTCCACAGCGGAGGCACTTGAGCTACTTGCCCAAGACAACTCCTTTGATTTTGTGATAACAATGTACAATATTGGTGTGCCAGATGTATTTACCTTTGCGCGGATGGCAAAAGAGATACATCCCAACTTGCCAATAACGCTTATGACAAGCTTCTCGGTAGATATCTACTCACGCCTCAACGACCAAGATACCTCGTCGCTCGACTCAATTTTTTGTTGGATGGGCAACACCGATCTAATTATTGCTATCATCAAACTGATTGAAGATCAGCTCAATGCCGAAGAGGATATCGAGCGAGGGAATGTTCAAGCAATACTTCTTGTCGAGGACTCCGTGCGCTTCTACTCCACCTATCTACCGGAGCTATATCGCATAATTCTGAACCAATCGACAGAGTTTCTACGCGACGCCTACAACGAACAACAACAGGTGCTGCGCAAGCGTGCACGCCCCAAAATACTACTTGCAACAAACTACGAGGATGCACTAAAGTTATACCAAAGATATAAGAAAAATATCCTTGGTGTGATCTCCGACGTGGGCTTCGCACTGAGCAAAGATGATGCTCCCTCCGCCGAGAAACACGATGCTGGACTCGACCTATGCCGCATAATCAAGAAGGATAACCCCCTGATGCCCGTGCTGCTACAATCCTCGCAAACGGAGTTCAGAGAGCAGGCAGAGGCACTCGGGGCGGGCTTCGTATCGAAATACTCTAAGCGACTGGTCTCGAAGATAACACGCTACATCGAGCAGGAGTTTGCCTTTGGCGACTTAGTGCTAACCGACCCAGACTCGGGCGAGGAGGTAGGACGCGCACACGACCTCAACGATATGCAACACCTGATTGCGACAATTCCCGAGAGAGCCTTTCAATACCACACATCGCAGAACCACCTCTCGAAGTGGCTCTATGCAAGAGGATTATTCCCCCTTGCCGCCTCCATACGTAGCATAAACCGCGAGAATTTCGACTCCGTGGCGGCACACCGCGCAGGGCTTGTGGCAAGGATACGCGACTACCGCACGCTGCTGGGGCAGGGTGTGATAGCCTCATTCGACAGCTCCACATATAGCGATGTAATAGCATTTGCGCGCATGGGCTCGGGCTCCATTGGTGGTAAAGCTCGCGGCTTGGCATTTATGAATAGCTCGATAATAAACAACCACCTCTACGACAAATTCGACGGGGTGCGCATAATGATCCCACGCACGGTGGTGGTAGCGACAGACTACTTCGACGAATTTATACGTCTCAACGGCTTGGAATATATCATATCGAGCGATATGAGCGACGAGATAATACTATCAGAGTTTATCAACTCCGAACTACCCCACCGCCTACGCGACGATCTGAAGCACTACATACGCACGGTGAATACCCCTCTGGCAATACGCTCATCTTCGAAGCTTGAAGATTCACACTACCAGCCTTTTGCCGGCATATACTCTACATACATGATACCATACACCGACAACGAAGCACAGATGCTCCGCATGGTCATAAGAGCGATAAAAAGCGTATATGCCTCGGTATACTTCGCCGCCTCGAAAGCATATATCACAACATCACAGAATATGCTCTCTGAGGAGAAGATGGCGGTGATACTACAACGCGTATGTGGCACAGAGCAGGAGGGATACTACATGCCTACATTCTCGGGCGTGGCACGCTCGATAAACTGCTATCCTATAGGTGATGAGAGATCCGAAGAGGGGGTTTGCAATGTCGCAATGGGATTGGGTAAGTTAGTGGTAGATGGAGGCAAAACACTACGATTCTCACCTCGACACCCACGCAAAGTGCTACAAACATCGACCGACGAGCTCGCACTAAGCCAAACCCAAAACGAGGTGCTCGCACTAAACCTATCTCCCGAAAAATTCAGAACTTCGACAAGCGACGATATCAACATCGAACATATTGCCCTGCGACACATAGCGCAATTCCGCCATAGCAACTACGTATGTTCGACGCTCGACCGCCAAGCGGGACGCCTAAGCGACTCCCCCCTAACAAAGGGTCGCAAGGTGATAACATTCAACTCAATACTAAAATACAACTCATTCCCACTGCCCGAGATTATAACAGATATTCTCAAACTTGGAGAGGAGGAGATGCGATGCCCCGTAGAGGTGGAGTTTGCCGTGAATATGGATGTCGAACCAAACGCCCCAAAATTCTTCAACCTACTACAAATTAGACCTATAGTGAGTCACCGCGAGAGTAGCAAAGTGGACTGGAGCACATTGGACTGCTCCTCACCCCTGATCTATGCCCAAAATGCACTTGGGACAGGTCATATGGAACAGATACACGATGTGATATACATTAACGAGGAGACATTCTCATCACTGATAACAGAGGAGATCGCCGACGAACTACTTCACCTCAATGCCCAAATGCAAGAGCAAGAGAGAGACTACATACTCATTGGCATGGGACGCTGGGGCTCCTCCGACCCATTCCTTGGAGTACCCGTAAAATGGGGGCATATATCCAACGCCAAAGTGATAGTGGAGCAGGCAATAGATGGTTTCGACATTGAACCAAGCCAAGGTACACACTTCTTCCAAAATGTTACATCCCTTGGCGTGGGGTATATAACAATGGATTGCCGCAAAGGTGTAGACAAACTAAATGTCGACCTGCTAAACTCAATGGAACAACTGCACAAAGGCAAATACCTAAACCACGTAAGATTCGAAAAACCACTACAAGTAATTGTCGATGGAGTCGAGAACCGCGCTCTGGTTAGGGCTGACGCATGAAAATATTATCTCTGATTGCCTCCGGCGGGCGGGGATAGCACCCCCGCGGGTGCATACCTTTCTTGCGCTTTCTGCATCTTTCTGTGCGCTTCTTACTGCCTCCGGCGGGCGGGGATAGCACCCCCGCCGGTGCGTACCTTTCTTGCGCTTTCTGCATCTTTCTGTGCGCTTCTTACTGCCTCCGGCGGGCGGGGATAGCACCCCCGCCGGTGCGTACCTTTCTTGCGCTTTGGGCTTAGAGATTGCATCTCTAAGATTATAAAGACCAAAGAGTTGCCGCAAATAAATTTGCACAACTCTTTGGTCTTTATAATTTGTAAATGCCTACGGCATTTAAACCCAAATCGAGGTTCACCTCGCTGATGTGGTGGCAACCGTAGATTGACACAGATATATATATATTTTGAGGGGAGTTGAAAGTTTACTTTCAAAAGCCCGTCAGAATAGATATCTCGCTTGGGGCAAAGCCCCACCACATCAGCGCAATACAAAAGTCAAAAACGAAGTTTTTGGATCCAAGCTTAGCTTGGTGCCCGCGCGGCACGAGCGCGATAAGCAGTTATTTTCGTGCGTTTGCCCTTACCCGCGGAGGTGCTTGTTTCCGCCCGCCGGAGGCAGCGAGAAGCAAGGTAAGCTCGCGCGACTACAAAGGTTTTGCCCAGCCACTCCACGATGGTCCGCAATTTTTGTTGGTTGCAACACTCTCGGAGGGTGTTGCTGCATCATCGGCGATTGCACCAATAGGCGTCGATGTTCCACGGGGAGCACCCGAGATATCGGTTGTGATATAATCTGGGCAGAGTGTGTAAGTGGTTGTGGCAATGAGCTTAGGCACTATCACCCCGGCAATATTCATCGTCGATTCACTATAGCCTCCCGAGATCAATCCCTCGCCATCGACCACGCCATTTGAGCCTTCAAGGTGCGAGCAGGAGAAGGTGATACCACTTGCATCTTCGCCATTGTAGTCGATCATCGAAGAGGTTTGATCGCTCACTGCAAGGTGCCCAATTATCAGAACATTGGAGGGTACTACAGTGGCACTACCGACACCAAATGAGAAGTTTTGCTTGCAGTCGACCATGGTGTTGTTGGCTATTGTCACATCCTCAACAGGGTCATACTCGTTGAGTTCACCATTCTCTACTCCAAGTTGCAGCGAGATTGCGGCACGCTCATCGTCGGATTGATGACCATAGAAGTAGTTGTTGTAGATGAGGTGTCCTTTGTTGATCACTCGCACTCCACCGGCACGGCTCACCTTGTTGGTTATAAAGTAGTTATTCGACACTGTATTGTAATCACCATGACGCAGTGTGACACAGCCCACACACTCAAGGAAGGTGTTACGATTAATCAAGTTGTCGCCCGATTTAATAGAGATAATCTCGATCTCGCCATTGCAACGATAGAAGAAGTTATCTTCGACAACTGTGCTACTATCTGTTATGCTGTTGGTGCTGTCTCCAATACGTATTATCTCCTGACCATTCTCCTCGTCGTTGTGGGTCTCGGGGCGGTAGAAGTAGTTTTCGCGAATTGTGGCATAGTCGGCTTTGGCATTCTTGTGCCACACGACGATGTAGAGACCCTTATTATCCTTGTCGCCAAAGTAGCAGCGCTGCACGGTGTTGTATTGACCATAGATATTGACCCACACATCGTCGTAGTCCTTGTTGGTGGGTACACACGCCTCGAAGCTACAGTCACTCAACACACAGTTGTACGCCTCATTACTGCTACCATTGCGGAACTCTACGATGGTACCCTTGGAGCTTGTGGAGGTAGCCACGCAGCCGTTAAAGGTGAGGTTATAGACATAGAGGTAGTCTCCACCAAACTTGATCTGGGAGCTACCACTGATAAATACCTTGGTAGGATCTTCACCACGCAAGTAGATCATATTTCCCTCCTCGCCGTCGGCATCAAACTCAAACTCGATGTCTGTGTAGGTGCCATTTGCCAAGACGATCTCGTCGCCAGGAACAACCTTTTTGACAGCCTCATCAAATTCACTCTTGGAGCTCACCAAGTAGCTGTTGAGAGGCTCTGGTAGCTCATCGGGATCTGAAGGATCTGGATCTGGGTCTGGGTCTGGATCTGGGTCTGGGTCTG
>JAWXTF010000045.1:0-15344 GCA_044433965.1 Rikenellaceae bacterium | reverse complement strand
GTCAAACAATTACCAAAAGAACAGTGGTTGTTATAGACAATGCACCTATACATCGAAGCAAAAAGTTTATGGCTAAAGTCGAACAATGGAGAGAACTTGATTTGTGGATTTACTTCTTACCTCCATACTCACCTGAATTGAATATCATCGAGATATTGTGGCGGTTTATGAAATATCAATGGCTACCATTCGATGCTTATCTGAACTTTATGAGACTAAAAGCACGAGTCGCCGAGGTGCTGGATTGCGTAGGATCAAAATATCGCATTAATTTTTGTTGATTACTTAATACGCCACTGTTTCAACCGAAACAGTGGCGTATTTTACATTCGTGGCAACTATCTAAAATCAGATTTTGCGCCTCTTTGCAGCGATCATTCTAAATCTCTTTTCCGTCAATGTAGATCAATATCTCGCCAACTACGGGGAGCAGCTGATACTCGCTGTAGTCGCTCGTAAGGTCGTGCCCAAGTTGCCATATCATAACTCCGCCAAAGGTATTATCAACAACGTATTGACACTTTTCGGCGATCTTGAGTTGACCATCATAGACCGTATTTTCGATCTGATTGCTGCTTGCGATCTGGTCGACACCATAGGCACTCATATATGTGCTGAAGATCTCGCTATATGACTTTTGTACTCCTGCGGCACCCGATGCCGAAGAGGAGGCTCCAAGATTGTCGTATGTGTAGCCGTAGAATGGCACTCCACCAATAAGCTGGCGAGCGTCAGCACCAAATTTGGCTGCTGCCTCTGCCATTGTCTCCTTGAAGTAATCCACCGAAGCGTGATCTGCATTGAGCGAACTCCAATTATAGTCGTAGATCATAAGGTTGATAAAGTCGACGATAGAGCCCAAATCAGAGGGATAACTATTGTAGACTGGCGCCACAGCTACCGAGTAGAGAACCTCACGACCACGCTCCGCCTCCAACTCGTCGAGAGCTGTGCCCAATTCACGTAGGAAAGTTTCGTAGTCGGAGCCAAGTTTGCTATACTCCTCGAAGTCGATATCGATACCCGCAAGATCATACTCATCGACAAAGGCTACCAAAGAGTTTATAAGCGACTTACGTAGGGTGCTGTTGCTGATCGCTTGGTAGAAGTTGTCGGCAGATGTATCGGAACTTTGAACCGAGATCATCACCTCAAAGTTATTAGCCTCTGCCTCAACAAGCAACTTGGTGAGTCGCTCAATAAGTTTATCCGAGGAGTATTGTAGCGAGCCATCGGCATTGACCTGCAAGAACGACATAACTACATGCGAGAGGTTACCCCAGTCGATGTGGTCGATCTTGTTGTCGTAGTCGAAGTATGCCGCTGTAAGGTAGCCCACAGATTTGAACTCGACAACCGAAGCGAAATCGGGAAGCGTCAAGGTATACTTCTCGCTCTTGTCGCCCAAGGTAACAGTGTAGGTTTGACTCTGCTCCCAAGCAACCTCGCCTGGAATAGGCGAGATTGTAGCACCGTCGATCAAAGTGTAGCGCACAGACGATATACGTTGACTGTACTCGATATTGGCAAGTGACATAGAGTGTGACTCCTGGTCGATTGCCGCATAGTAGTTGTTGCTGCCGTAAGTCACAACGAACTCTTGAAGCAGGTAATCCGAATTTGGGTTTTGTGCCTCGATTGGGTCGCTTTGGCACGATATGCAGAAGATTCCACACACCAAAACCATCAAGGCATTTATAAATTGCTGTCTCATAATATCTCTATTTTATTTTAAGTAGATTGATTTGTCGCTTGGCTCAACGCTCCAGTCGGTTGGTGGTGTGTAGAACCAGCGGTGTAGGTATGCATCGCCTGTGCCCATTGTACAACCAACGATAACGTTGTAGAGGTTATTGTCGTATGCCGAATTGAGTACTGCGCTACCCTCCACCGAGTGGATAATCTCGCCATCGAACAACCAATCGTAGCTGTGGTAACCCGACTCACCTTCGTATACATTTATGCCAATTGTGTGTTTTGCATCGGTGTCAAGATCTGCAATATTGGTACTTACCACAGCCGAGATAACCGAAGCAGAACCAGTCGATTTGTGTACTCCAGCGTAGAAGTTACACATTGCGTAGGTTGCCGAGCTGTTCTCGTAAACCACCATTATCGTTACTCCGTCGGCAGCTGTAAAGGCACTCGAATACTCCGCCTCGTAGAGTCCGATTGGTGTTGCACTATTGGTATTGTTGAGCATTATACGACCTGCACCCGAGAAGTAGAGCGAACCATCATCTTGGTATGTTGGCAGCGCACCCGTATATATTTGGTAATCTGCATTCTCGAATTCGTATGTCACCTTGGCATTGCCTTGTTGCTTGATGGTGATTCCTTTGGCGATAACTGGCGTACCATCTTCGTTTTGGTTGATCGATACCAAGTAGAACTTAGCAGCACGAACAGCGCTTCCAGTGTAGTTGTCAACATTGATCGAAAGGCGCTTATCACCATCCACAGCACTCTCGGCACTAAGTGGGAAGTCGCTGCTCGAATACCACGCAACCTCTTCGTCGGCTTTGACCACATACCACTGCGAGTTAGACTTCACATCAATCTCTATTACCTCCGCTTGAGTACTCTCGATGCGGAACTCAGTGCTTTCGCTCTGGCTATCGGCTTGGTAGGCTCCCAACACAAGTCCTGCCTGCGAGACTGAAACGCTTGCTTGCAGCTCTCCATTGCGGTCGAAGAGCTCGATATCACCACTACGGTTTTCGCCTTTGTTGGCATCCACACTAAACGACACCTCAACTTGCGCATCTTGCTTACCGCTAATGGTACCACTCTCGGCACTTGTAATCTTGATCCACGAAACGGCTGGTGCTACGCTCCAATCTTGGTTCGCAACAAAGGTAAATGTTAGATCCTCCTGAGTTCCATCTTCGTGCACTTGGTCGAGCGAAGCGTGATCGAGGATAAGCTTTGCGATACCTGTTTGGGTAACGGTAGTGCTCTTAAAGACCCAGTAGTCGCTCTTCAAGTAGATCACATCTACCCTATCATCAAGCTCCTCGTTGGGTTCATACTTCACCACAACTTCGTATGTAGTCTCAGCATCGTCGCCACTCTCAGGTGTAATCGAACACCACTCAGCATTGTCGTTGTAGACCTGCCAAGGCATGTTTGACTTAATCTCAAACTTAATCTCGCATGAACCATCGGCAGCAAGGGTGTAACTATCCTCAAGGTTGCGGTAACGAGGGTCCACCCACTCTTTATCGCTTTGGGTGTCGTCGCTGTTGCATGCCACAAACCCTAAAAGTGCAGAGAGTGCAGCGACACACTTTGTAAATTTAATATATCTTTTCATTGCTCACAAAAATTAAAAACTTAATACTCCTTGTTCGTATGGCTCATAGCTAAATGAGTCAATTGTGATTGTGCTGCCTGTAGAGCCACCACCAACACCAAAGTATAGATTCATATTGTTGACGTAGTTAGCATTGCCCAAGAAACTTGTAATTCCTCCCGTTGAGCTCAGCACCTCGCCATCTATCGACACCGTAAGATTCATATTCACAGGATTAGCCTCAACGGGCAAGAGCGAAATGGTAAGAGTGGTCATCGACTCCAATTGCGCAAGTGTTGGTTTGAGCGTTATTACTGCTGCCCACACACCTTGATCGCTCTTAAGTACGGATTGAGCTGCCGAAGGTCCTATATTGATATTGAATTGCTCACCAGCCGAGTTTGTCGAACAGATTGCCTGAAGGTTGATAAATGAGTTGGACACTCCCTCGAAGTTGCTAAACTTGATGGTGTAGGTTCCCATTCCAAAGAGGTTCATACCATCTACTCCCTCGGTGGTGAAACGTGCTTGCGCAGCGCTCTCATGGTTGATTGTCAAAGATCCACCAGCTATTGAGTAGGAGCCATTGAGATATGAGGTGTAGTTGAGCGACTCGAAGTCGAGCATAACAACCTCATCTTCTTCCTCTTCGGGCTCCGCCTCGGGATCATACGCCTCGAAATCAAAACTGCTAATGGTCATTGTATTGCTCCCCAAAGCAGCAGGAGCAGAGTCGGCACAGATACCAAAGTAGAGAGCAAAGTTGCTCACAAACTCAGCATTTGCGCTGTAGTAGTTTGTCATCTGTAGCGAGTAGCTAAAGAGAGTGTGCTCACCCTCAAAGAGCAACACTTCGAGATTCATCTTCGACTCATCGTCGGCATCTGGCATAAGCGAGAGCACCATTCGGGTCATCGCCTCCAAGTTCTCCAGTGTTGGTTTTACCACAGGATTTTGGAAGATTGTACCAGCAGCGTTGCGGATTACAGATGTCGAAGTTGTTGGACCAATAGCAACGTTAATTCGGTCGGGACCAGCATTCTCAGCCTGGATATTGAAGTATGAATTGCTAACACCCTTGTAGCTTTCGATCTCGAATGTGTAGCGACCCATGCCATAGATGCTGTTGTTGGAGGAGGCAACACGCGCCTTAAGGCCACCCACGTTGTCGATTGTAAGAGCCCCCGTCTGCTCGTCGATAGAGGCAGAGGAGCTTCCTGTCATATAGCTAATGAGGTTAAACTCACCATTTGTAGTCTCTTGAGTTAGGTTAATATCCTCACTGCTCGACACTGCGCCATCGTCGGTTTTGAGCGAAAGGGTCATCGAACGAGCTGCAAAAGTTGCATTCTTAGGAAGTGTAACCAATACCACACCATCGCTCTCGACCTTAGAGTAGTCGATCTCGGCAGCGCTATTGCTACAGTAGAGCTTCCAAGCGTCAGAGTCTGTGACAACACCCACTTCGAGAGTCTCGCCATGAGCTGATGCTACAAGTGGCGTAAGGTCTGCAAAGTCAAGAGTTACAGCCTTTTGTTGAGTCAAACGGAGTGTAGCCTCCTTGTTATCGCTGTTCGAGACAGTAACCTCGGTTACGATATCCTCAGAGGTTGTATTGCTGCTTTTGGTAGTTGCCGTAACCACCACTGGCTCATCTGCCATGTAGGGATCACCCTCGCCTTGCGCGGGGTCGAACGAGAAGTATTCATTTTCGTCGATGCTCCATGCTGAGGTCGAAGTTACGGTAAATGTAGCGGTGGAGCCCAAAACGCCCAAAACCGTCAAATCACTTTGGCTCAACACGATTGCGGCACCATAACCCATTTGGGTAATAGTAATCTCTTGGGTTGACTCCTCAATCTTGTCGGACCAAACTTTGATTAGCGCCGAGCGAGGTTCAGTGCTTAGGTTTGCCTGCACGGTGATAAAGACCTCCGCTTCGAGTGCCAACTCGTCACTCGAATAGCCACTTAGGCTACACCACTCTTCGCCTTGGCTGACCTCGGCACTCCAAGGAGCAGAGGATTCTACCAAGAACTTATTTGTTGAGTTTACACCAAACGAAATCTCTTCGGCTACAGTTGTTGTAACGCTCATATGGTCGGGCAGAGTAGGCTGAGAGTCGATATCCTCTCGTGTACATGCTGCCATAAGCATTGCAGCGCATGCAGTTGCAAAGAGGCTCTTGGCATATCTGCTTAATATATCTATTCTTTTCATAGTTTTTAAAGTTATTTGATTAATGTTACCAACCGCTATTTTGTGGTGCAAGGTTAGGATTAGCAAATAGCTCAGATTGTGGAATTGGGAAGAGGTTCATCTTGTCGTTCCAGTATCTGTTCTCGTAGAGTTTACGGCTGTAGCGAAAACCCTCGCCACTCTTCTCGATATCGACTCCATAGATTGCGGTGGTCTGTTGACCAATCCCCCAACGGCGGATGTCCCAGAAGCGATGATCCTCAAAGGCAAATTCTACTCGCCACTCATTGCGGATGATCTCACGAAGAGCATCTTGCTGCGAGTAGGTCGAAGCGTAGGCAGGAGTAGCGGCAAGCGTAGGCATACCAGCGTTAATACGTATCTGGTCTACCGCCTCGATTGCCGAGATTGGGAACTCCGCACTTGTGTAGCTTGGTCCATGAGCCTCGTTGAGAGCCTCAGCGTAGCTCAAAAGAGCCTCAGCATAGCGATAGATAACCCAGTAGTGGTAGTTTGTAACTGTAGCATTTTGAACAAAACTCGATGTCTCTTGGATATATTTACGCAAGAAGTAGCCTGTAGCAGAACCACCTTCGGCAATCGAGAAGTGGTCGGCACCACCCTCAAAGGTCTCGATAGTAGAGCCCTTAAACTCCGAACCATTTGCCAAGATTGTACGCTCGAAACGTGGGTCTCGGTTGGCGTAGGGAGCAGCGGGATCGAACTCAGGGTCGTCGCAAATCCACTCACCGTCGGCACCAAGTGTCACTTCATATCCACCCTTGGTTTGGAACGCATCCGCCAAGTTTTGAGTTGGGAACACTCCATATATCGCACCCGAACGGTTACCATATGTAAATCGCACTGGGAAGTTATAGAGTTCAAAGGTGTTGGTTTGAGAGTTCATACGTACCAATACAATCTCACGAGAGTCGAGCGTGTTACCTGCAATAACACCATTTGCATCGAGGCTATACTCAGCACTACCCTCGCTACGTTCGAGCGTGGTAAGTGCATAGGCTGCCGTCGCTGCTGCCTCCCACTTTTGGCTCTCTCCATTTGGGTTATGGAGTGGACTTGCAGCGTAGAGAAGTGCCTTTGCCTTGACCGCCAAGGCAAAACCTTGGGTCGCACGTCCATACTCTGTGCCAAGCACCGTGTTATAGGTCACAGGTAATTTTTCGGCACACTCATCGCACTCTTCAACTATAAAATCGATTACCTCCTCGAAGCTACTCTTCTCGATTGAGTTTGCCTGGTCAATCGATAGTTTGGTAGTTGGCATTGGGATATCGCCATAGCGACGAGCCAATTCAAATAGGTAGTGCGCACGAAGAACACGTGCCTCATAAGAGTGGTACTGCAACTTATCCATCCATGTCTCGTAATTGGTATTATATTCGAAACGAGAGAAATCTACCTCGGCAATAGATTCGATAAATTCGTTTGCCGCACGGATTCCGTAGTAGAGCGACCATTTGGTATCTACGGTGTTCGACGACGACCAGTTACCGTTATTCATCGCTTGGATCGTACCAGCGGCATTGGCATATTCAGCATCGTCAGAACCACAATCACGCATAGCGCCATCTATCGAGCCAAAGTCTTGTGGCATATAGCTATAGACATTGGTCAGCATCTGTGCACTTTTGGTGTAGTAGTCGTAGATATCCTCTTTGGTGTAGACATCCGAAGTCTCATCGAAATCGAGATAGTTACACGACGTGGTGAGTGTCGCAAAAGCTGCTATTACATATAATATTCTTTTCATAACTTTAATTAATATCGTGGTTAAAAGTTAAACTTGACACCTGCCCAAAACGCTTGTGTCGACAAGTAGTTCTCCGACGAGATAACCTCAGGATCTACAAAACCAATATTGTCGATAGAGAAGAGGTCTGTAGCTTGGAGGTAGACCTTAGCCGCTGCAAAACCAAGAACTCTGTTTGGAATATTATATGCCAAGGTTAGGTTGCGCAACTTAACATACGAAAAGTCTCGAAGCCAAAGTGAGCTCGCCTGGTAGTTGTTGGAGTTGGTAAGAGTCGAAAGGCGTGGCATAGTGGCATCGGCTGCTGTCTCAGCACTCCAATAAGTTTCACGCTCAAGGAATGCCTTCGAGAGGTTACCATAATTTACTAATGGATCGTAGAGACCTGTTCCCAACAATGACTTGGTAACACCCGAAACACCTTGAAAGAGAGCCGAAAGTTCCCAACCGCGATACGAAAAATCTAACGCTGCACCAAAGGTGAAGGATGGATCCGACGAATCGAACATCTTCACGACGTCGTTGCTATCGATAACACCATCGCCATTTTGATCTTTATACTTAACATCACCCGCCGTCACATCACCAAAGCTTTGAGTTGGGCTATTGTTGATATCAACTTGATCGGCAAAGAAACCAATCGCTTCGAGTCCATATTGTTGGTTCACCTCATTGCCACTTTGGTAGAGGTAATCATATTTCTGGTAGGCTTGACCATTATTGATGATCTCGCTACGATAGTACGAACCAGTGAGTTGTACGCCATAGCCCCAGTCACCTTTGCGGTCGCGGAACGAAACACCAAAGTCAAGACCTCTGTAGTCGGTAGCACCAATAGATTGCTGCGTAAGATCGATACCAATAACCGACGACACGGTACCCATCGTCACCAATACATTGCGGCGCTCATCGTTGAAGTACTCGGCATAGAGCGACAAGCGGTTATCAAGGAGAGCCAAATTAACTCCAGCGGTGAATCGAAGAGACTCCTCGGGGCGGAGATACTCAGCGGGCAGATCATTCTCTGCTTGACCATAGTTTGGTGTGTAGCTTGTCGTGAAGATGTATGAATTTGCATTCTCCGAACTGTAATATTGACTGTAGAGCCCATATGTCAGCGCCGAATCAGTTGCCGAGAGACCATACGAAGTGAAGAGTTTAAGCGAGCTAATTAGGTCACATCCTTCAAGGAAACCCTCGTTCGATGCCATCCACGCAACATTAACCGCTGGATACCAGTTGAAGCGAGAACCCGCTTCGAGGTATGAAGTTCCAGAGTATGAGGTTGCGAAATCGACAAAATAGCGCTTTGCAAAGTCGTATGAAACTTGACCAACTCCCGCTTGGTGCTTCACCGAGGTGTTTTGACCATTGAGGATTGTTGAGTTGTGGGTGTAGAGTAGTGCTGCCGAGAGTGAGTGATCGCAAAAGCTACGCGCGTAGTTAAGACCTGCCAACACCTCGGAGCGAACCATTAGCGAGCTGAAATCAGAGTCATAGGTAAGAACCGAAGCATCCTCACCGTCGTAGGCTGGTGCAGTTACCACGGTTCCATCCGACAATATAGTTGAGTTATATTCGCCATAGCGGTAGCTATCCTCCACATTGTCGAACATACTACCCTTGTAGTCGAACGAGATAGATGCTTGAGCCGAAAGACCTTTGGTGATTGCATCAAGCTGCTGCGAGAGTTTGAGGTTTGCAATAAGGGTTGTCGATGTCAAGTTGTCGATACCTGTGCTACGAAGCAGCGCTGTTGGGTTGTTGGCAGCATAGCCATCTGCGCTACCATATACACCATCGTCGAGACGTACTGGGAATGCCGCCGAAGGGGTATTGAAGGCAGCCGCTGAAGCTTGCGAAGCTCCTGCACTCAGATTATTCTCGCTAATACGACCCATCACTCCAAAGTTAAGAAGTGTAGTTGGTGTGAGGTTCACATCGATGTTACCACGGATTCCCAAACGTGTGTCGATTGGAGATGTCGTGTAGTCCAGATCGTCGGAATCACCACGGTATAGAGCCGTATCGTGCATATAGTCAATCATGGTGAAGTAACGAAACTGCTCACTTCCACCCTCAAAGGTAAAGTTTAGGCGGTGGTTGTAGCCAAAGTCGTTGTATACTTGATCCATCCAGTCAACATTGGCGTAGAGCGAAGGGAGAGAACCACTCTTAAACGCAGCCAGCTCCAAGTCGTTGTACTTGGGTGTGAGACCATCGTTTATGCGAGCCTCGTTGAGTGCCGAAGCGTAGGTGTAGGCATCTGCAAATTCTGCCTCACGGAAAGATGTGCTTAAACCAAATTGATAGTTTGCCGAGACTCTGAGAGGCGCATTTGTGCCACGCTTGGTCTCGATTAAGATCACACCATTGGCACCCTGCACACCGTAGATTGCAAGCGAAGCTGCATCTTTGAGCAGTGTAACCTTCTCTATTTCGAGGTTGTAGATCTCGCTAATGTCACGTTGGAAGCCATCGATAAGCACCAATGGGCTCTTTCCATGAATGGTGAGTGAAGCGTTGTTGGTAGCACTTGTGGCATTTACTCCCTGCACAAAGACTCCAGGGAGAGCACCATAGAGGCTCTTTGCAACATCTACGTGGGGTGCTTTTTCGAATATCGTACTATCTTGGCTAAAGCTGCTGTATGCGCTGCTTTGGGCATAGAGCGACCCAAGAGAGAGAGATAGCGACAATACTAAAATATAATATTTTTTCATACTCTTATTTGCTATTAGTTGTTAGTAACCTCTACACTTTGCCAACCTGGATTTTGGGTCATTCCATATCCAAGGTTAACCTCATCTTGAGGAATTGGCGCAAGGTACCATTTTGTATCCCACGATGTCGCCCAGTAGCGAGTTGTAGGGATCTCAGAGACTGCAAAGCTAAACTTTGTAGGCGATGTAGTTGAATCGAGACCCACAGAGGTGAGTTTGAGAAGTGGCTTGGTGAAATCCTCCTTCAGACCCCAACGAACCATATCGAACCAACGAACCTCCTCCAAGCCAAACTCTTTGGCACGCTCAACGAGAATATATTGACGAAACTCCTCTTGGCTCATATTGCGGTTTGGGACAGCTCCCAACCCTACACGCTCACGGACGGCATCGACATAGGCATAGGCATTTGTTGGAGTACCCTCATGCTCGTTGATAGCCTCAGCGTAGCTAAGATAGATCTCAGCCAAACGAAGGTATGGCCAGTGAGGAGGTGTATTACGGTCGCTCGAATTTTCCAAGTTGAATTTCATAATGTAGAAACCTGTGTGGGCTGCAAAACCTTGGAAGTCGGTAGCATTGGAGTGAACCGAAGCCACTACACCGCTATAACAAAGTGCACCAGGCGAAGCAACAGTCTCGTAGAGACGTGGGTCACGAGTGGCAGTACCAGGGATCTGACCCTCGACAGGAACAAAAAATGGAATTGAGTAAGGCTCCTCGGAGTCCCAATCAACATTCCAATCAAACTCCGCAGCATTGAAAGGTGTACCATCAGCCCAATCGAACATATTGACATAGCTAAGAGTTGGTCCCGAGAAGATCACGTTGGGAGCCAATTGGCTATGATAACTTGTACTTATGCTCTTGCGTATCGAAATTAGCGACTCTGTGCTACCTGTTTCGAGATAGGCTGAGCGAAATGCAGCACGATATGCATCGTGGTTATCCGACGAAGCTTGAACCAACGAATAGTGACCATTTGCTGCAAGAGCCGTGAAGAATGCTTTACCAGCATTGTAGGCTGCCTCCCAGTGAGCATCATCGTAGGTTTCGTAACGAGTATAAGCGTTAGCCTCGGTGTGCCATGGAGTAGCAGAGTTAAAGGTTGGACTTGCAGCAAAGAGCAACACTCTAAGCTTAAGACCCATTGCAGCAGCCTTAGTCATGCGAGCACCATCGACACTTAGGTCACTTTGGCGCCAAGGCAGATCTGCCGCAGCTTCGTCGAGCAGATCAACGATAAAATCGACAGTCTCGGCAAAGGTAGCACGGGGAAACTCCATCTTGTCGGAGGTCTCGATAGCTCGGTCGATAAGAGGCACACCTCCAACGTAGCGCAACATCTCGGCATACGAAAGAGCAATAATCATCTTTGCCTCGGCGATACGTTCACGGCGACGAGTATCGTCGATATCGGGAATTAAGTGCGCATTTTCGACATATAACCAACCGTAGCGGATAGCGTAGTAGCTATCTTCGTCGGCAAAGGTGTAGGCTTCGCTACCCGATATTGTCGAATTGAGGCTACCACTCAAAGCTCCATTGTAGTAGAGGTTCGACGGACCATCTGTTTGACCAGCCTTCCAACTCATCATAAGGTCGGTGATTGACTCCAACACGTTTGATCCCAGCTTGTTGTCGGCAGCAGTTGGGATTCCGTAGGGGAGATATGTGTAAGCCGCAGCCAACACACGGTCGGCATTGTAGGTCGAGCTAAACATCTCTTCGATCGATGCTCCCTCTTGGTCTGGTGCCTCACTAAAAGCGTCATCACCAAATCTTATCTCAGCACACGATGAGAAGATAAGAGCTGTAATTCCAGAGAGCAATAATATAATCTTTTTCATTGTACTCTTTTTCTTTAGAATTTAATGTTGATACCCAAGTCAAATGTCTGCACCATAGGGTACTCACCATTGTTCGAAGCGAGAGCCTCAGGATCTTGGAAATCTAATGAACTTAATGTAAATATGTTGTAACCCGAAAGCTTAATGCCCAAAGAGTTAACACCCAATTTCTTGAGGCGTGGACTCTCGGCAAAGGTGTAGCCCAACGACAAAGTTTTGAGTCGCAAATAGCTCGCATCTTTGAGCCAAAGCGTAGATTGCTCTGAGTTCCACGACTCCGAAGCCTCGGCAGCACGTGGGAACGAAGCTGTTGGGTTGTCGGCAGTCCAGCAGTTGTCGACAAAGTAGTCGAGCAAACCACGGGTACCAGCGTTGGTAAATGGGATTCGGTAGTCCGACTCCATCATACGGCTAACGTTGGTAGCACCTGAGAATTGAATGTTAAGGTTAAAACCTTTGTAGGAGAAGTCTCCAATAAGACCAAACATATATTCGGGAGTGGTACCAAAACCTGTTGTCATCTTGTCGTCATCGTTGACGATTCCGTCGCCATTGAGATCTGCATACATTGCGTCACCTGGCGAGACTGTGGTGTAGGGCTGTGGCAAATTCGAATTGAGTTTTCCATCCACAAAGTCGCTCTCTTGGTAGAGGCGCTCGAACTTATAAACATCGGTAAAGTAGCCTACAGGATTGCCTGTTTGGTTCTTGTAGTCGTAGCCTGAGTAGATCTCATCCATAAACAAAATCTTGTTGCGAGCAAACGACATATTGGCAGCGATATTGTAGCTGAAACCCGAAGGACGCATATCACGCCAACCAAGTGAGAGCTCATAACCTTTATTCTCGACCTCACCAATATTGAGGTTAGGCATTGCCATACCTATGATACCAGGAACTGAGTTGGGCAACATCAAGATATTTTCACGGTGCTCGTAGAATGCATCGGCGTTGAAAGTCAACTTATCGTTAAGCATTACCGCATCGACTCCGACATTATATTTGATTGAGGTCTCCCACGTCACATCGGAGTTACCCGAGGTACCGAGATAGTAGGCGTCGGTAGCTGCCGAGTTGTTGTTGCCAAAGTAGTAGGAACCACCTTGCTCCCACACTCCATCCATATAGAGGAATCGAGAGCTACTGCTGTCGTTACCCACCTTACCTGCCGAGCCGCGAATTTTGAGGAACGACACAAAATCTTGGTTCTTCATAAAGTTCTCTTCGGAGATCACGTAACCCAACGAGACCGAAGGGAACAATCCGAAACGATTTTTGCCCGACTCGAAGTTCTCAGAGCCGTTGTAACCAGCATTCAACTCCACAAGGTAGCGGTCACGGTAGCCATAGGTTACACGACCAACATAACCACTATAGCTACGTGGGATATAGGTATAATCAAGGTAGCTACCAGCATAAATTGGGTAGTAATCCTTCGATTGAGTATAGAGCAAAAGTCCAGACAAAGAGTGGTCACCAAATGTGCGAGCGTAGTTCATTCTAAACTCCAACGACCAGTTACGGTCGCGACGCGAACTCTCACTATAGGGAAGTGGAGTGTACGAGGTACCAGTAGTTGGGATATAGACAATAGTCTTGTCAAAATCTGGATCGGTCATCGCAAGGGTCGAATCATCGAGTTGCGATTGATAGTAGATGGTGTTTGACTCCAAACCCCAATAGTCGAGCGAGCGATCTTTTTTGAGGTAGAAGTTATTGTCGTATGATCCTTTGACCATAGCGCTCAAACCTTTGGTCCACGACGAAAGGTCTTGCGAGATCTCGACATCCATATTGAGGTCTACATCATACTCGTTTTGGTAACCCATACCATAGAATGTGTAGTATCCATCACGCATATTGTTGAATGTCGAGGGCACAGAAGAGGAAGAGACCACCGAACGAACACCATCGATCAAACCTGGAGAGGCAAATGGCAGACTCCAAAGATTGACCATAACCCATGGATTCGATACATCTTCATATACACCGGGCTCTTGCGTAGAACCAATTGCACCACCAATATTTACCTTCATTGTGGTCGAGGGAGTAAGCGCAAAATCGAGGTTAGCACGGTAGTTATAACGATTATAGTTGTAGTTATTGTCGTAGTCGTGACCCTCCATTTGCTTCAAAAGACCATTTTGGTAGAGGTAACCCATCGAAACGAAGTAACGAACATCCTCGCTACCGCCCGAGATATTGACATTGTTTTGGCTCTGGATAAAAGCATCACGGAACATCAGATCACCCCAATCAGTGTTGGGATACATGATTGGGTCAGAGCCTGTGCGGTATGCTTCGAGTGCCACATCGCTAAAGTTGAAGGCTGTAGTGCCATCGTTAGCATTCTTTTGGTTATACATCTTAGCATATTCGTAGCTGCTCGCTTGTTGAACATATGAGGTTGGCACCTGCACTCCTATCGACGAGGATACCGAGATTTGGGGTGCTCCTACTTTACCACGACGTGTAGTCACCAAGATCACACCATTGGCACCTCGCACACCAAATACGGCAGTCGACGAAGCATCCTTAAGAACCGTGAGGCTCTCGATTTCGTTGGCATCGATTGACGAAAATTCACGCTCTACGCCATCGACCAAAACCAACGGTTGCGAAGCTCCTGTGGTGAGCGAACCCACACCACGGATATAGATCTGTGCATCGCTCTTACCTGGTTGACCCGTAGTTTGGATTGTCGTCACACCTGGCATCTTACCCGCCAATACATTCGACACATCTGACACAGGAGTCACCAAAAGATCGTCGGTCGAAACCGAAGCGATAGCTCCCGTAAGAGTCTCCTTCTTTTGGCTACCATAGGCAATTACCACCACGTCGTCGATCGCCACGTCGTCGGAGTCTAACACAATCTCGAACAAGGTGCGCGCACCAACTGAAATTTCTTGCTCCACAAAACCAATCATAGAGACTATTAGAGTGCTTTGAGTCGAGGGAACACTCAATGCAAATCCACCGTCGAGGTCGGTAACTACACCCAAGGCTGTGTCCTTCACAAGAACGTGAGCGCCAATGACGCCTTCGCCTTGTTCGTCCAACACCTTACCAGTGATTGCAAGCTCTTGGGCTGCAACACTGCTTGGCATAAGTACCAAAGCCAACAATAGTGGCATGAGCATTTGCTTGAGAATCATCTGCAAATTCTTCATACTGTAAATTTTAAAGTTATATATTTGGTTGGTTATTGATTTCTAATTTGAGTATCGATAAGTCGAGTGACATCATCCATCAAAAGGTGTGTTCCACGCTCCTCGCCCTCTTGGGGTGCATACCAGTCGGTGTGGAACTCCCACCAGAAGGCTCCCTTGTAGCCTGCCTCCTTGATCCAGTCGATCTTGAGAGCCAACGAACGTGCTGTGTCCATCGTGATAAAACTTGTTGAGTCGGGCGAGAAGAAGTAGGCAGCACCCTCACTCTGATCCCACTGCTCTACCCAACCCTCTTTATCGATTAGATTTGGCATCTCGTATGCCAAATCTAAT
>JAWXTF010000044.1:0-16379 GCA_044433965.1 Rikenellaceae bacterium | reverse complement strand
AAAGAAGCAAGAAGGTACGCACCCGCGGGGGTGCTATCCCCGCCTGCCGGAGGCAGTCCGAAGCGCACAGAAAGAAGCAAGAAGGTACGCACCCGCGGGGGTGCTATCCCCGCCCGCCGGAGGCAGTCCGAAGCGCACAGAAATCAACCGCAAGCAATCAAGCAGCAATCAACCGCAAGCGACCTACAATCTCGCCTTAATAGCTTTAGTTTGCTCTTCGTATCCAGGTTTTTCGAGTAGAGCGAACATATTTCCTTTGTATGCCTCTACGCCAGGTTGGTCGAATGGGTTTACTCCAAGGAGGTATCCGCTGATACCGCACGCGCGTTCGAATAGGTATATAAGGGCACCGATGTAGTACTCGTTGATCTCAGGGATTGAGATACGAACGTTAGGTACACCACCATCTACGTGAGCCAAGGTTACGCCAAGTTCAGCCATGTGGTTAACCGCTGTGAGGCTTTTGCCAGCCAAGAAGTTAAGACCATCGAGGTTATCGCCGTTAGCCTCAATTGCAAGATTCTGCTTTGGTTTCTCTACGGAGATCACGGTCTCGAAGAGGTTGCGTTCACCCTCTTGGATGTATTGACCCATTGAGTGAAGATCCGCCGTTAGGGTTACGCTTGCGGGGAATAGTCCTTTACCCTCTTTGCCTTCGCTCTCGCCATATAGTTGTTTCCACCACTCAGCGAAGTATAGAAGTTTAGGCTCGTATGAAGCTAAGATCTCGATTTTTTTGCCAGCCTCGTAGAGTGAGGAGCGAGTTGCAGCGTATATTGCAGCGAGGTTGTCGTCGAAAGCGACCTCGGCAGATGTAGCACGTTCCATCTCTTGAGCGCCACGAACAAGTTCAGCGATATTTACGCCACCTGCGGCAAGTGGGAGCAATCCAACAGGAGTAAGTACTGAGAAGCGACCACCCACATCGTCAGGAATCACGAAAGTGGGGTAGCCCTCGTTTGTTGCCAATGTCTTAAGTGCGCCGCGAGACTTGTCTGTTACCGCTACTATGCGCTCTGCCGCCTCCTCTTTGCCATAACGCTTTTCGACCTCAGCTTTGATGATACGGAAGGCGATAGCAGGCTCGGTTGTGGTACCTGATTTAGATACTACGATAGCCGCTACGGAGTACTCTTTGAGTGCTGCGAGGAGCTCTACGGTGTAATCCTCGGAGATGTTTTGACCTGCGAAGAGTATTATTGGCTCCTCTTGCTTCTTGTGGAGAAGCTTAAATGAGTCGCTCATTGCCTCGATCACAGCCTTAGCACCAAGGTATGAACCGCCGATACCAATACAAACGATAACCTCAGCCTTAGCCTTAAGCTTAGACGCTTGAGCGTTGAACTCGTCGATCTGCTCAGGGGTGATAGATGAAGGTAGATTTACCCAACCTAAGAAGTCGTTGCCGGCACCAGTTTTGTCGGCAAGAAGTTGATTTGAAGCCTCTGCGGCTGCTTTTTTCTCCGCGCTGAAATTGATTCCGCTTTTGGAGATATCAAGTTTAATCATGATAAAATTGTTTTTAAATATATTTTTAAATTAGCTCTTTTGTAAGTTGTTGCATCGCTCTACGTGCCTTTACCCCTCGGTATAGAACGTCATATACCATTGTTGCGATAGGCATGTCGAAGCTGTGTTGAGTGTTGACGTGGCGGATGCAGTCGGCAGCGTAGTAACCCTCCGAGACCATTGTCATCTCGTTGAGTGCACTTTTAATGGTAAATCCCTTACCCATCAACAGACCTAAGCGGCGGTTGCGGCTGTAGCTCGAATAGCAGGTCACTAATAGGTCGCCAAGGTATGCCGATTCACGTGTGTCGCGCGGTTCGGGGTAGCTTCCTTTGAGGAAGTTGTTCATCTCGCGAGCTGCATTTGCTATAAGTACCGCCACAAAGTTGTCGCCATATCCAAGCCCTAAGGCTATTCCTACGGCTATCGCATAGATGTTTTTGACGACTGTAGCATACTCCACTCCGTAGAGGTCTACCGAGTAGCTAACGTTGATATATTTGCAGGCTATCTTCACACCTATCACATGTGCCAATTCGATATCGGGACATACCACAGTGAGGTACGAAAGGCGTTCGAGAGCCACCTCTTCGGCATGCGAAGGACCGGTGATAATTCCAAGTTGAGAGAATGGAATATTGTATATCTTGTTGAGAAACTCAATCACGGTGAGGTACTCTCCCGCTATAATTCCTTTGATTGCCGAAACCACCAATTTGTCGGTAAGTGGCACGGTGAGAGGCGCCAATATATCTTTGAGAAATGCCGATGGGGTTGCCAAAATGATTATATCGTGCGACTCTACAATCTCGTTGATGTCGGACGAGATGCTCAACTGTGCTACGTCGAACTCCACATCACGCAGATACTTTGGGTTGTAGCCCTCCGAGAGCAGCCCTTCGATCACATCTTCGTTACGAATGTGCCACCCCACCTTCTGCCCCTGTTCGCAGAGTAGTTTCACGATTGCCGTTGCCCAGCTACCATAGCCAATAACAGCACAACTTGAGTTGCTTGATATTTTAAGTTCCATCTTTCGTTAATCTTCATTAGTCTTTGCAAAGACAAAAGTAAATAAAAAAAATAAAGAAAAAAATTTAATTATCTCCTATCTTTTTGTTAATTTTGCAAACGATACTTATTGTAGCGATTTTTGGGAGGTATGTGAAACTCGGTGCATTAGGCTAAAGAATTGATAATCAATAAAATAATATAAAATGGGATTATTCTCACTAACTCAAGAGTTAGCAATCGACTTAGGTACAGCCAACACGCTGATTATCTACAATGGCAAGGTCGTGGTCGACGAGCCCTCCATTGTGGCTCTCGATGTGCACTCTGGCAAGCTGATGGCAATTGGTCAGAGGGCGCGTCAGATGTTCGAAAAGACCAACCCAAATATCAAAACCATCCGTCCACTTAAGGATGGTGTTATCGCCGACTTCAATGCCACAGAGCTTATGCTCAAAGGTCTTATCAAGAAGGTGAAGATGTCGGGTTCGCTCTTCGCTCCGTCGCTTCGTATGGTGATCTGTATCCCTTCGGGCTCTACCAATGTCGAGATTCGTGCTGTGCGCGACTCGGCGGTTCACGCTGGTGCGCGCGAGGTCTTTATGATCTTCGAACCAATGGCAGCAGCACTTGGAGCAGGTCTCGACGTCGAGGCTCCCGAGGGAAGTATGGTTATCGACATCGGTGGAGGTACCTCAGAGATCGCATGTATCTCACTTGGAGGTATCGTCTGTTCGGAGTCAATCAATATTGCGGGAGATGTATTTACGGCAGATATCCAAAACTACGTTCGTCAACAACACAACATCAGAATCGGAGAGCGTACAGCCGAGGCAATCAAATGTTCGATTGGAGCCGCAATGACCGAGCTCGAAGATGCCCCCGAGGATTATATCGTTACAGGTCCAAATATGCTTACAGCACTTCCTCAAACCGTAAGATTGAACTACTCTGAGATCGCCTATGCACTCGAAAAATCGCTCGTCAAGTTGGATGCAGCATTGATGAAGGTGTTGGAGTCTACTCCGCCGGAGCTCTACTCAGACATCGTGCGCAACGGTATCTACTTGGCTGGTGGTGGCGCTTTGATCCGAGGTTTGGATCGTCGTTTGCAAAGTAAGACAGGTATAGAGTTTCATATTGCCGAGGACCCTCTACGTGCAATTGCTCGTGGAACAGGCGTAGCGCTCCAAAATATAGATCAATTCTCATTCTTGATGAGATAGATCTGTTAAGAAATAGATAAAATGTTAACTGCGTCACTCTCTTTTACTTACGAAAGGTGTGACGCTGTTTATTTGTAATATATATACTTTCTTACTGTGTATAAACTCTATGAATTTATTCGGTCAATTTATGTAGTTGTCCTCTTTGTTATTGCCGAGAGCATAGCCATCAGCCACTATGCGTTGTCTGATAGTTACACTCACGCCAAGATCTTTGTGGTCTCCAACTCCATAATAGGTGGCGTCAATGGCTTCTTTCGCAACGCGATACGACTCTTTGAGCTTCCCGGAGAGAATCGAGAGCTCACAGAACGTATTGCTCAGTTGGAGGCGCAGCTTGATCTTAGCTCCGAAAACACCTTAGCATACCCCTCTTCCGCACAGATACACTTCAACAATCCGGAGTATAGCTACATTGTAGCCAAGGTTGTCTCCAACTCGATCAACAAGCGAGATAACCTCATAATGCTCGACCGCGGTTACGAAGATGGAGTCTACGAGAATATGGCTGTAATAACCCCCACGGGCGAGATGTTGGGCTACGTGGCAGGTGCCACAGCGCACTATAGTGCCGCTCTCTCGATCCTTAGCTCAAGTTTCACCACAAGTGGAAAGCTGAGTGGTGGGACGCACTTTGGCTCATTGGAGTGGAGTGGCGAGAGTCGATACCATATCTCGATGCAGGAGCTCTCGAAGTATGCCCAGATAAACCAGGGTGATACGGTGGTAACTACAGGATTTTCGAAGATCTTCCCCGGAGGTGTGACCATCGGTACGGTCGATAGCTTTGAGTTGGACGAAATGGGTACCTCGTACAATATTGATATCTCTTTAGCTGCCGACATCTCGTCGATAGATTATGTGCTGGTTGTTGGCTCACGTGAGAGTGGCGAGATTGAGGCACTACAACAAGAGGTTGAGGCTAAGTTGTAGCTTTGAATACCTCCCAATTTAAAAAAAAATAAATATAGGAGACGATGTTTCGTATTACACCATATATAATGTTATTTTTGACAGCAGTGCTCTCGCAGATCTTCTTCTTCGACAACCTTGCTGTGAGTATACTCTTCTCTCCTTTGGTCTACATTGTGTTTATCGTGCTGCTACCTGTTGAGATCTCTCAGATCTTGATGCTTGCTCTGAGCATATTGCTCGGCGTTACGTTGGATGCAACCATGGGGACTGAGGGTATCAACTCCATTGCCACGATATTTGTGGCATTCTTCCGCGCGCCTCTTCTCAAACTTATAGTTGGCAAGGAGCGGGCTCTGGAGCGCGGTGTGCCCTCCGAAATTCGACTTGGACATGGCGACTACTTTCGATATATGGTGACGCTGGTAGCTGCACACCACGCTATATTCTTCCTCTTCGAGTCGCTTACGCTCTCCAATCTGCACTATACTCTTGGTCGCTTTGGTATTAGTACCGCAATGACAATATTGTTTGTATGGTTGATCTCGCGCATATTTACAATAAATAACATCTTGAAGTAATGGGACGTAGTAGAGACGAATTTATAAGGGTGAGGATTCTTCAGGCGGTAGTTATATTTATCTTTGTCGCCATCCTTATACGCTTATTCAACATCCAGGTTCTCGACTCGCGTTACAAGGGGCTCTCGGAGGGTAATGTGCTTCGCCATGAGGTGCTCTATCCTCCTCGTGGAGAGGTCTATGACCGCAATGGAGAGTATCTGGTTCAAAGTCGTGAGTGTTACGACCTAATGGTAATTTATCGCGAGATTGACCGCGCGAAGCTCGACTCAGTGCGTCTTTGTCAGATCATCGGCATCTCGACCGAGAAGCTCACCCGCGAGCTCAATAATGCTCGTATGATGCCACGCGCGCCACGCCTGATTACCAACTATATCTCCTCCGAGGAGAAGCTCCTATTTGAGGAGGCATCCTTCGCAGGGTTCTACACGGTCTACCGTACCGTGCGCCAATACCCTCGTAGCATTGGTGGTAACTTACTTGGCTACGTGAGCGAGGTGACATCCTCAATTCTCAAGAGTCGCCCCGAGTATCAAGCCGGAGAGTATATAGGCATGTATGGCGTGGAGTCCGCCTTCGAGGATCAGCTTCGCGGCACAAAGGGAGTTCGCGTGACTAAGGTTGATAGCCATGGTGCAATCAAAGGTAGCTATGCGGATGGAATCTACGACACACTTCCCGTGCAGGGGCAATACCTTATCTCGACAATCGATGCACGCCTGCAACTCTTTGGCGAGGAGCTTATGGCGGGTAAGGTTGGTGCCGCAGTGGCGATAGAACCCTCAACGGGAGAGATCCTAATGATGGTCTCGTCGCCCTCCTACAACCCCGACAACTTAGTTGGTCGAGATCGCGGCAACAACTACATGGAGCTGCTCAACAACCCACGTCGCCCGCTCTACAACCGCGCTGTGACTGCCCGATACCCTCCTGGATCAACATTCAAATTGGTGCAGGGCTTAATTGGTATGCAGGAGGGGGTCTTGGTACCCTCCCAGACCTACAACTGTCACGGTGGCTTCCACTACGGAAATAGAGTCTTGGGCTGTCATGCACATAGTGCTGTGACCGACCTGCGTAACGCTGTGGCGTGGTCGTGCAA
The DNA here is from genome assembly GCA_044433965.1 of Rikenellaceae bacterium. Taxonomy (GTDB): domain Bacteria; phylum Bacteroidota; class Bacteroidia; order Bacteroidales; family Rikenellaceae; genus Alistipes. Next base: position 10,038 of record JAWXTF010000044.1, on the reverse strand, counting down.
CAACTACTTCTGTCAAGTATACCGCAATATCCTCGACAACCCAGCTTATGGAGGTGTCAAGAATAGTTTCGATAAGTGGAGAGAGTATGTCTTAAGCTTTGGTTTCGGGCGTAAGTTAGGCTCCGACTTTCTCAACGAGGGTAGTGGCTATGTGCCCGATGTAGCATTTTATGATCGTCGCTATCGTGGTTCCTGGAACTCACTTACCGTTATCTCGCTCTCGATTGGTCAAGGAGAGTTGGGTTGCACACCGCTCCAGATGGCAAACTTAGCCGCCATATTGGCAAACAGAGGTCACTACTACATTCCCCATATTGTCAAGCAGATAGAGGGTGTCGACTCGCTCGATAGACGCTTCTACGAACCTCAATACACGATGGTTGACTCCAAACACTTCGACCCGATTATCGATGGCATGTGGTCGAGTGTCAACAAAGGCTCCGATGGTTGGTACAACAACGCCTATGTTGCCGGGCTCGACATCTGCGGTAAGACAGGTACTGCCGAGAATCCACACGGTAGAGATCACTCCACATTCTTGAGTTTCGCACCACGTGACAACCCCAAGATTGCGATTTCGGTATATGTCGAAAATGGTGGTTTCGGTGCCACTATAGCTCGACCTATTGCCAGCTTGATCGAAGAATTTTATTTAACCGACACTATCACAAGACCTGCTATATTGAAGCAGGTTAAAGATATGCAAATATACTATCCGAACTATGCAAAGTAATCACTCCAAAGGACTTTTTGTGGGCGTAGATCGACTCGCCGTATTGCTCTATGCTCTCTTGGTGGTCGCCGGGGTGATGAGTGTAATCTCTTCATCCTACGACGAAACATCGACAAACTTCTTTGCCTTCTCGCACTTCTACGTAAAACAGGCAATATGGGGTGGTATAGCTGCGGTGGCTGCGATGTTTGTGTTGCTTGTCGATGCAAGTTCATTCCATAAATTTGCCTATCCATTCTACGGCTTTGGTCTCTTTATGCTGCTTATGACATTTATCCCCGGAATAGGAAAGGAGGTAAACGGTGCCCGTGCCTGGTTGGGTATTGGGTCATTCACCATGCAGCCTGCCGAGATTGTGAAGATCACAACGGCATTGGCTCTGGCTCGCGTGATGAGTGAATACTCCTTCTCGATAAATGAGAAGGGAGATATGGCAAAAGTGGTTGGTATATTGCTACTTCCTCTAATGATTATAGTTCTGCAAAATGACACAGGATCGGGTATTGTCTTAGGTTCATTTATATTTGTGCTCTACCGCGAGGGACTCAACAATTGGCTGGTTATACCTCTGCTATTGATCGTACTGCTCTTTATCGTCTCGTTTCTACTCTCACCGCTTATGCTGCTTATACTCTCGGTGAGTGTACTCACGCTTTGCGATATGATGATAAACCGCACGTGGAGACTCAATATCACCTATCTGGCGAGTGTCGCGCTCCTTACAATCGCACTACATATGACCTCGATAGTCCTATTTGAGAACCCTATACCGCTATTCAATGCGCTGCTGTGGATAGTGATGCTCTCCCTGCCTCTGATCCTGGTATATGCCTTCCGCAATCAACTAACCAATACTTTTATTTTGGTGGCAATGTTTATCCTCTCGACAATATTCCTGCCCACTACAGATTATATATTCAACTCTATACTCAAAGATCACCAACAGAAACGTATACTCACATTCCTTGGGCTCGTGGATGATCCTCTGGGCACAGGCTACAATGTTAATCAATCAAAAATTGCAATTGGATCGGGTGGTTTGTTGGGCAAAGGCTTCTTGCAGGGTACACAAATCAGATATGGATTTGTGCCTGAGCGCCACACAGACTTTATATTCTGCTCCCTTGGCGAGGAGTGGGGCTTTGCAGGTGCCTTGGTACTCCTATCTATATATGGAGGGTTGATTCTCCGACTGATATATATGGGCGAGAGACAACATGAAGCTTTTGCGCGTGTCTACTGCTACTGCGTTGCCTCCATTCTCCTATTCCATGTATTGGTAAATGTCGGTATGACAATAGGTTTGATGCCTGTGATGGGTATTCCACTCCCCTTTATGAGTTACGGTGGATCTTCCCTCGTGGCATTTACAATACTCCTTTTTATAGCCATACGCCTCGATTCATTCTCACACAGAGATCAAGCACTAAAAATTTAATTATGAGCTCAGTAAGATTAGATAAATATTTGTGGGCAGTTAGAGTCTACAAAACACGTAGCGATGCCGCCGATGCAATTCGCAACAATAAAGTATTGGTAAATGATGCATATTGTAAACCCTCTCGCGAAGTGAAGGTCGGTGACCAAATAAGCGTCAAAAAAATGCCCGTGATATACCGTTACAAAGTGCTCGACCTTGTGTCGAGCCGCCAAGGTGCCAAAAATGTAGAGCCTTACTGCATCAATATCACACCTCAAGAGGAACTGGATAAACTTAGCGCCCCACGCGAAACAATATTCGTGAGCCGTGATCGTGGCACCGGACGCCCAACAAAAAAAGAACGTCGCGAACTGGATGAACTGATGGACGATATATTGGAGTTTTAAACTTTTTAGCCTCCCATAATGTGAGAGGCTCTGCTTGGCGTTGTCGTTGTCGTTGTCGTTGTGCAAATGAATTTACGACAACCTACGGTTACCACCTCAACGTCAGCGAGGTGAACCTCGATTTGGGTTTAAATGCCAAAGGCATTTAACGAATTATAAAGACCAATGAGTTGTGCAAATTTATTTGCGGCAACTCATTGGTCTTTATAATCTTAGAGATGCAATCTCTAAGCCCAAAGCGCAAGAAGGTATGCACCCGCGGGGGTGCTATCCCCGCCCGCCGGAGGCAGTCCGAAGCGCACAGAAAGCAACCGCAAGCAAGAAGCGCACAGAAAGAAGCGCACAGAAAGCAACCCAACCGAAGCGCACAGAAAGAAGCGCACAGCAACAGTCAGTCATACCGCGCAAAATCAATGAGTAAAGATTCTGCCGAGGAGTTCTTCGCTTTTTTCGTATGAGAGACGTGTTTGAGTTGGGTATTCGAGTTTTTCGAACTCTGCCACGGCTGTGCGAAGGTCTTCAAGGAGCATTTCTGCCATATCGAGAGTCATTCCTTGGCGCACCACGACACGCATAACAATCATATCGTCGATATCTTTAGGCATGGTGTATGCGGGTATCATCCAACCATTTTGCTGTAGGCGATTTTGTAGGTCGTAGAGTGTCCACTTAGCATTTTTGTTATATTCTGGATCCATCATCCATATGAATAGAGGGTTGTCGACGCTCTTCGAGAAGTTGGCGAAGCACTCCATCTCACCAATCTTGGCGTGGCAGTATTGGGCAATCTCCATTGAAGCACGTTGAATGTTGCGATATCCCTCGAAGCCAAGATGTACAAAGTTGTAGTATTGACCCAGGATCTGTGCCGCGGGGCGCGAGAAGTTGAGTCCCACCTGTGTTATGCTTGCCCCCAGGTAGTTGACACTGAAGGACATGTCGTCGGGGAGGTAGCTCTTATCTCGCCATACGATCCACCCTAAGCCGGGGTACACCAAGCCATATTTGTGACCTGAGGTGGAGATGGAGATAACATTTTTGAGTCTAAAGTCCCACTTGCACTCTGGGTTGAGGAATGGCAGGATAAATCCACCCGATGCGGCATCGACATGGAGTGGGATATCGTAGTTTGTCTTTGAGTTATAGACGCTGAGCGCTCTGTCGAGAGCCTCCACATCGTCGTTGAGACCTGTCCACGTCACACCTACTATGGGCACTATGCAGATGGTATTTTCGTCACAAAGGGCAAGTGCCTCGGCAGGGTCGAGCGTTTGGTGCGTCATCGATATCGGCACCACGCGAAGTTCAATCTGCCAAAGTTGGCAGAACTTCTCCCACACCACCTGAAAGGCGGAGCTCATAACTAAGTTGGGTTTATCGAAGCTCTTGCCCGCCAACTTCCGGCGCTCGCGCCAGCGTAGCCACGCCGCAACGCCACCCAGCATGCACGCCTCGGAGGAGCCTATGCCCAGCGCCCCACACTTCGATTCACTCTTCTCGGGAGTATTCCACATATTTGCAATTATATTGATGCAGCGACCCGACATAAGTGCCACACGCGGATACTCCGTCTCGTCGATATAGTTCACATCAATGGCTTCATTCATCAGTCGTGTGGCATGCTCATCCATATATGTGGTGACGAATGTTGCCAGGTTGAGCTTCGGCTGTGTTTGTGGATATGTCTCATTCTTAACAAGTTGATAAGCCGAAGCTCCGTCAATACCCTTTTGCGGTATAAACTGCGAGGGGGCTGAGGTGAGACTCTGCTCAGTGAGTGTTGCATCTTGAGTGGCAAGCGTTGTGTTGTTTTCGTTTTTCATATTTTAATAAAATTTTTATCGATCAATTTCAAAAACTTTGCCACCGAAGTTGTATCTTTGCAAAAATTTTTAGTTATGCTAAGTTCAATAAAAAACATTATTTTCGATATCGGCGGTGTGCTAATTGACCTCGACCGTGAGCGCTGCGTGGACTCTTTCACTCGCGCGGGCTTTCCCGAAGCAGACAACCTAATCGACTTTTATCACCCTGCGGAGTTCTTTCAGCGCCTTGAGCGTGGCGAAATCGATGCCGATGAGTTGTGCGACATTATCCGCGCAAATTATTCATTCTGTGGTGCAAACGAGCAGATATGCGAGGCTTACTGCGACTTCTTAGATCAAATTCCTCTATTCAAATTGAAAATGTTGGAGTCACTCAAGGCTCGCGGATTCAGACTCTATGCCCTCTCCAATGTCAATGCTATAGTGATGCCAAAGGTTCGAAAACTATTTGAGGCAGACGGCAAAAGCATAGATGAATATTTCGAAAAAACATACCTCTCCTTCGAAATGGGATGCTTGAAACCTGATGATATCATCTACCAAAAATTGATCGATGATAGCGGCATAGTGCCTTCGGAGACTCTCTTTATAGATGACTCTCAACACAATATAGATGCCGGTGCAAAGTTCGGACTGCAACTATACTTGGCAAAAGCACACGAAGATTATTGCCATATCTTCGAAACACTCAACGTCGAGTAACCTCAATTGAACTTCGGTTGAGTTGCTTGCTACTTGCTTGTTTCTTTCTTTCTGTGCGCTTCTTGCTTGCGGTTGCTCTCTGTGCGCTTGTTTGCTTGCGGTTGCTTTCTGTGCGCTTCGGACTGCCTCCGGCGGGCGGGGATAGCACCCCCGCAGGTGCGTATTATTGCGCTTTGGGCTTAGAGATTGCATCTCTAAGATTATAAAGACCAATGAGTTGCCGCAAATTTATTTGCACAACTCATTGGTCTTTATAATTTTTAAATGCCTGTGGCATTTAAACCCAAATCGAGGTTCACATCGCTGATGTTGAGGTGACAACCGTAGGTTAAAGTAAATAAATTTGTATAACTATTCAAGCCAAAATCAAGGTGAACCTCGCTGATGTGGTGGTGGCAACCGCAGGTTGACACAGAGATATCTACTCTGAGGAGCGTTGAAAATTTATTTTCATAAGCCCATCAGAGTAGATATCTCGCCGGGGGGGCAAAGCCCTCACCACATCAGCGCAACAAAAAAAGTCAAAAACGAAGTTTTTGGATCCAAGCTTAGCTTGGTGCCGCGCGGCACGAGCGCAATAAGCAAGCGCCAACCCCAAGCGCGATAAGCAAGCGCCAACCCCAAGCGCCAGCCACGATCAAAACCACGATCAAAGCCCCATTCTTCTGTGCATTTACCTTGGTGAGATGTTAGGGGTTATTGCATCTTCACTATATGTTACTAATGCGATAACACAATTATAACATTAGATAATCTAAAAAGTATGGTAGTTTCGAATTTTTTTTATAATTTTGCACCGTAATTTTATTAGGCATTACCATGAAACAAGTACATACAATATTAATTTGCGGAGCTAATTTTGTAATAATGAATCGATTAAAGCGATTTATGCCTACAGCTACATATATGATTTAGAATAAACAATAGGATTGTTGCCATTTGGCATATATCCTATTTTTTTTTAATATATACACAATAAACAACAAACAAACACAATTTTTTTTAACTAATTTACTTTTTATTATGAAGAAATTTCTTCTTATGATGGTAGCTATGATGTTCTCTGTAGCAGCATTTGCACAGGTGACTACATCTGCACTTACGGGTCGCGTAACAACAGAGTCTGGCGAGGACTTGGTTGGTGCAACTGTAATCGCTACACACACTCCATCGGGTACCGAGTATGGTGCTGTTGTGACTAACAATGGTCGTTATAGCATTCAAGGTATGCGCGCTGGTGGTCCCTACACGATCATCATGTCATTTATTGGCTACGCTTCAGTGGAGTTTACTGGTGTGGATCTTCCACTTGGAGAGACTGCAACGCGTGACGGTTACCTCAAGGAGGACAACCAGATGGAGGCAATTGTAGTTTCGGTGGATGGTGCCGAGAGTGCAATGAACGTAAAGCGTTCGGGTGCAAGCACTAACATCTCTTCAAAAGAGATCGAGATGATGCCTTCTGTGGGTCGTTCAATGAACGATATCATGCGTCTTACCCCTCAAGCGTCAAGCTCTGGTAGTAACCTTTCGATTGGTGGTGGTAACTACCGTCAATCTTATGTTACTGTCGATGGTGCAGCGTTCAACAATGCATTTGGTATCGGTAGCAACCTTCCAGCAGGTGGTACTCCAATCTCGTTGGAGGCGTTGGATATGATTACAGTATCTGTTACTCCATACGATGTGCGCCAAAGTGGTTTCACCGGTGGTTCAATAAGTGCAGTAACTAAGAGTGGTACCAACAACCTTGAGGTTTCTGTATACGACTTCTACGAGAGCGATGCGCTCCAGGGAACTAAGCTTGCTAATGGTGTTGATCTTACTCCAACTGAGTCATTGTCAAACACTATTGGTTTCAACATTGGTGCTCCTATCATCAAAGATAAATTGTTTGTATTTGCCAACTTCGAGTATGAGGCAGTTACAAAACCAGGTACAAGCCGTTTGGCTCGCGAGAATGAGGATCAAGATTGGGGTTCCGACACCAACTACAACCGTCCTACAATCGACAAGATGGAGGAGATCCGCGACTACCTCATCGAGAACTATGACTACGATCCAGGTCGTTACCAAAACTACTCTGTAGAGATCCCTAACTACAAGTTTATGGCTCGTGTTGACTGGAACATCAACGACAATCACCGTATGAATGCGCGTTTCAGCCGCACTACAACCAAGGGCTCTAACTCTCCTTCAAGCTCAATCAGTCCACTTAGCTCAAGTGTATATGACCGTAACAATGGTGGTCGTACCCAAACTAACGCCCTCTACTTCGAGTCATCTCGTTACTTCCAAGAGCAAAACTTTACATCTGTAGCAGCTGAGTTGAACTCTCGCTTCTTAGATGGTAGACTCAACAACATCCTTCGTGCAACTTACTCTCACCAATACGAGCCTCGCTCATACGTAGGTGACCTATTCCCAACGGTTGATATCCTTGAGGATGGTGAGGTTTACACCACTTTTGGTGTCGATCCATTTACTTATGGTAACCTTCGTGACGTTGCTACATATGTTGTAACCGACGAGATCACCTACTCTGCGGGCAAGCACAACCTTTTGGCGGGTCTCCAATTCGAGCACAACAACACTAAGAATGGTTTTATGCAGGGTGGTGCCGGTTACTACGTATTTAACTCATGGGACGATTTTGTAAATAACTCTCAGCCTATCGCCTTTGCGATGACTCACTCCAACCGTGACGACTTGGCTCAAGTTTTCCCTCAATTCAACTACTTGCAGTACTCTGCTTATCTTCAAGATGAGATCAGCTTTAGCGACCGCTTCAAAGCTACTGTAGGTATCCGTTTCGAGATGCCAGTTATGCCATCTATGTCAAACAACGAGAACAAAGAGTTCACTGAGCTTTTTGCTAACTATGGTGGTTACAAAACATCTGACATGCCAGAGGCTTCTCTTAACATCGCTCCACGTTTAGGTTTCAACTGGGACATCACAGGCGAGCGTAAGTATGTTCTTCGTGGAGGTTCAGGTATCTACACTGGTCGTATCCCATTCGTATGGATCGTATCGGCATTTGGTAACAGCAACTGTCTCCAAGCTCAAACCGTTCTTAACGCTGGTGAGTCTGAGTATCCACTCTTCGACAACACATATAGCGGAATCCTTGATAACCTTTACGGTGGTACCTTCGAGGCGGGCGAGCTCACAGCTCCAACTTCTACAACAATCATGGATACTGAGCTCAAGATGCCATCTACATGGAAGTCATCTTTGGCATTCGAGGCTAACCTCTCTAACGGTTTCCACTTCACTTTGGAGGGAATCTACAACAAAGATATGAACTCTGTAGTTACTCACCGTTTGGGTATGAACGAGGTTGCAGGTGGTATCCAACTTCCAGGTGAGCCTGAGGTTCGCACATTGTGGGAGAGCGCTGGTATCAAAAACAGCGTTGGTTACTCAGTTAACCCATACCTTATCACCAACACTGACATCAACGGTTACTACTCTTCTCTTACAGCGCAACTTGAGAAGTCATTTGCTTTCGGTCTTGACCTCTCTGCATCTTACACATACTCTAACGCTAAGAGCGTAACTGACGGTACTGGTGACCAGGTTACATCTTCTTACTACAGCGGTCCTTCATATGGTGTTAACGGCTCTAACGTACCTGAGTTGGGTTACTCTTCATTCGTAACTCCAAACCGTGTATTGGTTAATGCAAGCTACCGTAAGGAGTATGGCAAGAACTATGCTACAAGCGTAGGTCTATACTATGAGGGTTCTCACGTAGGTTACTTTGGTTACTACTCTTACTCTCGTTACTCATACACTATGGCTAACGTAACAGGTGACAACGGTAACGCGATCCTTCTATACGTCCCAACAGACTCTGAGTTGGCTTCTATGCCATTTGCCGATGACGACCAAAAGGCAGCTTTCGGTGAGTTTATCAACAACGACAAATACCTAAGCTCAATCAAGGGTCAATACTCTGAGCGTGGTGGTGCTGTAGCGCCATGGCGTAACTCATTTAGCTTGAAAGTCGCTCAAGACTTCTTCCTAAATGTAAACGGCAACCGCAACACCTTGACTATTGGTCTCGATGTGGAGAACTTGGGTAACCTTGTGAACCGCGAGTGGGGTAGTTACGACTATATGAGCAGCACTCAACTTCTTAAGTACGATACTACAGCTGGTGAGTACTCTTACTCAGCTCCTGACACTGGTAAGTATGTTTCTTCATACTCTGCTTGGTCTGCACTATTCAGCATCCGCTACACATTTAAGTAGTCGATATACCTGTTAACAAAATCAAAGGTGACCAATAGGCTCTGTGCTTATTGGTCACCTTTTTCATCTCCGCCCAGCATGGGTATAATACTCCTCCCTCCCCCCGCGTGGGTGTGCTGGCTTGCTTTGCGCTTGCTTGTCTCTTTCTGTGCGTTTCCTTTCTGTGCGCTTCTTACTGCCTCCGGCGGGCGGGGATAGCACCCCCGCGGGTGCATACCATTGCGCTTTGGGCTTAGAGATTGCATCTCTAAGATTATAAAGATTAAGGAGTTGCCACAAATAAATTTGCACAACTCTTTAATCTTTATAATTTTTAAATGCCAAAGGCATTTAAACCCAAATCGAGGTTCATCTCGCTTATGTTGAGGTAACAACCGCAGATTGACACGCAAGATATATAATCTGATGAGTATAGAAAGTTTATCCTCAAGCCCAAATCAAGGTGAACCTCGCTGAGGTGGTGGTGGCAACCGCAGGTTGACACAGAGAGATCTATTATGAGGAGCGTTGAAAATTCATTTTCAAAAGCTCATCATAATAGATCTCTCGCTTGGGGCAAAGCCCCCACCACATCAGTGCAACACAAAAGTCAAAAACGACAGTTTTTGGATCCAAGCTTAGCTTGGTGCCGCGCGGCACGAGCGCAATAAGCAAGCATACTTAAACGCAGCAAGGGGCAAAGCCCCCACC
>JAWXTF010000043.1:0-16404 GCA_044433965.1 Rikenellaceae bacterium | reverse complement strand
GATATCACCCCCGCAGGTGCGTACCTTGCTTGCTTTCTGTGCGTTTCTTGCTTGCTGCTTTCTGTGCGCTTCTTTCTTCTTTCTGTGCGCTTTTTACTGCCTCCGGCGGGCGGGGATAGCACCCCCGCGGGTGCGTACCTTCTTGCGCTTTGGGCTTAGAGATTGCATCTCTAAGATTATAAAGACCAAAGAGTTGCCGCAAATAAATTTGCACAACTCTCTGATCTTTATAATTTTTTAAATGCCTATGGCATTTAAACCCAAATCGAGGTTCACCTCGCTTATGTTGAGGTAACAACCATATATTTCCACAACTCCCTGTTCTTTATAATTTTTAAATGCCCTTGGCATTTAAACCCAAATCGAGGTGAACCTCGCTGATGTTAAGGTGGCAACCGCAGATTTGCACAACTCATTGCTCTTTATAATTTTTAAATGCCTACAGCATTTAAACCCAAATCGAGGTGAACCTCGCTGATGTGGTGGTGGCAACCAAAGGTTGACACAGAGATATCTACTCTGAGGAGCGTTGAAAATTCATTTTCATAAGATCATCAGAGTAGATATCTCGCCGGGGGCAAAGCCCCCGCCACATCAGCGCAACAAAAAAAGTCAAAAACGAAGTTTTTGGATCCAAGCTATAGCTTGGTGCCGCGCGGCACGAGCGCGATGAGCAAGCTATATCAAGCATCAACCCCAAGCATCAACCCCAAGCAAAGCCCCACCACATCAGTGTAATAAAAAAGAGGGATGACCACTCAAAAGTAGTCATCCCTCTCTATGATGAAATCTGTCCAAGAGACAAACTTCGGCTCAAGTTACTCTGCTGCAACCTCTTCAGTTGCAGCAGCAGCAGCAGCAGCCTCTTCAGCAGCAGCAGCAAGTGCAGCAGCAGCGGCAGCAGCTTCTTCAGCCTTCTTCTCTGCGATAGCCTTAGCGCGATCCTCGTTAACTTTAACCTCAGCACTCTTACGAGCCTTAGCATCAGCAACAGCATCAGCAGCGAGTTTGCTTGTTTTGTCAGAGATCTTACCGTTCTTAGAGTCTAACCATTGGTTGAACTTAGCCTCGGCGTCGCTCTCAGAGAAAGCGCCTTTCTTCACACCACCTTGAAGGTGTTTCATGAAAAGAACACCTTTGTACGAAAGAATCGCACGAGCAGTGTCAGTTGGTTGAGCACCCTTGTTCAACCAGCTAAGAGCAGCCTCAAAGTTAAGGTCGATTGTTGCAGGGTTTGTGTTTGGGTTGTATGTACCCAACTTCTCGATGAAACGTCCGTCACGTGGTGCGCGAGCATCAGCAGCGACAATGTGGTAGAATGCGTAGCCCTTTTTACCGTGGCGAGCCAAACGAATTTTAACAGCCATATTGCTATAAAATTTAGTGATTAATAATTGGAGAGTTCACGACCCTCCCTGTTATGCGCCTCTCATCCCGTGAGATATGCGCCGCAAAGATAGAAATAAATATTCAAATATCTATTTTTTTTGCACAAAATTTGTCTAACAATATTGCAGTTATTCAAATTTTAATTTTTGCACTCTTATGAAAAATCTTATTACTTCAACTCTTCTGCTTCTATCACTTACGTTTGCCGCATGCTCCAGCAATGACGATGGTATCTATGTCTCCACAAGTGGCGAGGGGTCTATCATTGTCAACAACGATGCGCCAGATTACCTCTACCGCATGGTGCTCTTCTCGACCGACAGCGAACAGGAGATCTACCTTTTGGGCAATACAGCCTATGTCGATGGCGATGCCAACTTTGCAGGTCGTGGAGCCGTGCTAAAGTTCACTATACCTAATCAGGAGGAGAGCTCAACCTTGCAGGCTCAGAGCTTCACCATCGATAATGATAGCTATGCGGCAACCTACTCTTCATATGTCAATTTCTCCTCTTCGACGGGCAGCGAGGAGTATATTGTGATAGACTCAGGCACGGTTATCATACGTCGTTCGAATCAATTCTACGATATCCGCCTATTGGGGATCGATGCCGACGAAAATAACGTGTTGGCTGCCTACAGAGGATATATCTACCGTTGGTTCTACACTGGCGAGGGTGAAGATCTTCGCTCGATGTAGTTGTTGCACTCATCGAGAGGGGTAGAGCCTGCTGATTGACTCTACTTTTGCCAAACTCTAACGTAGTCTACCTCGAAGTCGATAAAGCCACCCTCTTTTTGCTCCTTGGTACCATTTTGAACAAGCTCCTCGCGGCTCTCGGGCATACCGTTCCATGAGAATATCTCCATATCTAACCAAAGGAATATCTCTTGTGTTGCGACATATCCGTCGTAGTCCTCCTCCACTTCGTAGTTCTCTTTGGCATATGCTGTAGCTTGTTCTGGGGTAACAGAGGAGAATAGAGCGCCATCGATATAATATTTGATTCCTGTTTCGTCCCACTCCACACCATATATATGGTAGTCGTCGGCAAATCTAAATCCGACATCCTTGCGCTCTGTGTATGCTGGTTTGCCCTTTAGCTTTTTCCAGTCACGAATAGACCACCATAGCTGGCTGTCGAGGTGCTCTTTACCCTCGTCTCGACCATCACCAAATGATTCGAAGAAGTCAAATTCTAAGCCGTTGCCCATCGACCAGAAACCACTTGTTACCTCAGCATCAGCTGATTTGCTACGTATCTCGATGTAGCCATACTTAAATCCACGTCGTGCGATAAGGCAAGGAGCGGTAAGATTTTGATAGGGTAGAGGATCTCCAAATACTGGCACGCGAACCTCCTCAAGAAAGGGAAAGTCTGGCTCCCAGCGCATCTCCAATTTTAGGATTCCATCTTCGAGTCTGTGGTTGTTGCCTGAGAATTGAGAGGGTGCACGACCTGTCCACACCTTTTTATTGGGGTTGTCGGGGTGAACGTAAGTTGGTTTACCATCGACAAATTTTCCAACTATGTACCACCTATCCTCATCGAGGGCATCGCCGTTAAACTCGTCACTGACCTCGGTGTTTAGCACCCAATTGCCACTATTGCTTGGATCTGAGTGGGGGTAAACTGGTTGCTCAGCTGTTGCACAACTGCTCACGGCAAATAGTGTTGCCGCTAAAAGTAAAGCTTTCATCATTAAAAAAAAGTTTTTTGAATTAGTTATATGTTGTCAGACAAATGTAGCTATTTATTTGATAACATGCAAATTTAATGATGATAAAAAGGTGTATAAACAAAAAAAACGTCTCGATAATCGAGACGTTTTGAGTAGTGGATAGGGGATTCGAACCCCTATGTCCTGCGTGAGAGGCAGGTATCCTAGCCCTTAGATGAATCCACCATTGTGATTTGGTTGTGCAAAGGTAGCGCTTTTTTTTATATTTGCAAATTTTTTGATAAAAAAAATGTAAAAATATGCTATTTTCTCTCTTTTCTATCAAAATCAAGCTCGATAATTTAACCTCACACGTCCCAGAAAAGTCCCAGCAAGTCCCAGTGCAAACCCACCACCACAACGGAGAGGTGAACCCAACGGCGAGGGAGGCAATAAGAAACAATACTTTTCGTGCATCTACCCTGAAATAAAATCGAAAAATCTATGATATTCGAAATTAAATTGCTAATTTTGAGCTCTTAAATTCAACCGTAAATTATGGCTAACGATTATACCCCATCACGCAGAAATAGAGACTCTTACGACGCCCTTACCGAAGGAGCGGGAGTGGTGCCACCACAAGCGCTTGAGCTTGAGGAGGCGGTCTTAGGTGCGTTGATGCTCGAAAAAGATAGTATCATTGCCGTACAAGAGTTCGTTTCTCCCGATGCATTCTACTCCGAACAACACCGCACGATATATAAAGTTATCGAGGAGCTTTCGGCAGAGTTGAAGCCTATCGACCTCTACACGGTGACCGATAAATTACGCTCCAACAAGGAGCTCACCAAGGTGGGAGGTGCTGCATATCTCGCCAAGCTCACACAGAAGGTCGACTCGGCAGCCAATGTGGAGTTCCATGCCAAGATTATAGCTCAAAAATTTGTTCAACGTGAGCTTATTCGCTCAGCCTCCGAGATCCAGAAGCGCTCCTACGACGAGTCTACCGATGTCACCGAACTTATAGGTTTTGCCGAGGGCGAGATCTTCAAGGTGGCTGAAGGGCACGTTAAACGTTCGGTGCTCTCCTCGAAGGATATTTTGGCTAAGGCACTCGCTCAGATAGAGGAGGCTGCTAAGAACAAAAACTCATTTAATGGAGTACCCTCAGGTTTTGTGGATATAGACAAAAAGACGTTGGGTTGGCAGCTGAGCGACCTAATAATCGTTGCGGCTCGTCCTTCGATGGGTAAGACTGCCTTTGTCTTGACAATGGCTCGCAATATGGCTGTCGACTACGATCAGGCTGTTGCGCTCTTCTCGCTTGAGATGTCGTCGGTGCAACTTATGATGCGTCTGATAGTGGGTGAGACGGGAATCCACGGCAACAAGATCAAGACGGGAGACCTTACCAGCGACCAGTGGCGTCAATTGGAATCCTCTACCAAGCCTCTTGCTGCGGCACAACTATTTATCGACGACACTCCCTCGCTCTCGGTCTTTGAGTTCCGTTCAAAGGCTCGACGACTCAAGATCCACCACGACATCAAGATTATAATTATCGACTACTTGCAGTTGATGACAGGAGGTGGCGACAACAAAGGTAACCGCGAACAAGAGGTCTCCTTTATCTCGCGCACGCTCAAGGCTATTGCCAAGGAGCTCAATGTACCTATCATTGCACTATCGCAGCTTAGTCGTGCAGCCGAGATGCGTGGAGGCTCCAAGCGACCTCAATTGAGTGACCTTCGTGAGTCGGGTGCGATCGAGCAAGATGCCGACATTGTGGCATTTATTCACCGCCCCGAGTATTACGGAATCCACCAAACCGAGGATGGAATCCCCACGGCAGGTATGGCAGAGATTATTCTGGCTAAGCACCGTAATGGTGAGGTGTGCGATGTTCCGTTGCGCTTTATCAAGGAGCAGGCGAAGTTTGTCGATATGAATCAATTAGATATACCCTCGTCGGCATCGTTTGGCGACGCAACACAATATGAAAGCTTCGAGAGCAACTCCAATAGTTTTGATGTGGGAGCTCCAGCTACCCCCCTTGTGAGTAGCGAATTTGATATTAGCCCTTCGAAGGGGGTCGATGAAGCACCATTCTAAAAACTATTTGAGATATGTTTGTAAAGAGCTATGCAGGAGCAATTGTTGGCATCAATGCCGTTGAGGTTACCGTTGAGGTAAACCTGGCGGATGGAGGTATGGGCTTATTCTTGGTGGGACTACCCGACAATGCTGTCAAGGAGTCGCAGGAGCGTATTCGCTCGTCGTTCGAGAACTCGTCGTTGCGCTTTACATCCAAGAAATTGGTTGTGAACCTTGCTCCGGCAGATCTTCGTAAGGAGGGGTCGGCATTTGATCTGCCAATTGCTATTGCTATCTTGGCTGCCACCTCACAAATTATGGATGATATGTTGGAGGAGTCTATGATCTTGGGTGAACTCTCGCTTGATGGCTCAGTTAAAGGTATCAAGGGAGCTCTACCATTAGCAATTGAGGCGCGCCAAAAGGGGCGCAAACGCATATTTATACCTCAAGAAAATGTCGCTGAGGCGGCTGTTGTAGAGGGTATCGATGTGGTGGGAGTGGACTCCTTGCGCCACATTGTCGATATGCTTAATGGATATCAATTGATAGAGGCGGCAAAGCCGCAAATAATTAGTTGTGAGTATAATAGCGCTCTCTTTGCCGAGGATTTTGCCGATGTTAAGGGGCAAGCGCAGGTCAAACGCGCAATGGAGATTTTGGCAGCAGGTGGTCACAACGCTGTGATGATTGGCTCGCCTGGTTCGGGAAAGACGATGTTGGCACGTAGGCTCCCCTCGATTATGCCGCCGCTCTCGGTCGATGAGGCGCTGGAGACCACCAAGATACACTCCGTAGCGGGTAAATTGGGTGCTACAGCGGGGCTTATGAGCAACCGCCCATTTCGCTCTCCGCACCATCTCACCTCGCAAGTGGCACTCATCGGTGGAGGTCAATCGCCCCAACCCGGTGAGGTCTCACTCTCGCACAATGGAATACTCTTTCTTGACGAGTTGCCCGAGTTTGGTCGTAATGTGTTGGAGGTGTTGCGCCAACCTCTCGAAGAGAAGCGCATAACAATTTCGAGGGCTCGCTATAGTGTGGAGTATCCAGCTAATTTTACTCTTGTAGCCTCGATGAATCCATGCCCCTGCGGCTACTATAATCACCCTACACGCGAATGTAGCTGCTCTCCGGGAGCTGTTCACCGCTACCTCAACCGCATATCGGGACCCCTTTTAGATCGCATTGATCTCCACATCGAGGTCACACCGGTGGCAATTAGCGAGATGACGCGCGAGGAGGTTGAAGAGTCGAGCGAAGAGGTGCGCAAGAGAGTCGTCAAGGCGCGGGAGATTCAAGCCGAACGCTTCCGCGATATAGAGGGTGTCTATACAAACTCGATGATGAACAGCAGGATGTTACGCGAATATTGTCCTCTCGACACCGCTGCACGACGCATGTTGGAGTTGGCAATGGAGCGTCTAAAACTCTCGGCTCGCGCCTACGACCGTATAATCAAGGTCGCACGCACGATTGCCGACTTGGCAGGTGAGACAAATATAACCTCGACTCATATCTCTGAAGCAATTTCGTACCGTAGCTTGGATCGGGATCAGTGGGGGAAGGTGATGTAATTTATAATTCATAATTCACAATTCATAATTTATAATGAAAAGAGCGGTAATATTAGGCGGTGGCATAAGTGGTTATGGCTCTGCAATTTTGGCAAAGAAGGAGGGGTTCGATGTTTTCTTATCGGATCGCGGGGCGCTTGGCGTCGAGACCATTGAACATCTTGAGGAGTGGGGTATTCCCTACGAGCAGGGGCAGCACAGTGAGGAGCTAATCCTCAATGCCGATTTGGTCATCAAATCCCCTGGCATACCCGACAAGGCTCCAATAGTTAGAAAGATCAAGGAGGCGGAGATACCTATTATCTCTGAGATCGAATTTGCAGGACGATATATGGGCTCCTCAAAGACAATATGCATCACAGGCTCCAATGGTAAAACTACGACCACTTCGCTGATCTACCACATTCTGAGTCAAGCGGGTTACTCGGTAGCAGTGGGCGGCAACATCGGTGAGAGTTTCGCCTACTCGGTTGCTACAGCCTCCTTTGACTGGTATGTCTTGGAGCTTAGCTCATTCCAATTAGATGGCATGTACGACTTTAGAGCCGATATAGCTCTGTTGCTCAATATAACCCCAGATCACCTCGATCGCTACGACTACTGCTTCGAGAACTATGCAGCCTCCAAAATGCGAATCACGCAGAATCAAGGCGTTGTAGATTACTTTATCTACTTTGCAGCCGACAAGAGCATTGCCAAAGAGTTGGAGGGGCGTAAGCTACCTCAGCAGCAGCTCACCTTTGGCACAGCACCAAGCAGCTGTGTGGAGGCAAGGGTAGATGGTAAGGAGGTGAAATTCGTGGCAAGCAAGATGCAGATATCGGGACTTCACAACCTATACAATGCTGAGGCTGCGGCACTTGCGGCACTTGCAGCGGGAGTAAGTCCAGAGTGTGTGGAGCGTTCAATATGTTCGTTTGGAGCTGTTGAGCATCGTCTCGAAAGCCTTGCCGAGATCGATGGTGTGCTCTACATCAATGACTCAAAGGCTACCAACGTCGACTCGGTTTGGTATGCTCTGGAGGCTATGACACGTCCTTTGGTGTGGATAGCAGGTGGAACAGATAAGGGCAACGACTACTCTCCACTCAAGGAGTTTGCCGCCTCGAAGGTGCATACGCTCATCTGCATGGGACTCGACAATGGAGCCCTTGAGAGAGAGTTTGCTGGGGTGGTGCCAACGATTACCTCATGCAGCAGCTTCGAGGAGGCTATGCAGGCGGCACACTCCGCTGCTAAGAGTGGCGATGTGGTATTGCTATCGCCCGCATGTGCCTCATTTGATCTATTTAAAAGTTATATACACCGTGGCGAATGTTTCGCACAGTGGGTGAAGAGCCTTGAGGAGGGGGCATGCGATGGAGAACAATAACAAGGGAGCAGAAAATAGGATTCCGCTAATCTTTGGTGATCGAGTAATGTGGGTTATAGTTGCGATATTGTCGATTGTCTCGGTGTTACTTGTATTTTCGTCAACTGCAAAGATGGCATACGACATCTCGGCGGCAACATCACCATTCAAATACCTGCTTACTCAACTCTTCTACCTTGTAATATCACTTGTGGCGATGACCGTTATGCATCGTTTTAGCGTGAGATTCTACTTAGATAAGACATGGTGGATACTGATAATATGTGTGGGACTCACCACATTAGCCTACTTCCTTGGTGGCGCAACCAATGGAGCTGCACGCTGGATCCCCTTAGGTCCTATCCACGTGCAACCCTCCGAGGCACTCAAGGTGGCTATCGTCTTGCACCTCTCTGCAATGCTCTCGCGCAACCCCAAACAGGTGAAGAACCTAAGGTTGACGCCAGCACTCAAGAAGGGAAGCAAGGCGCTAAATAGAAAGATCCTCAATGAGGGTATAATCCCCATTACACTACCTATATATATATCGACAGTAGTTATACTTATGGCTCACACCTCATCGGCAATTGTGCTCTTCGGGGTCTCATTGGTGATACTATTTATCGCTGGAGTCAAGAAGTTTGAGATCTTTAAACTTGGTCTCTATGCTGTCGGCTTTGCACTCCTCTTCTCGCTATTTGGGCTGGGACGTAGCGACACCGCTGGAGGTAGAATGGAGACATGGGTCGAGACTTGGAGCTCAGATCGAACACTTATAAAGGTGGATGATATATCCGATACCGAGCGCTCAATGGTAGCGATTCAGAATGGTGGCTTGTGGGGCGTTGGTGCCGGACAAAGCTCAATGCGTGTCGAGATGATCCACCCCGAAAGCGACTACGCATTTGCATTCTTCGTGGAGGAGTATGGGCTTATTCTTTCAGCTCTATTGCTACTCCTATATCTCTGGATATTTTTCCGCGCCATGTGGATATTTGAACGGTGCCGAGACCCCTTTCGTGAGCTGCTTGTGTTGAGCCTCGCCTCGCTGATTCTAATTCAAGCACTGCTACATATTATGGTGTCGGTGAACTTCGCACCCGAGACAGGACAAATATTACCACTCGTCTCACGTGGCGGCTCCGCTCTATTTTGTACATATATGGCTTTTATGCTGATGTTGAGCATTAGCGCAAAGTGCGAGGAGTATTAGCTCGAAAGGGGTGGAAACAGCGCATGCAGCCTGTTGTTGCTCTATACTCTCTTACTGCCTCCGGCGGGTGGGGATAGCACCCCCACGGGTGCATATTTTATTGCACTGATTTGCTCGTCGCTTGCAGCGACCACAAAAAAAATACTATACCTAAGCTTTTGAAAATGAATTTTCAACACTTAAGTATAGTATTTTTTTTAATGTCAACCTATGGTTGCCATGAGCAAATCAGCGAGGAGTCCCAGCCAAGTCCCAGCTCAAAACAGCTTATTAACAACAAGCGCAATAGCACCATCCCCCGTCACATTACCTGCCGTGCCGAAACTATCCATTGCAATATATAGCGCTATCATAAGCCCTATCTGTGTCTCATTGAAACCCAAGATAGATGTCAAAAGCGCAAGTGCAGCCATTATCGCGCCACCAGGAACACCTGGCGCTGCAACCATTGTGATACCAAGCATAAAGATAAACGAGGTGTATAGTTCAATATCGGTCGGCATGCCTGTTGTCCAAGCAATAGCAAGGGTGCATGCTA
This sequence comes from Rikenellaceae bacterium, assembly GCA_044433965.1. GTDB lineage: Bacteria > Bacteroidota > Bacteroidia > Bacteroidales > Rikenellaceae > Alistipes. Next base: position 6,581 of record JAWXTF010000043.1, on the reverse strand, counting down.
CAATCTTGAGAATGCTTCCCGAGAGGTGTATTGTGGCACACAGAGGCACTACAAACTCTGCAATATCATCCCGCACACCATTGAGCTTAGCTTGATTTAGTGTGATGGGGATGGTAGCAGCCGAAGATTGCGTCCCAAGTGCTGTAAGGTAGGCGGGCATCATATTGAGAAGTGCACGCAGAGGGTTCTTGCGAGCCACAGCACCTGCGATTGTAAATTGAATAACCAACAATCCTATATGCATAGCAAAGATCAACGCTATCACCTTGATAAAGAGACCAAGCACCGTCACCACTTCGCCCTCAACACCCAACTTAAGGAAGATGCCAAAGATATAAAGAGGTAAAAGAGGGACGATAGATTTCTCAATTATTATCATCACAAGATCTTTGAACTCCTTGATTGTCTTGGCGATAGTCTCCCCACGCCCCTTGCAATTTGCCAGGGTCAAACCCAAGACAAATGCCAACACAAGAGACGATGTGACCGAGAGCAGCGGAGGCATCTCCACGGTGAAATAGGGTAGCAGAGTACTCTTATCACACATCTCGACGTTGAGCATAGACTCCCCACTAAGCAGCGTAGGATAGGTGAGAGTCGATATAAAGTAGGAGAGGTAGCCCGCAAAGATTGTACTACCATAGGCAATAAGTGTCGTTGCGATGAGCAGCTTCCCGGCACGGCTACCAAGGTCGCCAATGCTTGGCGCCACAAGACCCAAGATGATGAGCGGTATGACAAAACCTAAATAGTTGCTGAATAGCGAATTGAGTGTTTCAAATACTCGTGCCACAGCCATTGGTACAAATAGCGAGCAGCCAACACCCAAGAGTATCGCAAGGATAATCTTGGGTAGTAATCCTATTTTTTTTGCACCGAACATACTTCTTATAGGGGTTTTTCTATTTCGCCGCTACGATCCAATCACCATATTCAGCCTTAAACTGCTCGTATAGAGGGCTGCATTGAGGAACAACAATTTGAATACCATCCTCACAATTTGAGAATATATCTTTGCCAATAGAGGTCACAGAGCTCGGAATAGCAATCTCCATAAGACTCTCGCAACCATGAAACGCATTGAACTCTATTGATGTTACCGAACTTGGTATGCGCACACTTGTAAGACCATCACAGCCATAAAAACAGTTGTCTGGAATTGTAGCAATCCCCTGAGGTATAACCACCGAGGTGATACCATCACAGCTATAAAATGCCTTGGAACCAATCGAGGTGATCGAGGCAGGGAGTGTGATTTGAGTTAGATCATCACAATTTTCAAACGTCGCAGCAGCAATCGAAGTATAACCATCAGGAATTGCTAAAACAGCTGGGCTCCCCATCTCAATATATGTTTGATTCGAAAAGATCTTCTCCTTAGGTTGGGAACAACAACCGACACTTAGCCCGAGAAGTACTACTGCACAAAGGCTTTTGAGAGTAAAAGTTAATTTTTTCATAGATTAATTTTTTTTGGTTCAAAATAGTTGGTTTTTACAAAAATAGAGATTATTTTTTGGTTTACCAAAAATATAGATGCTAACTTCTGCGTAAATGTATGAAAAATAGCTCGCTTATTGCGCTCATGCCGCGCGCCACCAAGCTGAGCTTGGATCCAAAATTTTATGTTGCGCTGATGTGGTGGGGGCTTTGCCCCTCAGCGAGATATCTACTCTGATGAGCTTTTGAAAGTGAACTTTCAACGCTCCTCAGAGTAGATATCTCTGTGTCAACCTTTGGTTGCCACCACCACATCAGCGAGGTTCACCTCGATTTGGATTTAAATGCCGTAGGCATTTAGCCCAAAGCGCAATGATACGCATCTACTTGCCGCAGTATGCGCAGTGCAGTATGCCGTCGTCGGCTCGTTTAGCGAGTTGGTCGACATCTTCAGTTGTTGAGATGCATGCGGGATTTGAGCAGGTGAAGTTTCCCACTTCGAGCTCTTGGGCATAGTGAGGTGTTGAGGTTGGTCTCTCTCCTTCGTTCCACTTTAGGAGGCTGTAAATCAATGCCATGCGTACAAACTTACCATTTTCCACTTGGCGGAAGTATGCAGCACGGGGGTCTGAGTCTACCGCGCGTGTGATCTCATTGACGCGTGGCAGTGGGTGAAGAATAGCCATCTTCTCTTTTGCTGTTGCAAGCTTCTCGGGTGAGAGGATGAAGCTATCTCTCAGGCGTTCATACTCTGCTTTGTCGGCAAATCGTTCGCCTTGCACGCGAGTCATGTAGAGAACATCGAGTTCAGCTATAGACTCTTCGAGAGTTGAAGCTTCGCTAAATTGAAGTGATGAGGAGGCAACCTCTTTGTATACGTATTGCGGTAGTTTGAGCTCCTGTGGTGCTATTAGCACCACCTTTATTGAGCTGAAGCGCGCAAGAGCTTTTATTAGGGAGTGAACGGTGCGACCATATTTCAAGTCGCCGCAGAAGCCCACAGTTAGATTATCGAGGTGACCAAGTTCATGTTTGATTGTAAGCAGGTCGGTCAGGGTTTGAGTGGGGTGTGCGTGGCTGCCATCGCCGGCATTGATTACTGGGATCTTGACATACTGAGATGCTACAAGGGGAGCACCCTCTTTGTAGTGTCGCATTGCGATGATGTCGGCAAAGCATTCGAGAACGCGTGTGGTATCAGCCACCGTCTCACCTTTGGAGGCGGAGGAGGAGGCAGCGTCGGAGAATCCGAGCACGGTACCACCCAACTCCAACATTGCAGCGTTGAAGCTTAGACGGGTGCGGGTGCTGGGTTCGTAGAATAGTGTTGCAAGTTTCTTTCCGTGGCAGAGTGTGCTATATTTGGCACGGTTTGCAATAATATCTTCTGCTGTTTCGATCAGTTGAAGTGTTTCGGCTACGGAGAGGTCGGTTGGGTCTATTAGGTGGCGCATGATCTGGGTTATAAAATAGGGGTTGATGTTAACTTTAGAGGTTGTTCGTTATAGTCTGCGGTCTGCGGAAGTTTCGGTATGATACGATAAATGATGAATTGGTCAACATAAAATATGTTATTCAATTCATCATCTATCTTTTATCGTCTGTTGCTACTAAAATCCTTCGCCCATTACTGGGATTGGCATCGCTGCATAGACGCCATCTTCCAATTTTTGGCGAACAGCCTTGAATGCCTCAATTGTGTAGTTCACATCGTCGAGCGAGTGTGCAGCAGTAGGGATTACACGTAGGATGATCTCGCCCTTAGGGATCACTGGATATACTACTATAGAGCAGAATAGATTGTGATTTTCGCGAAGATCGACCACTAAGTTTGTTGCCTCATTTACGCCACCCTTCATGTAGACAGGAGTTACTGGTGATTGAGTTACGCCGATCTGGAAACCATTCTCGCGAAGTGCACCCTGCAATGCGTTTGTGATCTCCCACAATTTGCTTAGATATTCGGGGTGTGATTTAATAAGTTCCAGACGCTTAAGAGCTCCAATCACCATAGGCATTGGGAGAGACTTAGCGTAGAGTTGTGAACGCATATTGTAGCGGAAGAAGTTGATAAGCCACTTTGGACCCGCAACAAACGCTCCGATACCAGCCATTGATTTGGCAAATGTGTTGAAGAGAACATCTACCTTGTCGGTTACGCCGAAGTGTTCAGCTGTTCCGCGACCTGTAGCGCCCATTGTACCAAATCCGTGAGCATCATCAACAAGTAAACGGAAGTTGAACTCCTCTTTGAGGGCTGCAATTTTGTCGAGGAAACCCAGGTCACCCTTCATTCCAAATACACCCTCGGTGATAACCAATACACCTCCGCGTTGCTCCTCGGCAAGCTCTGTTGCGTGCTTGAGTTGAAGTCTGAGTGAATCGAGGTCGTTGTGACCATAGACAAAGCGCTTGCCCTTGTGCATGCGCAAACCATCGATGATACAAGCGTGAGCCTCAGCATCGTATACCACAACGTCGCGTGCTGTGAGTAGACAATCAATAATTGAAATCATACCTTGATAACCGAAGTTGAGAAGGAACGCATCATCTTTGCCAACAAACTCAGCCAATTCTCGCTCCAATTGCTCGTGGTATTTGGTTTGACCACTCATCATGCGAGCACCCATTGGAGCAGCCATTCCAAAGACAGCAGCACCCTTAGCGTCAGCCTCGCGCACCTCAGGGTGGTTAGCCAATCCAAGATAGTTGTTGAGCGACCAGTTGAGCATCATCTGACCACGGAACATCATGTGAGGTCCCAACTCACCCTCCAACTTAGGAAAAGCGAAGTAACCATGCGCAGCACCAATATATTGTCCAATAGGACCGCCAACGTTTTTTTCGAGGCGTTCAAAAATATCTACCATATCTTTATAGTATGAATTATATAATTATTAAATTTCTATTATCAAGAACATACAAAGTTAACAAAATTATAGAGATTATAACTGCTTAAATCAAATTTTTTATTGCTAATCGAGGTGTAAATGAGTATTTATACTTAGCGATTTGATGTCAATTCCAAAAATAGATCATGCACCGAGAGCATCTTGTCTGCACGCCAAGCATTGCTACCAGCGAAGGCATAGCCATACTCCATATTTCCGCGGAAAGCTTGGTAGAGTGCCGAGACTATACAGTAGGGGCTATTCTCTATCTTGCAAGTTTTGATACAGTTGAATGGGCAACTCTTAGGTTGTTTGACGCCTTGCTTCACCTTGTCGAGGAATGAGTTCTTGATGGCTCGCCCGGGCATCCCCACAGGACTCTGGATAATCTCAATATCCTCCTGCGAGGCATCGATATAGATCTGTTTGAACTCCTGCGAGGCGTCGCACTCATAGGTGGTGACAAAGCGAGAACCAAGCTGCACGCCCGAAGCACCTAACTCCATAACTCGCTTTATGTCGTCGTTGGTGTAGATTCCTCCCGCCGCAATTACAGGAATATTGACCCCATACAGCTCCTCAAATCTTTCTGCCTGGGCAACAACCTCGGGCAGTGTGTGCTCCAAAGAGAACTCCTCAGAGTCGATTTGTGAGGCTTTGTAGCCCAAATGACCTCCCGCCTTAGGTCCTTCCAATACGATAGCGTCGGGAAGATAGTCGTAGTTCTGCTTCCACTTCTCGCAGATCAACTTTGCGGCACGCGCGCTCGACACAATTGGCACAAGCTTGGTTGTGCTGTCGCTCTTGAGGAACGATGGTAGGTCGAGAGGTAGCCCTGCACCACTAAAAATAATGTCGACCTTCTCCGAGATGCTGGTCTTAACCAACTCCGCGAAGTCCGAGAGTGCAACCATGATATTTACACCAATAATGCCCTTTGCCTTCTCGCGAGCTTTGCGAATCTCGCTTGCCAGACCAAAATTTCCTGCTTCGGTGTAGTTTGATGAGAATTTTTTGTAGAGTAGACCCAACCCAGCAGCCGAGATAACTCCTATTCCACCCTCCTTGGCAACTGCTGATGCAAGACCCGAGAGTGATACCCCTACACCCATACCTCCCTGAACAATAGGGAATTTTGCGGTGAGGTTTCCAATACTCAATGTTTTCATTGTTATTTATGTTTGTTGTGGCAGCTTAATTGCTGCGCGGCAAAGTTAGTAAATAAATCGGTTCTACGCGATATAAGTAGCGAAAAACAATTATTGCCATATTTTTAATAGTACTCTTCGTGTGATGCTCTTTACATTTTATTATAGTTTTATACTAAATTTAAATATCTAATGCGCAATGATACGCACCCGTGGGGGTGCTTGTTCCCGCCCGCCGGAGGCAGTAGGAAATAATATTTTCGGTACGTCTGTATTATTTATCGCAAAATTCTTGCATTTATAAAAACTTCTTCTTATCTTTGCAGTCGCTTATTTATTTAAGCCCAGGTGGTGAAATTGGTAGACACGCTACTTTGAGGGGGTAGTGAACATTGGTTCGTGTGAGTTCGAGTCTCGTCCTGGGCACAAAATAAAACGCTAATAATCTTATAGATAGATTGTTAGCGTTTTTGCTTTTCTGTTTTTGTCAGCGAAATGTCAGTAATTTTTGACACTTAAATGAAAACACCCCAAAGATTGTTACATCTCTGAGGCGATTTCGGTGCATACCAAATGTCATACTACTGACATTGATGGGACAAAGATACCAATTATTTAGTTAGACTCAAATTCATAAGCTGCTATAAATAATTTTCTGAGCTTGTGCACATATGAGCATACATAATGTCACTTGTTAAGTTCTGAATAGCATCGCTTAGATTTCCGTGAGCCTCACAGAACTTTTCGAGAATTACATCTGCTTGATCCTCGCCCCAATAGTCTGTGATGATACTTGATACAAAAGTGCAAAGATCTTGTAGCCGCCCCTGTGCGATCAACAATTGTCTCGTTTGCTCTCCGATATTGATCTGGGATAATCTATTCTCCCATTTTTTGTAATCTTGCTTTGTTGTTGTCATAGCTGTTAAAGTTCTTTTGCTTCTACTGTTTCCTGTCCCGCTTGTATTACTTGAGAAATGAGGTAAGTAGTGCAAAATAATTATTGCGATATTTTTCGTATTTTCTTTGGATAATTGGCAAATATTTCGTATATTTACTTCATAATCAGAAGTTTATATGAGATACATTATACTTTCGGAAA
>JAWXTF010000042.1:0-17463 GCA_044433965.1 Rikenellaceae bacterium | reverse complement strand
CGGTTGGGTTGCTTTCTGTGCGCTTCTTGCTTGCTTTCTGTGCGCTTCTTGCTTGCTTTCTGTGCGCTTCTTACTGCCTCCGGCGGGCGGAGATAGCACCTCCGCGGGTGCATACCATTGCGCTTTGGGCTTAGAGATTGCATCTCTAAGATTATAAAGATTAAGGAGTTGCCGCAAATAAATTTGCACAACTCCTTAATCTTTATAATTTTTAAATGCCTACGGCATTTAAACCCAAATCGAGGTGAACCTCGCTGAGGTGGTGGTGGCAACCGCAAGTTGTCACGCAAGAGATCAGTATTGAAAGTTTATCCTCAAGCCCAAATCAAGGTTCATCTCGCTGATGTGGTGGTGGCAACCGTAGGTTGACACAGAGATATCTACTCTGAGGAGCGTTGAAAGTTCACTTTCATAAGCTCATCAGAGTAGATGTCTCGCCGGGGGGCAAAGCCCCCACCACATCAGTGCAACAAAAAAGTCAAAAACGAAGTTTTTGGATCCAAGCTCAGCTTGGTGCCGCGCGGGGTGAGCGCAATAAGCAGTTATTTTCATGCGTCGACCCAGAACAACTTAATTATTTTTTATCAGAGATCAATATAATTTTATATCTTTGTCACTTCAATATTAAGGAAGAAGAACAAAATGACATTTGAAATTATAGATCTTTTTGTGAGAGCAGTTGTGGTTGGAGTTGCAGCATCGATCACTGTGGGACCTGTGGCGATACTCTGCATCCAGCGCACACTTAGCAAGAACCGCCGTGCGGGCATCATCTCGGGGCTTGGTGTGGCAGCCGCAGATACTCTATTGGCATTTATCTCATATATCTGCTACTCGCTGATTCAGAACCAGATAGAGCAGTATAGCTCGGTGCTACATATTGTAGGTGGGCTTTTTGTGGTTGCTGTTGGAGCCTACATCTTTATGCAAAATCCTATGACTCAACTCAGGCGCAATAGGTCGGCTCGGAGCTCCTCGTGGCAAGATTTCGTCTCTATATTTGGGCTTACTCTCACCAACTTTATAATGGTTATCCCCTACATTCTTGCATTTTTTGCAGTCTTTAAGATCCCCTCATACGACTCTTCGAGCATCGAGGGTTTGATCTCGGCAGCCGTTGTGGTTGGTGGTTTCTTCTCGGGATCGGCAACCTGGTGGAGTGGTTTAGCGTGTGTAATCAACCTTTTTCGTCGCCGCTTCCGTCCTCGACATCTAATCATTATCAACCGTGTAGCGGGCTCACTAATTGCGCTGCTTGGCTGTTCGACAATACTAACAACTTTTTTTCATCTACTACCCAATGAACTCTTCAAATAACAGAAATAAGAATATAATAATTGCTCTCGATGGATACTCCTCGTGTGGCAAAAGCACCTTTGCAAAGGCTATTGCGGCACGTTTAGGTTACATCTTTATCGACACTGGGGCGATGTATCGTGCAGTTGCCCACTATGCAATGTTCAACGATGCCCTCGACGCAGAGGGGGTGATAATCCCCGCGAGAGTTGTGGAGCTCCTGCCGCAGATCTCGATTACCTTTCAGTTCAACTCGGAGCGAGGTGCCAGCGACATCTATGTAAATGGAGTATGTGTTGAGGGTCAGATCCGCACGATAGAGGTGAGCAACTACGTAAGTGAGGTGAGCAGCATCGGTGAGGTGCGCACTAAACTTGTGAAGATGCAACAAGAGATGGGCTGTCAAGGGGGTGTTGTGATGGATGGTCGAGATATTGGCACTGTGGTGTTCCCTGCTGCCGACATCAAACTCTTTATGACGGCTGATCCTCATATCCGAGCCGAGCGACGCTACCGCGAATTGAGCGCCAAAGGGGAGGCGGTTTCGCTCGAAGAGATTGAGCGTAATATCCGGGAGCGAGATTGTGCCGACCAAACACGCTTGATCTCGCCGCTACGCCGTGCCGACGATGCAGTCACACTCGACAATAGTGCGATGAGTGTTGAGGAGCAGATGGAGTGGTTTATGGATCTATTCTGCAAGGTTCAAAATAGATAAAAATAGAGTGTGATGAGAGTTGAGATAGATTCAAAGTCGGGCTTTTGCTTTGGTGTGGTACGAGCCATCAACGAGGCGGAGAGAGCCTTGAGCAGTGGTGGTGAGGTCTACTCGTTGGGCGATATTGTCCACAACCGCATAGAGGTGTTACGCCTCGCCTCTCTCGGCTTGAAGAGTATCGAGCGAGAAGAGTTATGCAATTCAGAGCTCTCAAAGATCTTGATTCGAGCACATGGCGAGCCTCCAACCACCTATGCGCAGGCTCGACGAATGGGACTCAAGATAATTGATGCTACATGCCCAGTTGTGGCAGCTCTCCAAAAGAGAGTCAAAAAGGGATATGCCCAGATGCAGAAGATTGGCGGTCAAGTGGTGCTATTGGGTAAACGTGGTCATGCCGAGGTAGTTGGGCTCACGGGGCAAGTTGGCGATGATGTGTTGGTGGTGGAGCGAGAGGCAGATCTCGAAGCTGTTGATTACACCAAACCTATATATTATATATCGCAAACCACCCAAAGTATAGCACTATTCAACTCACTCGCCTCGATAATGTTCGACCGCATAGAGCACAAAGAAGAGCTCTTTGTGCACGATACAATCTGTAGGCAGGTATCATCGAGAGAGGATCACCTACGCGAATTTGTGGCAAACTTCGATGTTGTGATCTTTGTGTGCGGCAAGAAGTCGAGCAATGGCAAGGTGCTGTTTGAGGTGTGCCGCGCGGCAAAGAGATCTACATACAACATCGAAGAGGCGGCAGAGCTCGACCCCACTTGGTTCGAAGGAGCGGAGTCGGTCGGAATTTGTGGCGCCACCTCGACCCCAGCTTGGCTCATGGAGAGCGTGGCTGAAGCAGTTAGAAACTTATAAAATTTATAACTATGAAATATATTATTCGGTCAACAAAATATTTTTTGCTTCTTTGTTCAATTTTTGCTATCTTGATCCTCTATCGAAGTTCAGTTGGCGATATAGGAGTAACCTATGGAGAGCAACTTTCGCTCTTTATGGCGGATCGAGGAGCACTGAAGATCCTCTGCATCCTACTTCTTGCGGCAGCCTATCCGCGTTTTGGATTTGTGAAGCGAGAGGTTGAGGGGAGCGTAGTTGAGAACCGCGACCAGATAGTTGTGGCGATGGAGATGAAGGGCTTCACACTCCGTGAGGAGCGAGACAATATTTTGATCTTTAGAGCCAATACTATTTTGCGTAGAATTGCGTTTATGGGAGAGGACACTATCGAGGTATCGCAACAAGGCGACAAGATCTTAATTGATGGAATCCGCAAAAGTGTAGTCTATATCGCCTACTACCTCGAAGGATTTATTGAAAATAGCAAACGTGGCGAGAGCAAGGAGTAGCTCCTACTCGCAAACAAAACATACAACAACATGAAACGACTCACATACATTGGTGCTATCGCAGCACTCTCACTGCTCTCGATATGCGCTATACGCAACGACTTTGGACTCTCGCGCAATATCGAAATTATGGTCAACTTGATGCGTGAGATCTCCGAAAATTATGTCGATGAGGTAGATCCCGACCTACTCTTGGAGTATGCTGCCGAGGGAATATCTCGCCGCTTGGATCCCTACACCGAATATCTACCCGAAGAGGAGATGACCTCATTCGAGATCCTAACAACGGGCAAATATGGAGGCATTGGCTCGCTCATACGTCAAGATAGCGACTATGTGATGATTGCTCAGCCCTACCAAAATTCTCCAGCCGATAAGGCAGGGTTGATAATAGGAGATAGAATTGTGGCAATTGATGGAGAGTCAGCCAAAGGCTTCACCACTGAGCAGGTGAGCTCAAAACTCAAGGGCACCCCCAACAGCGATGTGACACTCACAGTGCGCCGCTTGATTACAGGTCAAGACGAAGATATTGTTATTCGCCGCGAGAGGATCTCGATACCGGGAATCCCCTATTATGGTTTTGTGGGCGATCCTGCCGACTCTATTGGTTACATCCAACACTCCGATTTTACGGCAGGTGTGGCAAAAGATATGCGTGCCGCGATTGTCGAGATGCAGAAACAGGGGCTCAAAGGTTTGATCCTGGACTACCGCAACAATGGCGGTGGAATCCTCCAGGAGGCTGTAGATGTGGTTTCACTCTTCACGCCACGTGGCACCGAGGTGGTAAAGATCAAAGGACGCCGCGATTCGATGATCTACCGCACAACCCTCAAACCACTTAGCGAGGAGATCCCACTGGTAGTTCTTATCAACGAGAACTCCGCTTCGGCTGCCGAAATCGTAAGCGGCTCACTCCAAGACTTAGACCGTGCTGTGTTGATCGGACAAAAGAGCTTTGGTAAGGGCTTGGTGCAGTCACCTCGCCCGGTGGGCTACAACTCATATGTTAAGTTGACTACCTCGAAGTACTATATCCCTTCGGGTCGCTGCATCCAAGAGTTGGACTACTCCGACCATAGTAGCATGGGTAAGGTGGTGAAGGTTGCAGACTCTCTGCGCCATGAGTTTACCACCCAAGGTGGTCGTAAAGTCTATGATGGGGGCGGCATCACCCCCGATGAGGAGCTCAAAGAGGAGTATATGAGCCGCTTCGCCGCAACCCTCTATGCGTTGGGTCACATCGACCGCTTTGGGGATAACTACTTCCGCGAGAACCACCAGAACCAGATCGATATCGAGAACTTCTCGATTAGCGACTCCGACTACGAGAAGTTCAAGGAGATGCTCATCGAGGAGAAGATTGAGTATGAATCCTCGACACGTGGTGTGCTTAAGGCTCTTAAGGAGGCGGCACGCACCGACCTCTATGCCGATGTTGCCGAGCAGATCGAAGAGTTAGAAGCCAATCTCAAGGATGATACCTCATCGAATTTGGAGACCTATCGCTCCGACATCATCGAGAGCATCAACTCCAACATCATTTTGCGTTATGCCTATGCAGCAGGAGTTGTTCAAAACTCTATCTGCCACGATGATGTAGTCGCACGCGCCACCGAGATTTTACTCGATAACCAGCTCTACAACTCTAAATTAACCCCAACTAAAGAATAAAGAATATATGTTGAAGTGGACAGCTAAACTATTTTCATTTCGCAATCGTATAATAATGATTGTCACAGGAGGTGTGTTAGTGCTTGTCTCACTCCTCTTCACCAACAATATGGCTGCGCGATTGCGCGAGAAAGAGCAGCTTGATGTAGCTCTTTGGGCACACACGATGGAGTATATCTCGCGTGATAGATTTATGGGTAAAGATCCATTTGTTGCCGATATCCTCAGCAAAAGCCAGAATATACCCTTTATCCTCACCGATGAAGATCTCAATGTTATCGCCTCGCACCTAATCGATAGTGAGGTGATTGAGCACCCAACCAAGCGGCGACAAAAGATTGATGAGCTGAGCGAGATCAACGACCCGGTTGTGGTGCAGCTGCGGTGGAACAACCACAAGCATCTGCTCTTCTATGGTAACTCCTCGCTACTTATTGCGCTCTACTATTTTCCCTATGTTCAGGTTCTGCTTATCATAGCCTTTGTTTTTTTGTGCTTGATAGCCTTCCGCTCCTCGAAGCAGGATGAACAAAACAGAGTCTGGATAGGTTTGGCAAAGGAGACTGCTCACCAGTTAGGTACTCCCACCTCGTCGTTGCTTGGGTGGATCGAATATCTACGTAGTCAACCGGTGGATCAAGAGGCAGTAGATGAGATGGATAAGGATTTAGCACACCTAATGAAGATTGTAGATCGTTTCTCAAAGATTGGCTCCGAGACTCCTCTTACGCCAGCCTCGATCAATGAGACAGTGAGCGAGACAGTGATGTACTTCCGTAAACGCATACCCCGCAATGTCTCGCTACACTACAATGGATTGGCTATCGCACCTGTTCAAGCCTCAATCAATGTGGCACTTATCGAGTGGGTGGTCGAAAATATGATGAAAAATTCGCTCGATGCACTCCAGGGACATGGCGAAATAAAGGTCGATATATCGTCCAATGAGAAGTCGGTGTTTATCGATGTGAGTGACACGGGCAAAGGAATACCCAAAAATAGTTGGAAGCGGATCTTTGAGCCCGGTTTCACCACCAAAACCCGCGGTTGGGGCTTGGGGCTTTCGCTCTCTCGTCGTATCGTCGAGGAGTACCACCACGGCAAGATCGCTGTTATCGATTCCGAAATTGGTAAGGGGACAACAATTAGAGTAACACTAAAACGCTACGAAGAGTAAAGATGATAACTACACTTGAACCAATTGCCGATATCCCGCAATACCTCTTTGGCACAGGGTCTTACCGTGTGGTCACAGATCAAATTGCGGCGGCGGCTACCCTAAGTGGTAACAATATACGGCTCTGGATTGCTCTCTTCGCCCTCTTTTTGGCAGCCATCTATCTATCGTGGGTCAACCACTGGAGCGCCCACGGTATTAGCCACATCAAACTATTTCGATTCTTGGGGCCCCACCGTGGGAACTATGACGCAAAGTTAGAGCTGGTAACACCTTCGTTTATCAACTACCTACGCACGGGAAGCACTATAGGATTTATGACATTTTTGATCTGTGCAATCACCTCGCTCGGATACTTTGGTAGCGGAGAACTTCTCACAGAGTGGCAAACCTACTTGGCTCTTATGGCATGTGTCGTTGCCATCTACCTCTACCAAACAGTTGTTGTTAGAGTGATCGGTGTGGTGATAAACTCGAAGCAGTTTGCTCAAACTATTATCTACATCAAAGCAATCTCGCTCAATATATTTACTCTTGCGATCACCCCAGCAGTGCTCTGTTACACTCTAAGCCGTGCCGTGATGCAGGATATAATGTTCTATTTGGTCTTAACTTTGGTCATTGCGTCGCTAATTACCCTAATATATGAGAGTTTTTTGCTCTTTCTTGAGAAAAAAGTTTCACTTTTGCATACAATTTTGTACCTTTGCGCCGTCGAAATATTCCCGGTAACACTTATTTGGGGGATTTTCTGTAGATAATAATTTGAAAATAATATTTTAAAGATTTGAAAGTAGCTAAAATTTTAGTCTCACAGCCACGCCCTGCCGTCATCGAGAAGTCACCATTCTTTGAACTCTCCACTCGCCAGAAAATCGACGTAGAATTCAAACCTCTAATCAAAGTTGTCGGTGTTTCACTTAAAGAATTTCTTGCCCAAAGAACAGAGATTCTCGATCACACGGCGGTAATTTTCACCTCACGCACAACAGTAGATAGCTTCTTCCATATCTGCGAGGAGGCTCGTCTGACAGTTCCTGAGGGGATGAAGTATATTTGCCAAACCGAAGCTGTTGCTCTCTACCTACAGAAGTATATAGTTTATCGCAAACGAAAGATCTCGTTTGCCGATGGTACATTCACCAATTTTGTTGAACTTATAGTAAAGAATAAAGCCGAGAAGTTCCTACTCACACTCACCGAGCCCCACAAGCCTGAGCTGCACGACACTCTTGAGAAGTTGAAACTCAACTACAGTCCTGTTATCTTGGCGCGTACAATCTCGGCAGATATGGACGGTCTTAAATTCTCGGACTTCGACCTCACGGCACTCTACTCACCGTCGGATGTGAAGGCTCTTGTCGAGAAGTGTCCAGCGGATCAGCTCCCCGTAGTAGCTACTTTTGGTCAAGCTACGCTCCAAGCGGCTGTCGATGCAGGACTCAAAGTGCATGCAATGGCTCCACGACCTGAGGCACCCTCGATGGTCAAGGCGATTGATATTTTTATCAATCAAACCAACAATGGAGAGCAGATCACAGAGTTTACACCTGCCGAAGATGCTAAACAAGAGGAGTTTATTCGCTGCCAGCAGAGTAAACTATCGAAGAAGCCACGCGTTCGAAGAACAACAACTTCGGCAAGCAGTTCCTCTTCGAGTAGTGCTACCACCACTCGCAAACGTACCACAACCTCTAAATAAGAGAATAGGCTCACACAGATGGAATTGACCAACTCACTCTCTCATCACGAACGCCTCCGCTCTCGTGGTTCTATTCGCCGTCTCTTTGAGTCTGGTAAGAGTGGTTTCGTCTATCCACTACGCTATGTATGGTTTTCGGAGCCTGCAACAGTGTCTCATAGCGAACCTTTGGTGGAGGCAGAAGTACTATTCACTGTACCTAAGCGTTTCCATAAACGAGCAAATCGACGCAACCTGCTCCGTCGGCGTGTAAAGGAGTCATACAGACTCCAAAAATCGCTGCTGCTCGACTCCGCTTCGGAGCCTCAAATGGTTGACATCGCTATAATCTACTCCACGAAGGAGCAGAAAAGCTATAAAACAATTAACAATGCAGTGCGCAAGATACTCGAAAATATTGCAAAAGATCTATAAAACAATTAAGTGGCTACTTGTGCAGCCACTTATTTTGTTAGTTCTATTCTATCGACGTTGCATCTCTCCGTTGACGCCTCCCTCCTGTCGTTTTGTGCCAACATGTTCACAATATGCACTTCAGGCACTAAAAAAATATGGACCAATAAAAGGTAGTTGGCTAACTCTCAAACGACTCTCGCGCTGCCATCCGTGGGGCGGAAGTGGATATGATCCGGTACCTTAATGTTGGGTTTCTGGGACTTTCTGTGATGTATGCGAGGTGATCCTCGGTGATTTGCTCATGGCAACCGCACGAAAATAAACTGCTTATCGAGCTCCTACCGCGCGGGCACCAAGCTTAAGCTTGGATCCAAAAACTTCGTTTTTGACTTTCGTTTCCACGACTATGCTAATTCGAGACCTACACTTCATAGTGATTCTTATTAACCTGAGTTTTGGATAAGAAAAATTCTTATTTCTCGGTCAGTTTTAATTATTTTTCTTATCCCAAACACAGGTTATCGGCTTTAAAAAGCCGATTTATGTTCGATAACCCCCACTAAATCTCCCCCAAACCGTTGGGGGAGACTTACTTTTAGAGGTGTTTTGGATAAGATGCTCTTATCCAAAACACACGTTATTATATGTTTTACTTCAAGAGGTTGCGATTCTCAACCTCAGAGAGTACTCTCATTTGTTGTATTGCTACTGAATTTAGTTTTATCAATCTATCGCGCTGTGAAATTCCCTCGTTAATCAAAACTGCATTTATATTCTCCATATTCGAAAGGCATATCAGCTCGTTGATTGTTGAGTAATCACGGATATTTCCCTTTAATTCGGGATTTGCATCTCGCCACTGCTTGGCAGTAATTCCATAAAGTGCAACATTTAGAACATCTGCCTCCGATGCGTAGATAATGGAGGTCTGCCCTGCGGTAAGCTCTTCTGGAATAAGATTTGCTTTGATGGCATCAGTATGGATATGGTAATTAATTTTTGAAAGTTCCCGTTTTGCTGACCAACCGAGCTGTTGCATCTCCCTCTCTTTAAGATTCTGAAACTCTTTGATGAGGTAAACCTTAAACTCTGGACTTATCCACATCGCAAATTCAAAGGCAATATCTTTATGAGCATAAGTGCCACCATAGCGACCAGCCTTAGAGATTATACCAATAGCATTAGTTTTCGAACTCCACTCTTTTGCGCTTAGTCGATAACTATTCAACCCTGCATTACTTTTAATTATGTCGAATTCGACATAATTAAAATCTGGGTTATTGACTTTTTCCCATATGCCAAGAAACTCTACCGTATTTCTATTTCGCAGCCAGTTAGAGAAGAAGAACTCTCCATCTTTTGACCTTATCATATCGGTAAGTGATATATAGTCATCCTTTCCCATCTTTATGATGCTGACTTCGATATTATTTACATTTATCTTTGCCATATGATTTTTATTTCAAAGGTAGCTATTCTTTCTTTATTGGACAAATTAATTTAGGCTGCATTTCTATATACATAAATAGGCGTTAATCAAAAATTATTGTTGCAATATTTACAGTAGCGTGGAAATACTATAAACAAAAGTATCATATAATTTGCTGTAATATTGCAAGTTATATGATACTTTTGTGTAAACTCTAAAAAAAGGATGCAACCTCGAAAGAGAGGTTGCATCCTTTTATTAAACTATTCAGGAATTAAAATTCTTGTTTTGACATACGAACGTAGCCATTGTAGCGCCACTTAGCGTTGTCCTCAGCTGCGTGGAACAACTCGTCAGCCTCAGCAGGAAGAGCCTTCTTAAGCGATGTGTAACGTACCTCACGCATCAAGAAGTCTTGGAACTTAGACCAGTCTGGCTCCTTAGAGTCGAGAACGAATGGGTTTTGACCTGCTGCCTCCAACTCTGGGTTGTAGTGCCATAGGTGCCAGTAACCGCATGCCACAGCCTCTTTGCCGATAGTTTGAGTGCGTGTCATACCGCCCTTGATGCCGTGGTTGATACATGGAGCGTATGCGATGATAAGTGATGGTCCTTGGTATGCCTCAGCCTCTTTAAGAACCTTAAGGAGTTGAGCCTGTGAAGCACCAATCGAAACTTGAGCAACGTAAACGTAGCCATAAGTCATTGCGATAGCACCGATATCTTTTTTGCGAATACGCTTACCGCTCGAAGCGAACTTAGCGATAGCACCTACTGGAGTAGATTTAGATGATTGACCACCAGTGTTCGAGTAAACCTCAGTATCGACGATAAGGATGTTGATATCCATACCAGAAGCCAAAGCGTGGTCTACACCACCAAAGCCGATGTCGTAACCCCAACCGTCACCACCGATGATCCATTGAGACTTCTTAGTGAGCCAATCTTTCATCTCAAGGATCTTAGCGCAAGCCTCGCAGTCGCAAGCCTCCACAAGTGGAAGAAGTGCAGCTGTTGCAGCAGCCGAAGCCGAAGTTGAGTTGCGAGAGTCGATCCAAGTCTTCATTGCAGCCTTAAGCTCGTCTGAGCAACATCCGCAAGAGGCGATAGCCTCCTCCATAACGATTTGAACACGGTCGCGAAGTTTCTCGATACCCATGTGCATACCCATACCGAACTCAGCGTTATCCTCGAAGAGTGAGTTAGCCCAAGCTGGACCCTCTCCAGCGGCGTTAGTACAATATGGAGTAGATGGAGCCGAACCAGAGTAGATTGAGGTACAACCAGTAGCATTAGCAACCATCATCTGCTCACCAAATAGTTGAGTGATAGCCTTAAGGTATGGAGTCTCACCACAACCAGCACAAGCTCCAGAGAACTCGAATAGAGGTTGAGTGAATTGAAGGTTCTTCACGCTCTTAGTTTTGTCTACAACTTGTTTGTAGCCAACCTCTTTGTTTACGAAGTCCCAAGCCTCTTGTTGCCCAAGTTGTGACTCAAGTGGTTTCATAACCAAAGCCTTAGTCTTAGCAGGACAAACATCAACACAGTTGTTACAGCCAGTACAGTCAAGTGGAGAGAGTTGGATACGGAACTTGTATGCCTTAGTCTCGCCTAAGCCTTGTTTCCACTCCAATCCAGAGGCTGCTGCCTCGGCCTCAGTTGCGAGGAATGGACGGATAGCTGCGTGAGGACAAACATAAGCACATTGGTTACATTGGATACAGTTGTCTACGATCCACTCAGGAACCTTAACGGCGATACCACGCTTCTCGAAGGCAGCAGTACCATTGTCCCAGGTACCATCCTCGCGACCGTTGAATGCCGACACTGGAAGGTCGTCACCCTTAAGTGCGTTGATTGGGTCTACGATGTTGCGAACGAATGCTGGACGAGACTCGTCAACCTTTGCCTCGCAAGCACCAACCTCGATTGAAGCCCACTCAGAGGGAACCTCGATAGTAATTACTGCGTCGCCACCAGCGTCAACAGCCGAGTAGTTCATATTTACGATATCCTCGCCCTTAGCACCGTAAGACTTAAGGATAGCGTGTTTCATCTCCTCCTTGGCTTTGTCGAAAGGAATCACATCTGCGATCTTGAAGAATGCAGATTGCATGATAGTGTTGGTACGTGAGCCCAATCCAAGATCTGCCGCAATCTTAGTTGCGTTGATGATATAGAATT
This sequence comes from Rikenellaceae bacterium, assembly GCA_044433965.1. GTDB lineage: Bacteria > Bacteroidota > Bacteroidia > Bacteroidales > Rikenellaceae > Alistipes. Next base: position 5,520 of record JAWXTF010000042.1, on the reverse strand, counting down.
TGATGTTGTTCTTAGCAAGGTAAACCTTCATGTGGTCTGGAAGAGTAGCACATGTAGTCTCAGCATCGTGAACAGAGTTCAAAAGGAATGAACCACCTGCCTTAAGACCCTTCAATACGTCGTACTTGTCTACGTATGATGGAACGTGACACGCTACGAAGTCAGGAGTAGTTACGAGGTAAGGTGAAGTGATTGGGTTGTCACCAAAACGAAGGTGAGAAGCGGTGTAGCCACCAGACTTCTTAGAGTCGTAGAAGAAGTATGCTTGGCAATACTTGTCGGTTGAACCACCAATGATCTTGATCGAGTTCTTGTTAGCACCTACAGTACCGTCAGCACCCAAACCGAAGAACAAACCTTCGAAAGTACCAGCCTTAGCAACTGGGATCTCCTCACCTACAGGAAGTGAAAGGTTCGTAACGTCGTCCACGATACCTACAGTAAATCCATTCTTAGGCTCAGCCGAAGCAAGGTTCTCGTACACGGCGATGATTTGCGCTGGAGTAGTATCTTTTGAAGATAGACCGTAGCGACCACCAATAATCATTGGTTGGTTCTCAGCACCATAGAATGCATCCTTGATATCGAGGTACAATGGCTCACCAGCAGCTCCTGGCTCCTTGGTACGATCCAATACACAAATGCGCTTAGCAGTTGCAGGAACTGCATTGAAGAAGTATTTAGCTGAGAATGGACGGTAGAGGTGAACTGTGATAAGACCCACCTTCTCGCCTTGAGCAGCTTTGAAGTCGATAACCTCTTTGATTGTGTCGTTTACAGAACCCATAGCGATGATGATGTTCTCTGCATCTGGGGCTCCGTAGTATGTAAATGGCTTGTATGTGCGACCAGTCATCTCAGAGATCTTCTCCATCGTCTCAGCAACCATATCAGGAATTGCATCGTAGAACTTGTTTGAAGCCTCACGAGTTTGGAAGTAGATGTCTGGGTTTTGAGCAGTACCACGAGTTACTGGGTGTGCTGGGTTAAGTGCGTTGTCGCGGAATGCCTTAAGAGCATCGTTGTCGAACATTGCTGCAAGAGCCTCCTCATCGATTACCTCGATCTTCTGGATCTCGTGTGAAGTACGGAAACCATCGAAGAAGTGAAGGAATGGAACACGAGCCTTAAGAGCTACGATGTGAGCCACACCTGCAAGATCCATGATCTCTTGAACTGACGATGTAGCGAGCATCGCAAAACCTGTTTGGCGAGCTGCCATAACGTCTTGGTGGTCACCAAAGATCGAAAGTGATTGAGCAGCCAAAGCACGTGCCGAAACGTGGAACACACTTGGAAGCAACTCACCAGCAATTTTGTACATGTTAGGGATCATCAACAACAAACCTTGTGATGCAGTGAAAGTAGATGTCAAAGCACCACTCTGCAATGAACCGTGAACAGCACCAGCTGCACCAGCCTCAGATTGCATCTCAACGACTTTAACAGTCTCACCAAAGATGTTACGACGATCCTTAGCTGCCCACTCGTCAACGAGCTCAGCCATGGTCGAAGATGGTGTGATAGGGTAGATAGCCGCAACTTCTGAGAACATGTAGGCAACATGTGCAGCAGCGTAATTACCATCACAGGTAATAAATTTCTTTTCCGCCATTTTCTTAATTTTTTAAATTATGTATATTTGTAGTATTATCTAAAGTAATAATAAACTCCGTAAAATTAGGTAGGTATAGCCCATAATCTAAGGTATTCCGACGTAAATATTGTAAAAAAAATTGAGATAACGTAAATAAATGAATGTTAGTTTGTTAACAGTTTGCTATCGCAATGTGTATTAACACAATAGCAAATTAAAAAAAATGTTAAAAAAAGTCAAAATCGAGTAATATTTAATGTCATACACTACTCTTTGTTACCAATGTATCGCAGATATATTGAACAAGTAAAAGAGTAGCCCGCAACTCCTAAAATTCAATTTTCAAACGTTTTATTAATTATAATTTTAATTATTTAGCCTGTGATTAGAATCTGTTTAAGTTTTTCTCGCTATAATTGCTAAGAGAGATGTTGCTTTGATTTTCTCTCTTTGCATAAGGCGCATAGCGGTGCCTATGTAACGCAGTGCAAAGAGAGAAAAGCGAAGTGACAGATCCGCAAGCAAAATAGATGAGAGAAATTTAAACAGATTCTTAGATTGGTCTATTCCAACCGCTCCATGTTGAGGGACCACAATTCTCGGGTGAGGCAATTGCTTTCGAAGGGGTCGATCCACCCTCTGCTATCGCTCCAATAGGAGATTTGATTGTGCGAGGTGTGCCCGATATGTCGGAACTAAGGTCGGCGGGGGCTGCTGCCTGCTCTTTAGCAACAATCTTGGGGAGAGTGAGACCTGCAATCTCCATGGTTGATCTGCTGTAGGCTGACTCCACAAGACCACTGCCGCGCTCTACTCCGTCGCTCGCCTCAAGGTGCGAGTTGACAAATGTGATGCCCGTTGTCTCTCCTCCATTGTCGTCGATGAGCTGCTCCTTCGAACACTTAGTTGTAACCACAAGTGTGTTGCCAATTGTGGTGTTGATGGGGTAGAGCGATGTATTTTTGCCAACCACACAGAACGAGAAGTTGCTTAGGCAATCGACCAAAGTATTGTTATATATCTGTGCATCTTCAACCTGGTTGTAGGTGTTGAGCGCACCATTCTTCACACCGCACATCAGCGAAATTGGAGCGCGCGTGTCGTCGGTCACATGACCATAGAAGTAGTTGTTGTAGACTTTGTGTCCTTTGTTGATAACTCGCACACCTCCAGCCTCTTTGACGCCATTTGCCAAGAAGTAGTTGCCCTCGACTCTGTTGTAGTTGCCGTGGCGGAGAGTCACCGCACCTTGGCACTCCAAGAAGGTGTTGCGGCGGATGATGTTGTCACCCGACTTTATTGAGAGTATCTCCACCTCTCCATTGCAGCGGTAGAAGAAGTTATCTTCGATTATCGTGCTGCTGTCGGTGAGGCTGTTGTTGCTGTCTCCAATGCGCACAATCTCTTGTCCATTCTCACCCTTGTTAACACTCTCGGGACGATAGAAGTAGTTTTGGCGTATGGTGTGGTGGTCCGCCTTGTCGTTTTTGTGCCATACCACTATATATAGACCCTTGTTATCCTTGCCACCCATGTAGCAGCGTTGTACGGTGTTGTAGGTGCCATAGAGGTTGATCCATACATCATCGAAAGATTTGTCTTCGGGTACGCATGAGTCGAAGTGGCAGTCGCTAATCACTGAGTGGTGCGATTCATCTTTGCTGTCGGCACGGAAGAGTATAATTGCCCCCTTCTCCTCGGGCGATGTGGCTACGCAACCGGTGAAGCAGAGGTTATATATATATACATAGTCGCCTCCAATGCGTATCTGTGAGCTGCCATCGAGTATAGTCTCGCCAGCAACTTCACCGCGAATATAGAGCATCTTCTCGGCATCGCCATTGGCTTTGACCTTAAGTTCAACATCGCTCCAATTTCCCTTCGCTAAGACTATCTCGTCGCCCGGTACAGCCCTCTTAGCTGCTTCGTTAAACTCTTTGGCTGTAGTCACGTAGTGGCTTTTGAGTGGCTTGGGTAGCTCATTTGCCCAAGCTGTGTGGAGTGCTAAGGTAAGCACCGAAAGTAGAAATGTGGTTAATTTTAATGATTTCATAGAGAGGTAAAGTTTTATTAGTCAGTGCAAATATACATAATATACTTTAAATTGGTTGACCAAAATTGATTTTTTTATAAAAATATTTTTCAACAGCTTGTTAATTAAGCAATTGAGATTATGAGCTATAAAGCCACCAAAAATTAATATTGAAAGATGTTGTTTGTTAAAATATTTTTAATTAACTTTATGGTAAATAAAAATAATATAAAATATTTTTGGCTAATTATTACAACTTGTAATTATTTTTACTACATTTGTTACAGATTGTAAGCAATAAACAAAATATAGATACTAAAACTTCAAAGGTTATGAACGTACAAAATTTAATGGCTGAGCTTGAGCGTAAGCACCCTGCCGAGAGTGAATATCTACAGGCAGTACACGAGGTATTAACAACTGTCGAGGAGGTCTACAACCTGCATCCCGAATTTAAGGCTCTTAAGATTGCAGAGCGCATTGTGGAGCCCGACCGCATATTCACCTTCAAGGTGGTGTGGGTCGATGACAATGGCGTTCCGCAAGTTAACTTGGGCTACCGTGTGCAGTTCAACAATGCGATAGGTCCCTACAAAGGAGGTCTTAGATTCCACCCCTCGGTAAATCTCTCGATTCTCAAATTCTTAGGCTTCGAGCAAACATTCAAAAATGCTCTCACCACACTCCCAATGGGTGGTGCTAAGGGAGGCTCGGATTTCAATCCTAAGGGTAAGTCTGATGCTGAGGTTATGCGATTCTGCCAAGCATTTATGGTCGAACTTTGGCGTCATATAGGTGCCGAGACCGATGTGCCAGCGGGCGACATTGGTGTAGGAGGGCGCGAAATAGGCTATCTCTACGGCATGTATCGTAAACTCGCTCGTGAGAATACAGGTGTGCTCACAGGTAAGGGAATGACCTACGGTGGCTCGCTCATACGTCCCGAAGCGACTGGATTTGGTGCTGTCTACTTCCTTCAAAATATGTTAGCTCTAACCCAAAGTAGCCTCGATGGGAAGGTCATCTCGATATCAGGCTTCGGTAATGTGGCGTGGGGAGCTGCCAAAAAAGCGACAGAGCTTGGTGCCAAAGTGGTTACAATCTCTGGTCCCGATGGCTACATCTACGACCCTGCTGGTCTCGACGAAGAGAAGATTGACTATCTTCTCGACCTGAGAGCAACAAATAACGATGTGGTTGAGCCTTATGCCGATGAGTTCCCCGGTTCTATCTTCTACCCCGGTGAGAAGCCTTGGGGCGTCAAAGTCGATATTGCAATGCCTTGTGCAACTCAAAACGAACTCAATGGCGATGATGCCAAAGCCTTGATTGCTAATGGTGTGGAGATTGTTGCTGAGGTGTCAAACATGGGATGTACCCCCGAGGCAATAGAGGCGTTAATTGCCTCAAAGGTGCTCTATGGACCCGGCAAAGCTGTCAACGCAGGTGGCGTGGCAACATCTGGTCTTGAGATGACTCAAAACTCTATGAAACTCAATTGGACAGCCGAAGAGGTAGATGAAAAATTACATCAGATAATGAGCTCTATTCATACCGCGTGCGTTGAGTATGGTACCGAGGGCGAATATATCAACTATATGAAGGGTGCCAATATTGCCGGCTTTATGAAAGTTGCCAAAAGCATGGTCGAACAGGGCGTATTGTAGCTCTTCTTACTGCCTCCGGCGGGCGGGGATAGCACCCCCGCGGGTGCATACCTTGCTTCTTTTTGTGCGCTTTTTTCTGCTTGGGGTTGCTTTCTGTGCGCTTCTTACTGCCTCCGGCGGGCGGGGATAGCACCCCCGCGGGTGCATACCATTGCGCTTTGGGCTTAGAGATTGCATCTCTAAGATTATAAAGAGCAATGAGTTGCCGCAAATAAATTTGCACA
>JAWXTF010000041.1:0-17964 GCA_044433965.1 Rikenellaceae bacterium | reverse complement strand
CCTCGCTGATGTGGTGGTGGCAACCGAAGGTTGACACAGAGATATCTACTCTGAGGAGCGTTGAAAATTCATTTTCATAAGATCATCAGAGTAGATATCTCGCCGGGGGGCAAAGCCCCCACCACATCAGCGCAACAAAAAAAGTCAAAAACGATAGTTTTTGGATCCAAGCTTAGCTTGGTGCCGCGCGGCACGAGCGCGATGAGCAATTATTTTCAGACATCAACCCCAAGCAAAACCCCAAGCAAAACCCCAAGCAACCCCAAGCAACCCCCCAAGCGTCAAGCAAGAGCAAGAGTGTGATGAGCAATCGACTTTTCAGGTGTTTGTTTTCCGTTAAATATCAACATATCTTTTCATTATGGCATATATTGTAAGACCTGCTATTGAGCGGATGCCGAGTTTTTCAAATATATTTTTGCGATGTGTTATCACTGTGGTGACTCCTATATCGAGTCGTGCGGCGATCTCCTTATTGATTAGTCCTTCAACCAATAATTTAGTCACCTCTCTCTCGCGTGGTGACAGCAGTTCTGTCTCTTCATTGGGGGGTGGGAGAGTGGGGTGTTGAGAGCCGTGTGCATGTGTATGCATTGCTTTTATCGACTCCATGATCTCTGCTTCGCCCTGCTGGATATTTATTTGGTGAAACTCTCTTAGGGCAGATGTGTTTGCTGAACCATTGGTGAGAGCAATGAGTTTTGGGCGTAGCTTGTCAAGCAGCTGAATATTTTCTATAAGCAGCTGTGAGGAGATGAAGATATGAAATATGTCGGTTGGCTTCTCCGCAAGTAGCTCCTCTATAGTATTACACACTTTGATTAATGCAAAGGGGAGTATCTGCGAGAGCATCTCACGCAGCCCGACGCTACTTAAAGTGTTGGGTGTCAATATTATGATTAGAGGTACAGATCTATTCGTGATGATATGGTTCATTTTTGAGTATGGTAAATGCACGGTATATCTGTTCGGCAAATATAGCTCGTACAATTTGGTGGGAGAATGTCATTTTGGAGAGTGATACCTTGGAGTTGGCACGTGCGTAGACCGCCTCAGAGAATCCATAGGGACCACCAATGACAATCAGCAAGCGTCGCACGCCGCTATTCATTCTCTTTTGGAGCCAATAGGCAAAATCTATGGAGCGGTACTCTGTGCCTCGCTCGTCGAGCAGTGTCACAAAGTCGCTCTCTGCCACTTGACGGAGTATAAGTTCTCCCTCTGCTACGCGTTGTTGCTTGACAGTTAGGTTTTTGGTATTCTTAATGTCGGGAAGCGTTGTTATCGAGAATTTACAATAGAAGTTTACACGCTTAGCGTAGTTTGCAACAATCTCTTCGATCAGCGAGGAGTCAGTTTTTCCCACCACAAGGAGTTCAATATTCATCTATTATTTAGTTTTTAGAGGATCACTATTCCACTCTTCTTTAGCTCCCGAGTAGATCACAGGGCGCTCTCCTGCCACACCTTTGAGCCACTGGTATGCCTTATACATATTGTAGCCATTGCCCGAGTCGTGCCCCAGGGAGTAGCCTACTACGCAACTAAAGTTGCGCGTTCTAAAGTACATGCTCTGCACACGATCTAAGTATTGACTCACCAATTCAGGATTGTTCGATGGTGTGCCGCCAACAGCTCTCTGATCTGCTGCCGTGGGGGCGCTAATCGCTGCTTGGTCAATCACATATAGACCTAATTTATCGCAAAGATAGTAGAACCAAAGAGGCTGAGGGTAGTCGGGGATAATGGTATTGAAGCCCTGCTGCTTAAGCTCGCGAAGCTCTTTCTCGCTCTGCTCCGCTCCGCCAACTGCTCTATAGGGGGTACTCCTAAGGTCGATCTGTGTCTCGAAGCTGCTCAAAGTGCCATCCGAATATTCGGGGAGGATGAAGCCCACCTCGAAGGGGATATAGTCGCTATTTACTCTATTGCGTTTGGTAAATAGCATCACCGAGTAGAGTGGTTGGTCGGTATATCGCACAACGGAGCGTCCTCCAACCCACATTGTCTTTTGGGCTGAGGGGTTCCACCTCTGCTTCTCTGCACCGTATAGGTGTGGGGCAAAACGAATAGTATCTATCGAGTTACCTGCCACAGCGACTTGTGTGGAGCTGAAATCGAGCAACTTGCCATCAGGGGCATAGATATCGAAACCGACATCTATAGTCTCCTCGAAGTTAAATCTATTCTCCACAATCACATCGATAAAGAGCTGACCATGTTGCCCCTCGGTGTGTTGGGTGAGCGAGAGTGAGTAGTCGAGTATCTTAAGTTTGTTTTGGGTAAAGATGTAGCTACCCTCGAATGGTTTGCGCTTAGCATGCACGAGGGACTCTTCCAACATTGAGTAGTTTGAGGTGTGTGTTACAAGTGTTATCACATTGTCGCCAACACGCACAAATTGCGATATGTCGTAATCTCTCGGGGTGAAGCTATCATCACAAACCACTACTTGGCGCCCATTGATAAAGAGGGTATATCCGCTACCGACACACTCAAGGTGGAGATAGATAGAGGTGTCGACCCAACTTTGCGGCATCGAGAAGCTCTGTTCGGCAGCCTCCAACAGTTCTCCATTGAGCATTAGCGAGGGGGCAAACTCTATATAGTTATCGCCTTGGCTATGTGTGCGTGAGGCAGCATCCTTACGTAGGGAGTATGTCGAGAACTCTGTGCGCGATACCTCTTGCGCGCGCGCGATTAGCGAAAGGGCTAATAGAGAGATTGTTATGATGTTTGTTTTTATATTCATTGTCATATTTCAAATTATATCTTAGTGCTAAGAATCTGTTTAAGTTTTTCTTGCTAAAATTGTTAAGAGAGATGTTGTTTTAATTTTCTCTTCTTTGTGCGAGGCGCATAGCAATAGCTATGTAACGAGTAGAAAAAGAGAAAAGTGAAGTGACAGATCCTTAACAAATTAGATGAGAGAAATTTAAACAGATTCTAAAAGTCCACCAGTCCATTTTTTACTGCATATACAACTAAGTTAGCTGTATTTTTGCAACCTGTTTTCTCCATTATATTTGCGCGGTGCTTGTCGACAGTGCGTTTTGAGATAAAGAGGTTGTTGGCAATCTCGTTGTTCGAGAGCCCTTGACACACAGCAACTAAGATCTCCGTTTCGCGAGCAGAGAGCAGATCACATTCACTCGAAGGTATCTCCACACTGTGAATATTGTCGGTTAGCGAGGAGAATAATTTACTGCTGAAGTAGGTGCCTCCGGCAGCCACAGTATCTATTGCCTCAATCACCTCGTAGATATCGCTATCTTTGAGCAGGAAACCCTTGGCTCCCGCCTCGACCATAAGTTTATAGTAGCTCTCATCCCCAAACATTGAGAGTGTAATCACATTGAGCATTGGAAACTCTTCGAGGGCTCTACGCGTTGCCACATCGCCTGATATTCCTTCGAGCGAGATATCCATAAATACCACGTCGGCACGTGTCGAGGGGAGTAGCTCAAGAAACTCCTCTCCACTCGAAGCTTCAGCTACCACCTCGTAGCCCTCTTGCTGCTCGATAAGACCTCGCAAACCACGTCGGAATAGGGTGTGGTCATCTACCAAAATTATCTTCATTCTATTTATTTATTTTTTGAGTGGTACCTCAATCCGAGCAGTCATACCCATGCCTAAGAAGCTCTCGATATCTATCTTTCCACTAATTGAGTTTATGCGTGAGGTGATGTTGGATAGCCCCATGCCTCGATCCTCTACAGGTTTAATGGTGAAGCCTTTACCATTATCTCGATAGACTATCCTTATTGCACCATCCTCCTTGAGCAACGACACCATTATCTGGGAACATGCCGCATGTTTGAGTGAGTTGTTGAAGAGCTCGCAGAGAGTACGGTAGAGAGTCACCTCGATGTCGCGGTCGAAACGCTCCTCGCGGAGGTTACTCACAAATTGCAGTTTGATGTTCGAGAGAGCGGAGTTTTTGTTGATAAAGTTGCGCAGACCTTTAATCAGTCCAAAGTCGTTGAGCACATGTGGCGAGAGGTTGTTCGAGATCTCACGCAAAGAGTCGATAGCCTCATTGATTAGATACGTGGTGTCGTCGATAATCTTTTGCCGTTGATCGGCACGTAGCTTCTCATTGGAGAGTGCCGAGAGAGACATCTTCGCACTCGACAAGAGTGGTCCAAGTCCATCGTGTAGCTCCTTGGAGAATGTCGAGCGGCTCTTCTCCTCGGTGCGGATCACCGCCGAGAGTATGCGTCTCGATATCGACTGCCTCTGCTGGTTCAAGCGGTCAATATATTTAAAGAGTCGGTGCGCATACATCACACCTATTGAGAGACCAATGGAGACTACCAGACCTGTCCACCAGAAGAAGTTGAGGGGTATCTCGACCCCACCAACCATCACATACTGCAAGACTCGCTCCACACAGAGCAGCATAAAGCTGACGATAAATAGCCACCAGATAGAGTTATATTTGGTGGCACCAACCAACTTTATGGCGTATATCGACGCCACCAACTGGGTGCAGATTGCAATGATTAGTAGTACTCTGATAAACAACATATTAACCTCCTATCCTACTCCCCCTAAAAGGTGAATTTGCGTATCTGCTCCAGGCGAGCGTAGTCGGTCATATCGACCTGAATTGGCACTACTGAGACATATCCATCGGCAAGTGCATATTCGTCCGTATCGGTTGCCTCGGGCTCATAGTTTACAAACTCTCCAGTGAGCCAAAAATAGCTCTTGTTGCGTGGATCCTTACGCTCGAAGAACTCCTCACGCCAGTAGCCACGATTCTGACGACAGCACTTTATGCCCTTGATCTCGCACTCGGGCAGAGCCGGAATATTGACATTGAGGCAGAAGTGAGGCTCCACATTCGACTCCAATACCGAGCGGATAATACGCTCCACAAAGGGTTTCGAAGGTTCAAAATCTGCATTCGCACTATGGTCGAGCAGCGAAAAACCGATAGCTGGAGCGTAGAAGCTACCCTCGATTGCAGCTCCCATCGTACCAGAATAGAGCACATTCACCGCTGCATTCGAACCATGATTGATTCCCGACAACATAAGATCCACGGTCTGATCCTTCAGTAGGTGGTCGAGCGCATATTTAACACAATCTACAGGTGTACCATTGAGCGAATAGATCTCTGCTGGCAGGTCGCTCTCTACTCGGTTGGGGTATAGTGGCGCATACATCGTAATAGCCTGACTCATGCCACTTTGAGCACTCTTAGGTGCCACTACCACCACTCTGCCAAACTTGGCAGCCACCTCAATGAGAGCCGCAATGCCCTTAGCATCGTAGCCATCATCATTAGATATTAAAATTAGTTTTTCCATAATTGTTTTTAAGTTAGGGGCTATTATGAATTATGAATTATGAATTATGCATTAAAAATCACCCTCCAATCTCCATCAAATAAGCCTTAATAAATCCATCGAGGTCTCCATCCATCACAGCATCCACGTTCGATGTTTGGTAACCTGTGCGGTGATCCTTAACACGGCGGTCGTCAAAGACGTAGGAGCGGATCTGTGATCCCCACTCAATTTTCTTTTTGGTCGCCTCCAGTGCTTGCTGAGTTGCTCGGCGCTTCTCCAATTCTCGCTGGTAGAGCTTCGAGCGGAGAATCCTCATTGCATTCTCACGGTTCATAAGCTGACTCCGCGTCTCCATATTCTCGATCAAGTAATCTATCGACTCCCCCGTTTGAGGATCCTTCGAGTGGTAGCGCAGACGTACTGCTGTCTCCACCTTATTTACGTTTTGACCCCCTGCACCACTTGCTCGGTAGGTGTCCCACTCTATATCTGCTTGATTCACCACAACCTCGATGTTGTCATCTACGGCAGGCGACACAAAGACCGAAGCGAAGGTCGTTTGGCGCTTGTTGTTGGCATTGAATGGAGAGAGACGCACCATGCGGTGCACACCATTCTCGCTTTTTAGGTAGCCATAAGCGCTATCTCCCTCGACCTCCATTGTGCAGGACTTCACTCCCACCTCGTCACCAGCCTGATAGTCAAGCATCTTGATGCGGTAGCCCGAAGCTTCTGCCCAACGACTATACATACGCAGCAACATAGCAACCCAGTCGAGTGCCTCGGTGCCACCAGCGCCAGCGTTGATGTCGACAATAGCACCCAGACGATCCTCCTCACGACGCAGCATGTTGCGAAGTTCCAACTCCTCGACATGCTTTAGAGCCTCAGCGTAGAGTGTGTCGAACTCCTCCTCGGTAGCTACTCCCTCACGCACAAATTCTCCCATCAGGGTGAGGTCTTCCGCCTCTTTGGCAGTGCGGTCATACTCCTCGACCCAACTCTTTATCGAAGCTACCTTTTGCAGCTGCTTGCGTGCAGCCTCGGCATCCTCCCAAAAGTTCGGTTCTTGGGTGCGCTCCTCCTCATTTTCGAGCTCAATGCGCTTAGCATCAATCGCTAAGCAGCGCTCCAACTCCGAGCAACGTTCAACTATCTCCTTTATCTGTTCTGTGCTAACCATTCCCTCTACTCGATTTCCCAGTCACAACCATCTTTGCGATCCTTCACACGGATTCCAGCCGAAGTAAGCCCATCACGGATCTGATCCGAAAGAGCCCAATTCTTAGAGGCCTTAGCCTCCGAACGCATGCTAAGCAACATCTCGACAAGTGGAGTTATATAGTCCTTACCCTGTGCCGAGCCTGCTGCCTTAGTATCTTTAAGACCCAATACCTCAAACAGATAAAGGTCGAAAGTAGCTTTAAGTGCCACCAAGTCAGCCTCGGTGATACTCTGCGAACCATCCACCACGGAGTTGACCAAGCGCACAGCATCGAAGAGTGCCGAGATAACCATTGGAGAGTTCAAATCGTCGTTCATTGCATCGGCGCAACGCTTCTCGATCTCTGCCACATCAAAGCTTGAAGAGGTTGAAGGCTTGATCTTCGATAGTGCCTCCACACCCTTCATCAAACGGTCGAGACCCTTCTCGGCAGCCTGCAACGCCTCATTCGAGAAGTCGAGCGTTGAGCGGTAGTGTGCCTGAAGCACAAAGAAACGGATGGTCATTGGGCTATATGCCTGCTCCAAGATTTGGTGAGAGCCTGTGAAGAGCTCCTCCAATGTGATGAAGTTACCAAGCGACTTACCCATCTTTTGACCATTTATGGTAATCATATTGTTGTGCACCCAGTAGCGAGCCGAGTCATGCCCAAAGGCAGCTGTAGATTGTGCAATCTCGCACTCGTGGTGAGGGAACATAAGGTCCATACCACCTCCGTGGATATCGAAATGGTTACCTAAGTACTTGCTACTCATTGCCGAGCACTCCATGTGCCAACCAGGAAAACCTTCGCTCCAAGGTGAGTTCCAACGCATAATGTGCTCTGGCGAAGCCTTCTTCCAAAGAGCAAAATCTGCCGAGTGGTGTTTGTCGCTCTGACCATCGAGCGAGCGGGTGTTGGTTACGACATCATCGAGGTTGCGACCCGACAACTTGCCGTAGTTATATACCTCATTATACTTGGCTACATCGAAGTAGATAGAGCCATTAGCCTCATAGGCAAAGCCCTTGTCGAGGATCTTTTCGACCAACTCGATCTGCTCTATGATGTGACCCGAAGCGTGAGGTTCAATCGATGGTGAGAGTACTCCCAATTGCTCCATAGCCGAGCGATAACGCTCAGTGTAGTAGTGGGCTACCTCCATTGGCTCCAACTCTTCGAGGCGAGCCTTCTTAGCGATTTTATCCTCACCCTGGTCAGCATCGTGTTCGAGGTGACCAACATCGGTAATATTGCGCACGTAACGCACCTTGTAGCCCAACGAGCGTAGGTAGCGGAACATAAGGTCGAAGGTTACGGCAGGGCGTGCGTGACCCAAGTGTGGGTCACCATAGACTGTTGGACCACAAACATACATTCCTACGTGTTTGGGGTTTATGGGGACAAACTCCTCCTTGCGGCGAGTTAGGGTATTGTAGAGTGAAAGTGGGTTATTCATAATTATTTATAGTGTTGGATTGATAGTAGAGACTGTATCTTGGTCAGTTTCAATTAGGTATAGATCTTCATCGGTGGCGCCCAATGAGCGGTAGTAGTCGTTGAGCCACACCAATATATCGTTACGTTTGGCATATGCCACAAGCTGGTATGCTTGACCCAGTTCGTCGAGCCTGTCGTCGATGAGAGGCGTCACCAAGTCGCCTTGGTAGCCCTCGAAGCGAAGGTAGTACTCTATATGCTCAACAATATTGTTGATGTAGGCAGTCATAAGTGCATCACCACGCTCAAACTCAGCAAGGTCGTAGTAGCCCTCTATAAATGGTATTGTGTTGGCAGGAGTGTAGCGGATTTGGCTCACTGGCAGCTCCTCCAAACCACGATTCAACAACTCTAACGCAAGGCTATCCTCTCCTTGGCGGATATAGGCATTAGCCACACGAGCAAAGCCCTCGCGGGTCTTCGAGGCATTGAGATTGTATTGGAAGAAGTTGTCCACATATACGTTTTCGTCCTTAAGGTTTCCGAAGCGGAACTTCTCCAAGAGCAGAGGTGCAGCGTAGTCGGGATCTACTCTACCCACATCCCACGAGGTGGTGTAAGGGGTTTTGATTGGTACAAAGCGGTAGGCGTAGCCATCGAACTGCAAGTAGTCGATAAGTCCCAAGTTTTGAAGTATATAAACCTGCGTAAAGTAGAGAGGACGCTTCCAGTCGAAGTTGGCGAAGAGGTCGAGCAACATCATCTCGATCTTATCGATATTACTCTTCGAGATATTGATATATACCGTGTCAACCATTAGGTGAGCATCCTCAGCCTTTACGATCCCCGAGGCTATCGCATTCTCTTTGTTCACAGGTATCGCTATGCGGCGAGTAGGGATGTAGTCGGTCTTTGAACCATCGGCAAGAGCCACCTTCGAGCGCTCATCGTCGTTCATTATAAAGTCTACAACCTGCTTCACTGTAGCGCTATCTACTTGGTCGTAGACTGGCAACCAGTCGTTGACATAGGCATATTTGCTGCGTGGTAGAGTAAATGGAACAGGGTCCGACTCATTAGATTTGAGCTTCATCTGGTCGATATACCACTCACCACCCAAGTAGCTGGTATTCATTATTCTCACGTCGGTACGTACCGAGTCGACCTCTTGATTGAACCAAAGTGGGAATGTGTCGTTGTCGCCATAGTTCATTATAATTGAGTTTGGCAGAGTCGAGTGTAGGTAGTTCCAACCAATATCGCGCGCCATGGTACGACCCGAGCGGTTGTGGTCGTCCCAGTTCTCAGTAGCCAATATCGTTGGAACCGACATCGCTACGATAAATGCAGCTATCACAGCCCCTTTCGAATCACGCTTCGAGAGCCAAACGATAAGGTCGCGGAGTGCCAAAACACCCAGTCCAATCCAGATGGTAAAGGCATAGAAGGCTCCCGCAAATACGTAGTCACGCTCGCGAGGCTCCGAGGGCGATGAGTTGAAGTACACCACAAGCGCAATACCCATCATTATAAAGAGCCACATCACAATAGAGAAGTTTTTAGGGTCTCGATTGAGTTGATATATCAGACCAATAAGTCCCAAGATAAAGGGCAAGAAGTAGTAGGTGTTGCGACCTCGATTGTTCTCCAATTCGCTTGGTAGGTCGGTCTGCGGACCAAGATAAGCCTCGTCGATAAAGTTGATTCCCGAGAGCCAATTACCATCGCTTATGGTCACCGTAGAGGCTTGAATATCGTTTTGGCGTCCTACGAAGTTCCAAAGGAAGTAGCGCCAGAACATATAGTTGAATTGGTAGTTGAAGAAGTAGTTCAGATTCTCTCCAAATGTAGGCTCCATATAGGTCTCACCCTGGTAGACCTTTGGTTTTCCGAAGTCGAGAGAGGTGGTAAACATCGGGCGTCCATTTTGGTCGGTGAGCTGGTTGCCATTCTCATCACGAGCCACCTTGCTCGATGTGCGATATGCAGCCCAAGCCTTGTATGCTGCTTCACCTTTGGAGTAGTTCCAGATACGTGGGAAGAGGTGCATAAACTCGTCGGGATAGGTGTAACCATCGAGCACAGAGCCCTTTGCGTACTTTCCATCTTCGTCAACATAGTAGAACTCACGCGTGGTGTAATCCTCCACTGGTGCCGAGTAGTAGGCTCCGTAGAGCAGCGGACGCGAACCATATTGGTCACGGTTTAATAGCGAAAGAAGCGCATGAGGGTTGTTCGGATTGTTACTATTCATCGGAGGATTAACCGCCGCACGGATAGTAACCGAAGCGTATGAGGAGTAACCTACAAAAAGCATTGTAAGCGACAAGAAGATCATATTGAGTAGCAACTTACCCTTGCGGTGAGTCACAAAAGAGGCGTAGCCCAAACCTCCAATCAACGCCAAGGAGTAGACTACCATACCTGAGTTCACAGGAAGTCCCAACGTGTTGACAAAGAAGAGGTCGACCATAGCTCCGATATATATCGCCTTAGAGATAACAAAGGCATTGATAAAGAGTAGGATAGCACCCGAGATCAAGAGCGACAAAAATAGACCTTTCACAGTAACCCTCTCCGTTTTGCGGAAGTAGTAGATAAATACAAGGGCTGGAATCGCCAAGAGGTTAAGTATATGAATACCAATCGAAAGTCCCATCAGGTAGGCGATCAGAATGATCCAACGGTGAGAGTGTGGCTCGTCGGCTTCATCCTCCCAACGTAGCATCAGCCACACCACAAGAGCGGTAAACATCGACGACATAGCGTAGACCTCACCCTCAACTGCCGAGAACCAGAAGGTGTCGGTAAAGGTGTATGCCAAAGCACCCACAGCACCTGCCGCAATTGAAGCCCAAAGAGAGTTCGAGCTAAGCTCACGCCCCTCAGCGGTAAACAAACGACGAGCAATATGGGTGATACTCCAAAATAAAAATAGGATCGTGAAACCACTCACCAAGCAGTTAAGCCCATTGACCATGTGTGGCACATAGTGAGTAGATGGAGCAAAGATTGTCGCTATGCGAGCCAGAATCATAAAGAGAGGCGCCCCAGGAGGATGCCCTACCTCCAACTTGTAGGATGTAGCGATAAACTCTCCGCAGTCCCACAGACTCGACGAAGGCTCCATTGTGAGCAGATAGGTGGTTGCCGCAATCGCAAAGACTGCCCAGCCAACCAAATTGTTCCAAAACTTAAATGATCTCATTCTATAATATTATGTTTTTTTGCTTTAATCTACAAAAGTAAATATTTTTTTCAACATTAAATAGTTTTAGCCCGAAAAACGAAATTTTGTGACTAAATATTGTACCTGAGACTCAAAGTAAATAGACTCAAAGTAGCTTGCTCTTCGCGCTCCTGTCGCACGGCACCATGCTTGATGCTTGAGGTTGTTGCTTGGTAAAGATTGCTCATCGCGCTCGTGCCGCGCGGCACCAAGCTATAGCTTGGATCCAAAAACTTCGTTTTTGACTTTTGTATTGCGCTGTGTCAACCTGCGGTTGCCACCACCACATCAGCGAGGTTCACCTCTATTTGGGTTTGAGGATAAACTTTCAATACTGATCTCTTGCGTGACAACTTGCGGTTGCTACCTCAACATCAGCGAGGTGAACCTCGATTTGGGTTTAAATGCCAAAGGCATTTAAAAAATTATAAAGATCAAAGAGTTGTGCAAATTTATTTGCGTCAACTCTTTGATCTTTATAATCTTAGAGATGCAATCTCTAAGCCCAAAGCGCAATGATACGCACCCGCGGAGGTGCTATCTCCGCCCGCCGGAGGCAGTGAGAAGCGCACAGAAATCAACCCAACCCAACCGAAGCGCACAGAAAGCAACCCAACCCAGCCGAAGCGCACAGAAAGAAGCGCACAGCAAGGTAAGCACCCACTGGAGGCAAGCAAGCGGCAATAGAAGTCTACTGATGTTGAGGGCGCAATAGGTCTTGCACGATTTTCACAGGAGAGAATGTTGAAACGGGCACCTCGATGAAGATGGTGTTCCACTTAGCCATTGAGCCATTCCATAGTCCTGGCAGTTCCTGAGCGCGTAGGGGGCGTCCTTCGCTCGACTTCTCCGAGATGAATCCTGTTGAGTAGTCGACAAACTCTTTGAGATTGAATTTGTTGCCACGAGAATCCTTCACTGCACAGATTAGGTCGGCAGGGTTGAAGTGAGTAGCCTCGCTCATTAGGTGAGCATCCTCAGCCGATATTTGGCTTGACTCAGCGATTTGGAGTGACTCGAAGCCCTCGGCATCTTTCACCCAATATGGACCTCCACCTGGCTCTCCCTCGTTGCGAACCATTGCGCAAACACGCATTGGGCGCTCCAATATCGAAGTGAGTATAGCTGAACCATAGTTTGTGGGAACCTTGACACAAAGTTTCTCCTCGATAAATTGAGCTATTGGTTCCAACTCGGCACCACCAACTGCAAGTGCTTTGATATACTCAAATGCCTGATCTTGAATCTTAAGTAGGGTTCCAGCCAATGCCTTTTTGTAGGCTACAGTGTCGGCGCGAAGAGCATCGGTAGTTACATTGTCGATATTTTTGATAAAGATCAAATCTGCATCAATAGCATTGAGGTTCTCAAGGAGTGCTCCGTGACCTGCTGGGCGGAAGAGCAACGAACCGCTATTTGTGCGGAAGAGCGTGTTGTCGGGGTTCACCGCTACGGTGTCGGTTGCTGGGCTCTGCTCCGAGAATGAGATGTGGAACTTCACACCATACTTAGCCTCGTGGCGTGGTACGACTGCATCTAACAACTCGATGAATGCTGCACGGTGCTCTGGCGATACGGTGAAGTGGATGTTAGCCTCGCCATTGTTGCTGCCGTAGGTAGCTGCCTCAACCAAGTGCTCCTCGATTGCCTTGCGGTTGCCATCCTCATAGCTGTGGAATGTCACAAGTCCCTTTGGTTTAGAGCCGTAGGCGAGACCCTCGCCAATGATTGCGCTTACTGTTGCTTTGTCGTCAGCTCCCTCTGGGAGTAATGCCTTGAGTTCGGGGTAGAAGGCAAACTTCTCGATGTTTTGCAATAGGTAGTCAATCCCAGGAGTGCGTTTATCGGCACCTACAAACTCGAAAAGTTCCTTAAACATGCGTGTAGCAGCTCCCGAGGCGGGAACAAACTTAACAACTTTGAGTTCGCTCCGTGCACTCTCGTATGCTGCTATAGCCTCGCGCATCTCGCTATCGGAGAGTCGTAAAATTCCATCACCTACCGCCGCTGCTCTGAGCACTGGAAGCGAGGGGAAACCCTGCTCGAAGTAGTTAATCTGCTGCTCAACACTCTTTGGGTCGATGCCATGAGCTGTAATCTGCTCTAAATCTTGGTTTGAAAACATAACTTTTTTATCTCTTTTTTTTGTGGTTATTCTTGTTTTTTATCTCCTAATGCTGGGCGGGCACCAAGCTTTTCTTGGATTTGCTCGGTTCATGGTTGTTGAAAGTCTCAGTTGGTTTCAGCCCGTCCCAGCCACCCGAGCCGTAATCCAGAACTCAAAAAACTTAAAACTTTCCTCTCTCTTTTACCCCATATCATCCCCCAAAATTAATAATTTTTTTTAACTTTGCAGAATATGAAACATGAATTTTACAATATATCGCTCCGAGAGCGTAATAGCTTCGGTGTTGAGCAAAGCGCGAGGAGGCTTATTGAGTTCGAGAGTGAGGCAGATCTTGTAGAGATTTTTGCGGAGAATCCACCCTCTGAGTGGTATGTGCTGAGTGGTGGCAACAATGTGCTTTTCACCCACGACTACGGTGGTACGCTGCTTACTCCCGTGGGCTCTAATATCGAGGTTGTAAGCTCTTCGAGCTTCGAGGTGAAGGTTAAAGTTGATGCTGGCGTGGAGTGGGACGACTTTGTGGCGTGGGCTGTCGACAACGACTACTGGGGTGTTGAGAATCTTTCGTTGATCCCTGGCAAGGTTGGTGCAGCACCAGTCCAAAATATTGGCGCTTATGGGTGCGAGGTGGGCTCAGTTGTTGAGCATGTTGAGATGTTCTGCCCCTCTACACTCAACTCGCTACAGCTGCAAGCTCCGCACTGCAACTTTGGCTACCGTGACAGCATCTTTAAAGGGTCCTTGCGAGGTAGGGTCATCATCACTTCGGTGACCTTCTGCCTAAGTCGCATTGCGCGCCCGCTGCTTGGTTATGGCGATGTGGTGAGCGAAGTTGCTCAGCGAGGCGAAGTGACGTTGCGTAATATCCGTGAGGCGATATGTGCTATACGAAGCTTGAAGCTTCCCGACACTAAGGTGATGGGTAACGCTGGTAGCTTCTTTAAGAATCCAGCGGTGGAGATCGCTAAGGCTGAGGAGCTTAAGACTCAATACCCCAATATGCCGCTCTACCCAATCGAGGGTAATGCCGAGCAGATGAAGTTGGCGGCAGGGTGGTTGATCGATCAAGCAGGATTTAAGGGTTACACCTGTGGCAGGGTCGGAATACATGCTAAGCAGGCTCTTGTATTGGTTAATTTAGGTGGCGCAACTGGTGCCGATGTTGTGGCACTTGCGCACAAGATCATTGAGAGCGTTGAGCAGAAGTTTGGAGTAACGCTCTCACCAGAGGTAAATATTTTGTAAAAGTAACCCAAGAAAAGGTCAAAAACAAAGTTTTTGGATCCAAGAAAAGCTTGGTGCCCGCCCGGCATAAGGGCAGTAAGAAACGCACAGAAACGCACAGAAACAATATAAAGCAAACAAGTATGATAACGCTTTTAGACAGATTTAAAGATTACATTGGCCACAATGCGATGGCTTCGCACGAGGACAGAATCCTACTCACCGTGTCGGGGGGAGTCGACTCTATGGTTATGATGGATCTCTTTGTGGCGGCGGGCTACAATGTGGGTGTTGCACACTGCAACTTCCAGCTTCGTGGCAGCGAGAGCGATGAGGACGAGGTGTTGGTTGAGCAGCGTGCTGCCGCCTTGGGCATAGAGTTCTACAACCGCCGCTTCGACACCACGGGCGAGATGGAGGCTTCGGGTGACTCGATGGAGATGGTTGCACGCCGACAGCGTTACGCTTGGTTCGAGGAGATCAGCCGCGAGCACAACTACAATGTTATTGCGGTGGCGCACCATATCGACGACTCTGTAGAGACCTTCTTTATCAATCTCTTTCGTGGCACGGGTCTCAAGGGCTTGACAGGCATCACTGCGCACCGCGGCAAGATTATCAGACCAATGATGTTTGCTCAGCGCAAAGATCTGTTGGAGTATGCCACAAGCCACAAGGTGCCCTACCGTGAGGACTCCTCTAATCGTTCCACCAAATACTTACGCAACAAGATACGACTTGGCTTGATCCCTCGTGTGAAGGAGATCAACCCAAAGTTCTCACGCATAATGCGCCAAAATATTGAGCGACTTATCAATGCTCAAAAGTTTATCAATGCCTCGATTGCCAAGATCTCGGGGGAGGTAATCACAAATGAGGATGGCATCTACACCCTCGATGTGGGGCGTATAGATGTCTCGCTGCCTACTGAGTTTGTGATCTATGAGCTTCTCAACTCCTCATTTGGTTTTAAGGGCGATGTTGTCGACTCGCTTATTGCCTCATCGAAGAGCGATAGCTCGGGACGTCGGTTCTACTCCAAGGAGTATGTGGCTTACACCAATCGAGGCAAGATCCTTATCACCAAAATACCATCTGATGATGATTGCGAGGTGAGTGTCGAGCGACATATGTTGCGTAACTACTGTGGTAACTCCATCCTGTTCTATGAACACTTCGATGTGGGTCTCTTGGAGAGCTTCTCGGTGCCCCCTAAGGTGGCGCTGCTTGATGCCGACAAGTTGCAATATCCGCTCACCTTGCGTAGGTGGCGTGAGGGTGACTACTTCGTTCCCTTTGGGATGAGCGGTCGCAAGAAGGTGAGCGACTTCTTGATCGACGAGAAGGTGTCGCAACCCGAAAAGGAGCGCCAATTTGTTCTCACCTCAGCCTCAGGCGAGATTGTGTGGGTCATTGGACGCCGCATCAGCGAGAAGTTTAAGCTCGATGGAGAGAGCGAAAATATATTAAGAATAACAAAAGAGATACAATAGTGGCTAAAGCAACCCTAAAATTCCGTGATAGCACCGCGGCACTAAACAAAATTTCGGCAGATGTCAAAGCGGGCACTATTGCTCCGCTCTACCTACTGATGGGTGAGGAGAGCTACTTTATAGACTCTCTGTGCGACCTGCTCGACGATACGCTGCTCGACGATACGCACAAAGCATTCAACTCGATAACCCTCTATGGCAAAGATTCCGAGGTGGGTCAGGTGATTAACGCCTGTCGCCAGATGCCTATGATGGGTACCCGTCAAGTGGTGATCCTTAAGGAGGCTCAGCAGTTGCGTTCTGTGGAGAAGCTATCACTCTACACCGCCTCGCCAAACCCCACTACCGTGTTGGTGATATGCCACAAGGAGAAGAGCATCGACAAACGTTCGCAGCTCTACAAGCACTGCTTGGCAAAGGGTGTAGTGTTCGAATCTATCCGCCCTCGCGACTACGAGATTGGCGCATGGCTCACCGACTACATCGCCTCGAAGGGGTGCCAGATCGACAACAAAGCACTGGCAATGATTACCGACAACTTAGGCACCGACCTCTCGAAGGTTACGGGCGAGATAACTAAGCTGCTCCTCTCGTTGCCCGAAGCCACTAAGCGCATTACAGACTCCGACATAGAACAAAATATTGGTATCTCGAAGGAGTTCAACAACTTCGAGCTCTGCCGTGCAGTCTCGACCCGCAACTTCGCACGTGCATTGCTTATAGCCGACCACTTTGCTCGTAACCCCAAGGATAACCCTCTGCTGCTGACCATCATGGCGCTATTCAATGAGTTTAAACATCTATTCGTCTACAACTACCTGATGTGGCTCACACGCTTCCGCAATGCTGCACCTCCTACCGACAACGACCTTATGTCGAAGCTCAATATTCGTAATATTTATGCTATTGGAGAGCTCCGCCAAGTGGCACCCAACTGGCCCAACAAACGTGTCTTTGCTATCCTTGGGCTGCTGCGTGAGTACGACGCCAAGAGCAAGGGTGTCGACAACGGAGGCGCAAGCGATGGCGAATTGTTGCGTGAGCTGCTCCTTAAGATCTTCACCGCATAACCTATGTCGCCACTCTCTCTATACCAAATCGTTCATACACTCGATGGTGAAATATTTCACCTCGAAGAGCACCTAAAGATACTCTTCGAGAGCTACTTCGAACTCTTCAATAGATCTGCCAGAGAGCCTCTTGCAGAGGCTAAGGAGCGTATAGAGTCTCTTTTGCGCCGTAGCCGTTGCCCCCGTGGCGTCTCGCTCTTTGTGCGTCTCACGCTGCTCGACGATGCTACACTCCTCATCGAGGAGCATGAACGCTCGCTATATCAAGGCTATACCATGCGCTGCATATCGCCACGCGCAGCCCTTATAGAGTATAATTTCCCGCGACTCTCGCTGCCCACACTCCTGAGGGAGAGCGCAACGATATGTGCAAATGAGGAGGCACGTAAGAAGAGCCAATGTGAGGTGGCTCTACGCCTCCACAATGGAGAGGTAGACCTAATAAATGGAGCACAAATTTTTGCCCTCTATGGCAACGAACTGATTACGGCACGCAAATCACTCTCCGTAGAGCATAGATTCGCAAAGGAGTGCGCCACAAATCTATCGTTGCAGATTGTCGAACGCGATATACGTGCCGAGGAGTTGACTCTATTCGATGAACTCTTCTTTGTGGATCACTACGGCGTTACACCAATCAAAATGTGCTGCGGTAGATACTATATGTCTCTCACCGCTTCTGCAATAGCTGATGAATTGAAACACGGTGAGAGGAGGTGACCTCAGGGCAATTGTATGCTAAATGTTGTTTCTTACTGCCTCCGGCGGGCGGGGATAGCACCCCCGCGGGTGCATACCTTGCTTGCTTTCTGTGCGCTTCTTGCTTGCTGCTTTCTGTGCGCTTCTTTCTTCTTTCTGTGCGCTTTTTACTG
>JAWXTF010000040.1:0-18539 GCA_044433965.1 Rikenellaceae bacterium | reverse complement strand
GCGAGGTGAACCTCGATTTGGGTTTAAATGCCATAGGCATTTAATAAATTATAAAGACCAAAGAGTTGTGCAAATATATTTGCGTCAACTCTTTGATCTTTATAATCTTAGAGATGCAATCTCTAAGCCCAAAGCGCAATGGTACGCACCCGCGGGGGTGCTATCCCCGCCCGCCGGAGGCAGTCCGAAGCGCACAGCAAGCAAGAAAAAAGGTACGCACCCGCCTAAAAGTCACCGCTACATATCGTGAGATAGCGATGAAGGCACTTGTTGGCTCATATCGAAACCACCCCATGTTTGACCTATATAGTCGATCACCCCGAAAAGCTCTGCGGGGTCGTTGAGGGTAACTAACTTAAGGCGAGTCTCCTTAAAGTTTGGAAGACCTTTAAAATAGTTTGAGAGGTGTCGGCGCATCTCTAACACTCCTACCTTCTCTCCCTTAACCTCAATAGATTTTGCAAGGTGTTCATGCGCTATCGCGACACGCTCCAGAAGTGATGGCTGCGCAAGTTTCTCACCTGTTGCAAGATAGTGTTTAACCTCTTGAAAGATCCAAGGGCGACCATAGGTAGCTCGACCAATCATCACTCCGTCGACGCCATAGCGATCAAACATAGCCTTGGCTGACTCCGCCGAGTCTACATCGCCATTGCCAATAATTGGTATATTTATTAGGGGATTATTCTTGACAGCACCTATCAGAGTCCAATCCGCATCTCCTTTATACATCTGGGCGCGAGTGCGACCATGTATTGTAAGTGCCGAGATACCTACATCTTGGAGCCGCAAAGCGATCTCCTCTATATTTTTGGACTCATCATCCCAGCCCAATCGTGTTTTTACCGTTACTGGAGTCTTTACTGCCTGCACAATTTGGCGAGTCATCTCGACCATTAGAGGCACATCACGCATCATTCCAGAGCCTGCTCCTCGTCCAGCGATTTTTTTGACTGGACAGCCGAAATTGATATCAATGATATCGGGAGAGGCACTCTCGGCGATACGAGCAGCCTCAACCATAGGTTCAATCAGGTGACCATAGATCTGGATTCCTACAGGTCTTTCGCCCTCATCTAAGTTGAGTTTTGCTCTCGACTTCCAGGCGTCACGTATCAGTCCATCTGCCGAAATAAATTCTGTATAGACAACATCGGCACCGAACCGCTTACACATATATCGAAACGACGGGTCGGTGACATCCTCCATAGGAGCCAAAAAGAGTGGGCTTTCGCCCAACTCAATATTGGAAATTTTCATTGTCTACTCCTCGCTCTGAGTTTCTGCTTCAGCCTTTTCTTGATTAGGAAGTTCAAAAGAGGTGAAACCAGCCTCAACAAGGATGTTGAACCACGCAAAACACTTCTTCATATCTGACACATGCACGCGGTCGCGGTCATAGTTTGGTAGTGCAGCAGCAAATGCCTCAACGATCTTGTCGTTTGACTCCTTGTGCGAAATTGTCTGCTCGCCACTGGTAAGCTTGTAGATATTGGTAAAAACCTCAGCAAGAGCAACATCCTCCTCTTCGGTAAACATTGATATCTCGGTGAGTGTACTCACACGTGAAGTTGCAGATGCATTTGAGCGGCGACCATCGATGAGTGACTCAACGATCACACCACGTGCAGATTGCGCTACATATTTGTAAAGTCCTGGTTGACCAGAGATTGCAAGAATATCCTTTAGTTCCATAATTAGTGATTTGTTAAATTAGGCGACAAAAATAGTGAAAAATTTAATCAGATTCTAACTTTAGCTAATATTTAATATCTTTTATCTTTAAAATATTATTTATACCTTTGCAATTATGGAGAAACAAATTGAAATTATACAGATAAATATTTCGGGTGTAGACAAACCTGGAATGACATCGTCGCTCACCGCAATCCTTGCGAAATACGACGCATTTATTCTCGATATTGGTCAAGCCAATATCCACCAGTCGCTAAACTTAGGCATTCTATTTCAGACCACCTCCGACAAATCAGGCTCAATTATGAAGGAGTTGCTCTTCAAAGCCTCGGAGCTATCAATAAATATTCGATTTACCCCTGTCACCGAAGAGGAGTATGAAGATTGGGTGGGTCGCCAAGGTAAGAACCGCTACATAATCACCATGTTGGGTCGCAGGATCAATGCCTCGCATATCGCTAAGGTAACCCAAGCTGTTGCAGACCAAGGTCTAAACATAGATGATATCAATCGTCTCACGGGTCGAGTACCATTGAGCCCCGACAAACGTGCACCTAAAGCTTGTATTGAGCTCTCTGTTCGTGGTTCACTGCCCGACAAAAGCGCGGTGCAGGAGCAATTTATCGAACTCCTTGAGGATGGTATTGATGTATCATTTCAGGAGGATAATATCTTCCGCCGCTGCCGTCGCCTAATCTGCTTCGATATGGATTCAACACTTATCGAGACCGAAGTGATCGACGAATTGGCAGATAGAGCAGGTGTTGGAGAGCAGGTACGCCAGATCACCGAACAAGCTATGCGCGGCGAGATAGATTTCCACGAGAGCTTCCGCCAAAGGGTAAGCCTTCTCAAGGGTCTCGACGAATCTGTAATGAAGGAGATAGCCGAGAGCCTGCCATTCACCGAGGGGTTGGAGCGCATGATGACAATTCTAAAACGTGTCGGATTTAAAACTGCAATCCTATCGGGAGGTTTCACCTATTTTGGAAACTATCTACGCCAACGTTTTGGCTTTGACTATGTATATGCCAATGAATTAGAGATTGAGGAGGGTAAACTTACAGGTCGCTACGTCGGGCAAGTGGTCGATGGAGAGCGCAAGGCGGAGCTCCTACGTCTGCTATGCCAATTCGAGAATATCGATATCGCACAATCAATAGCTGTGGGCGACGGTGCTAACGACCTTCCAATGCTCAATATTGCAGGTCTTGGCATCGCATTCCATGCCAAACCTAAGGTGAAAGCAACAGCTAAACAATCTATATCGACTATAGGTCTCGATGGAATTTTATACTTCGTAGGACTCAAGGATTCGTGGGTCGAGAAGTAATATTGATCCTTGCCTCTCTAATGTTGAGTAGTTGCTACAACTCTTTTGACTCGCTCCAATTGGAGGAGACGGAGGAGGAGGTGGTCTATGCAAACGCCTCCATCGAACATCTTCACTCGTTATATGCATCAGGCGTTAGAGTGATTAACGAAAATATTATTGTTGAGGGAGTTGTAACGGCAAATGACAAATATGGAAATCTCTTCAAGAGTTTCATTATTGAGAATGATGGGTTCGCCTTAGAGATCCTCGACGGGCTATATGACTCCTATGTATACCACCCTACTGGCTGCAAAATTGTACTAAGACTCAATGGCTTGGGACTTGACCGCTACCTGGGAGTGTTACGCACTGGACTTATTGCTGGTGCCAACTCTTCATTCTCTCTTGATTATATGACCGCTCCCGCTATTGTCGACTACTACATTGATGTGAAGAGCATCAACACAACTCCCTTTCCCACCCCCAAGGCTCTTGCGGAATTGACAGAGGAGGAGGCAGGTCAATTTATTCGACTCAATAGACTCCAGCTGCACACGGAGGATGGTGTAGAACGTAATTGGTCTGGGTATGCACTCTTTCGTAGCATAGACCAAGATTCAATCTGGTGTTATACCTCCTCGTATGCCGATTTTGCTAAGTCGAAGATACCACAAAGCCAAGTTTCGCTATGTGGCATATTGGAGTTTGGCAACACCGATAGCCACACAGACCAGATATTATTAAAACTACGCGGTGAAGAAGATTGTATATATTAGCTTGATGTTGCTGCTGGCGGCATGTAGCAAGCCTACCTCGACATCATTATCAACCAAGGTGACATCGATTGCTTCGTTGCGTGATATTGCAACTGACTACCGCTCAATATTGATAAGAGACAACCTTGTTGTCGAGGGGCAGATAACAGCAAATGATAAGTATGGCGAGTTTTATAACACTCTAATAGTTGATGATGGTTCTGCTGCGATAAAGATAATGTGCGAATTTGATAATAACGAAATAGAATACCCCTTTGGCAGCCGCATAAAGCTCTATTGTAGTGGGCTCTACCTGTTTTACCAATATGGATCTTTGAGCATTGGAGCAGAGCCAACTGGAGAATATACTCTCGACTATATATCAGAAAAAAGAGTAGGGCAATACCTAAAACATAGCGACGAGGCTACACCAACAGAGGTATCACCTCTGCAACTCAATATCGCGGAGCTAACACCTCTACACAGCAATCGTTATGTTGAGCTATCCAATATTATGATTGTCGACACTCTTGGAGTGACCACCTTTTGCGCACGCGATCCTGATACAGGTCGTACACTCAACACACTCCACCAAGCAGTAGACAAACATGGCGACACCATCGAACTATTTGTCAACCGCCTATGCAGCTATGCGGATGCATCACTCCCCAAGGAGCGTTGCAAATTGCAAGTTATAGTAGATTATTTTGATGGAGACTACTCAGCAACCATCACCAATTGCGCTTACTAAGATTTTTCTCAACCTCTCCCCCACTCGCCAATCTCCATATCGAAGATTCTATCGCCATCAATTTTGAATCGTAGCGCGCTACGCACTTTATGAATGCCATAGTTACCCGCTGCACCAGGATTGATGTGGAGCAGGTTATATTGAGGATCATTGATCACCTTTAATATATGTGAATGTCCCGCTATAAAAATATTGGGGCGAGATGCGATAATGTTAGATAGAGCCTCGGGGCGGTAGCGTCGAGGGTAACCACCTACATGAGTCATAAGCACCCTCACACCCTCACACTCAAAGAGTAAATCCTTGGTAAAAGCGCGTCTACACTCTGCACCATCAATATTGCCCCACACGGCACGTAGAGGTTTGAAGCTTGCTATCTGGTCGGCAAGAGTGAGTGAGCCAATATCGCCAGCATGCCAAATTTCGTCGACATCGCGTAGGAAGTGACGCAAAGTCTCATCAAAACAGTTATGAGTGTCGGAAATAAGTCCTATATATTTCATTAAAATTAATATTTATCTCCCCAAAGTTTGGCTATCGTATCAGCTATCTTTGCCTCTGCTGGGTTCTCTGTATGAGGCTCATAGAATTTGGTTCCCGAAAGAGAATCGGGCAGAAACTCCTGCTCCACGAAGCTACCAGCATAGTCGTGAGCATAGCGATAATCTTTGCCGTAACCCACTTCACTCATTAGTTTTGTTGGGGCATTGCGGAGATGAAGTGGCACAGGTCGGTTTTGGGTATCGTGCTGCACCATCGCCAATGCTTTATTGATTGCTGCGTATGCGGAGTTCGACTTAGCGCTTGTCGCCAGATAGATAGTCGTTTGTGCTAAGGTTATACGAGCTTCGGGCATTCCAATTTTGTGTACAGTATCGAAGCAAGCATTAGCCAAAAGAAGTGCATTAGGGTTGGCAAGACCCACATCTTCTGAAGCCAATATCACCAATCGACGTGCTATAAATCGAGCCTCCTCGCCACCAGCCAACATTCGAGCCAGGTAGTAGATCGCGGCATTGGGGTCACTTCCACGCACAGATTTTATAAATGCAGATATCACATCGTAGTGCTGCTCCCCATTCTTGTCGTAGAGAGCGATATTTTGTTGTAGGCACTCGGTAACGTAGTCGTTGGTTATAGTGATTTTACCATTTGTGGCACCTACAATTATATCCAATATATTTAGTAATTTACGAGCGTCGCCACCTGCAAATGTAAATAGAGCCTCTCGCTCCACAACCTCGATTTCTCGCTCCTTGAGCTCCGTGTCGGTAGAGAGAGCCCGTTGGAGTAGACGCTCCAGATCTGACTCTTCCATCGATTTCAGGATGTAGACCTGACAACGGCTCAAAAGAGGTGAAATAACTTCGAACGAAGGATTCTCGGTAGTTGCCCCAATAAGAGTCACAACGCCTTGCTCCACAGCACCCAGAAGAGAGTCCTGCTGAGATTTGTTGAAGCGATGAATCTCATCGATAAATAGGAATGGTGGTTTGGAATCGAAGAAGCGTTGACGCTTGGCGGACTCGATTACTTCACGCACATCCTTTACCCCCGACGACACTGCCGAGAGGGTAAAGAATGGTCGCTGAAGCTCGTTGGCAATGATCTTTGCCAGTGTTGTTTTTCCGACTCCAGGAGGTCCCCACAATATAAATGAAGGGACGTTACCTGTGTCGAAGAATTTGCGGAACACCCCACTCTCCCCCACTAAGTGCTCTTGACCTATATAGTCATCAATTGATTGTGGGCGTAATCTTTCGGGTAGTGGTGCTGCCATCTGTTTTTTTTGTAAATTAAACTACTCTTACATATCGAATTTCTCAACTTTAGAGGTACAAAGAGCACCCAAAGTTGGAACGATAGTGGTGAAGTGTGCCGAAGCGTTGTGAGTCTCTACTGCTGCTGCGTCAGCCCAAGTCTCACACATAATATATACGTCTGGACGTGATGTTGAAGCGAAAAGGTCGTATGCGATGCAACCAGCCTCCTTTTGAGAAGCCTCTACAAGTGGAGTGATTGCTGCGAGGAACTGCTCGTTAGCACCCTCGTTTACTTGAAAAAATGCGTTAATGCGGATCATAATAGTATGTTTTTTTTTAAAATTATTTAATCTCTGGAGTAATTGTAGCAAGGTACAACTCGTCAAGTTGTGCTTGGTCGATTGTCGATGGTGCCTCGATCATCACGTCTCGACCAGCATTATTCTTAGGAAATGCGATGTAGTCACGGATTGACTCCACACCACCAAAGAGCGAGCAGAGACGGTCGAAACCAAATGCAAGACCACCATGAGGAGGTGCACCAAACTTAAATGCGTTCATCAAGAAGCCAAACTGCTCCTCAGCCTTCTCGGGAGTGAAGCCCAAGATCTCGAACATCTGCGCTTGGAGCTTAGAGTCGTGGATACGAATTGAACCACCACCAATCTCAGTACCGTTACACACGAAGTCGTATGCATTTGCACGAACTTTGCCTGGATCTGTCGCGAGGTATTCAACATCCTCAGCCTTAGGCGATGTGAATGGGTGGTGCATAGCGTAGTAGCGCTGAGTCTCGTCGTCCCACTCAAATAGAGGAAAGTCGACAACCCAAAGTGGTGCGAACTTTTTAGGGTCACGCAAGCCCAAACGCTCACCAACCTCAAGGCGAAGAGTGTTGAGTTGAGAGAGAGCCTTATACTTTTTGCCACACAAGATAAATACCATGTCGCCAGCCTTAGCTCCAGTCTTTTCGGCAATTGCTTTAACCTGCTCAGGTGAGTAGAACTTGTCGATAGATGATTTTGTTGAGCCGTCAGCCTCCACACGGATCCAAACTAAGCCCTTAGCACCAACTTGAGGACGTTTAACAAATGCTGTCAACTCGTCGATCTGTTTACGGGTGTAAGTTGCGCAACCTGTAGCCGCGAAACCACAGATGTACTCTGCATCATCGAACACAGAGAAACCGTGACCGTGAGTAAGATCAGTGAGATCAGCAAACTCCATTCCGAAGCGGATATCTGGTTTGTCGGAACCATACTTCTCCATCGCCTCGTGCCAGCTCATACGTGGGAATGACTCTTCGAGAGTGATATCCATCACCTCTTTGAACATATATTTAGCCCAACGCTCAAATGTTGAGAGAACATCTTCTTGCTCCACGAAAGCCATCTCGCAGTCGATTTGAGTAAACTCTGGTTGGCGGTCAGCACGCAAATCCTCGTCACGGAAGCAGCGTACAATTTGGAAATATTTGTCGTATCCGGCAACCATCAAAAGTTGCTTAAAGGTTTGTGGCGACTGAGGAAGTGCATAGAACTCATTTGGATTCATACGACTTGGAACCACAAAGTCACGTGCTCCCTCGGGAGTAGACTTGATAAGGTATGGAGTCTCGATTTCGAGGAAGCCCTCAGAGTCGAGGAAGTTACGCACGGCGTGCGCCATCTTGTGACGAAGGATCATAGCACGTTGAAGTGGTGCACGACGAAGGTCGAGGTAACGGTATTTCATACGGATATCGTCGCCACCGTCGGAGTGCTCTTCGATAGTGAATGGAGGAGTTTGAGCTTTGTTAAGGATCTTAAGGCTCTGGGCAACAACCTCTATGTCACCAGTCTCCATCTTTGGATTTTTGGATGAACGCTCGACAACTTTGCCGACAACTTGCAACACATATTCACGGCCAAGCTCTGCTGCAACAGCCTTGGCAGCCTCTGTAGAGTGCTCCTCTACAACAATTTGCGTAATGCCGTAGCGGTCACGAAGGTCGATAAATGTCATCGCTCCCAAGTTGCGTACTTTTTGTACCCAACCCGATAGTGTTACCTCTTGGTCGATGTTTGTGGCTCTAAGACAGCCACAGGTATGACTTCTGTACATAATATTTTGTTATTTTGTTTTGTTATTCGTAGCTTTGCAATTGACAAAGGTAATAAAAATTAGAGATAATATCTAAAAAAAGATGGAGGATATAGATAAAAAATATATGCAATTAGCAATTTTGGAGGCTAAAAAAGCGTTAACACAAGGTGAGGTTCCAATTGGAGCCGTCGTTGTGGCTGGCTCAAGCATAATTGGCAGAGGTCACAACTTAGTCGAAACCCTCTCCGATGCCACGGCACACGCCGAGATGCAAGCCATCACCGCCGCAACGTCGACCCTTGGAGGCAAGTACCTTGGCGATGCAACCTTGTATGTCACCGTTGAACCTTGCGCGATGTGTGCTGGAGCAATTGCATGGAGCCAACTTGGTGCGGTTGTTTGGGGAGCCGACGACCCTAAACGAGGCTTCAGACGCTACTCAAACGAGATTTTACATCCCAAAACAAAAGTTAGAAAAGGGGTACTTCGAGAGGAGTGCGAAGAATTAATGTACTCTTTTTTTGCAAAATTGAGATAGAATTTTGAAAGTAAGCAAAAAAATGTTATTTTTGCCAAGAAGAAGCGCGAAGAAGCGCAACTACAAATAAGTGAAACACAAATAAAAAACATAATTTACAGCAATGAAAAAATTAATTCTTTCACTCTTTGCGGCTGCTGCCGTATTTGCTGCATCTGCTCAAGAAGATGTAACAACAATCTACAACGCTGCGGCTGCGGCATATGGTCAAAAGCAATTTGATGTTGCTGCCGACAACTTCAACAAGGTGCTCGACCTTGGTATGGACGACGAAAATGCAGCAAGCATGGTCGCTACAGCTAAGACCTACATCCCTAAGTGCTACTACATGATTGGAGGTCGCTCGATGCAAGCTGGCAACTACGAAGTTGCTTTGGAGAATTTCACATTGGCAGCTGAAACAGCTGAGCTTTATGACGATATGAAGACCCAAACACAAGCTAACGCTTGGATCGCTAAGTTGTACCAAAAACAAGGTGGTGACGCATTCAACAATGGTGACTACGAAACCGCTAAGGGAATCTTCGCTAAAGGTTATGAGTCTGATCCTCGCAACACAGAGATGGCTAACTGGCTTGGTATCTGCTACTGCGAGACTGACGAGTTTGAGAAAGGTATGGAGATCTTCTACCAAGTATCTGAGATGGGCGACAACCCAAAGTATGCTGAGGGTGCTGCTGAGGCACAAAAAAACATGGGTATCTACACCAACAACCGCGTAGCTGCTTTCCAGGCTGAGGGCAACAACGATGGCGTTATCGCTATGGCTGAGTGGATTCTTGAGCACGATCCAGTAAACGCACTTGCAGAAAAGATCCGTCTCCAAGCTTACTACGACAAAAAAGATCACGCTGCTGTGACTGCTGCTGCTGAGACTGCTGCTGCTGCTCAAACAGATGAGGTTGAGAAAAGCAATGTATATTTTATCTTAGGTGCTTCATATAACGACCGCGAGATGCGCGATCAAGCAATTGCAGCATTTAAGAAAGTTACTGCTGGTCCTAACGCTGAGATCGCTGCAACTACAATCACAGAGCTTACTAAGTAATACCCCTGTTAGACGCTCAACCAAAGAGCCTGTTTCTAACAATATAAAAAATAAGAGAACCTAATATTCAGGTTCTCTTATTTTATATATATACTCCTAACAATCAACTTTTGCGATATTCAAGATCTGTTTCCATTAGGGTAAACACCTGCTTATCGCGCTCCTACCCTAATTTTCTTATTTTATTGAGGTAAAGTTACAAAATATTTATTATCTTTGCTATCAGAAACTCCTCGGAGAAATCCGAAGTTTAAAATATTATTTTGCGTTTGCGTAAGATCTTGCGGTCGAAAACTGGTAATTTTCAATGGTAACAAGAGACTATGTGCAACGCTCATACTATATTCCTATGGTATGGGCTTGCTTGTCTGTTATCATAGGTGTACCAGTACCTCGGCTGCGGATTAGTTAAGTCCGTGCCATTCTTTTTGCTTAGGGTTTAATGATTGCAAACGATCAAAGAACCTAAGGAAGAGGATTGATACGGTATTTGAAATCCCCCAGAAGCGACCACAGTTACACCAAAGCAGAATAAGAAACTATCAATGTCGTTGAAATCCTCTCCTATTTTGGTTTATAATCGTCAGCTCACTATGCGGCGTACCGAGTAGCATTGGAGAACCAAAGGTGACTGTGCCCCCTGCGAGACGTAACATATCGGCAACGCCATCGTCCCAAGGACAATGTAGGGAAAACTATGTAGTAGAAATTTTCTAATTTTATATCGACCCAACAGTTGACACACCACTCGTCTCAACTGATACCGTTGGTGTACCTTTGTATTTTAGCGTTGATGCTCCGCTCAGCTCACCCGATATACTCTCACTAACACTCATCTGGATTTTGCTTGATCCCGACATATCTACATCGAGCGTATTGCATAAAAATGAGGTGTCATAAAGTCTGCTTGCTCCCGATAATTCAGCCTCACAACGAACAACTTCGCCCGAAAGATTAACATTTGATGCACCTGATAAATCTATGCATAGCAGGTCGGTGATAGCTAAATCGCCACTAAATTCAGATGCTCCGCTGAGTTCAAGTGTATAATTGTCAAAAGAAGCTGCCTCGCCAACAATGGTGATATTGCAAGCCCCCGATGCCTCGATGTCGTTGTACTGCATTGATGATGCTATAACTTCGACGTAGAGATTCTTATAATTTCCATCTTTGAGCCGTATTTCGAGTTCGTCACTCTCGTTAGAAACTATGATATATTGGTGAATATTCTCGTATGCCGATATTGAAATCTCTCCTTTCTGCATTTGATCTGAGAGTTTCAAGGTGATTGCGCTACTAACCAAGATCTTATTTGCAGAGCTGTTGACATTTGACTGCTTGGTGATTATCTCTCCTTCGCCATCTATTTTTGAACACGAAATTGCAGCTAATAGCACGGTGGTTAAAATTGAGATCTTTTTCATTGTTTTTGTTTTTTGTCTATTATATTTTGCAAAAGTAGTGCAAAATTTGTTTTTTCTGTGTAAAGTTACAAAATATCATCTATCTTTGTCTCTATGAATATCGAAGAGTATAGAGAGTATAGTATTGCCTGTCGCTGCTGCAAGTGGATGAGACGTTGCAGTTTGACAATGCTGGCTTAATATAAAAGGCTGAATATAAAATCTTTACACTCGCCATGATGGAGAGGTGCGACTACTTTGCGGTGAAGTGCAAGTTCCAAACCGAAAGCAGTGAACAAAATATTATTGTAACGATAATTGGATAAACGATGAAACGAATCTATCTTATACCGCTATTATTTAGCATTCTATGTTTGGGTACAGCTTATCCACAACCTGCCGAAGGGTTTAGTTCTGAAGAGATTAGCAAGATGATTTTCAACCGAATCAACGGCTTGTCATACAAGGATAATTGCACTGTGCCATTAGCCGAATTGCGTTATCTTCGAATATTACATTATGATGCTCACGGCGAAATTGCGGAGGGCGAGATCATCTGCAACAGAAAAATAAGTGAAGATTTATTATATATCTTCAAGGAGTTATTCGATGCTAAATATAGGATAGAGAGCGTTCGACTAATTGATGAATATGAGGCAGATGACAACCTATCAATGATAAATAATAATAGTTCATCATTCAATTTTCGCTATATTGCAGGAACCACAAACCTATCTAAACATAGCATAGGGATGGCGATTGATATCAACCCTTTGTATAATCCATACGTCAAAGAGAGTGGTGATAGATTGATCGTTGAGCCAACAGAGTCTAAAGAGTATGTTGATAGAAGCGGTGATTTTACATACAAAATCGACACCTCAGATCTGTGCTATAAGCTATTCAGAAAGAGAGGGTTTGAGTGGGGCGGTGAGTGGCTGACCGTAAAAGATTATCAACATTTTGAGAAGAGCGAGTAACGAAGTCGTAAATTATTTATAATATGAAAAAGATAACCCTATACCTATTAGCACTGTTCGCTGTGGCGTGCTGTAAATCTGTTGAGAGTGACTCTGAACCGATGCCTCAAGCCCCAGATTATGCCACCTCGGAGTGTTGGTATTCCAATGTTTCAGATAAGGCTTTGGATATATTTTATATCCTACCCACCTGCGTCTTTGATTGGGCAGATGGCAATGGTGTAACTTACCATTATGCAGATGTTTACAGCGACGAGCAGCGTGCTGCACAGCTATACTCTTATGAGGTAGCAGAGGAGATTTTCGGCACTCAGGCGAACTTCTACGCACCATATTATCGACAAATCACCCTCAACGTCTGGATGGATGGCGAGGAGGCTGTGGGCCGCCTTTTCCCCGCTGCAATGGCAGATGTTGAGGCAGCTTTCGACAACTTTATCGAGACCAAAAATAGCGACCGCCCATTTATCATTGCGGGCTTTAGCCAAGGCGGAAAAGCGGTTGTGGAACTCACTAAAAAACTCTCTTCGGAGGAGCGTGCAAGATTGGTTGCGGCTTATGTTATTGGCTACAAAGTGACCGAGGATGACCTACTGAGTGACAACATCGTAGCTGCAACGAGGGCGGACGACACAAGTGTTACAATCTGTTACAACTCCGTAGCCACCACAGATGCAATCAACCCGATGATCTCCGCCTCCAAGCTATGTATCAACCCCGTGAATTGGGCGACAGATAGCACTGTGGCTGAGCTCAACGACAGCGTAACAGTCGCAGTAGACACAGCCTATAACATATTGATTGTCGATGGTTTAGATAGCGAAGCCCTCTATATTCCAGAACTATCAGATCTCTTTAAACTCGGCAACTACCACCTGCAAGAGTTGGAACTTTACAAGGAGTGCTTGCGTGAGAATGTCGCTGTTCGAGCAGCTGCATTTAATGAGTATAAATGATGGAATTTGAGAGGTAATATACTAAACTTAGTTAATTGACACCATATATGGTCAATGTAGATAGTCAACAGTAGCGGCATGACAATAATTACCCGCCAGTTATACCCCACTGCGCCATTGATATCACCGTGGAGTAGTAGATATATTGCGCGAGTCATTCCACACCCAAAGCACTCTATGTCGAATATAGACTTAAAAAGGCAGAGTGTATTACCGTCGAAGATTAGCTCTTTGGGTATTAGATAAATCATGGTCGGAAGTATAAGATACGCTGATAGTATTGCCATCTGCATGCCACTACATGACAATCTAATTATACCAATGTCGTGGCGTAACAACAGACTACTGCACCTCCGTTTGAATAACATAGAGTAATAATGTTATCTGACAACCAAACGTCCTTCACTATCTTTATAGCTATTGGTTACAATCATAATAAAATCAATCAATGACCACATACCACAACAGCCTAATGTTAGTAGTTGGATTACTCCTATTCCAGTCTTACCAACATAGAAACTATGCACACCAAAACTTCCAAGGAAAAAACACAACAATAGAGTTGGAAGCCATTCTCGATCAGAAGCATTGCTTGGAATCACAGATGGTTTAGCAGTGGGCTCACCACATTGAGGGCATGATATAGCATTATCGGATAGCTCTTTTCCACAATTTTTACAAAACATAATTTTCTTATTTGCTGAATTCAACCTGCAAATGCAACTGAATTCATATTAATAATTTGTTTAAATTTTAAGTCAAAAATATTATATATTGCAAAGATATAAATATATACTGTAAACGACAACAAATTAGAACAAAAAGTACCAATAGCAAATAATATACCTCGCACAATACTCGTAACTACTTTACATATAATATCCGATTTTATTTGGATATTACTTGGATATTACTTGGATATTACTTGGAAAATAGTTACGAAAAATATCGATCCAAGAGGGTTAAAAATATCTATCCAAGAGTGTTATCAAAAATATGCCAATAATTGTTTTCCTCAACTTAGCATCAAGCAGATTAGAAAAAAACATACAATTTTTTAGTAAAAATTTGCAAAGTCAAAAATAATAGCTATATTTGCACTCCGATTTACCAGTAGTGCTCTTCTAAACAAAGGCGCAAGAGGTCAAAAGGAGGCAACCAAAGGAGCAGCAAGTAACAACGCGCACACCTCCAATGTAATACTCCTTGAAAACCCAAGCATCACTACACAATGCCCAGATGGCGGAATCGGTAGACGCGCTGGTCTCAAACACCAGTGGAGCAATCCGTGCCGGTTCGATCCCGGCTCTGGGTACAGAAAAGCAGCCTCACCCTCGATATATCGCATATATCAACGGTGAGGCTCTTTTTTGTTAACGATATTGGGTGTTTGGTTTACAAAAAACCGACACCTATACCGCCACCTCCTATTCTACATGTGAGCTCATGCCTCGATAATATCTCCAGATCTTACCTTCTGGAGCATCTTCGTCGCCAAAAAAGTAAATAATACCTCTTTCGATGTTTTTGGCTTCAGCAGCGTCGCCAAAGTCAGTTGTATCTTGACAAATATTGTCGTGCCACCAGGAATGCACTGCGACGTATAGATCTGCAAGAGTATCAGTTGGCTTGAGGCGTGACTTGTATTTAGCAAACAGCTCGCTAACTTGGTTCATTGTCCAGTGCGCACCTTTGCGGATAATTCCTGACTTTTCAACGTGTGACATCTGCTCGACTTGCCACATTGCGAAGTCCTCATTGTAATGACATCCATTGTAGATCTCATGGATCTTTCGCATGATGTGCCAATATTTGTCAGGATCACACTGTTTGAGTGGCTCAAAAACGTGGTGATCTGTCAGCTCTACAACCTTTAAGGTTTGCTCTTGCGTTCCTCGATTAGACCTCATGTAGGTCTCAATCATTTTGCCGTAATACCCCATTATTCAAAATCTTGAGTTGTTTCATTTTCGGCAAAGGTGTCATCAAAATTAATATTTTCATTAAATGACTCTTCAACGGTGTTGTTGGTTGACTGTTGTTCGTTAAGCTTGTCGATTATAACAGCATTTTGTTTAACTGTCATAAAAAGTGCGCATCGCTCTTTGTGTTGTTCTGGCTGCAAAGTGCATGCTGCACAATTGCAGGGGCAAATATTATTTGTCATTTTTTACGTACTTTAATGATTATGGATCCCATTGCTTTTGCCGCTGAAGCCAACCCTTTTATCCCATCTTGAGCGATTGATTTAGCAAGGTTGATAAAGTCGTTAGGGGCTTTTTTGAAGATAATCCAGAAGCCAATAAGATGTTCGAATTTGATAGCTCCATAGTTATTGTATAGTATATTAACTATCTTTTGCGCCTCTGCGGCTTGTTTGTTCGATAATTCTTTATTGCCATCAGTTTTGATAATGATTTTAATCTCTCTGTTCATAATTAATCAATTTCGTCAAAATTAACCTGGTCGGCATTTTCATCAAAATCAGATATTTCCGGCTCAGATATTGTCTTGCTTGCTATCAGAGCAGTAATTAAACTTCCAGCTCCAGTAGCCAATCCAATTGCAGCCTCAGTAATCTTTGGATGTTGCTCAGCTTTTTCGGCTAATTTAACAATGCGAGTAATCCAAGTGTCAATAACATCTGGCTCTACATCTGGTAGGCTTTTTGTTTTAGCGACAATATCAGCCATCCGCATAGCTTTTTCAGCCGCCTCGCACTCTTCCACTCCTCGATTAACAAAGGTCACGAAAAAATAATCAAATACATCAGATTTAGATTTAAACTTTAAATCCGATGTCCTGATTGTAGGGGTTGAAATCACTTCAGCGTCTACTTCTAAAACTTGGGAATCTGTTGACATAATTTAATTTAAAGAGTAGAGGCTACGTGAAAAAGCCTCTACTCAAGTTAGTGTTAGCACTTAGTGCAGACATCAACGAAACTTAGAGTTGAATCCTTGAGCTCGTAGCTATCAGTTCGTGCATAACGTGACGAGTCACCTCCGAATCGAGAGTTACCATTGCATCCGCAAGGCTCTGGGCATCGTTGATAAGGTCGTGGCGCATATAGATCACCGTAGAACTTTTCGACGTTGTAGTGCGAGTAGTTCTGTAGATCAGATAGCTCTCCAGCAACACGAGAGACTGCTGGAGCTAAACGCCCAACCTCAGTTGTGTTCTTTTCGACTTGAACTGTAAGAGCACCCTGTACACCATTAATACGAGAGATTTCAGCAGCCAATTCAGCTTTGTTGTTACCAACATTCACAAGCCATACACCAAGTGCAATAGCTACACCTACGCCGATCAGCACCCAAAAAGCAGTTGCTAAAGACCAGCCTGTTCCATTTGATTCATTCATAATAATATTAATTTAGTGCCCTCTAACCGCTTCGGGCTTTGCGTTTATCTTTACCACAACCTATACTCCACACCCAACACCACGCCACCTTGTCCATTAAATCCAACTTGGTAGCCACCGCTGAACGCCCAATTATTGATAGAATACTCAGCATTGAGTCCAACGGATAGCTCGGTTGTTCCGTGCGAAGTGAAGCTGTCGAGACTGGCATTTAGAGCCCACCCCTTGAGGGGAGATCTTAGCGTGGTCGTTGAGTTGAATATCTTGGCATAGTCGAGTGTCGGATTATAGGCTGTCACTGCGATCTCGAATTGCTCCCCCTTAAATATCGATTGACTCATTGGAATCTCGACATCAAGGCTGTCGGGTAATATGTTGGGGAGATCTACAATGTTGACCGTATCGAGAATATATCCAGCAGCCACAAGCGAGTCCAAGATCTGATCTTTGAGCTTGTCGTAATTAACCACCGGTAGCCGATCAACAACCACTACCTCGGTGGGCTTCACCTCTACTGGTGGCGGATCCTCGACTATTGTAGTGTCGATCTCAACCTTTACCTCCTCGATTTCTCGGTGTCGTGTGCCACACCAATATGATGCAGCACATAACACGAGAAGTAGAGTGATGTATGTTAGTGTTGTCTTGGTCATAGCTTCAACACTTGTCGTCGGTTGCCATACCTCTTAAGCGAGATGTGGATCCAAGAGTAGTCTTGCTCGTCTATCAGCTGGTCAAACTCGAAGTTCGAGTTTAGGATCAATTCGAATAACTCTCTGTTGGCGCCCTTGGAACCTACTGTGATGTCAGCAGCTTCACCCTTGGTATGCTGCGAAGTGGTGGCGCCACCTACTGCCCTGTTCAGCGCTAATGATCTGTAGCCGCTATTGACGGTGATAGGCGCTCCGTATCTTTGACGAATAGGATCCAGCAGATTATTTATTAAGTGTTCCAGGGAACTTACTACTGCCTCGGGAGCAGTGTTGTCGATGCCACGTTGTGTGGCTGTCGTAGAGCGTGTGAGCTCCTCAATTGTGAAGTACTTCATATTATATTCCAGTTGGTGGTGTTCGATCTTGACACCTCTTGACCTCACACCGATACATTTTTTCTCTTGTCAGCTCAACTCTCTGATCTGCAATCTCGGTCCTCAGCTCCGCTTTCTCGTCTCGTAGGCTTGAGATCTTAGCATATAGGGTGTCGATCTTTTGATCTCGCTCCTTGATCTCACTCTTAAAGTCTCGATTGCTCTCTTCGAGGTTGTCGATCAATTTTTGCATGACATCAAGTTGAGTAGCTAAGCGGCTCATGAACTCAGCTCTCTTGCGCTCGGGTGATGCCACAATCCACGCTACAACGGCTGACGCTGTAGGAAGTAGCACCATTACGAGATCTACGCTTATGCCTAATCTTGTTAGTAGCTCTTGCATAACATCATAATTAAAAGTGAAATAAAGCACATATTCTCGCCCCACAACATCAGATCCTTGGACTTAGTAAGGAAGTTGGCTACTAAGCTAAGTAGTGCAGCACCCAATACAACCCACCAAAGCCCCTCGCAAAAGACGATAGTTAGAGCACACACAGCTGCCATTGCTGCACCTGCATAGTGCCAATAGCTGTACTTTTCGACTCCATACCTCGGAGCTAAGCCCACGAGGTAGAGTCCAAAGATCATTGGATATAGGAGCCAC
The DNA here is from genome assembly GCA_044433965.1 of Rikenellaceae bacterium. Classification (GTDB taxonomy): domain Bacteria; phylum Bacteroidota; class Bacteroidia; order Bacteroidales; family Rikenellaceae; genus Alistipes. Next base: position 192 of record JAWXTF010000040.1, on the reverse strand, counting down.
ATCCACCAGTTGCCAAGGGTAATCATCCAGCATGGAGGCAACACCAATATACACATCAGATTGCACCATGCAGTGAAGTATACACCTTTGCCCTCGCCAAATTCCCTCTCTAACTTGTAATAGCTCTGTGAGATTGAGGTGAGCCCCTTGAATTTAATTAGCGAAAACGCTATATAAGCCACATACCATATT
>JAWXTF010000039.1:0-18705 GCA_044433965.1 Rikenellaceae bacterium | reverse complement strand
CTTTGCTTGGGGTTGATGTCTGGGTTGATGTCTGGGTTGATGTCTGGGTTGCCGCTTGCTTATCGCGCTCGTGCCGCGCGGCACCAAGCTGAGCTTGGATCCAAAAACTTCGTTTTTGACTTTTTTTGTTGCGCTGATGTGGTGGGGGCTTTGCCCCAAGCGAGATCTCTATTCTGATGAGCTTTTGAAAGTGAACTTTCAACGCTCCTCAGAATAGAGATCTCTGTGTCAACCTACGGTTGCCACCACCACATCAGTGAGGTTCACCTCGCTTTGGGCTTAAATACCAAAGGCATTTATAAAGAGTAAGGAGTTGTGCAAATTTATTTACTTCAACCTATGGTTGTTACCTCAACGTCAGCGAGGTGAACCTCGATTTGGGTTTAAATGCCAAGGGCATTTGAAAATTATAAAGACCAAGGAGTTGTGCAAATTTATTTGCGACAACTCTTTGATCTTTATAATCTTAGAGATGCAATCTCTAAGCCCAAAGCGCAATGGTATGCACCTGCGGAGGTGCTATCTCCGCCCGCCGGAGGCAGTGAGAAGCGCACAGAAAGCAACCGCAAGAAAGCAACCCAAAGCGCAAGAAGGTACGCACCCGCGGGGGTGCATAAATTATTACTTACAGCTCTCTACGATATTTTTGCAGGCATCATAGTAGATACCCACGTCAACAGCATAAGCCAAGTAGCTCACGCCTAAGTCACGCCAGAAGTTTACACGCTCGGCAGACTCTACGAAGGTACCAACCTTAACTCCCTTGGCAGCAGCCATCTCGACCGCCATCTTCATCTTCTCGACAACGATTGGGTGAGTAACCTCACCAGGAACGCCACAAGATTGAGAGAGGTCGTAAGGACCTAAGAAGATCACGTCGAGACCCTTAACCTCCAAGATTTCAGCAAGGTTGTTAACGCCCTCCATACCCTCGATATGTACTATAACCATGGTGTTAGCGTTAGAACCTGCGAAGTGGGCAGCCTTGTCGATGTTGGTATATTCGGCAGCACGAGTGTAGCGGCAAACGCCACGAGTTCCCTCAGGGAAGAATTTACATGCGCTAACTACCGACTCAGCAGCCTCACGGCTATTAACTTGTGGCACCTCTACACCGTGAGCACCGATATCGAGTGCACGTAAGATATTCTCATGAGAAGCATCTGTTGTGCGGATGATTGGGCTCATTCCGTGGAGCTCAGCAGCACGGATAAGGTTGAGTGCACTCTCGAAATTGATTGGTCCGTGCTCCATATCAAGGATACAGAAGTCGAAACCAGCAAGTGCCGCCTGCTCCAAGAGGCAAGGATCGGTCATCTTGACAAATGGGCCAAGGACACATTTGCCCTCAGCCAATTTGTTTTTCATAAAGTAATTTTTCATATCTTAGTCTATATGATTTAGCTCAATTGGAATACCCTCCTCTTCGATAAAGGCAACGGTCATTCCAGGAACTGGGTAGAACGGTCCATAAAGCACCTTAGCGCCAACGATAGCCTCCTCTACTGATGGTACAGAGTAAGCGATGTGTGCTGTGGTCTTCACCAATTCTGGGAAGGGGCACTCATCGGTGAAGCGCAAAAATTCAATTTTGTTGGGACTTGCAGCAACATCTGTGTAGTAAAGGTGTAGATCTGCGTTGTAAAGCTCGCCTGACTCGATTTTCGATACAGGGATTCCGAAGTGATCTAATGTTCTCATTTTGCCTATTTTAATTAACGTGCGATTGAAATTCGTTTTGTGTAGAGGTAATCCTCAAGAGCTAAGTGCGAGCAGTCGTGACCAAGTCCGCTATCTTTCATTCCACCGTGAGGGAGGTTGATAGCATAGCGAACACCGTTTACTTGAACCTCACCACACTCGATAAATGAAGAGTATTTTTGAACTCTCTTCAAGTCGTTGGTGAATAGGTATGAAGCCAAACCTACCTCAGGATCGTTGACCATTGGGTCGAGGTCTGACTCATCGTTGAACTTGATGATTGCGGCAACGGGTCCAAAGATCTCTTCACGGAAGCAACGCATCGCGGGGGTAACATCCTCCAAGATTGTTGGGTTCATAAAGCTGCTACCCTCGGGCATACCCTCGGGGATTCCACCAAGTGAAAGCTTAGCTCCAGCCTTAACATCCTCCTCGACCATCTGCATGATACGCTCACGAGCTGCAATATTGACAACAGGACCCATATTAACACCTTGATCCTTGCCAAAACCAACCTTGAGAGCTGCTGTGCGAGCCTTGAACTGCTCCATAAACTTGTCGTAGATAGAGGCTTGAACAAAGATACGATTAGGAGTTACACACACCTGACCGCTATTGTTGAACTTAAGACCTACCATAGTGTTGAGTGCTGCCTCCATGTCGCAATCCTCGAAGATAAGTGCTGGCGCGTTACCACCCAACTCCAAACCAAGTTTCTTGATCGAAGTAGCTGATTGAGCAACAAGTTTAAGACCTGTAGCGCTCGAACCAATCATTGTCAACACGCGAGGAATCTTACTTGTAGAGAGTGGAATACTTGTGTCGCGGCTACCTCCCGAAAGGATAGTTACAACACCTGCTGGCAAGCCGATTGACTCACAGATCTCGCCAAAAATATATGCCGAAACGGGGGTATCCATCGAAGGACGGATGATTACAGAGCAACCTGCCGCCAAAGCTGGAGCCACCTTATAGGCTACATTGAGGATAGGGAAATTCCATGCAAGGATCGAAACAGCGACTCCACGTGGCTCGTGAACCAACATATGGGTGTGAGTGCCGTCGATGTCGGGCAACATCTGAGAGCGATAACGCAACATCTCGTTTGGATAGTAGTCGAGAGCATCGATAAGCATGTTGATATCTTCATCTGCCGACTCCCAAGTTTTACCCAACTCATACATCACTGCATAGTGAATCTCGTCTTGACGTGCGATAACTGCGTCACGAAGCTTTGAGATCCATACGTTACGCTCCGCAAGCGACAACTTAGACCAATATTCGAAACCTTTTTGAGCCGAGATCAATGCTCGCTCACTATCTTCTACTGTTGCAGTAGCCAATGTTGCGATAACCTCTCCAGTACCTGGGCAGATAATCTCGCTTGTTTTTGATGATACCGAGTCGCAAAGCTGACCATCAATATACATCTTCTTGTAACCGAAATTCATATTGTTATTTTTTTTGTTTTGTTTAAATTTCTTATTGACTCCGTCGGGCGGGGATAGCACCCCCGCTGGTGCAGTTATTTGTTGCGTTTGGCATTTTATCACCTACGACACATGCCATACGGCACACAAGGTGGTCATTGCAAAAAGAGCCACACCCAAGAGCCCGTGCAGTACAAAAGAGTGTGAATTACAAGGATGAGTTTTGGTGCTTCGTGAAGCCTCGTAAACCGCAGCGTACTAAAATACGTGAGGATTTACGAGGCGAAGGAAGTGCCAAAAATCGCCTTGTAATTCGCACGTAGGATTACTCGCAGATGCAGCTTGCAGGCAAACGATCACGATAGTCACCCTCATAAGCAGGGATAGTCTCCTTCTCCCAAGCCCAAAGCTCAGCCTTCATCTTCTCGAAACGCTCTGGCTCGATGTTTTGGATATCGGTAGTCTCGCCGATATCTGTGCGAAGGTTAAACATTTGGTAGCTGCCGCTAAAGCGCTTGATGATCTTCCAATCACCACATATCATTGCTGCATATTGATCGTGGTAGCTACGCCAGAAGTGTAGGTTACGCTCCTTGATATCCTTACCATTGATAAGAGGCAAAAGGCTCACACCTTGAGTCTGCTTGTCCTTACATTTTTTACCCGAAGCGATCTCGATAAATGTAGGGAAGAAGTCGATAGCCGATACTGGAGTGTCGCAAACCTCGCCACCCTTAGTTACACCTGGATAGTGGATCAAAAGAGGTACACGGATACCACCCTCAGCCAAAGTATCGTCGATAAGCTTACAGCCACGAAGTGGGTAGTTCGAGAATGGACCACCTTGGTCAGAGAAGAAGATCACGATAGTGTTGTCGGCGATGCCTTTATCCTCGATTGCTTGGCGGATCTCGCCAACAGACATATCTACAACTGCAACTTGCGCTGCGTAGTTAGCGTCGAGGCGGCTCATACCCTCCTTCATGTAGCGCTCTACAAGGTCGCGACGACCCTCGTTTGGAGTGTGCACATTGTAGTAGAACATCGACATCTGGAATGGCTTGTCACCATCGTAGTTCTCGATCATATCGACAGCTGCATCGGTTAGGTAGTCCGACATAAGTGCTCCTTCGGGAACCGCAGTTGTGGTGTCGTCACCTGCTGGATAGCGGAAAAACGGAGCGTAGTACGACGAAACGTTACCAAAGTCCGAAAGACCGAAACACTCGTCGAAGCCTTGGTTCTGTGGCCAATACTCTTCGCCTCCCATGTGCCACTTACCGACAAACATATTGTAGTAACCAAGCTCCTTAAGGCGCTCAGCATATGTAATTTGGTCGAGCTCCAACCAGTTGCGTGATGGCATATTGATTGGATCATCGGGCCACATATTGAACTCACGACCAGAACCTGCATCTTTGTTTTCGATGTGGCGAACGATACCCGTGCGAACTGGCTCCTGACCTGTGAGGAGACCTGCACGGCTCGCGCTCGACGCTGGTTGAGCAACATATGCACGCTCGAAGTTCATACTCTCACTCATCAAACGGTCGATGTTTGGAGTCTCGAACTTGCTTTGACGGAAACCAAGATCGGTCCAACCAAGGTCGTCGACAAAGAGCATTACGATATTCATCTTGTCAGATGCTGCCCCTTTTTTAGGGGCTGCATCTGCTGTGGTCATTGAGCCTCCAACTACGGCTAAGCCGAGGAGTGCTCCATTTATTGTTTTATTCATAACTTACTGACAATTAAGGATTATTACCACTTAACAGGTACAAATACTGTCATCTCATACTCGCCACGGTTAGACCAAGCGTAGTAAGGGATAAACTTAAGTTTGATATCGCGGAAATCTGTAGATGCTTGACCATAAAGCTTAGTTTTGTCGAACTTAGAAGTACGAACAACACCATCAGCTGTGATAGTCTTGACACCACCCAATAGATTCTCCTCGAACTTCACGTCGAACTTAGTGTCAATAGGAAGCATGATGTTGTCGATAGAGACACCCTTTGGAAGATCTTTACCCTCAACACAGTATGTAAGTGGTCCATAAGATAGAGCAACTTGGTTGCGAGTCTCCTCAACCATTGGGTTAGACTCGTTGATGATTGGTTTCATAGGCAATACCAACTCAACTTTGTCGCCCATGTTCCACTCACGTGCAACCACCGCAAAGATACCTGTACCAGAAAGTGGCATATCGGTGCCATTAACCTTAAGTGTAGCACCTTCAGCCCACTCTGGGATACGAAGCTTAAGAGAGAAGTTGTTCTTCTTCTCGCCATCGTAGGTGAACTTAACATCCTCAGACCATGGGTAGTTTGACTCTTGAGTGAATTTAACTTGTTTGCCATTAAGCTCAGTGTCGATAGTGTTGCTACCGTAGAGAGTTACAAGGATTGCATCATCTTGTTGAGCATAAGCGTACTCCTTGCTCTCAGCCAAGAAACGAACAACGCTCGTTGGGCAACATACACAAGTACACTCCTCAGTCCAACGTTGGTGGAAGTCGAGTGAAAGGATGTTGTGCTCAGCACCATACCAACGCAATACGTTAGTGTAGAAGTAGCTCTTACCGTCAAGTTGCATTGCAGAGAGGTTGTTGTAGAATGCCTTCTCCATCACGTCGAGGTATTTAGTCTCGCCAGTAAGCATAAAGAGTCTCCAAGAGTAGTATGCACCGTAGTAAGTAGCACATGTCTCGTTGTAAGCTGTAGCGTTTTGGAGGTGGTATGGTTTACCAAATGCCTCGTGTACACACTCCGTTGCGTTGCGAGGAGTCTCCGAGCCACCACGGTGAACGTTACCAATACCGCCAGTGAATGAAGCTTTACGAGTATAGATATCGTCCCAGATATATTTAAGAGCTTGGATCAACTCTTGGTCGTTAGTCTCAGCAGCATAGTCAGCAGCACCGATGTAAAGAACTGGACCCAATACAGCGTGACCTACAGCACGGTGCTCCGCGCGAAGCTTAGTATCATTTTGGTTTTGAGTCTTACCTTTTTGGTGACCACGACCAGTGATAAAGCGGTTAGCAAGGTCGAGGTAGCGTTTTTCGCCTGTTACACGATAAAGCTCCATAACACCCATAACTTGAGTTGGGTTGAAGTCAACGTCCGAAAGAGCTGGAGTAACCTCAGCGAAGTATTTGTCGAGGTAGTCACCTACGCGGATAGCAGCATCCAAAAGGGTGCGGTCGCCAGTTACACGGTAGTGAGTACAAGCCAAGGTCAATAGGTGACCCATGTTGTAGGTCTCGTGGTTACCAGTAGCCTTGAAGCGAACGTCGTTCTTGAAAGGTTTGTTCCAAGCACGCTCAGAACCTGTGATACCATATCCAATTTGGGTGTGAGTTGTAGAGTAACCATCGTCAGCGATAGAACGAGCGATAAGCGATGCCTTCTCGTTGATAGCCTTCAAAAGCTCTGGATCTTTAGTTACAGAGTAAACAGCTACTTGAGCCTCCAACCACTTGTAGTAGTCACCATCTTGCCAGAAGGTACCCTTGAAACCGTCACCCATCTCCATCTCGCCAGCGAGTTTACGGAAGTTATCCTCGGAGAAGCCCATGAAGTATTTGTATTGAGCAGGAACAAGGTTTGGCATAACCATATCGAAGCGCTCACGCCAGAAGCCACCTTCGCTCCATTCAACATCTCCGATGTTTACGCCGTGTGCCTTTACGTAGGCATCTGGTGTAGCACCAACATAAGCTTTGTCTTGTGCGAAACCGCATAGTGCAGAGCCCGAAAGAAGTAGGGTTGCTAAAATTGTCTTTTTCATAATTTGAGTTATATGTTTTTAGGTTGTTATTTTTTTAATTGTTACAATGCAAAGTAGTTAAGTTTATCCTCGTCGACCTCGATTCCAAGACCTGGACCTGTTGGAACATCGATATAACCATCAACTGCCTTAAATGGATTTACGGTAAGCTCCTCACGAATGCGGTTTGCGCTACGGTCAAACTCCAAGAGTGGTTGTTTGTCGAAGATGCGACCTGGTGCATATTGCAAGTTAGCGGTGATGTGGAGGTTAGCCGAGATAATGATGCCAGTACCCCAGTTGTGAGGAGTCATCTCCACGTGGTAGGTGTTGGCGATAGTAGAGATACGTTTTTGCTCGGTGATACCGCCCGTAGTACCTGTCTCGGGTTGGATAAAGTCTACACAGCGATTCTCCAAAAGTGTCTTAAAGCCATCGCAACGGAACTCACACTCACCAGCTGCCAAGGGGATATTGGTACGGCTACGAAGCTCACGGAAGCCAGCATAGTCATCTGGCGAGATTGGCTCCTCGAACCACATAATGTCGAAAGGCTCCATCTTCTGAGCAAGCTCGATAGCCTCGCGCACGTTGTAGGCGTGGTTTGAGTCAACACCCAACTTCACATCGCTGCCAATTGCCTCGCGGATAGCAGCTACGTTTTTAAGGTCCTTCTCGATTCCCAAACCTACTTTCATCTTAACGGCTGAGTAACCAGCCTCTTTGTAGCCTTGAGCCTCCTCTGCCAACATCTGCTCCATGCAACCCTCCATTCGGTCTGTAAAGTAGAGACCAGTGGCGTATACTTGAACCTTTTCGCGGAAGCGACCACCCAAAAGAGTCGACACGGGTTGACCAAGGATCTTTCCCTTGAGATCCCAGAGAGCAACATCGATAGCACTGATTGCCGACATCAAGATGCCTTTACGAGCATAGTCGATAGAGCGACGGAACATATCTGTCCAGATCACATCGCTTTCGAGTGGAGTTTTACCAATCACCATTGGTTTCAAAAATTCAATTCCCGCCTTGATAATATTGGCTGGACCGTAGCCTTCACCCCAACCAACTAAGCCGCTTTCAGTGGTGATCTTTACAACGCAGATCAAGCGAGAGCAGTAGTCAAATTGAGAGAAGTAAAATCTCTCGTCGAGTGTATCGGACAAGAGATAAGTTTGGATGTCTATAATTTTCATCTCTTACACTTAAATTTATTATATGTATAAGGTGCAGAGCCTCCCTTTTCGGAGTACTCTGCCCTTGTGTTATCTTTTACAATGCTGGCAAGCTATCTTTGAAGGTAAGGATCAAGCAAGCTACGATCAAAACCGCCGCTGCTGCTGTCATCACCTTGAATGAGTTCTTAGTACCTTTCCACTCGCCACTTACGTAACCCCAAACGTTACCGAAGATTAGCGAAAGTGCCAACATAACTGGCCAAGTGATTACGTTACCCATCTCACCAATTGAAGATGCCACGATACCGCTCAAACCAAGTGGCAAGAACCACAAAAGACCTGTAAGCTTAGCCCAAACAATAGATTTCATCTTACCCTCACCACTAAGGTTCGAGAAGTCGCTCCATGTGTTGTTCTTGCAAAGGAGGAAGACAGCATAGCCTAAGTTCATCAACAAACCACCAAATACTACCACAGCACGTGGAGGGATTGCTGCTGCTGCATCGTTCATACCCATCGCCTTAGCGTTAGCCAAAACTGGTGTTGCAGCCTCGAAACCGATATTGAGAAGTGACGAAAGCACACCCGATAGAGTCACCAAGATCATACCCTTAACAAGTAGGCTCTTATCCTTTGAGCCACCCTCGCTGCTTTGACCCTGCTCCTTGTCGCGCAAGATTCCAGAGTAAGCCGACATCGCTACACCAATAAGCATGATAGCTACACCTATTATTACATAGGGGAACGATGGTTGAGACGAAGCGCCCTCGATTCCAAATAGAGGAATGATAGCGCCCAAGCCACCAGCAAGACCCATTACCACACCGTTGGTGATAGAGACTCCTACGTAGTTGACACTTACTCCAAATAAGATTCCTCCGATACCCCAAAGGAAACCGAGCAGGATTGAGGTGAATAGAGTGCTGCCATCAGTCACAAAGATAGCATCGAAGAATGAACCCGACGCCACAACACCCCAAATAACAGGGATCACGAGCATCGCTACAATTGAGTAAATAAACCAAAATGCCTCCCACGAAAGTGGCTTCTGATTCTTCATTCCCATTCCGAAACTTCCTTGAGCAAAACCCGCCAAAAGAAGCAGAATAATTCCTGTTGCTGTCATAATTTTTTAGTTTTAAATTTTAAGTTTATTTTAAGTTTTTATATTTGTTGTATGTTGTCAGACAAATATACGATTTTTATTTTAATATTCCATCTTTTTTGTTTATATTTGTAAAAAATAACGATGGTAATTTGTGTGGTAGATGCAATAAAAAGAGGTAACCAATTAAAAATAAAAGAGATAAGCAACCACACAACAAGTAATATTTTTAATGGATAAATTGTAATACTTATACGATATAGTATATACACCACAGTTGGACATATCGAATTATTAAAATAATTAACAAAAACTACACTTATGAAACTAACCAAATTGATCTCATTTTTCTCGCTTCTCACCCTGCTTTTTAGCTGTCAAGTGGTGTTGGCACAAACCTCTCTCAATGGCAATTGGAGGTTTATACTTCCCGAGAATGACCAAGCCCTCCAAGAGTTAGAGAGCGGAGCATTTACTCCCGCATTTGACGATCAAAGTTGGGAGAGCGTATCACTACCCCACAATGCTCACAATGAACCACTTTTGGTTAACGATCAGTGGCAGGGAATCTGCTGGTATCGCAAGGAGTTCAATGTGAAGAACTACTCGGCAGACAAAAAATACATCATCGAGTTCGAAGCTTCGATGAACCACACAACTATTTGGCTCAATGGACTTCAGGTGCTCGTATATGAGGATGGATACCTACCTCTTGTATTCGATGCAACTCCATACCTCAAAGCCGAGGGCAACGTTATTGCGCTGAGAGTAGACAACAACGACAACGAAAATACAGGTCCTAAACCACTCAAAATTCTCGACTTTAATATGTATGGTGGTCTCTACCGCAACGCTCGCCTTATAGAGAAGCCAATGACCCACATCACACACCCAATTTTGGCAAATCGCACCGCATCGGGTGGTGTTTTCGTCTCGACTCCAGAGGTCAGCAAAGCACGCTCAAGCGTAAGAATCCAAACTCACGTTGCAAACGAGGTGAACCAGAGCAAGTCGCTAAAGGTTAGCTACAAGATATTTGACGCCAACCAACAAGTGGCAAGTGGCGTAAGCGACATACAAACTATCGCTCCATTCTCGAACGACGAATTCGTGTCGCTCGTAGAGCTTAAAAACCCAAAATTGTGGTCTCCAGAGAAGCCAAATCTCTATCGTGCTGTGGTTTCGCTCTACGATGGCGAGAAGCTACTCGAAAGCGAGGAGGTGCGTTTCGGTGTGCGCTCAATCGAGTTCCGCGACAACCAACTCTACCTCAATGGCGAGAAGAGATATTTGCGTGGTGTGAACCGTCACCAAGAGTACCCCTACATTGGCTATGCCCTCTCGGACAATGCTCAATACCGTGACGCTAAGAAGATTAAGGATGCTGGCTTCGACTATGTACGCCTTTCGCACTACCCTCACTCTCCAGCCTTTATGGAGGCTTGCGACGAGTTAGGATTGTTTGTTGCCGACGCAATCCTTGGTTGGCAGTTCTACCGTGAGGACTACGCATTCAAAAATCACAGCTATGAATCTGCTCGCCGCCTAATTCGCCGCGACCGCAACCACCCTTGTGTATTGGCTTGGGAGACTTCGCTCAACGAGACTAAGATGCCTATCTCATTTATGCAGGAGCTTCACAATATTGTTCACGCTGAGTATCCTGGCAACTCTACATTCTCGTGTGGTTGGATGTCGGACGTATACGACATCTACTTCCAAGCTCGCCAACACCGCATTGGTCACCCCGATGAGATGACATTCGAGAAACCTTACATGGTTTCGGAGTATGGCGATTGGGAGTACTACTCAACCAACGCTGGACTCAACCAACACCAACACTCACGCGAGAAGCGTTTAGAGCTTTCGAGTCGCCAACTTCGTTCGGCAGGCGAGGTGGCACTACTCCAACAAGCCTACAACCTTCAGGAGTCACACAACGACAATATGAATATTCCAGCTACTGGCGACAGCTACTGGGTGATGTTCGACTACAACCGTGGCTACCACCCCGATATTGAGTCATCGGGTGTGATGGATATCTTCCGCCTGCCTAAGTTCGGTGCCGACTTCTACGCAAGCCAACGCACAGCAACTTCTGATGATGAGGCTGTACTTAAGATCGCAACATATTGGACCGAGGAGTCTCCACTTGCGGTGAAGGTATTCTCGAACTGCGATGAGGTGAAACTTAGCCTCAACGGTCGCACCGTAGCTACCCAAAAGCCAGATAGCGACAAAAACTCTACAAACCTCCAACACCCACCTTTCACATTCAATATCGAGAAGTACAAGAAGGGACGCCTAACGGCTGAGGGTTACATCGGTGGTCACAAGGTAGCCGTTGCCGAGGTTCGCTCGCCACTCAAACCAACAAAACTTATCTGTTGGATCGACGAGAGTGGTCGCCCTGCTGAGGCTGGTTGCAACGACCTTATCTTCTTCTACGCAGCAGCAGCAGACCGCAACGGTACAATCTGTTACGACTACACAACACCCATCAAGGTTTCGGTGGACTCTTTGGTCGAGGTGATGAACACCGACGGCGTAGTAACCGAGGCAGGTATCGCAACAGCTCTACTTCGCATTGGAGACAAGAGCGGTGCAACATCTATCACAGTTGAGAGCGAGGATGGACTTAAAGGCACACTAACATTCGAAATTAAATAACTAATACCTTATGAACACTAAACTTCTATTGACAGGTGTAGCAGCTACCCCAGCGCTACTACTTAGCTCATGTGCCGAAGCACCAGAGCAACCCTCAAAACCAAATGTAATCGTAATCCTTGCCGACGACCTTGGATATGGAGACCTTGGTGTCTATGGCGCTGAGGCAGTTAAAACCCCAAATATCGACAAGTTGGCAAATGGCGGAGTATGCTTCAACAACGGCTATGCCACATCAGCAACATCGACCCCAAGCCGCTACGCGATGTTTACGGGTATGTACCCTTGGAAAAACAAAAACGCTAAGATCTTGGCAGGTGATGCACCACTTTTGATTGGTGTAGATCAATTCACAATGCCAAAGATGATGCAGGCTGCGGGCTACACCACAGCTGCAATCGGCAAGTGGCACCTTGGAATGGGTAACGGCAATGTAAACTGGAACGAGACTGTAAAGCCTGGCGCCAACCAAATTGGATTTGACTACTCTTGCCTAATTGCAGCTACTAACGACCGTGTACCAACAGTGTTTGTTGAGAATGGCGATGTAGTAGGACTTGAGGCAGACGACCCAATTTCGGTGAGCTACAAAGAGAACTTCGAGGGAGAGCCTACAGCGCTCACCAATCCCGAGATGCTCAAGATGGAGTGGGCACACGGTCACAACAACTCTATAGTTAATGGAATCCCACGTATCGGCTACATGAAGGGTGGCGAGAATGCTAAATGGGTCGACGAAGATATGGCAGATTACTTCGTAGGCAAAGTAGCTAACTTTATCGACGAAAACAAGGAGAAACCATTCTTCTTGTACTACGGCTTGCACCAACCACACGTGCCACGTACTCCAAATGCTCGTTTCGTAGGCTCCACAGATATGGGACCTCGTGGCGATGCTATCGTCGAGGCTGATTGGTGTGTAGGCGAGCTGATCGCAAAATTGGAGCGCGAGGGCTTGTTGGAGAATACACTTATCGTCTTTTCGAGCGACAACGGTCCTGTGTTGAACGATGGCTACAAAGATGGTGCTTGGGAGCTCTTAGGCGACCACAAACCTGCTGGCGTGCTTCGTGGTGGTAAATATAGCCTCTATGACGCTGGCACACATGTACCCTTCTTCACATATTGGAAAGGCAAGATCACTCCACTTCGTTCCGATGCAATGGTCTCTCAACTCGATTTGGTAGCCTCTGTAGCAAAACTCATTGGCGCTGAGGTTCCAGCGGGATTAGATTCTGAGGAGCACCTCGATATCTTTATGGGCGAGAGCCAAGAGGGCGGTCGCGCGGAGTATGTAACCGAGGCGATGGGTCGCTTAGCATACCGCAAAGGCAACTACGCAATGATCCCTCCCTACAAAGGAAGCGAGCGCAACGAGACTCTCAACGAGTTGGGTAACCTTCCAGAGTTCTCGCTTTACGACCTTAAGGCTGATCCAGCTCAAGAGAACGACCTTGCAGCTGTGCAACCAGAGTTGTTGGAAGAGCTCAAGAATGAGTTCTTCGCACACACTAAGGGCTACTACAAGGCTAATGTAGCCGAGGAGAAGCTTCAATAAGGATCTGTTTGGTGATTTGGTAATATTTATTACTGCCCCGCGCGGGGCAGTAATAAATATTATAAACATACTAATAAAACGCAATCATGAAGAATGAAATAACAGCCCTATTAGGTTTAACACTTCTACCTCTTAGTTCGATTGCAGCCCCTAAGGCGCAAGCAACCGAGGAGAAACCAATCAACATTCTATGGCTCTTTGGCGAAGATATCAGCCCTTGGATGCCTGCCTATGGCGACAATACTGTCGAGACTCCCAACATCGACTTCTTGGCAGAAAACGGAGTTCTGTTTACCAACTGCTACGCCACATGTTCGGTGAGCTCCCCAAGTCGTTCGGCGATAATCACGGGAGCTATGCAGACCACAATTGGCATGCACAACCACCGCACAGGGCGCACTCCCGAGGTGATCTACTCGCTACCTGAAGGTGTAGAGGTGCTGCCCCAGATCTTTCGCGATAACGGTTACTACACCTACAACGCTGGTAAGGATGACTTCAACTGGCAGTATGAGTGGAGCGACTACTGGAGTAGCACACAGCTACCACAAAAGCGCTTCTTTGGTAAGGAGGGTGTCGGATCATGGCGCGACTGCCCTGAGGATACTCCATTCTTTGGCGTGGTGGAGCTATATGGAGGCAAGAACCACTCCACAGTCGAGGAGCCGGTAGATCCCTCAACAATCGAGGTGCCACCATACTACCCCAACGTTAGAATGATGCAAGAGCAACTTGCAGTGCACTACAACCAGATTAAACTCACCGATATCGAGATTGCTAAGGTGATCGAGGAGATGAAACGCGATGGAATCTACGACAACACCATCATTATATTCATGTCTGACAACGGCTATCAGACACTTCGTGACAAGCAGTTCCTCTACGATGGTGGTATCCACATGCCCTTTATCGTTGCGGCACCAGGCAACCCTGCCCTACTCGAAAGGTTGGGTGTTAAGCCAGGCGATGTACGTGAGGATATGATGAGCCTCTTGGATGTCACAGCGACATCGCTTGCAATGGCAGATATTCCTATACCTAAGTATATGGAGAGCCAAGATATATTTGCTAAGAACTACGACCGTGAGTTTATTGTAGCGGCACGTGACAGATGTGATTTTACGATAGATCGCATACGTGCAATCCGCACAAGTGAGTTTAAGTACCTCCGCAACTTTATGACCGACAGACCTTTGATGCAGTCTCAGTATCGTGACAACTCAAAGGCATACAAGGACTTTATGAAGGTGTGGAAGTCGGGCGAAGCTCCATTTGCCGATGAGTGGCTATCGGAGGTTCGTCCCGCAGAAGAGCTCTACGATATAGTGAACGACCCTCACGAGATTCACAACTTAGCAGATGACCCAGCATACCAAAAAGAGCTTCGCAAGATGCGCAAAAGACTCGACAAGTGGATCAAAAAGACAGGCGACAAGGGTCAATACCCTGAGTCGAAAGAGGAACTCAAGGTACTCTACGAACGTTGGGGCGACCGCTGCGTCAACCCTGAGTATGATGCTGTGAAGTAACTCCGCTTGGGAGGTGCTCAACGAGAACAACAAAAAAACAATCAACCAAAATAACTAACAATGAAAAAAATCCTATTTCTGACCCTTGCTTGCTGCATAAGCCTAATTGGTGCGGCACAACAACACATCAAAATCTCACATACCGAGGGTGACGCAACTCCCGCGATACGCCAAGCACTCGAACAAGCGACAGAAAAAGATATCGTAATAGAGCTTGAGAGTGGCGAATACTTCTGCCGTCCCGACTACGCATTCGAGAAATATTGCGCGGTGACAAACCATGGCAACGGACTCAAAAAGATTTTGTTCCCAATGATTGGTCTCAACTCGGTAACAATCAAAGGTGACAACACAAAACTTACATTCCACGGACAGATGATGCCATTCCTATTTGAGGATTGTGGCGCTGTTAAGGTCTCTGGGGTAACCATCAACTGGGATATTCCATTCACATTCCTTGCCGAGGTGATGGCAGTAAACCCCGAGGAGGGATGGCGCGAGGTGAAGCCTATGACCGAGGGTTTCTCTTGGGAGCTAAAAAATGGCAAGATCTTATTCCCAAATATCGATGGATTTAACTACGAGGTATTGGGAAGCACTCTACCTTTTACTAAAGATGAAAAGAGAGTTGTCAAGGGTGCTATCGACACCTATAGCAACCCAACAAGAGTCGAGAAGTTAGCCAATGGCAACCTTCGCATCTACGAGAAGGCTCGCTACTACCCACCTGTGGGCTCAATGCTTAGCTCGAAGGGAGATCGCGAGCATGACCGCTACGCCCCTGCATTCGAGGTGAAAGATTGTAAAAATGTAGAACTCGACGATATCACAATTCACCACGCACTGGGCATGGGTTTCCTCTTTGAGCGCTCCGAGGATATCAAAATCACCAATTCTCAGATTGTTGTGGAGGAGGGTAGCCCACGTGTGATTGCTTCAACTGCCGACGCCACACACTTTGCCAACTGCCGTGGCGACATCTTGATCGAGGGTTGCACATTCGAGAATATGTTGGACGACGGTACAAACGTTCACGGAACCTATGTAGTGATTGACAAGGTGATAGACCCCACAAATATTATCGTAGAGCTGCAACACTTCGAGCAATTGGGCTTCGAGTTTGCTGCGGCAGGCGACCAGGTGTGGTTCATAAAGCAACCCTCTCCAGATCGCATGAGCGAGGTGAACGAGGTTACAAAGGCTGTGATGCTCAACGAACAATACACACAACTTACATTTGCAGAGCCTCTTCCCGAGAATATTGGCGAGGGTGACCTTGTAGAGAATAAGACATGGAACCCAACATTCACCATGCGTGGCTGCACAATACAAAATCACCGCGCGCGTTGCATCGTCCTCAAGACTCCTGGCAAAACTCTTATCGAGAATAACTACTTCTCGGGCATGATGACGGCTGTGCTCTTCCGTGGCGAGAGCTTCTTCTGGTATGAGTCTGGTCAAGTGGAGGATGTACTGATCCAGCACAACACATTCCACAACGCTGCCGACTGCGGAACAAGTCATAGTGTAATGAGCGTCACTCCCAAGTTGGGCGCAGGTTTCGACGATAGCGCTCTCTACGACCGCAACATTCGCTTCGTGGGCAACAAAATCGAGACTGCAAACCCAAAGATCGTATTTGCAGACCGCGTATTGGGACTTCTTGTCAAGGATAACCACATCGTAGTCAACAGCGACCAGCCAACAGCATTCCCCGACGAGCCAACATTCGAACTTATAAACTGTAAGGATGCTCGCATCGAGGGTAACCGCTACATTGGTGCAGAGAGAGACAACCACCTCGAAGCTGACGAGGTTAGCCGCGAAACACTCACAATAAAAAAGAACAAAGGTTTAGAGATTAAATAATATGAAAAAGATACTTCCACTTCTACTGCTCGGCTCGGGAGCCACAGCAGCAGCAGCACAAGAGCAACCCAACGTTGTTGTTCTTTTTGTCGACGATTTGGGCTGGGCTGACCTTGGTTACCAAAACTCAAAGTTTGAATCTCCAAACATCGACCAACTCAAAACCGACGGTGTCTACTTCTCTCGCAACTACATCTCGACAGCCACTTCGAGCCCAAGTCGCGCATCGCTATTAACTGGTAAAGAGGCTCTTCGCTGCGGATTTGTACGCCACATCTACGATGTGGAGGATCCATCGGCACCACGCCCAGAGTTCCAAACATTTGAGAAGGATCCTGGCAAGATGAAGTCGCGCGCATGGCTTCCACTCGAAGAGGTGACCTATGCCGAGAGACTCAAAGAGGAGGGCTACTACAATATGTTCGTAGGCAAGTGGCACCTTGGTCACGAGCCGTACTATCCTATCCACCAAGGATTTGACGATATGTATGGCACATGTGAGCATGGTCACCCAAAATGCTACTACGCTCCATTCTTCAATGGCGAAAATCCATTCCCCAATGCTAAGGCAAACGAGGATTACCTCACCGAGATGCTTACAGATGGTGCCGAGAAGTTTATCGAGAACTACGACAGCGACAAACCATTTTTGCTCAACATGTGGTACTATGCCGTACATGGACCAATCACTGGACGTCGCGACTTAGTAGCAAAATACAAAAGCCGCGGCATGTCGCAGATCGACGCCACATATGCGGCAATGGTCGAGATAGTCGACCAGTCGGTAGGTCGCATACGCTCAGCGATAGAGAAGAAAGGATTGGCAGACAACACTATATTTATCTTCACCTCGGATCAAGGTGGCGCATATTCGAACTACCCACTCAGCGGTGGTAAGATGGGTGGCAACACACTTGGTGAGGGTGGTAGCAGAGTGCCACTAATCGTCTACGTGCCTGGCGCCAAAGCAAACGGAACAACATACGAGGAGCCTGTTCAAACACTCGACATCTACCCCACATTGGTGGAACTTGCATCGGGCAAGAAGTGCAAAGAGAAACAGATTCAAGGCGTGAGCCTTATGCCAGCTCTAAATGGCAAGAGCCTCAAAGGTCGTGACCTATTTATGCACCGTAGCTACGAGGATCAAAACTCAGCAATAATCGATGGCGAGTGGAAACTGATAAAGTACCGCAGCGGTCTTGTGAAGCTCTTCAACGTCGTGGACGATATCAGCGAGACGACCAACTTAGTTAATATCTACCCCGATAGAACTGCCGCAATGCTCGCACGACTTAACAAGTGGCAAGAGGAGGCTACGCCAGCTGAACTGCTACCATAGTTATAGGTAAAAGGAGGCATAGCTCGGGGTAAACACTTGCAAAATATTGCTGCTGCTTGATTGCTGTGCGCTGCTTGCTTGCTGCTTGCTGTGCGCTTCTTGCTTGCTGCTTGCTGTGCGCTTCTTGCTTGCTTTCTGTGCGCTTCTTGCTTGCTTTCTGTGCGCTTCTTACTGCCTCCGGCGGGCGGGGATAGCACCCCCGCAGGTGCATACCTTCTTGCGCTTTGGGCTTAGAGATTGCATCTCTAAGATTATAAAGATCAAAGAGTTGCCGCAAATAAATTTGCACAACTCCTTGGTCTTTATAATTTTTAAATGCCTTTGGCATTTAAACCCAAATCGAGGTGAACGCACGAAAAATAATTGCCCATCGCGCTCGTGCCACACGGCACCAAGTCCCAGAAAGCCCCAGAAAGCCCCAGAAAGCCCCAGAAAGCCCCAGAAAAGCCCCCCTCCCACAATCAAATACTAAACATTTGAGTATTAGTTAATTGCAGTGATTTAATAAAAAGTTAATATAATAATTTTAAAATTTCAATGAAAAAAGTTTGT
>JAWXTF010000038.1:0-19510 GCA_044433965.1 Rikenellaceae bacterium | reverse complement strand
GGGGGGGGGGCTTTGCCCCCCGGCGAGATATCTACTCTGATGATCTTATGAAAATGAATTTTCAACGCTCCTCAGAGTAGATATCTCTGTGTCAACCTTCGGTTGCCACCACCACATCAGCGAGGTTCACCTTGATTTGGATTTAAATGCCAAAGGCATTTAAAGAATTATAAAGATCGAGAGGTTGTGCAAATGAGTTTAAGTCAACCTACGGTTTCCACCTCAACATCAGCGAGGTTCCCCTCGATTTGGGTTTAAATGCCGTAGGCATTTAGAAATTATAAAGACCAAGAGGTTGTGCAAATTTATTTGCGTCAACTTCTTGGTCTTTATAATCTTAGAGATGCAATCTCTAAGCCCAAAGCGCAAGAAGGTACGCACCCGCGGAGGTGCTATCTCCGCCCGCCGGAGGCAGTCCGAAGCGCACAGAAAGAAGCAAGCAATCACCCAAAAAGCGCAATGGTACGCACCCGCGGAGGTGCTATCTCCGCCCGCCGGAGGCAGTCCGAAGCGCACAGAAAGAAGCAAGCACCCCAAGAAGCGCACAGAAAGCAACCGCAAGAAAGAAGCAAGCAATCACCCAAGCCCAGAAGCAGTTAGATGCTCTTAAGCTTCAGCATTTTGGATAGTGATTCGCAGCAGCAGTCGATGTTGCCTGCGCCAAATGTGATTACGACATCTGTCTCTTCGCGCTCTAAGAATTTGACCAATTCATCTCGCTGGACAACTTGGCAAGGCGCGTTCACATGGCGTGCGATCATCTCAGCATTGACCCCTTCGATTGGGAGTTCGCGAGCTGGATATATTGGCAATAGTATCACTCTATCCGCCTTTGAGAGCGCTTCACCAAACTCCACATGTAGATCACGGGTACGGGTGTAGAGGTGAGGTTGGAAGATTGCTAACACCTTACGTCCGGGCAGCATAGCTCTCACGGAGCTTAGTGCCGCCTCGATCTCGCGTGGGTGGTGAGCATAGTCATCCATATATACTTGGTGGGGGGTATTTATGTAGAACTCAAAACGGCGCTTCACGCCACTAAATGTGCGCAATGCTTCGCGTAACAGGTCGTGGTCTAAGCCTCTACCTGCTGCACGTGCAGCGCACCATAGTGCAGCCACAGCAGCCACACTATTTTCGATGTTTACCCAGCCGGGGATCCCAAGAGTGCACCCCACAACAACTGAGTCGGGTGTCACTATGTCATAGCTGTATAGAGCCCCTTCGATGAGTGTGATATTGCGGGCATAGAAGTCACATTGCTGGTCGAAGCTATATCTGTATATTGTTATCTCTGAGTTTGTTACTTCGAGATCTACCCCATGCTTAAGTATAAGAGAGCCACAGTTTTTGATAAGCCCTGCGAACTCTGCGAAGGCTTCCTTCACCGCCTGATGAGTGCCATATATATCGAGGTGGTCGGCATCTACGGATGTGATGACCGCCACATCGGGCTTAAGGCGTAGGAATGAGCGATCAAATTCGTCCGCCTCAACGGTGAGCCTATCACCCTTGCCCAATACTAAGTTTGAATTGAAGTTTTTGGAGATGCCACCCAACACGGCTGAGCCTTCACTCTCGGCTGTGGCATTGAGCCATGCGATAAGAGTTGATGTTGAGGTCTTGCCGTGCGTTCCTGCGACAGCCATCACATACTTTCCCTCGGATATAAGTCCCAACATCTGTGAACGTTTGAGCATCTCGAAGCCACTCTGCACAAAGTAGCAATACTCGCTGTGTGATGTTGGCACCGCGGGGGTGTATATCACCGTGGTGTTTGCCTTATCTTTGAAGTGAGGGGCAATTGCCTCCACTGAGTCGTGGTAATGTATCTCGGCACCCTCTGCTGTTAGGTGGTCGGTGAGCGGTGTTTGCGTGAGATCGTAGCCACCCACACGGTAGCCTTGGTGGAGAAAGAGGCGAGCTAAAGCGCTCATTCCGATACCTCCGATACCTAAAAAATATATACTTTTCTGCTCCATTATTCTATGATTTTTGCGATTATATCGACTATATCTTGTGCGGCATTGGGAGTGGCTAAAGCCTTGGCTCCTCGCTCGATTGAGCGGAGTTTCTCGGGTTGTGCGATTAGCCCAATAGCTCTTTCTATGCAGCTGCCAATTGCCTCGGAGTCACGCACCATAAGTGCAGCTCCATTGTCGCTCAAAGCGCGTGCATTGTGTGTCTGGTGATCTTCGGCAACATTGGGCGAGGGGACAAAAACAGTAGCCTTGCCCAGCAGGCAGAGTTCCGAAACGGTGCAGGCACCACTTCGACTCACCACAACCGTTGCTGCCTCATATGCCAAATCCATACGCTCGATAAATGCACCTTGCCAGATCCCCTCCATCGAGTGGTTAGATGCAAATTGCTGCATCTCGCGCTCGTAGAATTTGCCAGTTTGCCAAATTATTTGCACTGGTCGCTCAGTGGGATTATCTTCGATCCAGCGCTTCATCACCTCGTTGAGAGTACGCGTACCAAGGGAGCCTCCAACAACCAATATCACAGGGCGCTCAGCATCGAATCCAAAGTGAGTGAGTGTCTCGCTGTGGTCGACCTTAGCGGCGCCAAAGCTACCTCGAAGGGGGTTTCCCGTGAGGGTGATGTTGGCAGCGGGAAAGAAGCGCTGCATGTCGTTATATGCTGTGCAGATATGTTTTGCTTTCTTTGCCAATATCTTGTTGGTGAGACCGGCAAAGGAGTTTTGCTCTTGGATCATAGTGGGTACCCCCGCCTTTTGTGCTGCCCACAGCACGGGTGCCGAGGCGTAGCCACCGAAGCCAACTACGATGTCGGCACCAAATTCGTTGATAACTTTTTTTGCCTTACTGATGCTCTTCATCAATTTGAATGGCACCTCGATATTGTGCCAATCGAAGCGACGTTGGAGACCAGCTATAGGCAACCCAACGATGTTGTAGCCCAACGAGGGGATCTTCTGCATCTCCATGCGCCCCTCAGCTCCTACAAATAATATCTCTACCTGCTCGCCATAGCGCTCTATGAGTGCTTCGGCAACTGCTACTGCGGGATAGATGTGACCGCCAGTGCCACCGCCCGATACAATAATCTTCTTCATACTCTTCTACCTCATCTTTAAAGTTGCGATTGTTAATGCTGCCAGAAGGATCGAGATAATACAGAATCGCATTACTATTTTGGTCTCGAAATAGCCCTTTTTCTGGTAGTGGTGGTGCAGTGGTGACATCAACAAAAGACGCTTACCCTCACCCAATTTTCGTTTGGTATACTTAAAATAGCTCACTTGTACCATCACCGAGAGTGACTCAATAAGGAATATACCACATAGTAGCGGTAGGAGCAGCTCCTTACGAATACATATTGCAAATACCGCAATAATACCTCCTACAGCCAGCGAGCCTGTGTCACCCATAAATATCTGTGCAGGGTAGGTGTTATACCACAAGAAACCAATTAGAGCACCAAAGAGTGCTGCGGCAAATACCACTAACTCACCGCTATTGGGGATATACATAATATTGAGGTAGTCGGCATAGACTATATTACCCGAAAGATATGCCAGAGCACCCAACACTGCCGCTATAGGGATTGAGACACCAGTCATCAAACCGTCGAGACCGTCGGTGAGGTTGGCACCGTTGGAGACCGCCGTAACGATAAATATTGAGACCAACACATATATTATGAGTGTAAGTAGGTCATTGTCAAAGCCGAGGCGACGATAATCCAGCACATTATCTTTGATAAATGGAATTGTCGTACTCGATGATTTGTGAGCTTCGCCATCAATCGAGACTCTATATTGTGTAAGCATTTGAGTCTCACCGTAGGAGTCGATGTAGGTGGTCTCGATAGGTGATTTGGTGGTATCTCGCACCACGATCTCGGAGGAGTACCACATCGTAAGACCAACGACAAGACCTAAGCTAACCTGCCCAATGATCTTGAAGTAGCCATGTAGACCCTCCTTATCGCCCTTAAATACCTTGATGTAGTCATCCAAGAAACCCAACAGACCCAGCCAAAGGGTGGTGGCTATCAGCAACAATACATAGATGTTGTCGAGACGTCCAAAGAGCAGTGTGGGAAGCAATACGGCAAGGAGGATAATCACTCCTCCCATCGTGGGTGTTCCTTTTTTTGCCAATTGACCTTCGAGTCCTAAATCACGCACCTCCTCGCCAATCTGTAGGCGTTGAAGTAGGCGAATTATCTCCTTTCCGGCAAAGATAATAATGATAAGCGCCGTGATGATTGCCGCCAGTGAGCGGAAAGATATATATTGAAACATGCCAGCTCCTGGTATGTCTAATCCTATGTGTTCTAAGTATTTGAATAAGTGGTAAAACATCTCTCTAATTGTGTCGTTATAAATTAAAACATCTCTTTTATTACTTGGTGGTCGTCGAAATCCAGTCGCTTATCGCCAACTATCTGGTACTTCTCGTGACCCTTACCCGCCACAAGTACCACATCGCCTCGCTTGGCAAACATCAGCGCTGTGCGGATAGCCTCACGACGGTCTATGATAGTAAGGTAGCGAGCCGTGCGGTCGGTGACTCCTGCCACCATCTCATCGATAATGGTTTGAGGATCTTCGCTGCGGGGGTTGTCCGATGTGAAGATCGAAAGTGACGAGTGAGACGAGGCTATCTGTGCCATCTCTGGTCGTTTGGTGCGGTCTCTGTCGCCTCCGCAACCACAGACAACTATCAACTGTTGTTCGGGTGCGATGATCTCTTCGATTGTCGAGATCACACTTTGGAGTGCATCGGGAGTGTGTGCATAGTCGACTATTGCCGTGACACCACTCGGTAGTTGCATCGTCTCGAAACGACCACAAACTGCCTTGAGCGAGCTTATAGCCACCATCGTCTCGGACTTCGAGAGCCCCAACAGACGAGCGGTGGAGTATATCGCCAAGGTGTTGTAGGCGTTGAATCGTCCTGTACTACCCACCCATATCTCCTCGCCATCAAGCTTTAAGAGCATCGAATCGAGGTGCATCTCGGTGATCTTGCACCTAAAATCAGCCATCGAACGCAGCGAGTAGCTGTAGCGACCTGCCTTGCAGTTCTGGAGCATAATCTCTCCGTTGCGGTCGTCGATGTTGGTTAGTGCAAATGCCTCTTTGGTGAGCGAGTCGAAGAGTCCCTTCTTCGCCTTGATATACTCGGCAAAGGTGTGGTGGTAGTCGAGGTGATCGTGTGTGATATTGCTAAAGAGCGCCCCTACGAAGCGAGCTCCAGCGATTCTCTCTTGAACCACAGCATGCGACGAAACCTCCATAAAACAGTAGTCACAACCCGCTTCGACCATCTCGGCAAGCATCGATTGCAGGCTAATTGAGTCGGGAGTGGTGTGAGTAGAGGTGCGCACCTCAGAATCTATGCAGTAGCTCACAGTCGAGATCAGCCCCACGCGGTAGCCCACCGACCTAAAGAGGTCGTAGAGCAGTGTGGCAGTTGTGGTCTTGCCATTGGTGCCTGTGATACCTATTAGGTTGAGCGAGCGACTTGGGTGACCATAAAAGGCTGCCGCCATCTGCCCCATGGTTTTGTGACTATTGGCAACCACCACATAGCTTACATTGGGGTTGAGTTGCTGCGGCAACTTTTGGCAAACTATAGCCGCTGCACCTAACGTTGTTGCCTTGTCGATAAACTGGTGTCCATCGCTTTGAGTACCTTTGAGAGCAAAGAAGCAGCTGCCTTGGTGCACCTGTCGAGAGTCGCATGTGAGCGCCTCGACCTGGCACGAAGCAGAGCCAATCAATTTGGAGTACTCTATATCTTTGAGTAAATCTTTTAAAATCTTCATATCCTAATAAAGTCTAATTGAGACCAGAGCGCCTGCCGAGATCTTGCTTCCCGCCTTAATGCTCTGTGAGCGAACCGAACCCTTACCACTGAAGCTAACCCTCAAGCCTCGACTTTCGAGGATAAAGAGAGCATCTTTGAGACCCATCCCCACCACATTGGGCATGGTGGTGGTCGAGTAGTCGATATCCGAGATCTCTGCCTTGTTGAGTGAGTCGATTGTGATCTTTCCCCACTTACTGTCACCCGTGTGGTGAGCCGTGCGAGGCGAGAGGTGGTAGGTCACCTCCTCGATTTGCTTCACATTACCACTCTTGATGGAGCTTGGGTAGTGAGTCTCACGCGACTCTGTAACAGAGTCATACCACTCTTTCTCAGAGTTGTAAAGATACTGCACAATCTTTTGCTGGGTCTTTCCCGCAAGTGTGGCTCCATATATCGAGCGTCCGTAGCCTAAACGAGTAAAGAGCGTGGTGAGAACCGTATACTTTGGTTTGTCGGCAGGCATATAAGTCACCATGCTACCAACGTAATAACCATCGCCATAGTGTATGTTGCCTTGTGCATAGGTTGCAGTACCGGTCTTGGCTCCGACGCTGAAATCCTTAAAACCACTCATATATTTTTCGGCTGTTCCGCTGTTGGCAACCTCCTCCAAGTATTCGTGTACAGTGCGCAGTGTGCGATCCGAGCAGATCTTGGGGTTGAGTACCACTGGTTTGTTGTTTTCGATCACACGCCCATCGCGGATGTAACTTTTGATAAGTTGAGGTGCAACCATGCAGCCACCATTTGCCACAGCATTGTAGAGCGTAAGCACATGTATTGGGCTTAGCTCAATACCATAACCAAAGCCCAAGAAGGGTAATGTGTTGCTCGTGCGCCAGCTCTTGTCGCCCGGAGCTCGAAACCCTGGAGCTATAGCGCCAAACTCCTCTAAGCCTATTGAGCGGTCGAGGTGGAGCGAACGCAAGAAGTCAACGTAGCGCTCTGGATCATCCTTGTAGTGGTCGTAGATGGCGCGAGCATAGTAGCCATTGAGCGACTGCACAGTAGCGGTCTTAAGATCAACCTCGGAGTAACCGGCGTGTGAATCCTTCACCTTGGCGCTACCTACCATAATTGGCAAGCCATTACCCGAGTCGTAGATCTTGTCGGGCGACATGCCAGCCTCCTCCAGAAGAGCCATCATCGAGGCTAATTTGAATGTGGAACCAGGCTCCATGCGATACTTCAAAGCGTAGTTATTATTCTCAATGTAGCCTCCCTTGCCATCTCGACCAAGGTTTGCCATTGCCAAGATATTGCCTGTGCTGACCTCCATCACAATGGATGTACCCCAGATAGCATTGTGAACCTTAAGCTCTGTTTCGAGTGCTCGCGAGACTACATCTTGGATATCAACATCGAGTGTGGTGACAACTTCGCCACCATCGACAGGGTCTATATTCTCCCCCTCGTCGAGTACCTGACCGTAGAAACCGCGTGCAATACGTTGACGTTTCACCTTGCCTGGGTGGGCGGCTAAAGCCTCTCCATATGCCGCTTCGAGTCCGAAGTCGGTTCCTCTATCCCCCATCACCTTGCCGATTGTACCACGCGCCAACTCCCCGTGGGGGTAGACCCTCACATCGGTGCGCGATAGGCTGTAGGTGATACCCATATTGTAGTTGAAGATAGGCCACTTTTTGAGCGTCTGCCACTCTGTATAGTCAATTTCGCGAGGTAGGATAGCCTTGGGGGAGTGATCGCGTATAGTGTCGTAGATCTTCTCGGTGCGCCACTCATCGCCACGCAAGCGATCCAGCAGTCGGTACCACCACCCCTCGGAGCGAAGCACAGTTGTATCTTTGATGTAGGCAAGTTTGTAGCCCTCCTTGCGTCCTTTGCTCATCGCCTGCTTGTAGGCGGTTGCCGATTTATCTCTGAAGTAGCGCGAAAGCAGCTTACTTAGAGAGTCGGTGTGCTCCTCAAATCTCTCTTCTGAGTCGAAACCCTCGCTGCCGTAATCCATCTGCACTTGGTAGCTATATATCGAGACAGCAAGAGGATCTCCATCGCGGTCGAGGATCGAGCCGCGGTGGGCGGGTAGCTCCTGCCAACTAAAGATACGCTCGTGGAGACGTTCGGAGTTGAAACGGGTCTCTGAGGAGAAGTATTGGATGTAGACAATGCGCAAAAAGACCGCAACTACAACTATAATTGAGGTTATAAAGATGCTCTTTGCACGTCGAAGCATCTGGCTTTTTGTACTATTTTTTGCCATCTTTTTCTGTGTGTTTTCTATTAAAGGAGCTACTCAATAATTGTCTTTGACTCATGGATATCGTAGAGTGGAATACCTCTGTGCTCCAACTCCTTAACAATTGCCGAGTGTGAGGTTTTGTTGAATCGTATGCGCTGGTACTCCAGCGAACGCTCGCGTAGCAGTTGAGCACTATTTGCACTATTTGTTAGCTTCTCGCTTAGGTGGAAGGTGATAAATATCGAAACCACACTCATAAATAGAGTTGCGGCGATAATCAATAGGTAGCGGTAGGTTCCAGTGACGCCCTCTAATATCATCCAGTTGCCCGATATAAATTGCCATATGATACTCTTTTCGCGGGCTTTACGCTTCTCCTCACGCAATCGCTCCTCTTCTTGCTGGGCTATCTCCTCTGCGGTGGGGGTGGGTTGCTCTACTTGGTCTTCATCCTCGATTTCGATTTTGCTTGATTCTATTGAACTCTGTTCTGATGGCTCTTCGATGGGTTGAATATCGTTGTTGGTGTGAATCTCAACCTCGTTCTCTATGCGGCGAGCACGAACTGAGTCGAGAGCATCGAATGCAGCTTGGTTGTATTCTCTATTCATTGTCTCGGGGCACTTAAAGTTTTATTGCAGCACGCATCTTGGCACTTCGAGAGCGTGGATTGCGCTCGATCTCTTCGGTGGAGGGTGCTACAGCTTTGCGCGTAACAACCTCGAATGGGCTTTGAGAGTTGCCAAAGAAGTCCTTTTCGATCTTGCCTTCGAAGTTACCACTACGCATAAAGTTTTTGACCAGACGATCCTCCAACGAGTGGTAGGAGATAACCACCAACCGACCACCAGGCTTAAGCACCTTAAGACTCTGTTCGAGAGCCATCTTGAGCGCCTCCATCTCTCCATTGACCTCAATGCGAAGCGCCTGGAAGAGTTTGGTGAGAAATTTGGACTCATCCTTTTTGGGGGTGCATGGCGCCACTGCTGCCACCAATTGGGCGGTGGTAGTGATTGGTTCGATGTTGCGAGCTCGCTCAATGCAGTTAGCGATCTTGAATGGTGTGGGGAGCTCGCCCCAGTCGCGCAAGATACGAATAAGATCTTCGTTGGAGTATCTATTTACCACATCGGCTGCCGTTAGTCGCCCGCGTTGGTTCATACGCATATCGAGCGGAGCATCGCCACGAAACGAAAAACCACGCTCCACAGCGTTGAAGTGGTGCGACGAGACACCCAGGTCTGCCAATATTGCATCTACGCTCTCGACGCCACGCAACCTGAGCGCACCGCGCAAGAAGCGGAAATTACTCTCCACATAGTTGAAGTGGGGGGAGTCGGGTGCGTTGGCTTTGGTATCTTTGTCTTGGTCAAACGAGTAGAGTGCACCACCTCCTGAGAGGTGCGAGAGTATGTGGCGAGAGTGACCGCCGCCACCAAATGTGAGATCGGCGTAGGTCCCTTCGGGTGTTATATTCATCAAGAGAATTGACTCTTCGAGTAGTACTGGGGTGTGGTAGTCACTTGTGTAGTGAATCATCGCAAAATAATTATTTGGGTGTAAAGTTAGCTATTTTGTTCGAAAAAAGTTATATTTGCGAGATATTATTTTGATAAAATGAGTTAATATTATGCCACAAATAGATGTCCCCACACTAATCGCCTCGAAAGCACCCAAGGCGGCTAAATTTATTCCTAACTTCATATACCGCTATCTCAAGCGAATTCTCCACCAAGATGAGATCAATGAGATATTGCGTGATGGTTGGGATCTGGCTCCTCAACCCTTTGTACAAGCTGTGTTTCGGCGCTGGAAGATAACATATACTCTTGAAGGGCTCGACAAATTAGACCCCAAGGGGCGCTACATATTTGCCTCAAATCACCCCTTTGGAGGTATGGATGGAATGATGATTGCGGATTGTTTGATTGAACACTTTGGTGATGCACGTGTGGTGGTCAACGACCTATTGATGAATCTCGATCCGCTTAAACCTATCTGGATACCGGTCAATACGTTGGGTGGTCAGAACGCAGAATATGTGCGATTATTCGAAGAGGGGTTTGCCTCGAACCTTCCGATTTTGATGTTCCCCGCGGGAATATGTTCGCGAGTGGTGGAGGGTAAAATTGCCGATTTGCAGTGGAAGAATACCTTTGTCAAACGTGCGCACGCCACCTCCCGTTCTGTTGTGCCTCTCTATGTTGAAGGGTCGCTCCACAAGGGCTTCTATCGTATGTATCGTTGGCGCAAAGCACTGGGGATCAAGGCTAATATCGAGATGTTATTTCTGGTCGATGGTATGTTCCGCCAACATGGCAACCACTTCCGAATGAGTGTGGGAGAGCCTATCAAGGTTGAGCAACTCAAAGAGTGTGGATCGGTGCGTGAACAGGTGGAGTATGTACGTAAAAAGACCTATAATATGCAAAATAGCGGCAGATAATTATTTTTTTTGAAAAATAACACCTATATTTGTAATAAATATAGAATTAATACGTTATATGCAGACCCCTATTATAGAACCTGTAGCAAGAGAGCTTCTTCTTGCTGAGCTCACAGAGGAGCGCAAAGTGAGAGAGACAAATAAGGCTGACAATGAGATCTATATCTTCTCGGCAGCCGAGTGTCCTGCACTTATGCGTGAGGTAGGTCGCCTTCGCGAGGAGTCATTTCGTGAGGCTGGTGGCGGCACCGGCAACGAAGTCGATATTGACGAGGCTGACACAATCACCAATGGATATCTCCAGCTTATTGTTTGGGATAGAGCCGAACAAGAGATTGTCGGTGGTTACCGCTTTATTATCTGTGAGAATTCTAACCCAAAACATCTCTCTACGGAGCACTATTTTGACTTCTCCGACAAATTTAGAAATGAGTATCTTCCCCGTACCATCGAGCTCGGTCGCTCTTTTGTACAGTGCAAATATCAACCACGTCGTAACCGTAAAGGTATCTACGCCTTAGATAACCTCTGGGATGGTTTGGGCGGACTTATGGTGCTAAATCCAGAGTGCGAATATTTCTTCGGTAAGATCACTATGTATACCACATTTGATGCTGAAGCCCGTAGCTTGATTATTGCCTTCTTGAAGCGGTATTTTCCCGACAATGAACAGCTTATGAGCGCTAAGAAGCCCCTCGACGTCTGTGCAGATCAAGCCGCCGCCACTGCAATATTTGTGGGTGAGACATACGACGAGAACTACAAAATATTGATCCAATCGGTACGCGAGGCGGGCGAGACAATACCTCCTCTCTTCAATGCTTACATGAGCCTCTCGCCGACGATGAAGACCTTCGACACATTCCTCAACCTCGACTTTGGTGAGGTCGAAGAGACTGGAATACTTATAACAATGGGGGATATATACCCCGAAAAGGCTGACCGCTATACCAAGTGGGAAGGCGTAGAGGAGAACCTTGAGGAGCGTCGCCAAGTGTGGAAAGCTCGATTGGCAAAACTTCGACAATAATTATAAATTGAGGTTCTCTCAAGTCCAAGATTACGACTAAGAGCAAACTTTAATTTATAATTCATCATTCACAATTCAAAATCATGGCTTCATTAGACCAAACAATATCAGAAGTAATTGCCATCCTACGTGCGGGTGGTATTATACTATACCCTACCGATACGGTGTGGGGGATAGGCTGCGACGCAACAAATGCTGAGGCAGTAGCAAAAATATATGCGCTCAAGAAGAGTGAAGAGAAAAAGTCTATGCTTATACTCTGCAACAATGCCAATATGGTTGTGCGATATGTCAACAAGGCTCCCGGAATAGCATTCGATGTGATGGAGATGAGTGAGAAGCCACTAACCGCAATCCTTCAAGGTGCGGCAGGTGTTGCCCCCAACCTTATCCCCGAGGAGAATACACTTGGCGTGCGCATCCCTCAACACGAATTTTGCGAGAAGCTACTCTTTAAATTCGGTCGCCCAATAGTCTCCACATCCGCTAATATCTCTGGTGAGTCGACACCCGCTCGCTTCAATGAGATAGATCGCGAAATAGTCGAGGGGGTAGATTATGTGGTGCACCCACGCTTCGAGGGAAAACCCACTCGTCGTCCCTCTTCGATTATCGCTTTCGGCGAAGATAGCTCTATTCGCGTCATTCGCGAGTAACCTTCTTTGGGGCATAGGCTAAACGCACGAAAAAAATTGCTTATCGCGCTCGTGCCGCGCGGCACCAAGCTAAGCTTGGATCCAAAAACTATCGTTTTTAACTTTTGTATTGCGCTTATGTGGTGGGGGCTTTGCCCCTCAGCGAGGTTCACCTCGATTTGGGTTTAAATGCCAGAGGTATTTAAAAATTATAAAGAGCAAGGAGTTGTGCAAATGAATTTGAGACAACCTGCGGTTGCAACATCAGCGAGGTGAACTTCGATTTGGGTTTAAATGCCGTAGGCATTTAAGAATTATAAAGAGCAAGGAGTTGTGCAAATTTATTTGCGGCAACTCTTTGCTCTTTATAATCTTAGAGATGCAATCTCTAAGCCCAAAGCGCAATGATACGCACCCGCGGGGGTGCTATCCCCGCCCGCCGGAGGCAGTAAGAATATTACAACTGACTAAGAGACCTACTCACCGAACATTCCAGAGAAGTCCCCCGATAAAAGCAACAAAAAAATAGAGAGGCAAGCCAATGTGGCTTGCCCCTCTTAGGTATATATGTAATTCAGGATTACAATTTTGGACCAGCTGCAACAAGAGCTTTACCTGCATCGTTACCAGTGAACTTAGAGAAGTTCTTGATGAAACGACCTGCAAGGTCTTGAGCCTTAACGTCCCACTCAGAAGCTGCTGCATAAGTGTCGCGTGGATCAAGGATCTCTGTAGCAACGCCTGGAAGCTCAGTTGGGATAGTGAAGTCGAACAATGGAAGTTGCTTAGTTGGAGCAGCATCGATAGAACCATCAAGGATTGCGTCGATGATACCACGAGTATCCTTGATAGAGATACGCTTACCAGAACCGTTCCAACCTGTGTTAACAAGGTATGCAGTTGCGCCAGAAGCTTGCATCTTCTTTACCAACTCCTCACCGTACTTAGTTGGGTGAAGTGAAAGGAATGCAGCACCGAAACATGCAGAGAAAGTTGGAGTAGGCTCAGTGATACCACGCTCAGTACCAGCCAACTTAGCAGTAAATCCAGAAAGGAAGTAGTACTGAGTTTGCTCTGGAGTAAGGATAGAAACTGGAGGCAATACACCGAATGCGTCAGCAGAAAGGAAGATTACTTTCTTAGCAACTGGAGCCTTAGAAACTGGCTTAACGATGTTGTCGATGTGGTAGATTGGATAAGAAACACGAGTGTTCTCAGTTACAGAACCGTCGTTGAAGTCGATCTTACCATTCTCGTCAACAGTAACGTTCTCCAAAAGAGCGTCACGTTTGATAGCTCTCCAAATATCTGGCTCATTCTCTGGGCAAAGGTGAATAGTTTTTGCGTAGCAACCACCCTCAAAGTTGAATACACCCTCGTCGTCCCAACCGTGCTCGTCGTCACCGATAAGTTGACGTTTTGGATCTGTAGAAAGAGTTGTTTTACCTGTACCAGAAAGACCGAAGAAGATAGCAGTCTCGCCAGCCTCGTTAGTGTTTGCAGAGCAGTGCATAGAAGCCATACCCTTAAGTGGAAGTAGGTAGTTCATGTAAGAGAACATACCCTTCTTCATCTCACCACCATACCAAGTGTTAAGGATAACTTGCATCTTCTCAGTAAGGTTGAATACTGTAGCTGTCTCAGAGTTAAGACCAAGCTCTTTGTAGTTCTCAACCTTAGCTTTAGAAGCGTTAAGGATAACGAAATCTGGCTCACCATAAGCCTCAAGTTCCTCAGCTGTTGGACGGATGAACATATTTGTTACGAAGTGAGCTTGCCAAGCAACCTCAACGATGAAACGGAATTTTTGACGTGTGTGCTCGTTAGCGCCACAGAAAGTATCAACAACGAAAAGACGTTTGTTAGAAAGTTCCTCAACAGCCAACTTCTTAAGCTCGTTCCAAGACTCAGTAGAAACTGGTTTGTTATCGTTCTTGTACTCCTCAGAAGTCCACCAAATAGAATCCTTAGTAGTCTCGTCCATTACGAAGAACTTATCCTTAGGAGAACGACCTGTGTAAACACCTGTCATTACGTTAACTGCGCCCATCTCGGTCACTTGACCTCTCTCAAAACCAACCAACTCAGGTTTAGTCTCCTCAGCAAAAAGCTGATCGTAAGATGGATTGTGTACGATCTCGGTAACACCCGTGATACCATACTTGCTCAAATCAATTGTAGCCATAGTCTTAAATGTATTATTAAAAAATTTATCTCGTTTTTTTGTCTTTCGGGAACTATTTATTTTATACTGTTTCCCTTAGACGCTGCAAAGATAGTTAAAAAAAATCAATGTGAAAAGAATAACAGTAAAAAAATTGTATTATTTTTCTATTATTTTATTACCTGCATTAATTAAGCCATAATCTTAATGAAAAGCCAAGGTGTGACTCTCCCAAGAGAGCTACTTTACTGCAATTGCATCAATCTCGACCAACACACCAAGTGGAAGCTTTGCCACCTCGTAGCATACACGTGCAGGCATCTGATCGGTGAAGTATGTGGCATAGACTCCATTCATTGATGCGAAGTCGCCAATAGAGTCGAGAAGCACAGTAGTTTTGACAACCCCAGCGAGCACATATCCACCCTCTTCGAGTATTGCCTTAAGGTTTTCGAGCGATTGGCGAGTTTGCGCTTCGATACCCTCGGGGACAGTACCATCGGCTCCATTTACAGGAAGTTGACCAGATACATAGAGGGTAGAGTTTGCTTCAACAGCTTGAGAGTATGGACCTACAGCCTTGGGAGCTAAAGGCGAAGAGATGATTTTTTTCATGATTTTGATTGTAAAATTAATTTTACAAAGATAAAATATATATTGTGTAAAAACAAAAAAACAGAAGGGAATCTCACGATTGCCTTCTGCCTTCTGAGGAGGTAAACTCCTCAAACTACTAACCCAAACTTAAATAAATGAAGAAACTTAGCTGTGAGATTAGAACCCATCAGCTGTGAATGTAAAGTGCAAACTCTATGCCAAACAAGTAAATCGAGAATAAATAGCAGGGTAAACGCACGAAAAAACTGCTTATCGCGCTCGTGCCGCGCGGGCACCAAGCTTAAGCTTGGATCCAAAAACTGTCGTTTTTGACTTTTGTGTTGCACTGATGTGGTGGGGCTTTGCCCCAAGCGAGACATCTATTATGAGGAGCTTTTGAAAGTGAACTTTCAACACTCCTCATAATAGATGTCTCTGTGTCAACCTACGGTTGCCACCACCACCTCAGCGAGGTGAACCTCGATTTGGGTTTAAATGCCAAAGGCATTAAAAAAAAATATAAAGAGCAAGGAGTTGTGCAAATTTATTTGCAACAACTCCTTGCTCTTTATGTTTTTAGAGATGTAATCTCTAAGCCCAAAGCGCGATAATACGCACCCGCGGGGGTGCTATCCCCGCCCGCCGGAGGCAGTCCAAAGCGCACAGAAAGCAACCTCACCTCATGCGCATACCTATATATACAAGGGGCTTCCTCCTACTTTAAAACAGATATTTGTCATGCTTTACCTTAGTTACCAGGCGGTGAATATCCTGCCATACATCGTCACCAAATGTTGTGCCCACAACTTCAATCACCTTGCCCGCAGTTACTGCTCCTATCGTACCACATTGGCGTAGGGTAAGCCCCTCGCACATTCCAGCGAGGAATCCAGCAGCGTAGAAGTCGCCCGCACCAGTGGTGTCGACACGCTTTGCGGCAGCCATAATTCCTACGTGTACCACCTCGGTACCACGTTTGATGAGTGCTCCTTTGGTTCCGATCTTCACTATGGTGAGTTCACACATCTGCGAGATGAACTGAAGAGCGTTAAGTGGCTCCTCCTCACCTGTGAATACG
Organism: Rikenellaceae bacterium; assembly: GCA_044433965.1. Lineage (GTDB taxonomy): Bacteria > Bacteroidota > Bacteroidia > Bacteroidales > Rikenellaceae > Alistipes. The sequence goes on along the minus strand of JAWXTF010000038.1, from coordinate 3,511 downwards.
CGTGCCTCATCCTCATTGGCAAAAAGAATATCAACATAGTTAGAGACTAAGGAGCGTAAAAATTCAAGATTCTCCTCCACAACGTTGAAGCTTGCAAGGTCTATTGCTACTTTGAGCCCCGACTCCTTGGCTGACTTCACCACATTTTCGATCAGCGCGTGATCTTGCACCAAGTAACCCTCGATGTAGAGACAGTCGTAGCCATCAAACACTGTAGGCATGATCTCGGTGTGAGTGAGTTCAATCGCTGCGCCAAGGCTGGTAGCCATCGTGCGCTCTCCATCGTGAGATACCAGCGAGATACAACGTCCCGAGCGGTCTATACCGCGGAAAATAATAGGCTCCACACTCAAGTTGACAAGAGCTTGTTCGAAGAAATCACCTGTTTTATCCTTGCCAACCTTGCCAATAAATCCCACTTTGCAGCCCAACTGAGCCATCGCACGGATGGTGTTGCCTGCCGAACCACCAAGCGAAAGTGAATAGGGCATGCCTGCTACACTCTTGGCGATATCGTTCTGAAATTCAGAGTTTACAAGGGTCATCGAGCCCTTAGCTAATTTATATTTTCCGAGCACTGTATCGCTCTTAAGGTTGACGAGCATATCCGTCAGGGCATTACCGATGCCTATTACACGCTTCATTTATTGGGGTTTAATTACTACATAGAGAGGATACGAACCAAGTCTACATCCTCACGATCTATTGTTTTGTTATTTGTTTTGTTTATAGCCTTGAAGAATGGCACATATACCATGTCTCCACGTTTGCTTCCGATCATTACATTGCGTTGACCCTCCATAAGAGCCTCAATAGCCTTCTCGCCCATGCGCGATGCTAAGATGCGATCCACGGCAGTAGGAGAGCCACCACGTTGGATGTGACCCAAGATTGTTACACGTGCGTCGTATTGAGGGTACTCCTTCTTAACACGCTCAGCAAGACCAAAGGCACCGCCAGTTTTGGGGTTCTCGGCAACCAATACGATAGCTGAGTTTTTGCTCTTGCGGAAACCCTTCTCGATAAGTTCGGCAAGTTGGTCAACTTCGGTCTCCATCTCGGGGATGATAGCAGCCTCAGCACCCGAAGCGATAGCTCCATTGAGCGCCAAGTAACCCGCAGCGCGACCCATCACCTCAACAAAGAAGAGGCGCTCGTGGCTCGATGCAGTATCGCGCAATTTGTCGACACACTCCACAATGGTGTTCAGAGCGGTGTCGTAGCCAATAGTAAGGTCGGTGCCACCCAGGTCATTGTCGATGGTTCCAGGTAGACCCACTATAGGGACGTTGTACTCCTCCGCGAAGATCTTAGCTCCTGTGAGTGAGCCATCACCACCAATCACAACAAGCGCATCAATGCCTGCTGCAACCATATTGTCGTAGGCTACTTTGCGCCCCTCGACCGTCTGAAACTCCATACAGCGCGCGGTCTTGAGAATTGTACCACCTTGTTGTATGATGTTGCTTACGCTACGGTTGGTGAACTCCTTAATCTCGTTGGTTACCAGACCTTTGTAGCCTCTCATAATTCCTTTGACACTGAAACCATGGTAGATTGCAGTACGTGTTACAGCTCTTACCGCTGCATTCATTGCTGGGGCATCACCTCCTGAGGTTAGCACTCCGATACATTGGATTTTCATAGTACAAAATATTTGAAGTGTACATTTTTGCTCAAAGTTAATAATTTTATTTAAATAATACTAATTTAATCTCTTTTTTTCCAGGGTAAACGCACGAAAAAAGCAGCTTATCGCGCTCATGCCGCGCGGCACCAAGCTAAGCTTGGATCCAAAAACTTCGTTTTTTGACTTTTTTGTTGCGCTGATGTGGTGGGGGCTTTGCCCCGAGCGAGAGATCTATTATGATGAGCTTTTGAAAATGAATTTTCAACGCCCCTCATAATAGATCTCTCTGTGTCAACCTACGGTTGCCACCACCACATCAGCGAGGTGAACCTCGATTTGGGCTTGAATGCCTATGGCGTTTAAAAATTATAAAGACCAATGAGTTGTGCAAATTTATTTGCGTCAACTCTTTGATCTTTATAATCTTAGAGATAAAATCTCTAAGCCCAAAGCGCAATGATACGCACCCGCGGAGGTGCTATCTCCGCCCGCCGGAGGCAGTCCGAAGCGCACAGAAGGAAACCAAAGAAGCACACAAAAGGAAACCAAAAAGCGCACAGCAGGCAGCAATCAGCAACCCACAGTGCGCAATACTTTTGCATGTGCAACCAAACATTAATTTCGAAGCAGTTCTCCGAAGCAGCAATCGAGGTATAGCAGTTCGACATCACCTTTATAGACCTCATTGAGCATCATTTCGTGCTCCGCAGCGTCGGGATTGTTAAATTTTAGAGTGTCGTTGTTTTCCATAGGCGATAATTTTAGATTATATATATAGTAACGACCATGGAATTTATTTATTGTACCTTTGGCTGAAAAAAGCTCAAAGAGCAGTGCTTAGCTAAGGACGATATTATTCTCCTTAACCATTTTTCGAAGGTTGATAAGGGCATAGCGCATTCTACCCAATGCAGTATTGATACTCACACCGCTCTGCTCGGCTATCTCCTTGAAACTCATGTCATAGAAGTATCGCATGCGGACCACCTCTTGCTGCTCGGAGGGTAGGAAGTCGACCATTCGGCGCACATCGTCGGCAATCTGTTGATGTATAATCTTATCCTCTATAGGCTCAGAGGCGAATTTGAGCGACCCCAAAACATCGTACCCCGCCTCGGTCTCTCCAATGGTATTGGAGCTCTTCTTCGAGCGGAAGTGATCGATAACGATATTGTGAGCTATGCGAAGCACCCACGAGAGGAAACGACCATTGTCGGTGTAGCGCCCTTCGTCTATCACACGCACCGTCTTGATGAAGGTCTCCTGGAAGAGATCCTCTGCGAGATCGTGGTCCTTGACCATCATACGTATGTAGCTACGCACGCGAGCCGTGTGGCGCTCTATAAGTTGTGAGATTGCACTCTTTTCACCAGATTGATAACGTTTAAGTAGCTCTGAATCACTTAACTTAACATTCATACTCTTTCAATATTTTAATTATTATTTAGAGTAGATATTCTCAATAGGCAAATAGTGTTTTTAAAGGTTATTTACAATGCAAACTAACTGCATCTAATTCTAATACAGCGCTAAGATATGTAAAATATATTTATTATGCAACTCTTATCTACCATTTCTTGCAAATGATTCACACTCCAACGCTGCTTGAGACAATTTTTGTGCCATGTTAAAATGCTATAGATGTTTGCAAAGAAGCCTGCTTATTGCGCTCATGCCGCGCGGCACCAAGCTATAGCTTGGATCCAAAAACTTCGTTTTTGACTTTTTTGTTGCACTGATGTGGTGAGGGCTTTGCCTGAGGTTGATGCCTTGGTTGCCGCTTGCTTATTGCGCTCGTGCCGCGCGGCACCAAGCTATAGCTTGGATCCAAAAACTTCGTTTTTGACTTTTTTGTTGCGCTGATGTGGTGGGGGGGCTTGC
>JAWXTF010000037.1:0-19784 GCA_044433965.1 Rikenellaceae bacterium | reverse complement strand
AAATATCAATGGCTACCATTCGATGCTTATCTGAACTTTATGAGACTAAAAGCACGAGTCGCCGAGGTGCTGGAGTGCGTAGGGTTAAAATATCGCATTAATTTTTGTTGATTACTTAGTAATCAGAATAGCTACTTTTTATCGTCAAACTTGCCATTTCAATTTACTAAGTGGTGGGGACTGAATGCCAATATAACTTATGGTTATCGTGGAGAGAAGATAGACAGTAGTAGTGCAACGCAATACCAACATATGCTCTTTGCTAATGCTCAGAGTAGCTTTACGTTGCCTTGTGATTTCAGTATCACTGTGGGATACTACAAAATGAGTGGTGTCTACTCAGGAAATATCCACGTGAAGGGCTCTAACTATACATCATTCTCTTTAAGCAAGAAGTTCTTCGAGAAGAGGGTCAATGCAACATTAACAGCAAATAACATCTTTAGTCATGATCAAGTTTTGACAAATACGATCTCTGGAGTAGAGCAGAAGATGGTCTCCTCGGATGGTTGGATGATGCCACGCATAGGTTTCTCGCTAAGCTACAACTTTAAAGCTGGTAAGGAGTATCGACAACGTCAAGGTGTTGAGAGTGCCTCGGCAGAAGATAAAGCTCGAATAGCTGGAAGTGGAAGTGATAAATAGAGTTTCTCTAATGTTAGTAGACGTGTATACTCCCTTGGGCTGATGGTAGCGATGATACTCCAAGCCAAGTAATCATCAATAGGATAAAGGCTATGATTGTAATCCACAGTGCAATGTTGTTGCTGTGTTGCCCCTTGTGTAGTCGCACGTGGATATAGACAAGGTATGCAGCAGCCGATATAAAAGCCCATGTCTCCTTGGGATCCCACGACCAGTAATGTCCCCAAGCATCTTTTGCCCACAACATTCCCATAAGCAACCCAAGAGTCAAGAAGCCATATCCTACATAGATCATATTGTCGATAAAGTCGAATATATCGTTATCTTTAGAGGGTTTAATAAGCTGATATACTGCTCCAATTGTTGCTGCTCCCAACATAGAGTAGGAGAGGATATAGGAGGTGACATGTGGTATAAACCATATGCTTTGCAGCGCAGGCATTAAACTTTTAGAGTGAATTTCGGGTTTAAGTAGATTTATAAGTACAAATACTGTAGCCACTACCGACGAGAAGCTTAGTAACCACGGATAGCGCCAATTGCGGTATGCAATGTAGCCAACAGTCGACAGAAATAGAGAATACCAAAGTCGGGTTTCACCCATAGTTCGCATTGGAGGGCGTTCGAGGTGAATCCAGAAACCAATAATAAATGAGGCAAATAGAGTTATGCCAGCTATCATTAGGATATCAGAAAGGAATTTCTTTTTTAGGTATACGACTGAGCCTGCTGCAAGCCATAATAGTATGGCGGGTAGAGCAAACAAAATAAAATTACTCCAAGTCATTTTTTATTTTTTATGTGAAAAGGATCCTGTTTTATACTTTTTTTGGCGGTTGCGACCCTGAGCAATCATGGTTACTGCTCCAAGCATCATCAATATAACGCCGAGATATATTGGCGTTAGCCAAGGGTCATAAACCAATTCGAAGCTGCTGTAGGTCGATAGGCGACCCATGGTGTTGTCGTAACCATATTGATATATCATCCATGAACCAACTCTTAGGGGTGAGTTGACAACAATTTCTGCATCTATATTATCTCCATCTTGAGAATATACCTCTACATGAGATATAAATTTTCGTGGTTCCGCCTGAGTCATAACAACGCTTTGGCTCTCGTTTAGAGGGAGTGTCATATATGCCTGAGAGATGCTTCCTGCCGAAACCCACCCGCGAATTGTTGACTCCTCTGTGCTAACCTCAATTTCGATGGCTGGGGTGGAGCCAGGCATTGGAACTTCTCGATAAGTGGAGTCGCTGCTACGTACTGCATTGTGGATGTAATCAATAATTTTGATGTCGTAATCACACAATTTGGACTCTTTTATATCTGTGTCAATCTGAAAATATTGAGGTTTCTCGATTGGTTGTACTGCTCCCGATTCTCGATCTATAATAGCTAATTTGGGAGGATATACATCCATGTCGAAATCTATCAGGTTAATGGCAATTGGAAGCTCTTTAACATTTTTTTCGGCATCGTAGACTCTCCATTGGGTCTCTCCTTCGCTCACATACATCACGTAACGCTCCATGTCGGCATACCCCAATCCAGCTGCGAAAAGTATTATATATAGTCCTATGTGGTTGAGCATGAAGGGAGTGTCGTTGATCTTGAATGTTTTGATGCGTCTGAAGATTAAACTACCAAGTGAGATAAGCGTAAACAAGTAGATTAAAATTAGAGGCCATGATGTTGTCATGGAGTCAAATCCCAATAGCATGTTAGTCTCAACTCCCTCTGCTACTTGAGGTGTTAGCCCCATAATAATAGATAGAGATAACATTGCTAAAATCAACGACACACTCAATGGTGTGCCAGATATCCATTTTGTAAGGCTGCTATTTCTGAAGAGTATACCGAGGAGTATTGAGATCAAAAATAGAGCTAATCCAGTAAATATATTTACTGGATTAGCTAACAAAAAGAAGTCGAATGAACCAATTGAGAGTTGAAGGAAAGAACCTATCAAAATTATCCCGACAACTATTACAATACTCTCGGCATAGCCCCATGGACTCTGCCAGATAGTACCTCGTTTATCTTTAGTCATCCTTAGAAACTGTTTAAATCTCACTTACGATTTTACCTTCAGCCTTAGCCTTTGAAAGCCATGCCGGAGGAGTCTCCTCAAGCCATGCATCTTTCTCTGAACGAAGTGTCTGCATATCTAAGCCGATATATTCTTGAGCTTTGGATTTAGTTGATATATCAGGCATCTCAACGCTCTTTACTCCTAACGAGTAGAGCACTTCTTGGAGTGATAGTTGCGCTTGAAGACTACGATCAAGGCTGTGTGCCAAGATGCGTTGTGTCTCAACAGGAGCATGGAACGAACCACCGTGAGAGGCTACTGCATAATCCCAACGCCACTGAGCTTGGCGGATATATTTTAGAGCTTCAGTCATTGTTTTGTCGTCCGCACCATTATCCCACGCTGTTTTTGCCAAAATGTGAGCTTTAGAGAGTTCAACCTCTACTCGGTCACGGATCTCAAGTGCTTTATCTTGGTATTCATAAACATATGCTAATAGCGACTCTTCGCTATCGCGGTGGCATGTTTGACAAGTAGAAGATATATTTTTGAGTGGGCTTGTCACTTGGTGATTAGAGTATTTGATGCCTCCCTCAGAGATGTAAGGCATGTGGCAATCGGCGCAACTTAAGCCTCGTTGACCGTGAGGACCTATAATAAATAACTCATAGTCGGGGTGTTGAGCTTTGATCATTGGTGTGCGGCTTAGAGCATGTGTCCAGTCGCTGTATGCTAAATTATCAAAATACTCCTCCATCGCCTCGACTGTCATGCCGCCATCCCAAGGAAATGTAAGATACTTGCCATCACCCTTGAAGTAGTATTCAACATGGCATTGTGCACAGACCAAAGAGCGCATCTCTTGAGGTGTGGCATCGGCAATATCGCGTCCTTGGCGCTCGAATGCTTCGATAAGTGCTGGACGTGAGATGGAGAGCTCCATTGTCTCGGGGTTGTGGCAATCGGCACATCCTATTGGGTTAACTATCTCGCAGCCGTGAGCACTCCAAGCTGCTTTGTAGAACTCTGCAATACCCTCTTCGTGCATCATGCGAGGTACATCGGGGCTCTTACATGTCCAACATGTTGAGGGTTGAAGATCTTTGTGGTTGGCATCAGGAGAGCCAACACGAAGTGTATTTACCATATCTTCGAGTGCGTGCATGTGACCACGTGGAGCGGAGTAGTCGCGCGAGAATGCATAACCAGCCCAAAGAACAACCATCTCGGGGCGGCTCTCCAACACATCTTCGGGAGTGTTACCAAGATGCTTGCTGCTAAAGTCCATCTCTTTGGTCTTTTTCCAGGTGTTGTACTCGCGAGGGTAGTTTAGTCCCCACTCTTCGCTTTTGGCATTAATGCCTGTGATCTCGACAACTTTATTTGCATAAAGTGTTGCGATCTCTGCACGGCGCTCGGTGATTGACGCTGCAAGAAGACCGAGGATAAAGACTCCAACCATTACGATTGCAAAAATAGCCCAACCTACAGAGGGCTTACGGCTAATTAATTCGGCTAATTTCTTAAACATATCTATTCGTTTTTGCTGTTTTTTATTTTATCTTTGAGCCAAGCTGGAACAGGAGATTTTGGCATAGGAGCTATTACATTTGGCGACGCTGCCCTATTGCTTACAGTGGTATGTGGAACGTCTCGATGACAATCCCAACAAGCTTTTGCTTCGCCATTTGAGATGTCGGCATATTCAACCATTCCAGTCTTGACAAACTCCGTGTTGAGTTGCGTGTGACAGCGGATGCAGTTTGCCATAATAACTCCATAGCTGGCGTCTCGGGGTCTAATAACTTGAGGTTCAACCTTGAAGGTGAAGACTGTTGCGTGGTATAGACCATCCATTGCCTTGAATGCATACTTACTAAAAACATTGTTGTGAGGAACATGACAATCATTACATGAGGTCCATATTGCATGTGAGCTATGTTGCCAAGATTGGTAATATGGTGTCATAATGTGGCAGTTGATGCATGCGCTGGCATCATCTGTGGCATAGGTGTGTAGTCTTGCTACGTAGATGGTGTAGGCACCAAGTCCCGCAATGATACCTCCGACCACAAAAAGAGGGAGGATAAAATACTTAGGTATAGAATTCAGCAACTTCTTCATTATGACATATATGTATGTATTTACAAATGTATACTTTTTTTTCTACAAATACAAGTTTTTGTGGCATAAATGCAGGATAAACGCACGAAAAAATTATCACTTATGCCTCCGGCGGGCGGGGATAGCACCCCGCGGGTGCATATTATTACGATTTGGGCTTAAATACTCGTGTATTTAAGCCCAAATCGAGGTTTATCTCGCTAATATTATTCTGCTACCTCAGATGATTCGCGGTAACGATTCACAGAAAGGAATCGCTGCAACACCTGTGAGAGGCGCTGAGGGGCAAGGTTACGGTAAAGATGTCCAGATTGCGCAATCGCGATCTGACCTGTCTCCTCGGAGACTACAACCACCACAGCATCAGAGATCTCCGATATTCCAATCGCTGCCAAGTGACGCGTACCAAAAGGCTGTGACACCTCACTTTGGGTAACTGGAAGGATACACTTTGCAGCAATCACCCTATCACCCTCAATTACCACTGCACCATCGTGAAGAGGTGAATTTTTAAAGAAGATATTCTTAAGAAGTTGCGGTGAGATCTTAGCATCTATCGCCACACCGCCATCGGTTATTAGCCTCAGATCACTCTGCTGACCAATTACTATAAGTGCACCTGTGCGACTCTCCGACATATCAACACAAGCGGAGACTATTGGATCTACGTTAGCCGATGTGATTATGTCGTGAGTTGAGAAGATGTTGATAATAAAGCTGAGACGTTTTTGACGCATTCCAATCATATGAAGAAACCGCCTGATCTCGGGCTGAAAAACAATTATAAGAGCAATAACACCTACTGAGATAATTTGACCCAGGATAGATGATAGCAGCTCCATATTGAGCGTTTTGACCACCACCCACAACATATATATTGCGATAATGCCAGTCAAAATATATGGCGCATTGGTACCCTTAGTGGTACGGTAAATCCAATACATGATTACCGCCACCAATAGGATATCAATTAAATCACGGAGTGAGAATGGCACAAACCACATAGCCAACTTTGTATAATGAAATAAGTAATGTGAAAGAAGAGTACTAATTGCCTCCTTATATCTCTAATTTATCTATCTCTTCACCCAAATTACTCTTGGCTTACTGGAGCCTCTTTTGGCTCAGCTGCATACAGTTGATTGAGGATATCCAACACTTGAGTTGAAATATCGAGTGTTGTATCAGCATCAACAATAGCTGCTGCATCAATAATCATCTTATACTTTTTATCGGCATTGAGCTGCGCTACTGCACGACGAAAAAGGTCTTGTGTACGATTTGTAAATACGTAGTTCTCCTCCTCAAGAGCTTGAGCCTCTTTTTGTACCTTAGCTTGGTAGTTTTGTACGCGCTTCTCGATAGCTGCTTGTTGAGATTGAGCATTTGCAGTAGTTATAAGACCTTTTTGGTATTTCTGTTGCAATTGGCTCGCCTCATATTGGAAACCTTGCTCCGACTTTGCCCAAGAGGCTTGTGACTTCTCGCCCTTAGCACGAAGAGCTTCACCTTCAGTTTTAAAGATATCACTTTGAGCAAGTATCATATCTGTACGTACATATGCGATATCGCTCGATGTTACAGATGCAACCTCGGTGCTATCTGCTGTTTGAGTAGTTGCTGCATTGTTGCAAGCCGACAATGACAACGCTGCCACTGAAGCAAAAATAAATAATCTTTTCATATTGTTTTTAGTTTTAAATTTTCTACTTGAGCCACAAAGATAGAAAAAATTTATTTACTTTTGCATCAGTATAATTTATTTGATGTAAAAATATGTATGCATATATAACAGGTGCTCTCACCGAATTGGCACCCACACACGCAATAATTGAGGCCTCGGGAGTAGGCTATCTCTTAAATATATCGTTGCAAACTTACTCCGAGATTGAAAGTCTGGATAATACCAAGCTATATGTTCACTACATTGTGCGCGAAGATGCCCAGATATTTTATGGCTTCTTCACCAAACAAGAGCGAGATCTATTTAGATTGCTTATAAGCGTCTCGGGGGTTGGTGGAAACACAGCACGCATGGTGCTTTCGACCTACTCGCCACGCGAGATTCAAAGTATAATTGCAACAGAAAATGCAATTTTATTGAAGAATGTCAAGGGTCTTGGCTTGAAAACTGCACAGAAGATAATCGTTGAACTCACTGGCAAAATGGGAGCATTAGGACAAAATGAGTCCGAACTACCACCCGTTGCAATTGACAACAAGGTAGCTGACGAGGCTCTCGAAGCATTGATGATGCTTGGATTCCCTAAGGCAACCTCCCAAAAGAGTATCAATACAATACTCAAAGAGTCTCCAGAGGTTACAATCGAGACTCTTATACGCCTTGCGCTCAAGAGATTATAGTGTACAAATAATATTTTAGCACTTTAGATCAAATAAAAAAGGTAGCAAAGGTGGGTATTTAACAACTTTTTCTTACCTTTGTACGATGTATATGATAAAAATTAGAGCCATATTTACTTTGACGTTTCTTTTGTTGCTCTCGTGTAGTGAGTCTGCCGAGACCCTACTCATTGAGGAGCAACAGGAGGATATTGTCAAATTCTTAACCAGTAGTCACTCCCCCACGCTTATCGACGAAGGGGAGATTGCTGAGTCGTTGGAAGATGATCCTGAATTTTTTACCACTTACGGCAATACAGCCTATCGCTATATCGCGGATTTCTACAACCCCGAACGAGAAGAGCGCAAGGAGGTGAAAGCGGGCTCAATATTGTCTCTTACTTTCTGGTGTTATGACTTTAGTACATACTCTAAGCCAACTTCAGATTACCTCTTCTACACCAACGATCCACTCTACAAAGAGGCTTTTGAGTTGGCTGGACTCAACACGGAGTATTGGAGTTTTGAGCCATTGAACATAACTTTAGGAAAAGGAGATATACTAAAAGCAATTGAAACTTCGTTAGTGAGTTGCAGAGAGGGTGATTATGTTGAGATATATCTTACCTACAACTTGGCGTATGGCTCTTCTTGGATTGGGCTAACGAGTTTTGAAGCGCCAATTGCCTTTTTCTGTACCATTGATAGCATTGAAAATTAAATGATGATGAAACATAGAGCAACAAAACTATTTTGCATGATTGCGCTCGCCGCAACTCTACTAATGTATTCATGTGTTGAGTACACATCGGTTGATTATACTCAAGTCGAACAAGAGATATTCGACGAATGGATGGCTACTAACAGACCTGAATTACTGGATAACTACCAAAGCAATGGTGGCTATTACATAGATCTAATCTCGGCGGGTGATACCTCGGGACGACCCTTGAGCGATACAATTTGCTGGGTTGCTTACGACCTTACAGGTTACGATCTACATGGAAACGTTAGTATCACGCGTAACGATGTAGTGGCGTGGCAACAGGGTTCATTCTCAACAGCAACTCACTATGTACCCTACTTTCGCTACTCTGATCCAGACCCGGATACCGAATATGAGCCTCTTTTGGAGTGTTCACAGTTGGCTTTTAGCAATGAGCTAACTATTGGAGATCAGAAAGTTTTGCTCTACAATGGGGCTGAATTTGTTCTCTACTCACCCTCTTCAATTATCACCTCAGAAGGAACCTCTGGTACTGGTGGCTATGAGGGTCAATTCTCGTTAGGTACACTCCCCTTCGTTGGTAAATTCAAAGTTACCAACGTTATCTATGACCCAACAGAGTATGAACAAGAGATCGTAGATGCCTTTGCTACCGATAATGGCGGCTTGACAATCAATCCCGATTCATTGGATGATGAGGATGATGAGGATGAGACAGAAGAGACTTCGGAGGATGCAGATCAAGAGGTTGAAGATACAAACGCATGGACCAACTCAGTTGATTCAATTGGGTATGTATATATCAACCGCACCTATACCCCCAACACCGAAGGTGAATCATTTAACTACAACAACCCTTATGTCTCAAAGGTGCCAACTTCACCCTACATTAATGGTGTAGCTGCACTCGACGTAAAGATAAATGCCATTCTCGAAGAGCTCTTTAGCGAAGATTATGATCCCGATGGAGAAGAGGTTGGAGAAGATGGAACGGCAACAGTTTGGTATATTGGTCGTTTTCTCGACGGATTTATCTTCGACACAAATATAGCTGAAGTTAAAGATCTAATCAACAACACGGTAGATAGCACTGGTACTGCAATAAGCTACACAGCCGATTCCGATAGTAGCAGCTACATCTTGTCGTGGTACTACACAATCCCATACATGAAGTATGGTCAGTGGTCAACAATCATCTCAGTCTCTGATTACGCATATGGTTATGCAGGAACAAATGGCGATACAACCTATAGTTCGTCCTCCACATCATCATACTACGACTACTACAACTACTATAATTATTATAATAACTACTATGGTTACAGCAGCTATTATGGTAATAGCTACTACGACAGCAGTTACTATTATAACAATAGTTACTACAACGATGACACATCGACAACAACAACGACAGTTACTACCGAGATCCTGCCATATACTCCTCTTATCTTCGAAATATATATTGAAGCAACGGATGATGACGAATAATAGGGCAGCACTTTAAAAGCACTTTATCGAGTAGGTGGAAGGTTAAAAAATAACTTTCCACCTCTCTGACATAATAAAACCAAGGGGAGTACCCCAACCACTATTAAGGTGGCAAATTTTGACTTTATTGATTTTCACATAATTTATAGATATGAGTAAGAAAAACAAAGTAGATGCTATTGAGATTGATGATCTAAGCTCTCTTCCCGATATTTTTGATGGCAAGCACCGTGTAATTCCAATCGTAACAGGTGAGGACGATGCTTTGCAGGAGACACCTATTCCAGACTCTATTCCCATTCTAACGCTCCGTAGTTCAGTTCTCTTTCCAGGTGCGATCACTTCAATCACGGTTGGTCGCGACAAGAGCATTAAATTGGTGCGAGATGTACACGCCTCAAATGGAATCTTAGGCGCAGTTCTTCAACGCGATGGAAGTGTAGATGATCCTATTCCCTCGGATATGTATAGAGTGGGTACCGCTGCACGCATCATCAAAATTCTCGATATGGGGAACGGCTCAATGAGTGTGATACTCAACGGACTCGAAAAGATCGAGGTCGAGAGATATCTCTCGACAGAACCATACTTCACCGCCGAGGTTAAAGTGCTACGAGACTCAGCAATCGAAAACGATAGCATTGAGGTCGAGGCATTGGTCGACTCAGTACGCGACATAGCATTAGACATCATAAGCATGTCGAATGTTATGCCTAAGGAGGCAGCATTTGCAATCAAGAATATCGACTCTAAGCGAGGTATAGTAAACTTTATCTGCACAAATATCGACTTCTCGGATTCTGACCGCCAAGCACTACTTGAGGCTCCCGGACTCTTAGCCCGCACTCGAAAGCTACTCGAAATATTGATCCGCGAGCAACAATACGCACAGCTCAAAAACGATATCCAAAACAAGGTGAAGATGGAGATAGATCGCCAACAGCGAGACTACTATCTGCAACAACAACTACGCACGATCCAAGACGAGTTGGGCGAAGGCACAGATGGCGACATAGAGCGTCTACAGGAGGCTGCCGAGAAGATGTCATGGTCCGAAGAGATTGCCGAACACTTCGACAAGGAGCTCGCCAAGTTAGAGCGCCTCAATCCTGGTGTTGCGGAATATTCTGTTCAGATGAACTATCTGCAATTGATGTTGGATCTACCATGGAACAACGTAACAACCGACAATTTTGACCTTGGCGCCGTTAAATCGAAGCTCAATGCAGATCACTTCGGTTTGGTGGAGGTCAAAGAGCGTATCCTGGAGCACCTTGCAGTCCTCAAACTTAAGGGGGACCTCAAATCACCTATCATCTGTCTCTACGGAGCTCCTGGTGTTGGTAAGACTTCTCTCGGAAAATCTGTAGCTGAGGCTCTTGGACGTAAATTCGGACGTATAGCGCTTGGCGGCGTACACGATGAGTCGGAGATCCGCGGTCACCGTCGCACCTACATTGGAGCTATGCCTGGACGAATCATCCAAACCATCAAGCGCTGCTCTTCGTCGAACCCTGTGATCATCCTCGATGAGGTCGATAAGATCACGGTGAGCAACCATGGTGACCCTTCGAGTGCACTTTTGGAGGTTCTCGACCCTGAGCAAAATACAACATTCCACGATAACTACCTCGACAAGGAGTATGACCTTTCGAAAGTTCTATTTATTGCTACAGCAAACAATATCGCAAATATTAGCCCTGCTCTCCGTGACCGTATGGAGATGATAAATATTGCTGGATACCTTCTCGAAGAGAAGATCGAAATTGCACTCAACCATCTGTTGCCTAAGCAGTGCGCAGCACACGGAATCGAGAGAGATGATTTATTATTGTCACGCTCGGCGGTCGAGAAGATCATCTCGGAGTATACGCGTGAGTCGGGCGTAAGAAGCCTCGACAAACAGCTGGCAAAGTTAGCTCGCACGCGTGCAAAAAACATAGCTTTTGAGGAGGCATACAACGCTGAGATCAGCCTTGAAGATATCAAAACGATACTTGGAGTAGCTAAATTCTCACGCGAGCAATACAATATAGCTGGTATTAAGGGTGTTGTAACAGGTCTTGCTTGGACCGAAGTAGGCGGAGATATCCTCTACATCGAGTCGTTACTTACCCCCGGCAAAGGCAAGGTCAACTTGACTGGTAATCTTGGTCAAGTGATGAAGGAGTCTGCCACAATCGCACACGAGTGGGTTATGGCACACCACGAGTCACTGGGCATCGACCCAAAAGTATTCGAGACCACCGACCTCAATATCCATGTCCCCGAAGGAGCAATTCCTAAGGATGGACCATCGGCAGGTATCACGATGATAACCTCGATTGTTTCGACATATACCTCACGCACCATTAAGGATCGCATAGCAATGACTGGCGAGACTACCCTACGCGGTCGCGTAACCCCTGTCGGAGGAATCAAGGAGAAGATCCTGGCAGCCAAACGCGCTGGAATTAAGACTATAATCCTTTGCGAAGAGAATCGCAAGGATATCTCAGAGATCACCGAAGAGTATCTCGAAGGTCTGACATTCCACTATGTGAGCACCAATGAAGAGGTATTGAAATTAGCACTTAACGACTAAACGATGAAAGTAGTAGCCATTATTCCAGCTCGTTACGCCTCGACCCGTTTTCCAGCTAAACCACTCGCAATTTTGGGAGGAAAGAGCGTTATCGAACGTGTATACCGCCAAGTAAGTTTAGTTGTCTCTGATGTATTTGTTGCCACAGACGACGACCGCATTAAGGAGTGCGTCGAAGCATTTGGGGGTAGAGCAATTATGACATCTGCCGACCACAAGAGCGGCACTGACCGCTGCTATGAGGCGTATCTCAAGTGTGGCATCGAGGCAGATATTGTACTAAATGTCCAAGGAGATGAGCCATTTATCGCCACCGAGCAGATTGGCTCAATCATTGATTGTTTCTCTTCGCCCGACATCGATATCGCTACACTCGTAAAACCGTTCTCCTCGGAGGACTCACTTGCAGCGTTGGAGAATCCCAATTCACCAAAAGTGGTTGTCGACAAAAGTGGCAAGGCGCTCTATTTTTCTCGTTCCGTGGTACCCTACATACGTGGTGTAGTACGCTCGGAGTGGCTCAAAAAGCATACTTTCTACAAACATATAGGTATGTATGCTTTCCGCAGCAAGGCACTCAACGAGGTGACATCGCTACCTCAGTCGGCACTCGAAATTGCAGAGTCACTCGAACAACTTCGATGGTTGGAGAATGGCTATAAAATTGGTGTAGGCATTACAAATATTGAAACAATTGGAATAGATACTCCCGAAGATCTTCAACAGGCTGAGGTGCATCTTAAAATGAACTATAATTAACGTCAATCCATTATGAAGCTTATAGCAGGACCTTGTGTTATCGAATCTGCCGAACTACTCGACACAGTAGCGGCAAAATTGGTTGAGATCAACCAGGAGTTAGGCACAGATATTATCTTTAAAGCCTCATTCGACAAGGCTAACCGCACCTCGCTAAGCTCCTACAGAGGTGTAGGTTTAGAGCGAGGTCTACAAATGCTTGCCGATGTAAAGGAGCGCTGGGGACTCAAATTAGTCACCGACATACACGAATCGTACCAAGCTGAAGCTGTTGGCGAGGTGGTCGATATTCTTCAAATTCCAGCTTTTCTATGCCGTCAAACCGACCTATTGGTCTCGGCTGCAAAGTGTGGTAAGATCGTAAATATCAAAAAGGCGCAATTCCTTTCGGGCGAAGATATGCTCTACCCCTACCAGAAGGCTATGGAGTCGGGTGCTGCCGAAGTCTGGCTCACAGAGCGTGGAAACAGCTTTGGATACAATAACTTAGTAGTAGACTTTCGTAATATCCCAGATATGAAGAAGATTGCACCAACAGTAATTATGGATTGTACCCACTCGGTACAACGTCCTGGTGGTGCTGGTGGCAAGACTGGTGGCAATCGTGAGTTTGTCCCCTCTATGGCTCTTGCTGCTAAGGCATTTGGTACCGATGGCTACTTCTTTGAGGTGCATCCAGACCCAGACAGGGGAATGAGCGACGCCGCAAATATGTTGCAATTAGATGACTTGAAGCCTCTAATTGAAAAACTTCTAAAATAAGATTAGACAATGAACAATGAGATACTAAATTTAGCTCGCGCAACCATCCAAACAGAGATTGAAGCGCTCAAAGAGTTAGAGCAAAATATTGATGGTGAATTTGTTAAGGCTATAGAATCAATACTTGGATCAAACGGCAAAGTGATCTTCACAGGAATGGGCAAGTCGGGCTTAATATGCAAAAAAATTGCTGCAACCCTTGCCTCTACTGGTACACCAAGCTTCTTCTTACACCCTGCCGAAGCATTTCATGGTGATTTAGGCATGATCTCAAAAGAGGATATTATCATCGCAGCATCGTACTCAGGCGAGAGTGATGAGGTTCTCAAAATCATTCCTTTTATTCACTCCAATGGCAATCTTTTGATATCGATGTGTGGCAACCCAAATTCTACTTTAGCTAAAAACTCGCACATCAATCTCAACATCTCGGTAGACCACGAGGCTTGTATACTCAATCTGGCACCAACATCGTCGACCACGGCTCAATTAGTTATGGGTGATGCTCTTGCAATAGCCCTCATGAAGTTGCGGGAGTTCACAAGTCTCGACTTCGCACGCCTGCACCCTGGCGGCAGCCTTGGTCGTAGACTCTTGATGACAGTTGGCAATGTAATGCGTAGCCACGATCTACCTATCGCAGCTCCCAACTGCTCGGCTAAGGATATGATCCACATTATGAGCCGAGGCGGATTAGGACAATTGGTCATCTGCGACGAAGAGCAACGCGTGGTTGGAATAATCACAGATGGTGACATTCGACGTGCAATGGAGCACCGAGAAGCTGAATTTTTCTCAATCTCGGCCTCCGATATAGCTACTCGCAACCCAATTACTATTGGTGCAGATGAGAAGCTTATAACAGCCGAAAAACTTATGACTCAACACAAAGTTAACTCATTACTAATTACCGACGAAAATAACCATCTAAAAGGTATAATCCAAATCTACGATATTAAATTATAAACGTAAGAAGAGAGGAGATTAAATTTAAATTTAATCTCCTCTCTTCTTTTCTGCCTTATCCTACATCTTATTTACCAGACATATAGTTCTTGATATAGTGGTGGTGTGAGCCCCAACGCTCAAACGCCGCACGATCCAACTCCTCTTGAGCAGAGGGGTGAGCAACAGAGATCAAGAGGCGAGCACGCTCCTGGAGAGTCTTACCATACAAATCTACTGCACCATACTCAGTTACAAAGTAGTGCATGTGAGCACGTGTAGTAACTACACCAGCACCTGGAGCCAACATTGGAGCAATCTTCGAGATTCCTTTGTTAGTGATTGATGGCATAGCGATGATTGCTTTACCACCCTTCGAAAGAGATGCACCATAAACGAAGTCTACTTGACCACCTACACCTGAGTAGAATTTAGTACCAAGTGAGTCTGCACAAACTTGACCTGTAAGGTCTACTTGAAGTGCAGAGTTGATAGCTGTAACCTTGTCATTTTTAGAGATTACATAAGGGTCGTTGGTGTAACCTACGTCCTTCATAAGTACTCCTGGGTTGTCGTCAATAAAGTCGTAAACCTCTTGAGAACCCATAAGGAATGTCGATACGATCATACCTTTGTCGATATGTTTAGCAGCACCATTTACTACACCAGACTCAACAAGTGGAAGAACGCCATCGGCAAACATCTCAGTGTGGATACCAAGGTTCTTGTGACCGTTAAGTTGGCTCAATACAGCGTTAGGAATTGCACCAATACCCATTTGAAGAGTTGCGCCATCCTCGATCAAAGCAGCACAGTTCTTACCAATTGCCAAATCAACCTCACTTGGAATAGCTATGTGAGCCTCAACAAGTGGCATATCTTGCTCAACGAAGATGTCGATAGCCGAAACGTGGATCATAGCATCGCCAAATGCACGTGGTACGTGTTTGTTGATTACAGCAATAACGGTATCAGCCGTCTCAACAGCAGCCAAAGTAGCATCTACAGAGGTACCAAGCGACACATAACCGTGTTTATCGGGAGGACAAACTTGGATCATAGCTACGTTACAAGGTACTGCACCACAACGGTATAAGTTTTGAGTCTCGCTCAAGAAGATTGGAATGTAGTCTGCGTTACCGCTTTGGGTGTCACGACGAACGTTAGCACCAACAAAGAATGAATCAAGTTGGAAGATCTCAGCGAAACGCTCCTCAGAGTATGCTGAGTAACCCTCTGTGTGAAGGTGGTGAACGTGTACATCACGCAACTCACCACGCTCGCCACGAGCACACATCTGCTCAACCAAACATTTTGGAACAGATGCTACTGAACTAAGGTGAACATGGTCACCAGATTTAATCACTTTAACTGCCTCTTCGGCTGTAACAAAGTTAATAGGCTTGCTCATAATTACCTAATTTGTTTTACAATTATTATTTAAGTTTATTTAGTTGTTTCCTACTTGCGCTTAACCTCTACTTGCTCGTAACCCTCGATGATGTCACCCACCTTGATGTCGTTGAATGACTCGATGTTAAGACCGCAATCCATACCGTTGGTTACCTCCTTCACGTCATCCTTGTAACGCTTAAGTGAACCAAGTTTACCGGTGTAGATAACGATACCGTCGCGGATTACACGGATTGGGGTGTTGCGTGTGATCTTACCCTCACGCACCAAACCTCCTGCAATTGTACCAACCTTCGACACCTTGAATACCTCAAGCACCTCGATTGAGCAGACGATCTCCTCCTTCATGATTGGCTCCAACATACCCTCGATAGCATCCTTGATGTCGTTGATAGCATCATAGATGATTGAGTAGAGACGGATCTCAATCTCCTCCTTCTCGGCAAGCTTACGAGCCGAAGCCGAAGGACGCACCTGGAATCCTACGATAATAGCGTTAGAAGCAGCAGCCAAAAGAACATCAGATTCTGAGATCTGACCCACAGCAGCGTGAATTACATTCACTTGAACTGTCTCCTTCGAAAGCTTGATAAGTGATCCCGACATAGCCTCGATAGATCCATCCACGTCACCCTTAACGATGATGTTGAGCTCCTTGAACGAACCAATAGCTATACGACGACCGATCTCGTCGAGTGTAACGTGCTTTTGGGTCATCAAACCTTGCATACGTTGCAACTGCTCACGCTTATTAGCTACCTCACGTGCCGAACGATCATCCTCCATTACATTGAAGGTATCACCCGCTTGAGGTGCTCCATTGAGACCCAACACCTGAACTGGTGTCGATGGACCTGCTGTAGCGATCTTGACTCCGTTCTCGTTGAACATAGCCTTCACACGACCTGTATATATTCCCGAAAGTAAGATATCTCCTACTCGTAGAGTTCCGTTTTGAACCAAGATTGTAGATACGTAACCACGACCCTTATCAAGTGTAGATTCGATCACTGTACCACTTGCCTTCTTCTCTGGATTAGCCTTAAGATCCAAAAGCTCTGCCTCCAAAAGCACCTTTGTGAGGAGCTTATCGAGGTTAAGACCCATCTTAGCAGATACATCTTGACTCTGGTACTTTCCACCCCAATCCTCAACAAGGTAGTTCATCTGAGCAAGTTGCTCCTTGATGTGCTCGGGGTTAGCTGCTGGCTTATCGCACTTGTTGATTGCAAATACCATTGGTACACCTGCCGCTTGAGCGTGGTTGATAGCCTCTGTAGTTTGAGGCATCACCGAGTCATCCGCAGCAACGATAATGATAGCAACGTCGGTTACCTTTGCTCCACGTGCACGCATCGCCGTAAACGCCTCGTGACCTGGAGTATCGAGGAATGTGATCTTTTGACCATTGAGCTCCACTGAGTATGCACCAATGTGTTGAGTGATACCTCCAGCCTCGCCTTGGATAACGTTTGTCTTGCGAATATTATCCAAAAGCGACGTCTTACCGTGGTCGACGTGACCCATTACAGTTACGATAGGGGGACGTGGAGTGTCGTCAACCAATTCGTCAGCAGTCTCATCCGAGATAGCCTCTTGAATCTCAACCGATACAAATTCAACTTTATAGTCGAACTCCTCGGCAACAACCACCAATGCCTCAGCATCCAAACGTTGGTTGATAGATACCATAAGACCCAAGTTCATACAAGCCGAGATAACCTCAGTTACCGAAACATTCATCATGGTTGCCAACTCACTTACAGTTACAAACTCTGTAACCTTAAGTGTTGAGCGCTCCATCTCTTCGCGTTCGAACTCCTCATTTGCGCGCTCTGCTTGTGCGTCACGCTTCTCCTTACGATACTTAGCTCCCTTATTCTTAGCACCTTTGGCAGTCAAACGTGCCAAAGTATCTTTTACCTTCTTTGAAACCTCTTCATCGCTTACCTCAGTGCGTACAACGGGTTTGGGTGCAGCCTTAGCCCCCTTATTGCGACGTCCTTGACCTTGAGCAGCACCGCCATTGGCATTACCTTGACGCTGCTGTCCGCCGCCATTATTGTTATTGCCGCCGCGGTTCTGCCCACCTTGAGCATTGTTACCACTCTTGTTGGCTCCTTGAGCATTGCCGCCTTTATTGGAATTGCCGCCTTGACCGCCACCCCCAGACTTATTATTTTGCACTCGGTTGATATCAACCTTCTCTTTGCTTAGGCGTTTGCGCTTGTGCTTACCCTTGCCACCTGCCGTAAAGCTCGAAACATCAATTGTACCCAAGACCTGAGGAATACCGATCGTTTGAACGTTTGAACGGTGGTTATCCTCAACAGGTGCTGGAGTAGCTGCTGGAGTCTCTACTATTGGTGTTGCAGGGATCTCTACTTTTGGTTCTATCTTTGGCTCGGCTTTTGGCTCGGCTACAATCTGAACTTTAGGTTCAACCTTAGGTGTGGAAGCTGTAGCAGACTTATGTTTCTGGTGCGATTTTGCACCATTATGTTTTTGTGTATGTTTTACATCAAGTTCAATACGTCCCAATACCGTAGGTTGAGTTATTTGTGGTTTCTTCTCCACAATATTACTCTTTACAATCACCTCTACTTCTACCTCTGCGTTCTTGACTGGAGCAGATTCAGCTACTTCTGACTCGATACTCACCGAAGCTTGCTTCTTCGAAATGCGTTCACGAACCGAATTACGGTCGTTACTCTCACCTCTATTAGCTCCATACTCGCGTTCGAGGGTGGCGTAGACGGCTGGTTCAACCAATGAATTTGGTGAACCATCGCTCTTGATGCCGTTCTTACGCAAGAAGTCAGTTATAGTATTAATACCAACCTTAAACTCCTTAGCGACTTGAACAAGCCTTAATCTTTTCTCATTACTCATATCTTAATCCTCTCTTTTATTGTTCACTTTCTACTTCTGAGTCAAACTCAGCTTTGAGAATGTCTAACACTCTCTGTGCCTGCTCTACTTCGAGGTCGGCACGTGCTGCAATCTCCTCAACTGGGAGCTCAATAACACTCTTTGCAGTATCGCAACCAACTGCCTTAAGAGCTTCGATGATCCACGCATCAATCTCGTCTGAGAACTCGCTAAGAGCAACATCTTCCTCCTCAACCTCACGGTAAACATCAATATCGTAACCTGTAAGCATCTTCGAAAGGCGAATGTTGAGACCACCCTTACCAATTGCAAGCGACACCTGATCTGGCTTCAAGTAAACCGAAGCTGTCTTGCGCTCCTCGTCGAGCGTAATGCTCGAAACCTTAGCTGGGTTGAGTGTACGTTGAATAAGAAGTTGAACATTGGTCGTGTAGTTCACCACGTCGATATTCTCGTTGCGAAGCTCCTTAACCACTGTGTAGATACGTGAGCCCTTCATTCCGACACAAGCACCGACTGGATCGATGCGCTCGTCGTAAGACTCCACTGCAACCTTTGCACGCTCACCTGGGATACGTGCGATAGCTTTGATCGTAATCAAGCCATCGAAGATCTCGGGAACCTCTTGTTCGAATAGACGCTCAAGGAATTGGTTGGCGGTACGCGAAAGAATGATACGCGGTTGGTTATTATTCATCTCAACAGCCTTCACGATAGCCTTTATTGCGTCTCCCTTACGGTAATAATCGTTAGGAATCTGCTCTGCCTTTGGTAAAATAAGCTCATTCTCGTCGTCATCGAGGATCAAAACCTCCTTCTTCCATACTTGGTAGACCTCACCTGTGATGATCTCACCTACTCGTTGAGAGTATTTGTCGTAGAGAACAGCCTTCTCCAAATCGAGAATGCGTGAAGCCAAGTTCTGACGCAACGAAAGTACAGCACGACGACCAAACTGTGCAAGTTTAATCTCGTCTGTGTACTCATCGCCAATCTCATAGCTATCGTCAATTGCCTTAACGTCGCTCACCGAGATCTGCACGTTGGGGTTCTCCACCTCTCCA
>JAWXTF010000036.1:0-20018 GCA_044433965.1 Rikenellaceae bacterium | reverse complement strand
GCTATTACTCCCAAAATTGCGGCTGTGTCGTATCTCAATACGATACCGTTCATCTATGGTATCGAGCACGAAGGTAACTTCAGTGCTGATCTTCTATTACTCAATCCAGCAGATTGCGCCCAGGCTTTTGCCTCTGGCGAGGTAGATATTGCTTTGGTTCCAGCAGCTACTGTTCCCACTCTCCCTTTGGCTGAGGTGGTTAGTGGCTACTGCATAGGGGCATCGGGTGAAGTTCGCACTGTAGTTATCGTAAGCGACGACCCCATAGATCAAGTTAAAAGAATTTTTGTTGACTCACACTCACGTACCTCGGTGCAATTGGCTGGTTACTTGGCTAAGCACCGCTGGAATATAGATCCAGAGTGGATTGAATTTAGTGATCTTAAGCAGCTCTCACAAGCCGAAGATGGTGATGCCTTTTTGCTTATTGGCGACAAGGTGTTCGAACACGAAGATGAGTTCGACTACACCTACGACCTTGCGCAGGAGTGGATGGCACTTACCGAATTGCCGTTTGCATTTGCGGTGTGGGTTGCTCGTAAGGGTACCTCTTACGAGGTGATTGATGCTTTGGAGCAAGCTTTGGAATTTGGTGTAGAACACCTCTACGAAGCGATCCTTGAGTACCGTGCCGACGAGTCGGTGGTTGAATCGTACCAATACCTCAGCGAGAATATAGATTTCCTTTTTGACGCACAAAAGCGTAAAGCACTCAATAAGTTCTGGGATTCAGGCATCAAAATTATGCCCAAATCCAATCCTGGCTGAAGAGAGGAGTAACCAAATAAGTTTGGCTACGACAATGCGAATCATATAATTACATTATTTGTGGGGGTGCGCCCCCGGCAACTCTAAAACCATAGAGACAATGATTACGCTTTACCTCAAACAGTACAATAAAATTATTAGAAATGCCGACACCAAGCTCTTCGATGATCTTGGTTTCGATGATATCTTGTGGATTGATCTCTTGACTCCAACCATCAAGGAGCAAAAGGCGGTCGAGAATTTTATGGAGATAAGTCTCCAAACTCGTCAGCAGATAGAGGAGATCGAGACAACATCTAAATATTCGGAGACCGAGAATGCAATTATCTCGAACTCTAACTTCTTCTTGCCTTCGGATGAGAGCTATAACGTTGAGCCAGTGTCGTTTATCATATCAAACGAAGGTGTCTTGGTGTCGGTGCGCAATAGCGAATTTCGTACTTTCCGCGAGGCTGAGAAGCGTTTGCAGATGAACTCGCGCAACTTCTCGACAGGTTACCACATCCTTATCTCGCTTCTCGAAGTGAGAATCGACTACGACGCCGACCTCGTGGAGGTTATCGCCAAGCAGGTGGCAGCCCTCAGCAAAGATGTCAACAACGAAGATAGTATCGACAAGAAGATCATCCACCGTATTAATACCTTGCAGGAGAATACAATGTTGGTGCGAGAGAATATCTTCGACCGTCAGCGTGTTTTGTCGGGAATTTTACGTTCGGAGCGTTTTCCGCACGATATCTATCCACGCCTGCAACTGATGATTAAGGACGTTAACTCGCTTATCAACTATGCCGACTTCAATTTCCAACGTTTGGACTATATCCAAGATTCAGCGTTGGGACTTATCAACATTGAGCAAAATGAGATTGTAAAGATCTTCTCGGTCGTAACGGTGATCTTTATGCCGGCTACACTTATTGCGAGTATCTATGGTATGAACTTCAAGCTTATGCCTGAGCTTAGCTGGATGATTGAACTTCCGAATGGTTCTACTCTTCCAGCGGGTTACATCTTTGCGCTTATGCTTATGGTCTTTTCGTCGGGATTTACCATTTGGTACTTCCGCTTCAAAAAGTGGTTGTAGCCTATGCGTACTAATCCACAGATTGAGTTGGCAAGTGAGTTTTTGCGCTCTACGGGTGCAAATCTCTTTCTTACGGGCAAAGCAGGAACTGGCAAAACTACGTTCCTGCATTCTGTCGTGCAATCAATCAACAAACGTGTGGTGGTGGCTGCTCCTACGGGTGTGGCGGCTATCAATGCTCGCGGAGTTACGCTACATTCGCTTTTTCAGCTCCCTTTTGGTCCCAATGTTCCTGAGGTTAAGTTGTCAGGTAACGACTTTGCATTTCGTAAGATAGGTCGCAAGAGGTTGGCCCTTATCCGCTCAATCGAGCTGTTGGTGATCGACGAAATTAGTATGGTTCGTTGCGACTTGTTGGACGCGGTGGACGAGACTCTACGTCGTATACGTCGCAATAGCGCACCTTTTGGAGGTGTTCAACTTCTGATGATTGGCGACATTGAGCAGCTATCGCCAATTTGTCGTGACGAGGAGTGGCAACTATTGCAGTCTCACTATTCTTCGCCATACTTCTTTGATTCTAAGGTGCTTAAGGAGTGTAACTACATCACCATCGAACTCAAAGAGATATTCCGTCAAAGCGATACTCATTTCACATCGCTACTCAATGCTGTGCGCGAAAATAAGATTACGCCAGCGGTGATAGATGCAATCAACTCTCGCTACATACCCAACTTTGCACCAACTGACGATGAGGGTTACATTACCCTTACGACACATAACAATACCGCTAATAACATTAATCACAGAGAGTTGCAGAAGCTATCTGAGCCAAGTCACCTATTCGATGCTAAGGTCAAAGGCGACTATCCCGAAGCTGCCTACCCCAACGATAGTAGCTTGGAGTTGAAGGTGGGTGCTCAGGTAATATTTATTAAGAACGATATATCGCCCGAAAAGCTCTACTACAACGGTCTTATTGGTCGAGTAGAATTAATCGATGGTGAACAAGTTACGGTGAAGCCAAATAATGGAGATCCTTCGATAACCCTTGGAGCAGTAGTTTGGGAGAATATAGAGTATAAACTTAGCGACGAGAGTGGCGAGATTGAAGAGTCGATCAAGGGAACATTCTCGCAAATTCCCCTTAAGTGCGCTTGGGCTATTACGATCCACAAGAGCCAAGGTTTGAGCTTCGATAAGGCTATTATCGATGCTGGAAACTCTTTTGCGCATGGTCAAGTCTATGTTGCTCTTAGCCGCTGCCGCACCTTCGAGGGGATGGTTTTGCGCACGCCTCTTTCGGGCGGGTCGATAATTCGTGACAATAGCGTCGAAGGTTTCACCTCCGAAGTTGTTGCGCAAGAGGTGGGTCAAAGCGAATTGGATCAGCATAAAAAGGAGTATTTCTATTCGCTGCTTGCCGAAATCTTCGAGTTTGAGAACCTTAATCGCACAACCTCAAATATTGCAAGTCTGCTCAATGCAGGTCTCTACTTCGAGTATCCACGCCTCTGTACTTCGCTTCGAGAAGCTACTTCCAACAATGCCGAGATGCAGCGTGTGGGCGAGGGTTTTAAACTGCAACTACGTCGTGCAGTGGTCAATAGCGACGACTACCTCTCAGATAGTTATATATCGGAGCGACTCGCTAAAGCCTCTGCCTACTTTGCTGCGCTGCTCACTCCGCTCAATGAGCTGATTGACCAGGCAGCCGAGGTTAAAACCGATGCCAAGGAGCTATCGAAGCGACTCAAAACACTCGTTGCAGATGCGCAAGAGGAGTGTCAAATAAAGTTAGTGGCTCTTAAGTTGTGTGCCGATGGCTTTAGTTGCGAGGAGTATCTCAAACAAAAATTTGCGGTTATAACCACTTTAAAGAGTCCTACAGAGGTTAAGAAAGAGACAAAGAAAACCTCGAAGGCATCGAGCGATATAGCTAATGCGGAGCTATACGAAGCTCTGATTGCGTGGCGTACAGACCAAGCACAGAGTATCAATAAACCAGCCTACACCATACTCTATAACCGTACACTCTTGGAGATTCAAGCTCAATGCCCAACAACAATAGATCAGCTCAACGACATAAATGGAATTGGACCTGCAAAGTTGAAAAAATATGGTGATGAATTATTAGAAATCGTTCAAGCATATACAAATCCCGATGAGTAAGAAAATTGCAAAGACTAATGCTGCTCGACTTCTCGACAAAGCAAAAATAGAGTATGAGCTTATACCTTACGTGGTCGATGAGAGCAACTTAGCTGCTACTCATGTGGCCGAACAGTTGGGCGAAGATGTGGCTCAAGTATTTAAAACCTTGGTGCTACGTGGCGATAAGAATGGAATCTTTGTCTGCATTATTCCTGGAGATAAGGAGGTGGATCTTAAAAAAGCTGCTAAAGTTTCAGGTAATAAAAATGCTGATATGATAGCAATGAAAGAGCTACTTCCAAACACAGGCTATATTCGAGGGGCATGTTCGCCAATTGCTATGAAGCGCCACTTCCCTACATTTATTCATCATACATGTCTGCAATTTAGCGAAATATATGTGAGTGCAGGTGTTCGCGGTGTGCAAATTATGATAGATCCAAAGGCTCTAATACCATTTGTTGAGGCTGAATGTGTGGAATTATTCTCTGATGATCCGGGGGTGTGAGAGGGTCGCTTGCGGCAACTAACGAAAAAGTACGAGTCTATAATATTGTGCTTTTATACATTTCAATAGTAATTTATTACATTTTTTTCTATTTGTATCAAAAGTATCTTTGTATTGTGAAACTAACAATAAACCAATATGAAGAAAAAAACTTTATCTCTATTGTGCGCAACGGCTCTGTTTTGGAGTTGCACTACAACCAATGTAACGCTTGATCTTGCGGGTCAATGGGGCGTTGTAATTGATAGTCTCGACAATGGCGTTGAGAGTGGACTACAGGGTCAACTATTCTCCACTCAGATCGCGCTTCCAGGAACGCTCGACGATGCTGGTCTCGGCATCAAATCAACTTTGGAGGCGGAGCTTGCCAAACCTCAGCTTACACACCTTACGCGTAAAAACAGCTACGTGGGAGCTGCTTGGTATAGTCGACAGATCTTGGTGCCTGCGTCGTGGGAGGGTAAGAACTTCCTGATGAGCCTCGAAAGAGTTTTGTGGGGAACACAAGTTTGGATCGATGGCAAACGTGTTGAGGGTGCAGAGAACTCGCTTACAACCCCACACAACTACGATCTTACCAACTACTTAACCCCTGGTGCAGAACATATTCTTACAGTTCGTGTAGATAATAGAAAGCTCTATGATGTATCGAATGATTTGGCTCATGCCTATACAGATCACACCCAAATTAAGTGGAATGGTCTATTGGGAGAGATGAAGATAGAGGCAGTTGATCCTCTCTATATAGAACAGGTGCAACTCTATCCAGATGTTGATGCGGGAGAGGTTAAAGCTATTGTCTTTATCAATAATAATAGTGGTCAAGTTCAACAAGTTGATCTCGATATGGGTGTTCGTAATGTCGATGGTGGTCGTATGATCGCAAAAGCTAATGTGGAGACTACAGCAGAGAAGGGCATTAGTCAAGTTGAGGTCACATGTAAGATGGATAATAATTTTGTTGCTTGGAGTGAATTTACACCAGAACTGTATAGTGCAGAGTTGACTGCTAAGAGTGGCAAAATGAGCTCTGAGTCAGAGTCTACATTTGGTATGCGCAAAATTGAGAGTGTTGGCAACAAGATGTTCATCAATGGCAAACCGCTATTCTTGCGTGGTACACTCGAATGTGCTATATTCCCATTGACTGGTACACCTCCAACAGATCACGCAGGTTGGGAGAAGGTGTTTGGAGCAGCTAAGGAGTATGGTCTCAACCACCTTCGTTTCCACTCTTGGTGTCCTCCTAAGGCAGCATTTGAGGTTGCCGACCAGATGGGATTCTATCTTCAAGTGGAGCTTCCAGCATGGACTCTTACAATTGGCGAGGATCAAGCAGCAATCGACTTCTTGCGTAGCGAGGGCGACAATATTATAGAGGCTTATGGTAACCACCCATCATTCTGTATGTGGAGCTTGGGTAATGAGCTACAGAGCGACTTTACGGTTCTTTCGGCTATGGTTCAAGAGCTTAAGGCTAAAGATACGCGTCACCTCTACACAACTACTTCATTTACATTTGAGAAGGGTCACGGCGTAGGTCCTGAGCCCGATGATGACTTCTTTATCACTCAGTGGACCAAACGTGGTTGGGTTCGTGGTCAAGGTGTATTCAACCAAAAGTCACCACGTTTCGACACCGACTATGTAGCTCAACTCAAAGGTTCAAATATTCCACTTATCACTCACGAAATTGGTCAATATTCGGTCTATCCAGACCTTACCGAGATTGAGAAATATACAGGTGTATTGGAGCCACTCAACTTTATAGCAGTTAAACAAGACCTCGAAAAGAAGGGTCGAGTAGACAAAGCAGCTGACTACCTCAAAGCATCTGGCGAGTTAGCAGAGATTCTCTACAAAGAGGAGATTGAGAGAGCCCTCAAAACTGATGGTATCAGCGGTTTCCAACTCTTAGACCTTCACGACTTCCCTGGTCAAGGTACAGCACTTGTTGGACTACTGAACGCATTCTGGGAGAGCAAAGGAATCACCACAGGCGAGGAGTTCCGTGAGTTCTGCTGCGAGGTGGTGCCACTTCTTCGCTTCGGCAAAGCTACCTACACCAATGCTGAGTCATTTAGCGCCGAAATTGAGGTTTGCAACTACTCTGACAGCCCTATGCAGAACCAGAAGCTTGAGTGGAAAGTTCTCGATGGCGACAAAGTTATAGGTGAGGGTGAGTTCGATGCCGAGAAACTTGACTTTGGTTACAATGGCAAATTGGGCACAATCAACGCTAAGTTGGATAGTGTAAGAGAGGCAACTCAGTTAGATGTCGTAGTCTCAATCGAAGATACAGACTACGTCAACAGATGGAAGATTTGGGTTTATCCTTCACAAGTTGCACTTGATTGGGGTGAGGTGAAATACACTCGCAGCTTCGACGAGGCTCAAGCACTACTTGCTAAGGGTGAGAAGGTACTCTTCAACCCAGACTGGAAAGCAATCAAAGGAATCGAGGGTAAATTTGTACCTGTATTCTGGAGCCCTGTTCACTTCCCAAAACAGGCTGGTACAATGGGTCTATTGTGTGATCCAAGCCACAAAGCATTGGCAAACTTCCCAACTGAGATGCATACAGATTGGCAGTGGTGGGATCTCAACATCAACTCGACAACTATGATTATTGACTCGCTCAAAGGTGGAGAGTCAATCGTAGAGATGGTTGACAACTTTGCCAACAACCGCCTCTTGACCTCTCTCTACGAGGGTAGCGTTGGCAATGGTAAGTTGATGATGGCATCATTTGACCTTAATAGCGATATGGAGAACCGTATCGTAGCACGTCAAATGCTTAGCTCGCTTCTTGGCTATATGAATAGTGCAGACTTCAACCCTTCGGACATCGAAAACCTTGAGGTGCTTAGCGACTCGTTTGTATCGACAGGAAGTGGCGAGAAAGAGGATGCAAGTAGCATCTACTAAAAAGCGACAAAACAATGAAATGGTTTACAATGGTGTGTGTAGCAATGCTATGCACACCACCACTTCAAGCTGCTGAGAAGAGCATAGAGGTAGATATCTCGCTCGACAAGAGGGTACAAACAATCCACAGCTTCGGAGCTTCAGATTGTTGGCGAACACAATACATTGGACTTTGGAGCGATGCCAAAAGAGAGGCTATTGCAGATCTACTCTTCAGCGACAAATTCGACAAAGATGGTAATCCCGAAGGTATCGCCCTAACTCTCTGGCGATTCAATATTGGCTCAGGCAGCCACGATGTCGAAGGTGGCGCTGGAGTAGCCTCTGCATGGCGACGCACAGAGTGCTTCTTAGATAAAGATGGTAACTGGGATTGGTCGAAGCAGGAGGGTCAACGCTGGATGATGGAGGCAGCTCGCAAGCGAGGCGTAAAGTATACTCTTGGATTTTCGATCTCGGCGCCCTACTACATGTCGATAAATGGATTGACTCGTGCGAGCGACAAAAGCAGATTTGCCAACCTCAAAGAGGAGTGCTACGACGACTATGCATATTTTTTGGCTGAGGTCTGTAACAAACTTAAACTCGACTATCTAAGTCCAATCAACGAACCTCAGTGGGAGTGGGTTGGCACCAACCAAGAGGGAATGCAGGCAACCAACGAGGAGTGTAGCAGGCTGATTGGCGAGATTGGCGGCAGACTCAAAAAGACTCAAATAGTATTTGGCGAGGCAGGCGACATCCGTTACCTCTACCGCAAAGGAACCAACAAACCTGAGCGTGACAACCAGATTGAAGAGATGTTTAGCAAAGATGGCAAACACTCCATTACCGAGGTTCAAAACGTTGCTCCCATAATATCGGGACACTCCTACTGGAGTACATTTCCACTCGACACTATGATAATCACTCGCCAAGAGCTCCGAGGAGCACTACCCAAAGGTTACAGCTACTGGCAAGCTGAGTATTGTCCAATGGAGAGTAACGATGACAACCCTAACGGTGGCGGTGGCAGAGACGAAGGAATCAATACAGCACTCTATATAGCACGCGTAATGCACTACGACCTCACACAAGCAGATGCTACTTCGTGGCAGTCATGGACAGCATTTTCGGAGTGGGACTACAAAGATGGTTTGATCTTTATAGACGATGGCAAGCAACGCACAGGTGCACGCCGACAGAGCGATCCTCTTGTCGAGAGTTGCAAAACCGACGGAGAGTTCCATGCATCGAAGGCACTTTGGGCTTTGGGTAACTATAGTCGCTTTGTGCGTCCAGGCATGGTGAGAGTAGAGAGCCAAATCGAGGGCGTATCGCTCGAAGATCAAGCCTACTCGCTAATGGCTTCGGCATACCGAGGCAAAAGAGGTGAAGTAGTTGTAGTTCTGATTAACTATTCCGACTCTCCTATCTCCACTGAGCTAAACTTCGATGACTCGAAAGAGCGAGAATTTGATATTTACGAGACCTCAGAGAGACGCAACTTGGAGTATTGTGGCACAAGTGACAACTCTATTACGGTTCCTGCGAGATCTCTAATTACGCTTAAAAGCAGATAATAAACAGAATGAATAAGTTAATTAAAACAGCACTTATCGTAGCGATGACCACATTGGTAGCTTCGGCATCTGCACAGGTAGCTAACACATCTGAGTATCTCTCAGACTTCAAAAACGAAATGACCCTAAAGTGGCCAAAGAATAGAACTCTCAACGTAGTATTCCACGGTCACAGCGTACCAACAGGTTATGGGGCAACTCCAGCGGTCAACACATTGGAGGCATATCCACATATGTTGCTTGTGGATCTTAAGAAGCACTATCGCACAGCGGTGATAAATGTAATAACCACCTCGATTGGAGGAGAGCAAGCAGAACATGGCGAGACTCGATTCGAAAGTGAGGTTCTCACACACCGTCCCGACGTATTGTTTATAGATTACGCGCTCAATGATCGTAATATAGGCATCGAGCGTAGCGAGACAGCATGGCGCAAGATGGTAGAGGCAGCTTTGGCAGCCGACATCAAAGTGATTTTGATGACCCCAACACCAGATCTCAATGAAGATATATTGAGCGATAAGGCTCCACTTCAGCTTCACTCCGAGATGATCCGTAGGTTGGCAGCCGAATACAAAGTCGGTTTGGTAGACTCCTACAGAGCATTCAAAAAGAGGGCTAAAGCGGGCGAGCCACTCAAACCATACATGAGCCAAAACAACCATCCCAATGCAAAAGGTCACGAAGTGGTAGCTGCATTGATCTCACCTTGGTTTATGTAAAACTAAAAAAAGTAATATTTTGCCGTATAATAGTAATATATTACATTTTTAAACTCTTCGAGAGTTGGTAATTTTGTATAACGAAAGAAAAAAACTAAATCTAATATTTAAATGGAAAACATCACAGCGTATTTGATCCAAAGTACAGTAAACACCTCAGAGGTGCGTGCTTGGGAAGAGATCGTAAAATTGCCAACTTACGAGACTGGCGTCGAGGAGAAAAATCCTCTATTTATCGAGAAACGTGTATACCAAGGTAGTAGCGGTTCGGTCTATCCTTATCCGGTGATCGAAAAGATCTCGGACGAGAAGAAAGATAGAGAGTACAAAGCACTCTTTATCGAGAATGAGTATATCAAAGTTATGATCCTCCCAGAGCTTGGTGGTCGTGTTCACATGGCTTACGACAAGGTGAAAGAGCGTCACTTTGTATACTACAACCAAGTTGTTAAGCCTGCACTTGTAGGACTTGTAGGTCCTTGGATCTCGGGAGGTATCGAGTTCAACTGGCCTCAGCACCACCGCCCAAGTACATTCCTTCCAACAGATTACCAAATCGAGCGTTTCGAGGATGGTAGTGTAACGGTATGGTGTAGCGAGGTAGAGCGTATGTTCCGTACCAAAGGTATGGCTGGATTCACCCTCTACCCAGGCAAATCATATATCGAGATCAAAGCTAAGGTCTACAACCGTACTCCATACCCACAAACATTCTTGTGGTGGGCAAACCCAGCTGTTGTGGTTAACGATGACTACTACTCGGTGTTCCCACCCGATGTAAATGCAGTATTCGACCACGGTAAGCGTGCCGTATCATCGTTCCCAATCGCTACAGGCGAATATTATAAGTACGACTACTCGGCAGGTGTCGACATCTCTCGTTACAAGAATATCCCAGTGCCAACATCATATATGTCGGTAAACTCTAAGTATGACTTTGTAGGAGGCTACGAGGAGCACAGCAAAGCTGGTCTGCTTCACGTTTCGGATCATCACGTCAGTACAGGTAAAAAACAGTGGACTTGGGGTTGTGGCGACTTCGGTAAGGCTTGGGATCGTTGCCTAACAGACGAAGATGGTCCATACATCGAGCTTATGACAGGTGTTTATTGCGACAATCAACCCGACTTTACATGGTTGCAACCATACGAGCAAAAAACTTGGACTCAATACTTTATGCCATATCAGGCAGTAGGTATGGTTAAGAATGCAACTCGTGATGCTGTAGTCAACGTCGAGGCAGTCGAAGAGGATAAAGTTGGTGTTTATGTATACACTACAGCAGCACACAAAAATGCTCGTGTATTGCTTACACACAACGACACAGTACTTATCGACAAACTTATTGCAACTTCGCCAAGTGAGCCATTTGTCGAGATTATAGATCGCAACGGAATCGAACTTACAGAGGTAAAACTTACAGTTACTGGCGACAATGGCGTAACTTTGGTTAAGTACGAAGCTGAGGTAATCGAGGAGAAGCCAATTCCATATGCAGCTAAGGCAGCTAAGATGCCAGCCGATATCGAGAGCATTGAGCAACTATTCCTCACTGGTCACCACATCGAGCAATATCGTCACGCTACATACTTAGCGACTGATTATTATGAGGAGGCTCTACGCCGCGAACCAGGTGACATTCGTTGTAACAATGCAATGGGTCTTTTGATGTTGCGTCGTGGTCAATTTGCTAAGGCTCAGGAGTTCTTCGAGCGTGCATTAGAGACTCAAACAGATCGTAACCCTAACCCTTACGATGGAGAGCCTTGCTACAACTTGGGCTGTGCCAAAAAGATGCAGGGTGACATCGACGGAGCATACTCTTCGCTCTTCAAAGCTACATGGAATGCAGCGTGGCAAGATGCAGGTTACTTCGCCCTTGCGCAGATCGATATGATGCGTGGCGACCTCAACGAGGCACTCGACCACATCGACCGTTCGTTGGTTCGCAACTGGTGCAACCACAAGGGTCGTCAGCTCAAAACATCTGTACTTCGTCGCATGGGCAATATCGCAGCTGCCGAGAAGTTGATCGCAGACTCTTTGGAACTCGACCTATTCAACATCGGCTGTTTGTATGAGTCATACATCATCAGCAACCTAAAGGGTGCTACCGCAGAGGCTCAAGAGACTAAGGCTAAGATCAAGGAGATTATGCACTCGGCTGTTCACAGCTATATGGAGTATGCAATCGACTATATCAATGCTGGAATGTATCAAGAGGCTATCGAGCTTATGCACTTCCTTGTTGAGGAGAATGCAGCACAATACCCTATGCTCTACTTCGCTATTGGTTACTCATACTCTCAGATGGGAGATGCAGTAGCAGCTAAGGCAGCATACGCTACAGCAGAGGCTCAATCGCCACTATACTGCTTCCCTAACAAACTCGAAGAGGTGTTGTTCTTGGAGGATGCTAAGCGAGTTAACCCAGAGGGCAGCAAAGCTCCTTACTACTTGGGTAACTTCTGGTATGGTGCACGTCAATACGACAATGCAATTGCTGATTGGTCTCTTTCGGCTTCACTCGACGATACATTCTCAACATGTTTGCGTAACCTATCGTTGGCTTACTAC
This sequence comes from Rikenellaceae bacterium, assembly GCA_044433965.1. GTDB lineage: Bacteria > Bacteroidota > Bacteroidia > Bacteroidales > Rikenellaceae > Alistipes. Next base: position 7,775 of record JAWXTF010000036.1, on the reverse strand, counting down.
AACAAACAAAAAGATAGCGCAAAGGCATTGACCACGCTCGAAAAAGCATTTGCTTTAGACCGCACAGATGCACGTATCTTTATGGAGCTCGATCAGCTCTACAAGATTATGGGTGTTTCGGCTGCTGAGCGTTTAGAGAACTTTGTCAAATACCCTGAGTTGGTTGAGCAACGTGACGATATGTGTGTTGAGTTGGCACGCCTCTACAACCAAACTGAGCAGTACCAAAAGGCGTATGACCTTATCGCAGGTCGTATGTTCCACGCTTGGGAGGGTGGCGAGGGAAATGTTACTCGTCAATATGTTGTCTGCCGCATAGAGCTCGCGAAGATCGCTATCGAGCAAGGTAACTGCGACCGTGCAATCGAACTATTGTTGGAGGCTGAGGTCTACCCAGAGAATCTTGGTGAGGGCAAATTGCTTACTACCGATGAGAACGATTTGCACTACTACTTGGGTTGTGCTTATCAAGCTAAGGGCGACGCTGAGATGGCTAAGAAGTACTTCACAATCGCAACATTTGGTTCGAACGTACCAACAATAGCATACTACTACAACGACCGTCAACCAGACAAGATCTTCTACCAAGGTTTGGCTTACGCTCAATTGGGCGAGACAGCTAAGTCTATCGAGTGTTTCAACAACCTTGTGGCACATGGCGAGAAGCACCTCGACGAAGAGGTTATCATGGACTACTTCGCAGTATCTATGCCAGAGTTGTTGATCTGGGAGGGTAGCCTCAACACTCGCAACAATATCCACTGTCTATTGGTGTTGGGTCTTGGCTACTTAGGTCTTGGCAACAACGCCAAAGCAACCGACTACCTAAAGCGTGCTTTAGCGTTGGATTGTAACAACTTTCCTGCTCTCTTTGCACTTGAAATGTGTAAATAGATATTTTCCTTTCTAAACCTTTGTCCGCTACAACGATTTTGGAGTCGCCCATGACTCCAAGATCGATGTAGCATTTTAAAGGAACCAAACCAAAACCTAATAACCTATGAAAAACTTTATTTTACTATTTGCTGCAATAATCGCACTTGTGTCATGCGGCGAGAAGGAGGAGAGCCGCAATGAGACGACGATAACCGCAGAGATCTCGACTCATATTGAAGCCTCGTCAGTTGTTGACGATTCAGTGGTTCTCAAAGCCTCGATAACTTCCGATCAGGTAGATATCACCAATTATGGATTCTGTTACTTCACATCGCCCGATGTCGACATCGATAATAGTTATGTTGGCAAATCGACTGATAAAGACGACAGCGGTAATTTCAGCTACACAATCACAGATATCAAAACAGATCAAGACTACTATATTAGAGCCTATGCCAGTTATAAAGATCAAGTGTGGTATAGCGAAGAGTATCACCTCTCGACAGAACTCAGCGAATACGTGACTACAGAGCCGGTTCAGATTAGAGCACGTGTAGGAGCGATTGGTGAGGGTAAATTACTATCGAAAAGAAGCAACTACACTTCGTGGGGATTCTGTCTCGACACAGAGGAGAATCCTACTGTTGAGAAGATGAAATTTGAAGCAAGTAAAGCCGAAAATGCAGTTAGCGAAGAGGGCGACTTTGGCGTATTCTTCGACGAGTTGACACCGCTTACCACCTACTACGTGCGTAGCTATGTGGAGTCAAACGACAAAATTCACTACGGAAATCAAGTCTCATTTATGACAACCAAGGGTGCTAATATCACCTATACACTCAACAAGGCGGATGATCCTACGGCAGATGAGTTAGATGCTTACGGACGTATTGTAGAGTGTGTGGATTCTGCAATCTACTACTTCCATCGCTACTGCAACAAACAAAAAGTTCTGACAGTAAATTATGTCCCAAGTGTGCCTACGGCTGACGCAAGTGCAGCGGGCAACATCCGCTTTGGAGAGAGTCGAAGCTATATGTGGGTTGGTACAACAATGCACGAGTTTAACCACACGTTTGGTTCAGGAACATCGACCAATGGTCGCGCTCTCTACACCGACGGATGGTACACGGAGCGCAATGCAAATATCGTATTGAAAGTATTCCTCGAAGATTACACGCGCACCATACAGTGTGATAAGGATTGGATGGTACACTTCTGGCCAGGCGGCATCAACTACGCATCCGAGGTGGAGTCAGAGCGAGATCTCAAGATGAATGCTATGTTGATGGAGGGTATGATAATGGATGGCATGACCCAATGATTTTAAAATAACAACTAACAAACCTATAACATGAAAAACGTAAATAAACTTTCGTTAATTACAGCATCGACTCTTGCAGGTGCAGCGCTTCCGCTCTTTGCAGCAGCTCAAAATGCAGAGCAGCCAAATGTAATCTACATTATGGTGGACGACTATGGTTGGGCAGACACAGGTTATAATGGTAGCAAATTCTACGAAACGCCAAATATTGACCGTCTTGCTAAACGCGGTGTTGAGTTCACCGATGGATACGCAGCAGCTCCTATCAGCTCACCAACTCGTGTGAGTTTGATGACTGGTAAGTATCCAGCACGCAACGGAATCACCGACTGGATCCCCGGCTACCAATACAATCTCAATGAGGAGCAACGCAGCAAGTATAAGATGGTTGTACCAGAAATTCCACTCGACATGCCTCTCGAAGAGGTTACCATCGCCGAGGCATTCAAAGAGGGCGGTTACAATACATTCCACTTAGGAAAGTGGCACTGTGCAGAGCATGAGCCATACTACCCACACCACCAAGGTTTCGATGTTAATATTGGCGGTTGGCTCAAAGGTAGCCCAAATGGAGTTACTCGTGGTAGAGGTGGTCAAGGTGCATACACCTCGCCATATAACAACCCTTATATCACCGATGGTCCTGATGGTGAGTTCCTTACAGATCGCTTAGGACTCGAAGCATCCGATATAATCAAAGGATCTGGCGATGATCCATTCTTTATGTATTTGGCTTTCTATGCTGTCCACACACCAATCGAGGCTAAGCCAGAGGTTGTGGAGTACTTCAAGGAGAAGGCTTCGAAGATGTCTATCGACGAGTTGGAGGCTATGGACAAACTATCGACACTCTACCAATACCAAGACCGCATGGCATGGCACTGGAAGGAGCGCGTGATACAAAACAATGCCGAGTATGCAGCATTGATCTACACAATGGACCAAAATGTTGGACGTGTGCTCGACGCGTTGGAGGCTGCGGGCAAAGATAGCAACACTATCGTCTGTTTGATGGGCGACAATGGTGGCTTGTCGACCGCCGAGGGATCTCCAACTTGCAACGCTCCATTGCGTGCTGGTAAAGGTTGGTTGTATGAGGGTGGTATCCGTGTTCCATTCCTTATCAGTTGCCCAGATCTAATCAAAGCAGATCAAGTTAGCTCGATGCCTGTTGTGTCGGTTGACTTCTATCCCACACTATTAGATTTGTGTAATATTCCACTCAAACCCGAACAGCACAAAGATGGTGTAAGCATTGCACCAGCACTTCGTGGCGAGGATCAAGATCGCGGAGATCTATTCTTCCACTACCCACACTACGGTGGCAAGGGCGATGCTCCAGCAGGCGCAATCCGTAGCGGTAAGTACAAACTTATTGAGTTCTACGAAGATGGTCACCTCGAACTATATGACCTCGAAAAAGATTTGTCGGAGTCTACCAACATTGTCAAAGATGAACCAAAGGTTGCCGCAGATCTTTACAGTCGCTTAGAGAAGTGGCGTAAGGACGTTGGCGCTAAGATGCCAAGAATCAATCCTGGTTATAAGAGATAATTCGCATAATTCAATATGAAAACTAAAGTATTATTACTACCTCTTTTGGCTACCTCTGCTGCATGCTCACTGCATGCGGCAGAGCGTAAGCCAAATGTTGTTTTTATAATAGCCGACGACATAGGTTATGGCGACTTCGGCTGTTATGGCGCGAAGCTCATAAAGACACCAAATGTAGATCAGTTGGCAGCCAAGGGAGTGCGCTTTTCGAATGCATACTCACCTGCATCAACCTCGTCACCAACTCGCTATTCACTCCTCACGGGCGAGTACGCATGGCGCAAAGGAGTAGGTATATTGCCAGGTGATGCTGCAATGTCAATCGACACCGACGAGATCGCACTTCCTAAAATGATGCACTCGGCAGGTTACAAGAGCGGAATAGTTGGTAAGTGGCACCTTGGTATGGGCGATGGCAAAGCGGCTGTTGACTTCAACAAAAGAGTGAAAAATGGTATGCGTGCCGTAGGCTTCGACTACTCCTTTATATTCCCTGCAACTAACGACCGAGTGCCAACAATCTATATGGAGAATGACCGCACGGTAGGTCTCGACAAGAAAGATCCGATTGAGGTTAACTACCAAGAGAAGATTGGCGATGACCCAACAGGTAAAGAGAATCCGAATCTATTGCGATTGCTTCACTACCAAGGTCACGATGGTACGATTGTCAATGGTGTTGGACGCATCGGTTGGATGAGCGGAGGTCACCAAGCACGTTGGCGAGATGAGGCTCTAAGTGAAGATCTACTCTCGAAGGCTCAGGAGTTTATAACAGAGAACTCTTCGAAGCCATTTTTCCTCTACTACGCAACCCACACAGCTCATGAGCCTCGTGTAGCAAGCCCTAAGTTTAAGGGTGTTAGCCAAGCAGGGCTCTACGGTGATGTGATCGAGGAGTTTGACTACTGTGTAGGCGAGGTTGTAAAGACACTCGAAGAGCAAGGAGTACTCGACAATACAATTATTGTGGTTACGAGCGACAACGGTCCGATGGTCAAAGAGGGCTATTTGGATGGTGCCTTAGAGCACATAGGCGAGCATGACCCTTATGCCGGTCTACGAGGAGCTAAATATTCGCTCTATGAGGGTGGTTCTCGTGTGCCTTTTATCCTCTACTGGCCTTCACAAGTCAAAGAGTCATTTGTCCAGAATCAACGTTTTTGCTACATCGACATGATGGCGACACTCTCCGAGATAGTAGATGAGCCACTAACTCAAGAAGAGAGCCGTGATAGTCGTAGCGCCAAGGAGCTATTTGTAGATCCTAACGCTGAGGCATATCGTCCCTATATCCTTACGCAGAACAACCCTGGTCAATTTACGCTTCGTGACGGAGATTGGAAATACACACCAGCGTATGGTAAGTGGGGTGCTCAACTTTTTGATCTGTCAACCGATCCATCAGAGAGGCATAACCTTGCTGCAAAAGAGGAGCTTAAAGATATTATTGCAAGGTTTGAAGGTTATATTTCTGAGTTGAAGGCAGCGAAACATTAAGGTAAAAAAACATATATCTAAAAAAATGTTATTCGTCTATTCTGTTTGGAGATGTGCGTTTTTAAAAAAAATGGCTTAAATATTGAGTTTTTGTTGCAATATTATAAATTATTGTCTTTATTGAGTGGCTTAAGTCTAATAAATATTTAGGTGCTTTTTTATCTATATTGCGTTGCTGTTTAATATTTTAATATATCTATTTGCCCATTTGTTTATGTTATTAATTTATAAATAGAGCTAAAAATTTGTGTTTTTTATGGAAATTTATTAATTTTGTTGCGAAAATAATAGATAATAAATATGGCATCATCTTTAAAAGAGTTTTTCAATAATGCGGAATCTGATAATATTAAAGGAATATCGCATAAAAATAATATTATAAAGCGAAGCATAATCGCTTTTATGGCGGTAAATGGCGAATGTACTCTCTCTGATTTAACCAAGGAGTTGCACATAAGTGTGCCAACAATCACAAAGTTGGTTCAGGAGTTGGTCGAGGAGAATATTGTAACTGATCTTGGCAAGGTGGAGACCCCTGGTGGAAGACGTCCAAATGTTTTTGGCTTGGCTTGTTCTGCAATCTATTTTGTTGGTGTCAATGTAGGACGTGTAAATATGTCTTACGTGGTGACCGACCTCCAAAATAATGTCATTAAAGAGGAGTACGACAACTCGTTTGAGCTTATAGATAGACCTCAATGTTTGGAGCGTATCTGCTCCAATATCGAGAACTTTATCGAGAATTGTGGTGTTGATCGCTCCAAAATCTTAGGCTTGGGTGTTAGTATAACCGGTCGAGTTAATCCTGAGGCTGGACGTAGCTACAAATATTTTGTTTCGAGTGAGCAGTCAATTCGCGATATAATCGAGGAGAGAGTAGGTATCCGTGTGTTATTTGAGAATGATACTCGTGCACGTTGTTATGCTGAATATACTTGCGATAAGATTAATCGCGATTCCGACGTTCTATACCTTCACATGGGTCTTGGTGTGGCTATTGGTATTGTGATTGATGGTAAGTTGTACTATGGAAAAAGCGGTTTTGCTGGTGAATTTGGTCACATACCATTCTTCAACAATGAGGTTATATGTGCATGTGGAAAGAAGGGTTGTTTGGAGACCGAGGTGGCAGGTATTGCTATCGAGGAGAAGATGACAAAACTTATCGAGAGTGGCGTGAATACAATTCTTCGTGAGAAGTATGATCGTCATGAGCCAATCCAGATTAACGATATTATCAATGCAGCTAAGAACGATGATAACCTATCAATTGAACTTATCGAGGAGGCTGGCGAGAAGATTGGTAAGGCGGTAGCTTTCCTAATTAATATCTTTAATCCAGAGACGGTAGTCGTTGGAGGAAGTGTATCTGCTGCGGGAGATTATGTGATGTTGCCGTTGAAGTCGGCGACAAATAAATATTCGCTCAACTTAGTCTATAAAGATACAAAATTCCGCATCTCTACTATGGGAGCAAATGCCAATGCTTGGGGTGTTGCGATGTTGATTCGCAATAAGGTATTGGGACTATAATATTGCGACAATCAAAGTAAGCACACTGAGAGCAAAGGTATGCACCCGCGGAGGTGCTTGTCTCCGCCCGCCGGAGGCAGTAAGAAGCACACAGAAAGCAACCCAAACAAAGTGCAAGGGTTTCCGCCCGCCGGAGGCCGTGAGAGATAATATTCTCAAGCATCTGTCCCACGGGTGTCTATTTTAGCATTATAATATTGAGGAGTTGCTGCAAACAAAATCTTGCGCAACTCCTTAATTGTTTTTTTGTAATTCATTGGAGTTTAGCAAAATTAATTGAACTGAAAAGGTTATGGTAAATATTAATGGTGATAGTGTGGTTCTACGTGCAGTTGAACCCTCTGATGTTGATACTCTATATGCTTGGGAGAACGATGTGGAGCTGTGGGGTATTAGTGGTACAATCTCTCCATTTTCGCATTTCACCCTTGCGGGATTTATTGAGGCACAGCGTGTTGATCTCTTTGCCTCTCGTCAAATGCGTTTGATGATCTGTAGCAGTGAAGAGGGTTGCGCGGTAGGAGCTCTCGATATGTTTGAGTTCGACCCGCTTCATAGGCGTGCTGGGGTGGGGATAATGGTGGCTAAAGAGTTTCGTAAGAGGGGCTATGCCGCCGATGCCCTAAGAGCATTTGAGCTATATGTTGCTAATTATCTCTCGATGCGACTATTGTGGTGCAATGTCGAAGAGGATAATGTTGCAAGCATCAACCTTTTCACCTCGCTTGGCTATCAGCAAATAGGCGTAAAGCGTGATTGGAACATAACTGCTGATGGTTGCAAATCTGAAATTATGTTTCAAAAATTAATTGATTCTTAGAGAGGGGAAACTCGCATGAGAAATATTATCTTTTATGCCTCCGGCGGGTGCAACTTATGTTGCTTTCTGTGCGCTTCTTTCTGTGCGCTTCTTTTTGTGCACTTCTTTCTGTGCGCTTCTTTCTGTGCGCTTCTTTCTGTGCGCTTCTTTCTGTGCGCTTCTTTCTGT
>JAWXTF010000035.1:0-21127 GCA_044433965.1 Rikenellaceae bacterium | reverse complement strand
ACGATATAGGCATCTCGATAACTCCAAAGAAGCCGCTACGATCCTTTTGGTCATCGCCACGATGGTTGGTTGCAGGATCTACTCTCTGACCATTAATCGTCACCTGAGGATATAGCACCTTACCATGCTCTCGACCGACACCTATTCGTAGTATCGCCTCTCCATACTGCTCTTTTTTCACTCTATTAATCTCAAACTCAATTGCCTTGTTAGCTTCGATTGGCTTCATATACTCCGTAGCATAATACTTAGTCTCTTCGCTCAAAGCATCAATCTCTAAATCGCTTTTAAATTTATAGCAAAGAATGTAGGTTGCTTCCGCCTCAATGGTGAGGCTCTCGATCTTCTTAACGCTCTTTACATCTAACACAGGAGCGCCCTCTTCGCCCCCTTCGAGATAGACCTGGCGCACCTCAATCGATGTTGCTGGTTTTTTGAAGCCTTGAATATTTAGGTCGATATCCACCGCCTCAAAGTTTAGATTGTTTATGATGACATAAGCTACATCTCCATCGACGTATGCATCGCACATAATATCTAAATTATCTGATTTTGAATCTACACGAATACCCTTTACGTCACTCCAAAGCTCATAGAATCTGAATGCATCGGCAAAGATATACTCTCCCGAGAAGCTCTCGGGCTCCCCCTCACGACGCATCATTCTGGCTTGGTGCACACGATTTGTCTCGGGATTATATGCCCACTCCGATTTGAGCATCAAGAAAGGCATTGCGATATTTATCTTATCGGCACGCTCCATAAATTGCATCATCAACGAGTTAGTTGATTTTATGCGTAACCAATCACGATATGGAGACCATACATGATTATATTTGTGTGTCTGCGCACCATATTCAGAGATCATCAGAGGCTTAGTTTTGCCTAACCTCAACATGCTATAGTGCTCCAAAAGATCCATTGTAGCCTCGACATTACTACCTTTGCGGTACTGCATACCCAATCCTGGATGACATGGGAAATCGTATAGGTGGATAGTAAAGAAGTCCATATCCTCACCTACAATATCAATAAAACTCTTCCATCGTTGATCCCAACGAACAAAATTATCTACATCGAAATCGGGAAATGCTGTACAATATCCACCAACTTGTATCCCTGGATTATACTTGCGAACCTCTTTGGCAACCGTAGAATGGAATCTGAAGAGATCTGTAAGCCCCTTTTTGGGGGCATTGGGCATATCGTACAGATCCCACAAAGGCTCGTTAATCACCTCGCAATAGGTTGGTCGAGGCTTGCCACTCTCACCGCCCAATCCAAAAAACTCTTTGATGTATCGACCATAATATTCGCCCGATGCTGTTCCGAAAGGCTCTGCGGGAGTATCCTTCTCGGAGAGAGCCCACCCCGTATGTTTCAACTCTGTGCCGTGCGGATAGAATGGTGAGAATTGGTTACATAGAATTGCCTCGCTATACTTCTCGTATTGATGTGATTTGGTATCCTCGGCATATGCCTTGCGTGCTAATACACCTTGCGATGCAATATAGGCTGGATCAACAAAACCGGGGCGTGAAGGATCCTCTGGTGCACTCTCCAGAGTGTGTTTTATGCCACCTGTATCGCGACCTAAGTAGACATCATATTTGACCAGCAACTCATCTCGAAGATTCTCTACGACATTCTCCTGATCCCAATCTTTCTCGTCGTGTGTAGCGTGGAAGTTAATAAATTTTTGTCGGTCAAAACTATCGACATCCCCCACCTTGTGACGAACATTTAGATTGACCTCAATCTGTGTTTGAGCGGTAGCAGCAGTGCATGTTACCAGTAGCATAACAATGCTACAATAAATCTTTTTCATATATAAGTTATTTTTAGGTTTCTCTCGTCTGTTTTGAGATGTTCTTGCGGGGCACCACAAACTTATATAAAAAAAAATTAGATTCGAAATTTACAATATTGATATTTTATATGGCACGCTCTATTATAATAATTTACCCCCTACACCATCAAAAGCTGCACTCTTCTACCGTACTTTAAATATACTCTCAATCACCTCCAACGTGGCAAAGAAAATAGTAGATTAAAAAAATACCACCCTCTTTAACAACAATATATCTCTATAGATCATACTATTTATTGATACTTTTGTAACAAGTGAAAAATCAAAAATATAACTAAAAATGAATAAGATCTTATACACACTACTGACGTTGGCTGTAGCTGCAACTGCAAATTCGGTCAACGCACAAAACAACAATCAGGTTGAGCAATTCCCCTACAACCCTCCTACACAGAAACCAAATTATGAGATGAGTGCCGCGATGAATCGTTATTACGACCAATTCGATGGCAAACAACCCAACGAAAATGAGTTGTATTCGCAATTCAAGTATACAGATCTAAAGGGATTTGATTACAATAATTTTGATGGTACAATCTCGCGTCGCGACCCTTCGCGCATAATATTCCACAATGGAAAATATTATATGTGGTATACCTACCGCAACACACCAACTCCACCCGTAGGTGCCGAGTTATGCGACGAGGTGAAACCCTCTGCTGATTGGGATTTGGCTGAGATCTGGTATGCTACCTCCGCGGATGGATTCACCTGGGAGGAGCAAGGAGTTGCAGTGCCTCGCCCCAAAGCTCCCGAGCTTGGATGTCGCGCCGTCTCCACCTGCGAAATTATCGAGTGGGAGGGAAAGTGGTATCTCTACTACCAAGCCTTCAATAAACCCAGTGGCACTCGTGGTGACGATTGTCCCGTGTCGGTATCGGTAGCTACGTCGCCCGATGGTCCATGGGTTGCAACAGGGAGAGTGATTGTTGAAAATGGTCCCGAGGGAGCATGGGATCAATACTCTATTCACGATCCACACCCTTTGATCCACGACGGAAAGGTATATCTATACTATAAGAGCGATTTCAATGACAACCAGTTATTGACACGTATGCAGGGTTTAGCAATCGCCGATAATCCACTTGGACCATTCGAGAAACACCCACTCAATCCGATCCTTAACTCAGGTCATGAGACTGGCATATTCCCTTTTGGCAAAGGCGTAGCAGCGTTGGTCTACAAAGATGGCCCAGAGCACAATACAATCCAATATGCTGAGGATTGGGTAAATTTCGAAATTGTTGCGATTAGCGAATTATTTCCTTATGCAGCATCATTCTATATTCCAGACGAGGGGCAAGAGAACCCGAACGCTACAGGTGTAACTTGGGGTATGGCGCACTTTATCAACTATATAAAGAGGTGGGATAAACAAGCCTCTAAACTTGTCCGCTTCGATTGTGATTTGAGCACCGATGTCAACGACACAAAAATGAAGCAGCACAGAGTGCAGCATGATCCACAGGTCTACTACGATCAAAAATTGGACAAAGAGCAGCTAAAAAGAATTAATGAGGAGACCGAAAGGATCCGCCGTAAAGCTGAGGATAAATAGGTAAGATATTATTGATTCCAGCTCGATAACCCGCTTAGGGAAGGGTTGGGATCAAAATACCAAAATCCACATTATGAAATAACCTAAAACTTCAACAACTATGAATTTTATCAACTTTATCAAACCAACACTTGCCGCTTTCGCCTGCACACTTGTGATTTCGTGTGCCAATGTAGAGCAGAGTTCAAAACCAACAGAGGGGGTTTTTCCTCACAAAATGCCTACCGAAAAGCCCAATTTTCCGCTGAGTGCAGCTATCGAACGCATGTTCGACAATTACCCTACGCCTCGCGTTCAAGACAATGAATTTTACACCACATTTAAATACACTAAGCTCGAAGGGTTCGACTACCCCGACAATGGATTGGTGACTCGTCGCGACCCCTCGCGTCCAATCTATGCCAACAGCAAATATTATATGTGGTACACCAAGCGTGACACCAAATACCCACCAATTGGTGCTGGTCGCGCAGCTGAGGCAACCGACGAAATTCCATCTACCGACTGGGACCTTTGCGATATCTGGTACGCCACAAGCGAAGATGGCTTCACTTGGGAGGAGCAAGGGGTAGCAGTAGCTCGCCCACCAAAACCTCAGTTTGGATGGCGCTCATTAGCCACTCCCGACATCTTGGAGTGGGAGGGTCGCTACTATCTCTACTTCCAAATCTTCAACGAGCCAAGCGGTCTACGTGGTGATTGGTGCCCAATATCGATGGCGCATGCCGACACCCCTGATGGACCATGGACATATACCCAAGAACAAGTTATACCATTTGGAGCAGAGGGCGAGTGGGACAAAGATCAAACTCAGGATCCTCATCCAGTAGTATATAAAGGCAAAATATATCTATACTACAAGTCAGCATTCAACAAGTGGCCCGATGTGAGAGATAAATATGCCGTGGCTCACGGCTTAGCAATTGCCGAGAGCCCCTTTGGACCTTTTATCAAGAATGATCTCAACCCTGTGATGAACACTGGTCACGAAACTACCTACTTCCCTTACCGCGAGGGAATTGCAACAATCGCTATTCGTGATGGAAATGAGCGCGAGACAATCCAATATGCGCCCGATGGTGTAAACTTCGAGGTTCAATGCATGGTCTCTCTTGCACCTACTGCCGCTGGACTCTTCTCTGCTGATGCATTCACCGACAGCAACGATGGACGTGGTGGCACTTGGGGTGTTTCTCACTTCACAAACGTTGGCAAGGGAGAGCACAAGCACTCTGAGATCACCCGTTTTGATTGCGATCTAAGTAGAGATTGCGACGACAAATTCTTCAAGACTACAACAATCTTCCACGATCCTGAGGTCTACTACAAACAAGGTCTTGGAGGAATGCGCAAGAGTAGAGAAGAGGCTGCTCGAAACTTCAAAAAATAGAACACGACAATGAAAAAGAATAGATTTATACTATTAGCACTATTTACTCTGGTAGCTCACACGACCTTTGCCACAAATATATTGATTGAGGCTGAATCATTCTCTCGCAAAGGAGGTTGGGTTGTAGATCAACAACATATGGATAATATGGGCTCACCCTATCTTATGGCACACGGAATGGGTCGTCCTGTTGAGGATGCAACCTCTGATTTTATCGTTGACAGCGAGGGTGAGTATCACATCTATGTAAGAACCTATAATTGGACCTCTCCCTGGTTCGAAGGTCCGGGAGCAGGTGAATTTACACTTGCTATCAACGATAAAAAGATAGGTAAAACACTTGGCACTCAAGGCGATAGTTGGTATTGGCAATATGTCGGCAAAGCGAAGTTGCCGAAGGGTGAACACACCCTAAGGTTGCACGATCTATCAGGTTTTAATGGTCGTGTAGATGCAATCTATCTCTCGCAAGAGAAGGTTGCTCCACCTCAAACACCCAATGCTTTGGAGGCATTCCGTCGCGAGATAAAGAGCATGCCCAACACCCCTGCAATAAAGAAAAGATATGACTTTGTAGTTGTTGGAGGCGGAGTGGCAGGTATGTGCGCTGCGATGGCTGCTGCTCGCCAAGGTTTGCAGGTAGCTCTGCTCAACGATCGTCCTCTTTGGGGTGGTTGCAACAGCTCTGAAATTAGGGTTCACTTGGGTGGGCGTATAGAGGTTGGTCCCTACAAAAACTTAGGTAATATGCTCAAAGAGTTTGCCCACACCGAGGGTGGAAATGCTGGCGAGGCTGAACGATATATGGATGACAAGAAGGCAGATTTCTTAGGTTCAAACCCCAATCTTGATCTTTTTGCTAACAATCGCATGACACGTGTCATAATGAATGGTGACGAGATTCAGTCGATCATCTCGACAAACATCGAGAGTGGCGAAGAGATTCTCTTCACTGCCGACCTCTTTGCCGATTGCACAGGCGATGGATCACTTGGAGCGGCAGCAGGTGCCGATTTTAGGATGGGACGTGAAGCAAAAAGCGAGTACAACGAGTCTGAAGCTCCCGAAGAGGCTGATGCCCAAACAATGGGTTCATCGGTGCAGTGGTACTCTGCTGAGCGCGACACAGCCTCAACATTCCCTGAGTTTAAATATGGTGTCGACTTCAACGAAGAGAATTGCGAAGATGTATTTATGGGTGAGTGGACATGGGAGACAGGCATGAACCGCAACCAAATTACCCAATCAGAGTATATCCGAGATTATGGTTTGATGGTTATATTTTCGAACTGGTCATTCCTCAAAAGAGAGTATTCTCGAAAGGCTGATTTTGCCACAAGAGAACTCGAATGGGTTGCCTATATCGCTGGAAGAAGAGAGTCTCGCAGATTATTGGGCGATTACATCCTAACGGGTAACGATGTGGTTAACTATGACCTGAAGAGCGATGGCACAGCCGCAACAACCTGGTCGGTAGATCTACACTATCCAGATCCTAAGAATAGTGCAAATTTCCCCGGCAATGAGTTTAAATCAATAGCAAAACATATAAAGATCTACGAGTATCCTGTACCCTATCGTTGTCTATATTCACGCAATGTCAACAACCTATTTATGGCTGGTCGCAACATCAGCGTTACTCATATGGCACTTGGAACAGTTCGCGTAATGCGTACCACAGCGATGTTAGGTGAGGTAGTTGGTCTTGCAGCATCTGTTTGCTACAACAACGCGGTGCTTCCACGTCGAGTATATCAAGCCCACCTCGATGAGCTGGTTCAATTGATGGAGGCGGGTGCAGGTGAACAAGGCTTGCCAAATACTCAAACCTTCAACAACGGTGGTCACCTCTATGCTCCGCCTACAAGCGACAGCGATAGAAGTTCACACGTAGGAGGTGTACCCGAGACAGATAGTCGAGAGGTCGAGTAAGCAACCAAACAATTATTAAATTCTTCTCTCTAATTCATTAAAGATCTGCCACTTTAGGGATAAAAACTTACCCAGACCCTAACATAGATAACTATTAACCAATAATTAAAATTGCGAAAATTATGAATAAATATATTGTAGGTCTACTCCTAAGTCTTACACTTAGTGGATGCAATGACTCATCGAAATATATCGACATTGAGTCACTACCCACAACCGAGCCTATAGCCTCGATACCTCTACCTCCATTAAACCAGCGGTGGGTTGTCAACGAGCAATACACCGACGAATTTAACGGTGAGGATCTCGACGAGCAGAAATGGCACAGAGTTCACCCAACGTGGATTGGTCGAGAACCAGGATTGTTTAAGGCTGCTAATGTCTCATTTAGTGATGGATGCATGGTGCTCAAAGGCGAGAAGATGGATCGAGATACAGTTATCGACGGCACAAAGTTCAATATATCGTGTGCAGCGGTAATATCCAAAAAACGTGAGGCGCACTACGGATACTACGAGTGTCGGTTCAAAGCCAATAAAACTACTCTTTCATCGACATTTTGGCTCTCCACACCAGGGGTCACCTTCCCAACCGAGGGGCGACAAGTAGAGGGCGCCGAGAGTGGTAAGTTCCGACAAGAGTTAGATATCTGCGAGTGTATTGGGCGATCTGGAGATTTCCAAGGTAAGATATTTGCAAAGGGGATGAACGCAAATATGCACTATTGGTTCACCCCCGAAGGGAAACCTATTGAAGATCAGCGCGCTAAAGAGTGTCGACTATCACGCCCCGACGGCGCGCTTCTATCCGAAGATTTCAACACATTTGGGTGTTGGTGGCGCGATGCGGAGAGTGCCTCATTCTATCTAAACAATGAGCAGGAGACTCATCGCCAATTTATAGCTCGCAAAAGCTACAATGAACCCTACGACACCCCATTCCGCTTCACCGAGCCTATGACCCTCAATTTAGTTGTTGAGACATATCCATACCCTTGGGTGGAGCTCCCCAACGATACCGAGTTAGCAGATCCAACCCTTAATAGTACCCTATATGATTGGGTTCGCTCATACATCTTGATCGATGCAGTGGATGAAAATCCTGGCGCCGCACCAATGACAATGTTTGAAGATATAATTCATATCGAGGCAAAAGATATCTCCGCTCCATTGATAATTCAATATACCTCAGCCTTAGATCGTCAAATGGTTTTAACTCTCTACAACCAAGATGGTAAACAAATCGACTCTGAAGTGGTGCCCGCACCAGCAGGATATGCCAATTTAGAGGTGAAGAGCCAAATCTTATCATCTATAAATTGCCAAAATAATACCTGCTATTTCTCTGCCGCATTGGTCGACAGCGAAAATAATACCCTAAGCATAGACTCATTTAGGATATGAAGAAAATGAATAAACATATTATTTACCTCGCATCTATTGCGATATTGGCAACCTCATGTGGTTTAGCCGAAGGTGGCTCGACAGGAAAAGGCTCCAAGATATTTCCCTTTGAGATTCCCGAAGAGCGACCTAAATTCAAATTGAGCGCCTCGATGGAGACTCTTTATGAGCGTTACGGCGTGCCGCTTCCTCAACAAAATGAGCTCTACTCACAGTTTCGTTTTTCGGCAATCACGGGGTTTGATTATGATGATGCATCTGGCAAGATATCGCGAAGAGACCCTTCGCGTATTATTAGGGTTGGAGATATATACTACATCTGGTATACGCTTCGTCAAACGCAGAGTGCTCCACTCGGAGCCGATGCTTGCAACGACACTATTCCATCCACCGATTGGGATTTGTCAGATATTGGATATGCCATAAGCAAGGATGGATTTAATTGGGAGGAGAAGGGAGTTGCTCTCTCTCGACCACCTCGACCACTACAGGGACATCGCTCGATATCGACACCCGAGATTTTGGTCTGGAAAGATAAATACTATCTCTACTTCCAGGCATTTAGTGATGCCAGTGGCACCGCTGGAGGCGACAACTGCCCCGTAGCTATGGCAGAGGCTTCGAGCCCCGATGGACCATGGCAATATTATGATGACATTGTGATTCCAACAGGTAATAGTGGAGATTGGGATCAATACAGTATTCATGATCCGCTCCCGGTGGTCTTTAAAGGGAAAATTTATATGTATTATAAGTCAGACTATAATGCCGATATGGGTTTAGTGCGCTCTCAGGGTTTAGCCGTTGGTGACAATCCATTTGGACCCTTTGCGAAATCGAAGTTAAATCCCGTCTTGAGCTCTGGTCATGAGACTCAATACTTCCGCTTCAGGGAGGGTATTGCTGCTATTGCTACGCGTGATGGGCATGAGCACTACACTATCCAATACTCGGAGGATGGTGTAAATTTCAACCAAGCAAGTATTGGTGATTTAATGCCCGAGGCATCGGGTCTATATGATCCTGATGCATTCACCAATGTTGAGCATGCAAATGGTATCACGTGGGGTATTTGCCACGTCAACAACTATCGTAAGGGGGGTACTTACTCCAACATCTTCCGTTTTGATTGCGACCTAAGCCTCACACTCGACGACCCAGAGATGAAGAATAATCACGTATATCCAACCTATGAAGAGTACCTAAGGCGAGGCTTATCGCCAAAACAAAGGGCTCGTATAAAGGGTGATCTGCGACAAGAGAAGAGGTAAATATTCCAAGGCGGATGTATATCTCTTCACACTCAAAACTTTAGGGCGTAGAGGTGCGAGGAGGGCTCTTAGAATCTGTTTAAACTTCTCTCATCTAATTTGTTAAGGATCTGTCATTTTACTTTTCTCTTTTTCTACTCGTTACATAGCTATTGCTATGCGCCTCGCACAAAGAAGAGAAAATTAAAGCAACATCTCTCTTAACAATTTTAGCGAGAAAAACTTAAACAGATTCTTGGCTGTAGGTTGATAAATACAGCAAAATATAGGTGTTATATTGTTTGAGCAGTAAATAACCCCTACATTGGGGTAAAAAATACCCTCTTAGGTTAGATTCAAAAGTGTAAATTTGCATTAACAACTCGCAGATAGCTTCTAAAATTTAGAGAGAAAACCAAGCTTTAGGAGTGGCGAGAAATTAGGTAGAGTAAGAGTAATATATTCGCGTTGGAGATCATAGGGTTCTGTCTCTAACACAAGAGTAAAATATATGATGAACCCTCAAAAAAAATAAAGATTTAAAGAGAAGAGAAAAACCAATTTACACCACCACCTTCATTTCGAGAGATCGAATGAAAAAAACAATCTAAAAACAAAACAATAAAACTTAAAACAATGGAAAAAAACAGACACACTATTGTAGCGTTACAAATGTTATGTCGCACCACAATGCTATGTTTTGCCATGCTTATCTTCGGCAACACCACTGCGATGGCACAAGCGGGCGTGATTTCAGGAAGCGTAGTGTCAGCAGAAGATGGCGAACCCATCCTCGGAGCTACAGTAATTGTTGAGGGTACCACTTTAGGCGCCACAACAGATCTTGATGGCTCATTCGAGATTGCACATGCACCAGAGACTGGCAATCTTATAGTAAGCTATATTGGTTACACCGAGCAGGTCACACCAATCATTAAAGGCAAAAAGTATAAAATTGAATTGGCTGTCGACAGCGAAGAGATCGAAGAGGTCGTAGTTGTAGGTTATGGTACCATGCGCAAGAAAGAGGTTACTGGAGCCGTTGCACGACTCTCATCGGATGACTTGACAACGATTAGCTCGTCGGACGTAAGCTCGGCACTTCAGGGTCAGATTGCTGGTGTTAACGTAACAGCATCATCTGGTGAGCCAGGATCTGCGGCAGTTATCCAGATCCGTGGTCTTAGTTCAATTTCGGGTAGTAGCACACCTCTCTATGTGGTTGATGGAGTTCCCCAATCGGGAGATCCTGGTCTAAGTTCAAGCGAGATCGAGAGCATTGATATACTTAAGGATGCAGCTTCGGCGGCAATCTATGGTACTCGTGGTGCATCGGGTGTTATCTTGATTACAACCAAAAAGGGTCAAGAGGGAAATACAAAGATCTCGTTAGATGCTTACTACGGTGTTCAAAACATCACCAGCGACTTGGAGATGAACGATGTAGGCGATTATATGTATGGAGTATTGCTCTACAACCGTTTAGCTAATCCCGTAAGTGGTAGCACCGACGACCACGCTTGGACCGCTTGGCAAACTTACGACGCTTCGGTATTCAACGATTCAAACCTATACGACGTTGTAACCAACAATAATGCAGCTATCCAAAACTACTCAGCTTCGGTGAGTGGTGGTGCAAATGGTGTAACATATAATGTTCAAGGAAACTACTTCAACCAGGAGGGTCTTATCATCAACTCTGGTTTTGAGCGCTACAATATGCGTGGTGACTTCAATGCCAAAAAGGGTAATTTGACAATCAATGCAAATATCAGCGCACGTGCACAAGAGAAGTGGACTCCAGGTGGAAACCTCTTGCTCTATAGCTACGGTTACTATCCAACGGCAGTTGAGATTGACCCTAATATGGATGTTACAAGTGGTGCAGGAGCAGCAGCCGAGGCACTTAGTATGGCTCAAGCATTGGCTAATATCTTAGAGACCAACGAGACAAGTGTTGACGCATATACTGCTAATCTCTTTCTTGCCTATGATCTTCCATATAACTTCCAACTCTCTACACGCTTGGGTTTGGGTAGTAGCGCTACTCGTTTCACATCTGTGAGCCCTCTATTCGAGGTGTATGACTCCGATGGTAACCTCCAAGCGAGCACAGTTACACGTTCGGGAGTCGAGGAGCGTAGCATGACCAACGAGAGCACTACTTGGGAGACAATGCTTAATTGGAACCAAACATATGGTCGACACGAAGTGCGTTTCACAGGAGTATTCAGTACTGAGGAGTATACCTACGACCGTTTCGACGCTTCGATCAAAGACCTTGTAACCACAGAGCTATCGTCGCTCAATGTGGGTTCGGCTGACCAAGCGGTAGATGCCGACGCTTCGGCAACAACTTTGGTTGGTATGTTGGCACGTGCACAATATAACTACGATTCACGCTTTATGTTGAGTGCCTCTATCCGTCGCGACGCATCATCTCGCTTTGGTGCCGACAATCGTTGGGGTATGTTCCCATCAATCTCTGGAGGTTGGAACGTTTCGGAGGAGAAGTTCTGGGAGCCATTAGTCGACAAGATCAACAATTTCAAAGTTAGAGCAAGTTATGGTACCACAGGTAACCAAAGTTTTGGTGACTATGCATTCCAGACAACAATATCTCAGGATATGGACTATGTATATGGTGCAGGCTCGAACCAAACATTTGTATCGGGAGCAACTCAAACATCATTCTCGAATGCAAATATTGGTTGGGAGACAACAATTCAATCTAACTATGGTGTCGATTTAGGCTTCTTCAACAATACGCTTACTTTGTCGGCAGACTACTACAACAGTAGCAAGCGTGATATGCTCTTCCCTCTTGCGGTTCCTGCAAGTGCTGGTGCTGGTGGAACTAATGTAATCCTCAACGTGGGTGATATGACCAATCAAGGAGTTGAGTTTGCAGCACAATATCGCAACAATATCAACAAAAAGGTATACTACTCAATTAATGCAACATTCTCAACAAACAACAATAGAGTTACAAGTTTGGGCGATGGCACCGACATGTATTACTTCACTGATGGTCTGCCTCTTTCGTGGCACTCATCCGACAAAGTTACAGTCGTAAAAGAGGGATATGAGGCTGGAGCATTCTTTATGATGCCTACAGATGGAATTATCAACACCGAGGAGAAGTTGGCTAAATATCAAGCTATAGACACTGACTATAGAATGGGAGATTTGGCTTATGTGGATTCAAATGGTGATGGTGTGATCGATGATTCTGACCGTGTATATTGCGGTAGCGGTACTCCAGACTATGAGATTGGTTTGAACTACAATATTCGATACAAGAACTTTGACCTCTATATGAATTGGTACTCATCAATCGGTAATGAGGTTATCAATGGAACAGAGATCCTTACTTTGAGAAATCGTACAAGTACCTCTTCGGTATACCAGTGGAGCGAGTACTATCCAGAGTCAAGCATCCCAACATATCGCGGTACAACACACGACAACTATCGTCCATATGCCGATATCTGGGTTGAGGATGGATCTTTCGTTCGTCTTAAGAATGTATCATTGGGATATAGCCTACCAAAGGCTGTATTGGATAAGTTAAATATCACTAAGTTGCGTGTATATGTAGCAGCTGATAACATCTGGACATTGACAGGTTATTCTGGTTATGACCCTGAGGTTGGTAGCAATGGACTCTCTAAGCGTGGACTTGACTTGGCGACATATCCAATTAGCAGACAAATTCGCTGTGGTGTTCAATTTGGATTCTAATTCCCCTAAAAACTAAAACAATATGAAACTTAAAAATAGAATAATTCCTGGTTTGTTGCTTCTTGCATCACTAAGCCTTAGCTCATGCGACGACTTCTTGACACAAGTGAATCCTAACGAGATCACAAGTGGTTCATACTACGCCTCTATCGAGGATTGTGAGTCGTCGTTGGCGGCAGTATACAACCAGTTCAAAGATATGGATTGCTACCGCATTGTCGAAGAGATGAAACGTAGCGATATGGGTACCGAGGGAGGCTGGGCTTTCGCAGCGCGTACCAACTTTAGTTGCCCCTTCTACATGCAGACATTTGGTAATGCCGATGCGGCAGTCAATGATAAGTGGGAAGCACTCTACAAAGGTGTATTCCGCGCAAATCAACTTATCGATGGTCTCAACAAATTCTACCCTTCAATCTCGGACGATGCAACTCGCGAGAGTTGGAACACAATTATGGGTGAGGCTCGTTTCTTTAGAGGTTTGTTCCACTACTGGTTGAGTATCTGCTACAACAAAGGTGTGGTGCCTATCGTGCAAGCTGTACCTACCGACGAGGCTTCTCTCTATATGCCACTCCCTGAGGGCGGTGCAGATGAAGTTCGTGACTTCTGCCGCGCGGAGTTCCTTGCAGCGCTTGAGTATGATCTTCCTGAATCGTGGGCAGCTACAAATGCTGGTCGCATTACCTCTGGAACAGTTAAGACCTACCTTGGTCAAAGTTATCTCTACGAGGGAGACTACTCTACAGCAATGGGCTACTTCAAGGATGTAATTGATAGTGGCGTCTACTCTTTGGCTCACGTGAGCGAGAATACAGGATCGACAGGTGAGTTCAATAGCGAGTCAATATTGGAGGTTAACTACACTTTGGACTACAACACTGAGTTTGCGGTTCAAGATCAGAAAATGAGCAACACATGGCACACTAACTTCTCACGTACCGATGGAGCCTACTTTACGGTTCTCCCTGCTGGATGGTTTGCCTTGCTATGTCAAGATGAGGATCCAGTCGATCCAGAGAATGAGATGAACTGGAGTGAGGTTACCCTCGACGAGGATGGCAATGTGATCTATCTATACCTTGGCAAGGATTACTCCTACACCACTACCAATGATGATGGTAGCTACTCTGTTCTATCATATGTGTTCAAGAAGTACGACGAAGAGGAGGCTGCGTTCTATGGTTACGAGTATAGTCGCGACATCATGCGTTTGACACGTAAATACGACGCTTCGGGAGTACTCGATGAGACTAAGACCACCTATGAATCACACAAGTCATACTTCAACCAAACCACAATCAAAGAGGTGGATGGCAAGTATTACAAGCTTATGCAAAAAACTCCTCGCGGAGCATATAGATTGGCACAACCTACCGACGAGGATATACTCTACTACCAGACAACATGTGGTTATGCCGCTGCATGGCAAGGAGGTCACTTAGGCTACTTCCGCGAGATGACAAACTCCGACATCTGGACTAAGGAGAGCGAATCGCCAGCAACTGGTCAATCGGGAGTTAACCTACGTTTGATGACCCTCTCGGATGTATACCTAATGTATGCTGAGTGTTTGATTCAAACAGGTGGATCTACTCAAACAGCTCTCGACTATATCAATAAGCTTCGCTACCGTGGTGGTGCTGTGCTTCTTGGCACCTCTGGCGAGTATGACTCTCTTGCAAGTTACGATGGCGAGTCCTACAGCGCTGACGATATTATGAAGCAAATCATGTATGTTGAGCGTCCTTTGGAGGTTGGTTTCGGTCAAGCAACACGCGTCTGTGACCTTCGCCGTTGGGGAGTCACTAAGCAACGTTTCGCAGAGCTTTCGACAACCGATATGTATATGGGTCCTTGCTACTACAATTATCCAGCGACTGCAGATCCAGGTCTTTCAGTAAAAGCGGTATGGCGTTGGGGAGCCAAAGCATACAACGCTGAGACAGCAGCATATTGGAATGCATGGTATCCTGCGACTCAAACAACTACATATCACGACTATCAGTTGGCAGCATTGAACTACAGCGATGAGGATAATGCATACTTCCCAATACCAAATAAGGAGATCTTGGCAAATCCAAACCTAAACTAATTTGTAAACTTTAAAATGAATAACATGAAAAATATATATAAGGCGGGAGCCATGTTTGCCTTGTCACTACTCCTTACGGGGTGCTACGCCGAGCATATCTCTGAGTATAGTTCATTGAGAGATTTCACATGGATTACAAGTGCCGACAACACCAATCTTGATCCATATCTGCTTGTTGAGGATGATTTCCTATCTTTTATCGATGTCTCTCAAGGTGCACTCTCTCACGAGTGGATCATACCTGAGGATTGCGGCATCTACTTCTTGGACGACAAGTACATTCGTTACGAAGAGGATAATCCAGATACAGAGACAGATGAGACCTACTATGGAGATCTTGAAAATATGGTTATTGGCGATGCAAAAACAACTACCGACAAGAAGATCCACTGCTACTTCACCGAGCCTGGCGACTACGAGATTATCCTTCGCAACACCTTCGACAAGGCGGTGACCTGGGTTCGTTCAAACCAAAACTGGAATAAATTGGATGAGGTATGCTCTACCTACTATGAGGATGGAGTATATGTTGCGGAGCAGGTAATGAATATTCGTGTCTACAGATCCGACATCGAGGCTAAGATGAATGTTTACTACGACAACAACGGCGAGAAGGGCGAGATGATCGAACTTGGTGAGGTCGACGCAGATGGCAACATCTCGAAGAGCATCGATATCAACTATGGCGATGTACTTCACTTCGAGCAGTATGATGATGAACTTGACAATGTATACTCTTGCACTTGGACATGTAGCGACCCTGTGATCTCAAATACAAACAGAAATTTAGCTATCACATTCGCACCAAGTGAGATAGGTGAGTGTTTGGTATATCTTCAGGTTAAACGTACTCTATCTACATTCGTTGCAGAGTCAACATCGGAGGTTACTGTAGTGCCACTTAGGATCAATGTTAAGGAGGGCAACGAGAAGTTAGATCTCACTGCCACTCAGTATGGTTCATCTGCTGTACGCATATCGTTGGGCAATGCAGCATTCGACAGTGAATCTTTGGCAGAGTATATTGAGGGTGAATTTACAGTAAGTTATGTTAATAGTGATATGAGCGGCGTGATAGATGTTGCATCTATCGCGGCTGTTGCAAACTCGAACAATAGCATCTTGCTAACACTTCCCGAAGAGACATACATCTACAACACCGATGAGCTTAGAGTGAACTACAGCGGAAATTCTATTAAGCTACTCAACAATAGCGTTGCAGAGTTTGCCGTAGATGATATTGCCGTAGCCAGTGACCTCAGCGAGCCTATCTACTATACTTTTGAGAATAGCTCAGAGCTTAACGATTGGATTCTACAGACCAACCTAAATGGTCAGAATGTATCGTTGGATTATTTAGAGCTTCCAACATCTGACCCTGTGATTGAAAGTGAGGATGGAAACAGCTATATCTCATATGAGCCAGATACTCAGACATATGAGGGTTTAGAGATAAGTTGCGTATGTACTCAACGCTTTGAAGGTTCAGGTCCTTCGACATATACTCTGACGGGACGTGTTCGTGCTACAGACTTTTCGGCTGAGTCTCACATATACTTCCCAACTATGCTTAACGAGGCTACAGACTACATCAAGGCTGCGGGCTGGGCTGGAGCAAATAACATAATTAACTTTGGCAATGCTGACTCCTTCGTAGATGGAGAGTGGTGTGACTTCTCTGTCACCATGACAACAAGCTATGCAACCAACGATATTATGCTAAATATCTATATTGGAGCATCTCAGCGAGGCAAGATTGACTTCGACGACATTGTTCTCACTAACAAAACTGAACGCCCTACGGAAGAATAGTTTAATCAATTAATGTTGAATAAGTTAGGAGCTCTCTTCTCCACTTGAGAAGAGACTCCTATCAACAAAACAAGGAAAATAGAATGAATAACTTTTTTAAAATAATAGCTATGTTTGTGGCATTTGCCACAACTGTCGGATGTTCAACCCAAAAGTGGGAAGAGGTACCTGTGGATTATACTCCAATCTATTCAATTATGCCTTACAAGGGTGACATCTATGAATTTAAGGTCTACCACCAACGTGATCGACTCTCTATATGGAACACCTACGCAACAATCGTGAGCTACAACACAATTGTAGATCTTGTCGATAACTCAGCACCAAAAGGTGAAGATGAGATGTTCTATGATATCTCGTTTACAGAGATCAAAGAGACATCAACTCTCGACGAGAATGGCGATACAGTTACCACCTCCACAGAGTATAACTATACAATCGTTGAGAATGAGGATAATCGCAACTACGTAACCATGACCATCACCAACACCTCAACAGGTGCGGTGACCACTTACGAAAAGGCTACACTCAAAGAAGAGACCATATATATTGATTATGAATAATCTTAGCTGTAAACATACACTAAGGTAAACACACGAAAAAAGTCCGGCTTATCGCGCTTGGGGTTTGCTTGGGGTTTGCTTGGGGTTTGCTTGCTTATTGCGCTCGTGCCGCGCGGCACCAAGCTAAGCTTGGATCCAAAAACTTCGTTTTTGACTTTTTTTTGTTGTGATGATGTGGTGGGGGCTTTGCCCCAAGCGAGCTTCACCTTGATTTGGGCAAATTAATTTACTTCAACCTATGGTTGTTACCTCAACGTCAGCAAGGTGAACCTCGATTTGGGTTTAAATGCCATAGGCATTTAAAAATTATAAAGATCAAGGAGTTGTGCAAATTTATTTGCGACAACTCTTTGATCTTTATAATCTTAGAGATGCAATCTCTAAGCCCAAAGCGCAAGAAGGTATGCACCCGCGGAGGTGCTATCCCCGCCCGCCGGAGGCAGTCCAAAGCGCACAGCAAGCAACCGCAAGCAAGAAGCGCATCAGCCGGAGGCACAAGAGATAATATTACTTCCGCAACTTGGGTTAAGCAACTTATTTAGAAGATAAACTTCACACCACAATTCAGGCTACGAGGCAGCATAGGACCATAGATGTAACCGGCATCACGGTCTGGACCTTGGTCGAAATCTGATTGGAATTGGTTAAAGATATTATTTACACCAACGTGTAGTTGTGTGCGCACAGCTTTTGTGAGTGTAAAGTTGTATGTTGCCTTGAAGTTAACATCCCAGAAATCGGGTGTGTGCTCTACTCTATCCTCCTCGATGTATCCTGCACAGTGCTCGACATACATACGTCCTGTGTAGGTGCCTGTTAGCGCGAGTGTAAGGCTGCGAGTTGGGTTGTATGTAGTTGTGAAATAACCATATACATCTGGTGTGCGGAACATCTTGTCGGTTGCCTCAGCCTCCTCACTCCAATCCTCTGCTTCGCCATAGAGGCTACTTTGGATAGTTGCGCCAGCTTGAAACTGTAGCGTTGATGGGAGTGCTACCTTAGCCTCGATTGTAGCACCTTTGACTACTGCGGCACCGCCATTGCGACGCTCCTGAACAGTATCTCCAGTTGCCGAGTCGGTATAGGTGTATGATGTAAAGACGTTATCGAGCTGTGTGTAGAAACCTTCGATGAGCAGGTTCGTGCTAACATTTCCGAAGTTTTTGTAGAGATCAGCTGAGATGTTAACACTCTGCGATGTCTCCTCGACTAAGTTATCGGCAATGGTGCTACGCACAAGTTCTCCACCATTTACAGCGATGTGTAGATCCTCATCAAAGACCTGAGGAGCGCGGAATCCTGTTGAGTATGTAGCGCGAAGATTTACGCTCTTCGAAGGGTTGTAGCGTAGGTTGAAACGAGGTGAGAATACAGCTCTACCAAGGAAGTCATTGTAGTCCATGCGACCACCCACAAGGATGCCCCATTTGTCTGTAGCCCACTCATTTTGGAGATAGGCACTTGCCACATTCACCCTCTGCTCGATAGGGTCCCAATCTTGTTGTAGATATCTATCATTAAGATCGTTATAGTTATACTCCAAGCCTCCAATTGTTGTGGCAGGCATAAAGAGGAAGTTATCCCACTTTTGGGTGAGTTGCGCTCCCGACACCCACAAGAACTCCGTTGTTGTGCCATATGCCTCAGCGGCGCCACCACCATAGTAGCTATCACGCTTGGTATCTTGAATTGTTGTGTAGAGGTTGAATATACGTTTGTAGTCGTGAGAGTAGAGGTCGTAGTTAAGACCTACATTCGAGATAAGGTGCTCAGTCTGCTCTGCAATCATAACATCCTCGGAGTGAGCTGGCAACGATAGGTTGTCGCCACCACGACGAAACTCCTTGACAGCATCGTATTGAGCCGAAATGCGGCTGAAGTCACTTGTTTTAAAATATGTACGTAGACCAAATGTTTGAGACTCAATCTCGGGGAGCTCGGTAAAGCCATCATCATCATAGTCAAATGCCTCACGGTCACGCACCTGAGCGAAGAGCGAGAGACCCGCCTTCTGGTTCTCCGAGACAATCGAAGAGCTCGCAGTGGTGTTGTTGTCGAGTGCTCCACTCATACCAATCGAGGTCAACGAATGTGAGAACTCTGAGCTATTATATTCGGGGGTTTTGGTGATAATATTGATCGTTCCGCCGATTGCCGATGATCCGTAGAGCGCAGAGCCACCTCCGCGAACTACCTCCACTCGCTCGATCATATTGGCTGGGATATGCTCCAAGCCGTAGACACCCGTGAGAGCCGAGAATGTAGGGCGAGAGTCGACCATAATTTGTGAGTAGTGTCCATCCAAACCATTGATACGCACCTGTGTGAAGCCACAGTTTTGGCAGTTATCCTCAACACGAACACCTGTTTGGAATGGAAGTCCATCTGCCAATGTTGTTGCGCTCACCGTGTTGAAGAGTTCGCTCGAAAGCATGCTCACCAAGTTTGGAGAGTTGCGACGAAGAGTTTCACTACGAGTCGACGAGACAACAACTTGATCCATCGACATGATATCCTCGCGCAAATCAAAACTGATGTCAAAATGTGTAGTTGAGCCATCAATCTTGATGATCTTTTGCACTGGGCTATAACCCATCACCACAGCTTCAATAGTATATTCGCCATGTTCCACATTCTTGAGGTTGAAGTGACCCGACTCATCAGCGGCGGTACCCATTGTAGTTCCGACAATCGCAACTGTAGCGTATGGTAGATGCTTGCCACTTTGGGCATCTTTGATGTGTCCTGTAATGCTGATTCCTGAAAGCGTAGATGCATACGCCGATATTGCAGCAACAATAAATGCTGCTGTAAAAGCTAATTTTCTCATTGAAAAATTTATGTAAAGTATTTGTAAATAATCATTTGCCCGACACGGAAGAGTGTAGAACGCTAAAAATAAGAAGATTAGATACAGGGAGGCGCCCGCAATGAGAAGTAGCACTTCGTAGGAAGAGCCACAGCAACGCAATTTGGGATAGAGACAATAGCCTCAAGAGGTCTCTCAACAGCTGCCAAGTGAGTATTGAACTCCTGCTGCTCAACGGCAATCGAGTTGAGAGCAGCAATCAATTTTACTACCTCAACAGTGTGACCACCATCCCCCGATGAGGAGGTGTGGAGCTTCGAGTGGAAGTGAGAGTGGTAAAGAGTATCTCCATCGACAACATGGCGGTGGAAAAACATTGTTGAGTTGACATAGTACGCCGAGAAGATCAGTAGGAAAAGCCCCACCAATATCACTCTAAACCTCTTTGTAGCCTCTATTAACCTCAACTCTATAAACTATTATAAAAATTTGGCGTAAAGATAGTAATTATTTTTGATTGATCCAAATTCTTGAAAATCTGAAGAGGCAGCTTGCCTGCCGAGGCGGGGCAAAATGCACAGATAAAGCTTGCTCATTGCGCTCGTGCCGCGCGGCACCAAGCTATAGCTTGGATCCAAAAACTGTCGTTTTTGACTCTTGTGTTGCGCTGATGTGGTGGGGGCTTTGCCTGGGGTCGATGC
>JAWXTF010000034.1:0-22564 GCA_044433965.1 Rikenellaceae bacterium | reverse complement strand
GAAAGAATATTAAAAAAGTTACTTAAAGCTAACTATAGTGAAAAATTTTATTTAAAACCTTCTTGCTTTCTGTGCGCTTTTTGCTTGCTTTCTGTGCTTTTCGGACTGCCTCTGGCGGGCGGGGATAGCACCCCCGCGGGTGCATACCTTTTTGCTTTCTGTGCGCTTCTTGCTTCTTTCTGTGCGCTTCGGACTGCCTCTGGCGGGCGGGGATAGCACCCCCACGGGTGCATACTATTGCGCTTTGGGCTTAGAGATACAATCTCTAAGCCCAAAGCGAGGTTC
Source organism: Rikenellaceae bacterium (assembly GCA_044433965.1). Classification (GTDB taxonomy): domain Bacteria; phylum Bacteroidota; class Bacteroidia; order Bacteroidales; family Rikenellaceae; genus Alistipes. The sequence continues at coordinate 22,279 of JAWXTF010000034.1, read as the reverse complement.
ACCACATCAGCGCAACACAAAAGTTAAAAATGGATCTAAACTTAAGCTTAGTGCCCGCGCAGAAGGAGCCCGATAAGCAATTTCCATAAGTTTACTCTGGTATTCAGTGAAGTTTACAATATGCGGTGTAATTAACTGATATATAGCCTATTACTTGCGTTTTGTTAGAGGTATACCTATACCTGAGTAGAAGCTAAAGTTTGCAGCTTTTATAGGTAGGTATTGAGGAGTTAGGCTTGTTGGAATGTAGTCGGCACCCACAAAAAAGTTGATCCAATTTGTGTGAATATTGAGTGCTGCTCCAATCTGCTTTCCGATAAATGCGTATGAGACATTTGCTGTGAGGTACTCCAATGGGCGAAAGCTAACGAGAGATGTGATCTCATTCTTTGTATAATTGCAGCGGAATATCGACGAGTAGAGCAGACCCGCTGCCATCTTGTCATCTAAGAAACGGTACTCTACAGCTGCGTTTATTTGGGTGTTGAGCGAGGTTTTGCGATCCTCTGCCTCCACGCTCTTGAAACGAAGGAGTTCATCGATATCGAAGTCGCTGAGTGAGTTTTCGTCGGAGGTGTTGTAGCCACTAAATGTGTAGTTGCTCGAAGCCTCGGCAGATATAGTTTGGTCACCTTCCCAGCTAATGAAACCTAAGTCGGTTACGGCAAGTGAGAGAGAGAGCTCCTCAAGAAGATTGTAGTTGACACCAAAGTCGACGCCCGCTCCGTAACCAACTACTTGAATCTTTGGCTCAAATTCGAGTCCGTCGAAGTCAAATCCATCGATATCTTCCTTAAGTGATAGTCCCATAGCTGTTGCGTTGAACATTCCTGAAGAGGAGATTTTCCACTCGGAATTTTTGAGGAGGATATCAAAATGGTCGTAATTTACATCGATGTTGTAGAAGCCCATCAAGAATTTGATACGTGCACCCACCGAAAGTTTTTTGTTGATCTGTAGGCTTGCACCAACATATGTCTCGATATAGCTTGTAGATGAAATACTAAGATCTTTAAGAGAGTAGGAGCTATCTTCTCTGCTGAGTGCTGCAAGTTCGAATGCCCCTTTGGGAATTGAGCTGTCACAAGTTGCTTTGGTGTTAACACCAATGTTCCAGAAGATATTGTTTGTGTAGAATCCAGCACCAAGTATCGCCATAGAGATGTCGCCACATATGTGGTTATTGGTGTCGAGTGAGTTTATAAGTGAACTCTTGTCGATATCAATATCGTAGAAAGGAACAATGCCTGCACCGTTGGGATTTGGATAGAAGAGATTTTCTAAGGTGAGATTGCTTGAACCTATATTGACTCCAAAATGACCAAGTGTAGGAATTAGAATGTATCCATGTTCTGGAGTGATTGCTGGATTAAGCATGCTACTTTGCCAGTTGTCGGTCATAAAGTAGCTCGATGATGAGTATTGCGAAAACGCAGGTGTTGCCAGCATTATAATTGATGATAATGCTGTAATAAATTTAATCTTTAGTCTCATAACTTTTCTGTGTTAAAGCTTAATGGCACCAGTTTTTGTAAGTGAGAGGCTAAATGTGATATTCTCCAACTCGTCGAGGTCGCACTCAAAACTCTTCTCGTCGAATGAGACTTTGTAGGTTAAAGTATTTGCAGCTGCAATATCATCAATCTCTTGTTCACCCAAAGAGCTTGTGGTGATCTTGGGGTTGTTCGAGTTTAGTCGCTGCTCGCCATCGAAAAGTGCAATCTCGTCGAACCACACTTCAAATGTTGCACCGGGAAGTCCCTCTGGGTATTCGCTACACTCAACCGTAAGAGAGATCTCGCCCTCGCCACTCGTTAGTTTGGATTTAAACTCTTCGTCTAACCAATTTTCACCAAGCTCAATGCTATCTTCAATCTCCTGCTCCTCAAATGTGTAGGTTTGAACGGCGCGGGTAAAATCGGATAGGATGTCGCTAAAGTTAAGATCGATTGTTGCAACGGGAACATTAATTACGGTGTTAGAATCGCCTACTCCAACGTTGTCGTTGTTGACATCGTCAAGGTTAAAACTATCATCAACGCAACTCGCAAGTGATAGAGATGAAACTGCTACAAATAAAGTAAAGATTTTTTTCATGTCTGTTTTGTTTTTGACTACTCCAATATGCATGGTGTAAGTCTGATTTATAGATAATTAGGATTTTTGAGGTGCTGCTTCTCAAGAGAGAGAATTTAAACATGAGCAAAGTTACGAATTATTATGTAATTATCAATGTTTTTTACAAAAAAAATAACATTCAAAAATCATTCTAAATAGAAGAAATAGTGCAATATTTTGTAAGCAAAATCAATTCTTCGTGCGTTTACCCCAACCCGCAGGGGTGCTTGTTCCTGCCCGCCAGAGGCGTAAGAGATAATATTTTCATGTGTTTGCTGAAAAATATAACAGGGTAAACGCACGAAAAAAAACTACTTATCGCGCTCGTGCCGCGCGGGCACCAAGCTTAGCTTGGATCCAAAAACTGTCGTTTTTGACTTTTGTATTGCACTGATGTGGTGGGGCTTTGCCCCCAGCGAGATATCTATTATGATGAGCTTTTGAAAGTGAACTTTCAACGCTCCTTAAAATAGATATCTCTGTGTCAACCTTCGGTTGCCACCACCACATAAGCGAGGTTCACCTCGATTTGGGTTTAAATGCCAAAAGCATTTAAAAATTATAAAGATCAGGGAGTTGTGCAAATGAATTTGCGGCAACTCCTTGATCTTTATAATCTTAGAGATGCAATCTCTAAGCCCAAAGCGCAATGATACGCACCCGCGGGGGTGCTATCCCCGCCCGCCGGAGGCATAAGAAATAATATTTTTCGTGCGTTTGCCCTGAAAAATATAACCATATTCTTTATATACTAAATTGATTTATCTATCTTTGCATGATTATATGTATACTAAAAGACATGAGAAGAAAATTATTACTTATACCGCTTGCTTTTTTTGCTATCTCTTGCATCAGCTTAGGGGGCACAAAGACTAAAACAAAGGTTGCAGAAGCTATTGAGCCGACCTACTATGGTTACCAGGTTGAAGCTACCTATCCCCACAAAACAGATAGCTACACCCAAGGATTAATCTACACCCAAGGTCGTCTTTTGGAGGGGACTGGTCAAGTGGGGGAGTCTCGTCTTTTGGAGGTTGACCTTGCGAGCGGAGAAACAGAGTTGATTGCCGAGCTTGGAGGTTCGCACTTTGGCGAGGGTATAACCATCCTTGGCGATACGCTCTACCAACTTACCTGGATCACAAATCGCCTATTTATGTACAATGCTACTTCGGGCAAAAAGATTGGCGAAAAGATCTATGCAGGCGAAGGTTGGGGAATCACCACCGATGGCAAAAAGCTCTATATGTCGGATGGAACTTCGGTTCTAACGGTGCGCAACCCACAAACATTTGAGATTGAAAAAAGGGTTTTGGTAAAGATTAATGATGAGCCTCTCGAATATCTCAACGAATTGGAGTGGATTGATGGCAAGATCTGGGCAAATGTATATACTCTCGATCAGATAGTAATAATCAATCCCGAAAGTGGAGTGGTTGAGGGGGTCGTAGACCTAACAGGTATCCTTGCCGACGAGGAGAAGACGCCTACCACCGATGTGCTCAACGGAATAGCTTATGACGCTGAGGGTGATAGAATATTTGTAACAGGCAAAAATTGGAGTAAACTTTTTGAAATAAAGATAATTAAACGATGATATATAGACTTAATCAGGCTCTTTCGGAGCGTATTTTACTACTCGATGGAGGATTAGGAACAATGGTTCAGCTCTATGGACTTGGAGAGGCTGAGTATCGTGGAGAGCAATTTGCACAGTGGCATTGCGACCTTAAGGGTTGCAACGATGCGTTGGTGCTTACTCGCCCAGATGTGATAGGTGAAATTCACCACAAATATTTGTCGGCAGGAGCCGATATCATCACAACAGACTCATTCAATGCCAACGCTATCTCGCTTGCAGATTATGGTCTTCAGAGCTACTCCTACGACTTTTCGAAGGCTGCTGCCTCTATCGCATCGGCAGTAGCTCGTGAATTTACTGAGCGTAACCCTCTTAAACCTCGCTTTGTGGCTGGTTCAGTAGGTCCTACCTCTCGCCCAGCCTCTATGTCGACCGACGTGTCGAACCCTGCTGCTCGTGAAGTTAATTTCGATGAGTTGGTGGCGGCATACACAACCCAAGTCAATGGATTGTTGGATGGTGGCGCCGATATCATCTTGGTCGAGACTGTGTTCGATACGCTCAACGCCAAGGCTGCACTCTATGCTGTGGAGTCGGTTGGTCGTGAGCGAGGTTGCACAATCCCCACAATGTTGTCGGGAACCCTTTCAGATGCCAGCGGACGTACACTTTCGGGTCAAGGAGTCGAGACAATGTATGCCTCGCTTTCGCATGCTAACCTTATCACCGTAGGTCTTAACTGTGCATTTGGAGCCAAGCAGCTTTTGCCATATATCGAACGCTTAGCGGCAGTAGCGGAGTGTAGAATCTCGGCTCACCCCAATGCTGGACTACCCAACTTAGCAGGAGGTTACGACGAAACTCCAGAGATGTTTGCAGCCGATGTTGAGGAGTATTTACATCGTGGAGTAATCAATATCGTGGGAGGTTGCTGTGGTACTACACCTCAACACATCTACTGTTTGAACCAAATAATTGGCAAATATACTCCTCGACCATGTCCAGCCAAGAGTCACATTACGACCCTTAGTGGTCTGGATACACTACGTATTACCCCCGACATCAATTTTGTGAATGTTGGTGAGCGAAGCAATGTTGCTGGTTCGGCTAAGTTTGCACGTTTGATCCGTGAGGAGCGATACGACGAAGCACTCTCGGTGGTGCGTGCGCAGGTCGATGCTGGAGCCCAAATAATCGACGTATGTATGGATGATAGCATGATCGAGGGTGAGAGCACTATGCGTCACTTTCTCAATCTATTAGCCTCAGAACCAGAGATTGCAAGAGTTCCACTGATGGTTGACTCTTCGTCGTGGGAGGTACTTCAAGCAGGTCTTAAGGTGGCGCAAGGCAAGAGCATAGTAAACTCCATTTCGCTCAAAGATGGCGAGGCGAAGTTTGTGGAACGTGCATTGGAGATCCACCGAATGGGAGCCGCAGCTGTTGTAATGCTCTTCGACCAGGTGGGTCAAGCAGATAGCTATGAGCGCAAGATCGAGATTGCTGAGCGTGCATATAACCTATTGACTAAGGCTGGTTTCCCTGCCGAAGATATAATCTTCGACCCCAATATCCTTGCTGTAGCTACTGGAATCGAGGAGCACGACATCTATGCCAAGGCATTTATCGACGCCACACGTTGGATCAAGGAGAATCTCCCTTATGCTAAGGTTTCGGGAGGTGTGAGTAACCTATCGTTTGCTTTCCGTGGCAACAACCACATCCGTGAAGCTATGCACTCGGTGTTCCTTTACCATGCGATTAAGGCAGGTATGGATATGGCGATTGTCAATACACAGATGCTACAGATCTACTCCGAGATTGAGCCTGAGCTGCTAACACTTATCGAAGATGTTGTACTCTATCGCTCAAAAGATGCAAGCGAAAGATTGATCGAATATGCTCAGTCTCACCACGAGAGTACAGGCAAAGTAGCTACAACCCAAAAGAGTGAGGAGTGGCGTGCGCTACCGCTCAAAGAGAGAGTTGAGTATGCTATGATGAAAGGAATTTCAGACTATATAGAAGCCGATACCGAAGAGGGTTACCAAGCATTAGGAGCTCCAATGAAGGTTATCGATTCGCTATTAATGCCTGCGATGGAGCATGTAGGTAAGCTATTTGGCGAGGGTAAGATGTTTCTACCTCAGGTGGTTAAAACTGCCAGAGTGATGAAGCGTGCTGTCTCGCAACTTACACCCTATATCGAGGCTCTCAAAAGCGAAGGCGGCAAGCAGGCAGGCAAAGTTCTGATAGCGACCGTAAAGGGCGATGTACACGACATAGGCAAAAATATAGTCTCGGTAGTGATGGCTTGCAACGGCTACCAGATCAAGGATCTGGGTGTTATGGTCGAGTCAAAACGTATTGTCGATGAGGCTTTAGAGTGGGGTGCCGATGTGATCTGCATGAGCGGACTTATCACACCATCGCTCGACGAGATGATACGAGTAGTCGAGGAGTGCGAAGTGCGAGGCATCACTATACCTATAATAGTAGGAGGTGCAACTACTTCGCCACTTCACACAGCCGTCAAGATCGCGCCATGCTATTCGGGCGTAGTGATCCATGCGCATAGTGCAAGCGACAACCCAAAGATCCTCTCTCAACTTATCAGTGAGGAGTCAGATCTATATATCGACCACATAAAAGCCGAACAACTTCTGTTGCGCTCCGACTACGAACGTGCTCAGCGCAAACGTGAGTTACTTTCGCTCGCTGAAGCTCGTGAGGCTGGCAAGCAATTTAAGTCAACCGAACCAGTAGAACCACTTCACACAGGTCGTTTGGTATTCCCAAGCTACGACATTGAGGATGTAGAGCAGCTTATCGACTGGCGCTACTTCTTTATGGCGTGGGGGCTTAAAGGTGAATTCCCTGCTCTATTAACCGACGAGAAGTATGGTGAGCAGGCTAACAAACTCTTCGATGATGCGTTGTCGATGCTACAACAGATCAAGCAGAGTAAGAGTCTAACGTTGGAGGGTGCCGTAGCATTGCTGAAAGCTCGCAGTGAGGGTGACGATATAATAGTCACCTCGACTCGTGGTAAGGATATTGTAATGCCAATGCTACGTGCGCAATCTCGCAATGCCGAGGCGGTCTCTGTTGCCGACCTTGTGGCGGCAGAGGGCGACCACATCTGTTGCTTCGCTATCACTTCGGGAGTGGAACTCACGAAGTTCACAGCTCAGTTCGAGGAGTCGGGCGATGAGTATGGAGCAATGATTGCTAAGTTGTTGGCAGACCGCTTGGTGGAGGCTTTTGCCCAGCGAATACACAGCTTTGTGCGCCGAGAGATGTGGGGCTTCGAACAAGGTGAACCTCTCACACGTGAGCAGATACTAAAAAACCAATACGAGGGTGTACGCCTCGCATTTGGCTACCCAGCAGTACCCGACCACTCGCTCAAACGTGAAGTCTTTGAGTTGCTTAGTGCTCAGCAGACTACTCGCATGACACTCACCGAGAACTTTATGATCTCGCCAGGAGAGTCTATTTGTGGTTTGATCTTGCCCCGTGGTAAGTTCTTTAGCGTCGGTGCAGTGAGCGACGAGCAGGTTGCTGAGTATGCTTCACGCCGCAAGATGAGTGTTGAAGAGGTCAGAAAATTACTTCCAAAAAACATGTAGCTTATGAGAGTTTCAGATATTTTAGATAGTGCAATAGCAGACGGTCGTACCCGTTTTGCCTTCGAGTTGTTGCCTCCGCTCAAAGGGGCGGGGCTCGATGGTATCTACGCGGCTATAGATCCGTTAGTGGAGTTTGATCCAGCATATATCAATATTACATTTCACCGTGAGGGCATCAAGGAGACAATCAACGAGTTGGGTGGCAGCGAGTGGCATGTATTGCGTCGTAGACCAGGCACCGTAGGAGTCTCAGCAGCTATCGAACGTAAGTATGGTATCGCTACAGTTCCGCACCTTATTTGTGGCGGTCTCTCGAAGTATGACATCGAGGATGCTCTAATCGATATGGAGTTTTTGGGGCTCGAAAATGTGTTGGCCCTGCAAGGTGATAGATCTCAAAACGAAAGGATTTTTATGCCTCACCAACAAGGGCATAGCCATGCTGTCGATTTGGTGCGACAGATAACAGATATGAATAACGGAATATTCGTGGATGGTGAAGCTAAGGAGACACACCGCACAAACTTTGCGATAGGTGTTGCAGGATACCCCGAAAAGCACTTTGCGGCAAAGAGCATTGAGAGCGATGTGGAGCACCTAAAAGCTAAAATTGAAGCGGGAGCTAAGTATGTAGTTACTCAAATGTTCTTCGACAATGCTAAATATTTCGACTTTGTAGAGCGTTGTCGCAAGGCGGGTATCACTGTACCGATAGTGCCAGGAATAAAACCACTTTCGACACTTCGTCAACTTACGGTTTTACCCGAAACCTTTAGCATAGATATCCCCAAGGAGTTGCGCGAGGAGGTAGAACGATTTGCCGACAAACCGCAAGCGGTACGCCAAATAGGTTTGGAGTGGACTATAGCGCAGTCCAGAGAGTTGATTGCCTCTAAGGTACCAGTGCTACACTACTACACAATGAGTAAAACAACTAATATTGAGCAGATTGCACGTTCGATATTCTAATAACTTACATTGATATGGACCCAATAACCTTTCGTCGACATATACACTCTCATCCTGAACTTTCGTTCGAGGAGCACGCCACAGCCAAGTTTATTGGAGCGGCACTCAGTGAGGAGGGAATCTCATATCGCACGATAGCCTCAACGGGTATTCTTGCCAAGATCGAGGGCAAAGGAGATCTGAGGCGTGCTGTAGTGTTGCGTGCCGACATTGATGCTCTACCAATCGAAGAGAAGACAGGTGTCGAATTTGCATCGCTCAATAGTGGAGTGATGCACGCTTGTGGTCACGATATGCACGCTGCGATGCTATTTGGTGCACTTTGCGAACTTAACCGTAGCAGAGAGTTCGAAGGTACAATCTTTGGTCTGTTTCAACCAGGCGAGGAGTGCAACCCAGGTGGCGCTTCGATGGTTTTAGCCGAGGAGCCATTCGAGGGGTACGACATTATGGCTGTTGTAGGTCAACATGTTGATGCTACGCTCGAAGTCGGTGAGGTGGGTTTCAGAGCTGGTAAGTTTATGGCTTCTGGCGATGAGCTCCGATTCTCGGTTTGTGGAGTGGGTGGTCACGCTGCAATGCGTGAGCGGCTCAAAGATCCAGTAGCTGCAATGGCTGAGTTGGTAACATCACTTTTGGCGCTTAACCACCCCGATAGAGTATTGTCGATTGGTCGCATAGAGGCAGATGGAGCCACCAATGTAGTGCCATCAGTGGTAAAGATTGAGGGAACTTTGCGCACGTTCGACGAGGGAGAGCGGCGAGCAACCAAACAACAAATTCGAGATAAAGCAGCTGAGCTGAGCGCTCTCCACAAGCTCGATATTGTTGTCGATATAAACGATGGTTACCCCTGTGTAGTGTGTGACGAGGGATTAACCAATGTGGCAGCCAATGTGGCAGCCAAAAGCTACGATGTAGAGTGGCTGGAACGACGAGCAACAGCCGAAGATTTTGGCTACTACTGCACTCGTTACCCCTCGCTCTTCTACCGTTTAGGAGTAGGTCGAGAGGCTGGAGCAGCACACACATCAACATTTTGCCCTTCGGAGGGGGCTATACGAGTAGGCATCGAGCTAATGAGTTCTTTGGCCTTAAGATTTTTAGATTATGAGAAACAAGAAAAGTAAGCACGAATTTGACCGTGCAGGATTTATCCTAAACATGTTCAAAGAGATGCCAAATAACAAATTTTCGTTGAAACATTTGGCATCGAGTGCAGGATGTGGCGACCGTCAAGGTCGTAGAGAGGTATTATATATATTACAAAACTTTGTTAGCCAAGGTATTATTGCCGAGACCGCACGAGGTAAATTCCACTTGGCAGCAGCCGAGCTACCGCACCACGTAGGTAAAGTCTTGATGACCAAGAGTGGTTCTATATTTGTGGAGTGCGAAGATCTCGAAACAGATATCCACGTTAGCCCCTACCAGTCGTTGAGAGCTATGCACGGCGATACAGTTGAGGTTGTTGTAATTCGCCAATCCATCAGAGGGCGAAGTGCCGAGGGCGAAGTGGTGCGAATTGTTGAGCGCAATCCAAAGGTCTACATTGGTGTAGCTGAGGTTAGTGCCCATCAGATTTTTATCCGCACTACATCTCGTCAGATGCCGTTCGATGTATTTATCCCAAAGAAAAAATTCCCTCAGCTCAAAGATGGTACTAAGGTGTCATTTAGGATTAAAGAGTGGACCGAAGGGTCGAAGAGCCCTGTTGGTGAGTTAGTCGAGATATTGGGTGCAGCGGGCGATAACGATACCGAGATGCACGCAATTCTTACGGAGTATGATCTTCCGTATAACTACCCCAAAGATGTGGTCGAAGCAGCCGAAGCAATTCCTGCTCGCATCACCAAGGCAGATTATGCTGAACGTCGTGACTTCCGCAAGGTTGTGACCTTTACGGTAGATCCAGCCGATGCTAAGGATTTCGATGATGCTCTTTCGGTGCGCAAAGTGCGTGACGGAGTGTGGGAGATTGGAGTCCATATTGCCGACGTCACCCACTATGTGCGTCCCGACTCAATCATTGAGCGTGAAGCGCAGGAGCGTGCTACATCTGTCTACTTGGTAGATCGCACTATTCCAATGTTACCCGAACGTCTCTCCAATGAGCTCTGCTCGTTACGACCTCACGAGGAGAGTTTGTGTTTCTCGGCTGTATTTACTTTAAACGACGATTTAGAGATTATTGAGGAGTGGTTTGGTCGCACTGTGATCTACTCAGATCGTAGATTTACCTATGCCGAAGCGCAAGAGGTTATTGAGACTGGTAAAGGTGATTATGCGGTTGAGGTGCTCAAACTCAATGAATTGGCGCAACGCCTACGTGCTGAGCGCTTCAAAAAAGGTGCTATTGCATTCGAGCGTGACGAGATGAAATTTGAACTCGACGACAAGGGCAAACCAATAGGTGTGTTTACCAAAGAGGCTAAGGAGTCGAACAAGATGATCGAAGAGTTTATGTTGCTTGCCAACCGCCAAGTAGCTATCTATTGTTCGAAGCGTCGCACGGCAAGCCGCAAGTACGAACGTGCGATGGTCTACCGTGTGCACGACCAACCAGATGCTGAGCGTATAGACTCTTTCCGTCAATTTATCTTGCGCTTTGGACTTAACTTTAAGGCAACCAAAGGTGTGGCGATAGCACGTGAGATCAATAAGTTATTGGGTTCAATTAAGGGTAATAGCGAGGAAAATGTTGTTTCGATGTTGGCTATTCGCTCGATGGCAAAGGCTATCTATACGACCGACAATATTGGTCACTATGGTTTGGCATTTCCATACTATACCCACTTCACATCGCCAATTAGGCGCTACCCCGATATGATGGTTCACCGCTTGTTGGCACACTATCTCGATGGAGGAAAATCTGCCGATAAGAAACAACTTGAATCTCTTTGCGTACACTCCTCAGAGCGAGAGGTTGTAGCGGCAAATGCTGAGCGAGCCTCAATCAAATATAAAGCGGTTGAGTTTATGAAAGATAGGATTGGGGAGACCTTCGAGGGACATATCTCTGGTATGAAGGAGTGGGGTATCTTTGTGGAGCTCGACGAGACCCACATCGAGGGAATGATCCCAGTGCGTGAGTTGGGCGATGACTACTACTTCTTCGACGAACAAGACTACACGATGATTGGACGAACCACTCGTGAGCGCTTTACGCTTGGCGATGCAGTGAGTGTGACAATCAAACGAGCAGATTTAGGAAAAAGAATGTTGGACTTTGCGTTGGTGAGTAAACTTTAGATATATAATGGAACTTTCAGCAATTTTAGATAGATGTATGCGCCGTGAGGCGATAAGCAAGGAGGAGGCGTATTTTCTTTACGACACAGCCCCACTAAGCAGATTAGCAGCGGCGGCAGATGCACTCCGACGAAGTGTTGTGCCAAACGCAGATGTTGTAACGTGGCAAATTGATCGCAATGTAAACATTACGAATGTCTGTATTTCGGGGTGTAAATTTTGTAATTTTCACTGCAAGCCCCACCAAAGCGAACGACACTTTATAACTACGATTGAGGAGTACAAAGAGAAGATAGAACGTACTTTGGAGCTTGGAGGTGACCAACTATTGCTCCAAGGAGGGTTGCACCCCAAACTGGGTATTGAGTTTTATGAGGAGCTTTTCTCTTCGCTCAAAGCTCTATATCCTACGCTTAAGCTCCATGCGTTGGGTGCTCCCGAGGTTGCACATATCGCTTCGGTGAGTAATATCTCGACTCTCGATACGCTTAAGCGTTTGGTGGAGGCAGGGCTTGAATCGTTGCCTGGAGCTGGAGCCGAGATCTTGGTGCCTGAGGTTCGTCGACGTATATCACCCGCAAAACCAAGCGTGGAGCAGTGGATCGAGGTTATGCACCAGGCGCACTGTCTCAATCTACCAACCTCTGCCACAATGATGTATGGTCATGTGGAGAGCGCTCACGATAGGGTAGATCACCTACTGGCAATTCGCGATTTGCAGGCTCGATGCCCCGTAGAGAACTATGGTTTTATTGCATTTATTCCGTGGATATTCCGCTCTACCGATACCGTTTTGGAACGAGAGGGGTTTGCGACAAATTTCTCACCACTCGAATACCTCCGAATAATCGCCATAAGTCGTCTACTATTGACCAATATCGACAATATTCAAGCTTCGTGGTTGACCGTAGGGCGTGCTACAGCTCAAATGGCACTACATAGTGGTGCTAATGACTTTGGTTCCATTATGATTGAGGAGAATGTAGTCTCGTCGGCTGGTGCAAACAACAGCTTTGACGCTGAAGGTATCCAGAAAGCGATCTCTGAGGCTGGGTTCACTCCACGTCTCCGTAACCAACTTTACCAATTTAGATAGATTTAATATATGTATAAGAGCCTGAGAGATTTTGTCGAGTCATTAGAGCATAATGGCGAACTTTTGAGGGTGAGCACTGAGGTCTCGACAGAGTACGAAATAACCGAAATAGTCGATAGAGTAAGTAAAAGCCCCGATGGAGGCAAGGCTCTACTCTTCGAAAATTGTGGAACGCAGTTTCCGCTGCTTATCAATATGATGGGCTCGGAGCGACGTATGGCGATGGTGGCAGGCGTGGAACGCTTAGAGGAGCTTACTGAGCGAATAGACAATCTATTGCGTGGAGCAACTTCGCCAATGGATAGCATCTGGGATAAGCTCAAAATGTTGCCACTCTTGGGTGAGGTTTCGGCATGGATGCCCCGCAAGCTAAGCTCTCGTGGAGCTTGTCAAGAGGTTCAGCTTCTTGGCGATAAGGCTTGTTTATCCCTGCTTCCGATTCTTAAGTGTTGGGGGTTCGATGGAGGCAGATTTATCACTCTGCCTATGGTCAATACGATTGATCCCGACACGGGTGGTCGCAATGTAGGAATGTATAGAATGCAGGTTATCGACGACCATACAACAGGCATGCACTGGCACATCCACAAAACTGGAGCACGCCACTACGACGCCTACAAGCGACGTGGCGAACGTATGGCAGTGAGTGTGGCGTTGGGAGGAGATCCAGCATACACCTATGCTGCTACGGCACCTATGCCCGACAACATGGATGAGTATCTGTTGGCTGGTTTTATGCGTCAGAAGAGTGTAAAGTTAGTCAAGTGTATTACCAACGACATCTATGTGCCCGAGGATTGCGACTTTGTGATCGAGGGTTATGTGGATCCTGCCGAGGAGAAGATCGTGGAGGGTCCATTTGGCGACCACACAGGCTTCTACTCGTTGCAAGATATGTATCCACTATTCCATGTAACAGCAATTACTCATCGTAAAGATGCTATCTATCCAGCAACAATTGTTGGTATTCCGCCTCAAGAGGATGCTGCGATTGCAGTAGCTTCGGAGCGTATCTTTGTTGCTCCAATCCGTTTTGCACTTCATCCCGAGGTGCGTGACCTCTATATGCCGTCGGCAGGTACTGCTCACAACTTGGTGTTGACTTCGATTAAGAGCCGTTATGCAGGTCAAGCACAAAAGATTATTCTTTCGATGTGGGGGTCGGGACAGATGATGTTTAATAAATATTTGATGGTTGCCGATGACGATGTAGATCTGCGTTGCCCAAGTCAGATCTCCTCGCTTATGCGTAATGTAGATCTTAGGGGTCGTGTGTTGCGAGGTCGTGGTGTGTTGGATGTTCTGGATCATGCTACCTCTACTTGTGGTATGGGCGGAAAATTGGCATTAGATTTAACCCTTGTTGAGTCAAGGGTGAGTTGTGCCAAGTGGAGAGAGGTTGCCGGTTATACGTTGGATGATCGTTTAGTTGAGCAGTGGGGGCTCTTATTGGTTTTTGCCTCACCGCTCAAAGAGATAGATCTTCGTGCCTTTTTATCTGATCTTGAGGTTGAGGGGGTGAATTTTGTTGCGCTCTTTGACCCTACAGCAGCTGGATTAACTCCATATGATCTTCTGTGGTTGGGTGCAGCTAACACCGAAGTGGACCGCGATGTGGTGCAGAGTGAGAGCGGTTCTACTCTGCTCTTTGATGCGCGCAGCAAGGTGCCAGGCAGGGGTGCAAACCCAAAACGTTTTCCCAATGTCGTTGTTTCCAGACCCGATATTATTGAGAGAGTGGATGCTCGTTGGGAAGAGTATCAGATAGGGGAGTTCTTAGAATCGCCATCGAAAAAATATAGTGTGTTGGAACTCTCTGACAAAGAGGATTGGTAGGGTATGGCGAGAAAAATAGGATTTACTGCATCTGAGGCGAGGGGCGTGATATATTTCTTTATTATCATAGCAGTCGTCGTAGGCTCCAAATTTTATTATGACCATATCGAAAATAGAGCTGCTCTGCGACTCCTTAATCATCTCGATATTGATTATCGAGATAGCGTAACACGATTTGAGTTTGACCCCAATAGTGTCGAACTCCCCGAGTTGATGCAGATGGGATTATCCAAAAGAGAGGCGGTCAATATTATTCGTTATCGAGAGGCTGGCAAAGTGTTTCGTATCAAAGAGGATCTCTTTACATGTTATGGGATAAGTGATTCGCTCTACTACTCACTTGAGCCCTATATTGTTATAGCTGATACATTTCGCTTTAAGCCTCGTGCCTACACCTCGTATGAATCTGCAAGCTCCTCTTCTGTTGCGTATCGTTCGCAGCAGCGTTACGCAAGAGAGCTTTTGGCACCTTCTCGTTTTCTGGTCGATACGGTTAGTGCCGAATATCTCTATGCAATTGGAGCTCTATCTCGTCGCCAAGCAGCGTCGTTTGTAAAGTGGCGAGATCTTTCGGGTATCTACGATATGGAGGAGTTTTGTGACTGTTATGTCATCTCAGATTCTATTGCAGCAGCACTCGAACCTTACTTGATATTCTCGGCTCCTCCTGAGTCAATTGTGGAGCTTATTGATATTAATAGAGCTGACTCTGTAGAGCTGCGGTCGGTCTATGGAATTGGCGAAAAGAGTGTTGTTGCTATACTCGCTTATCGCGAAATGTTGGGTGGATTTTACTCTGTGGAGCAGCTTTCAGAGATAAAAGTGGTCACAGAGAGCAATTATGAGAAAATAATTAAACAAATTTTGTGCGATAGTTGTGATATTTCAAAAATAGATGTTAACTTTGCATCCGCTAAAACAATTAAGGGGCACCCCTACATTGCTGATAGGGCATTGAGGAGGTTACTCAAGGTAAGAGAATTGAAAGGAGGTTGGAGTACCATAGAGGAGATGATCGACGATGACATATTTACACAGGAGGAGGCAACAAGAGTGCGTCCCTATCTTCTTTTTGAGGATTATCTCCTGCGTGAGGCGTCAAGCGATGAGTTCTTTTAGGTGCAAACTTTCCAGAGATTGATTTAAAACATAGGTAATTGAGCGCCAAGCGGCTTCTCGACCACAGAAAAGGGTTTGATCTAAACCTCAAAAAAAAGATCAAAAATATAAAATTAAGAATAAAAACAATAAAATTATACAATTATGATTATCATGCCAGTAAAAGAGGGTGAGAACATCGAAAGAGCCCTTAAGAAATTCAAACGTAAATATGAGCGTACAGGTGTATTGAAGGAGCTTCGTCGTCGTCAATACTTCACAAAGCCATCTATCGCTAAACGTGTAGCTATGCAGCACGCAGTTTACGTAAACCATATGCACCTTGATGAGGAGTAGTTCTCTTCTTCGACTATAAAAAATAGTTGTAATATTTTTTTAGTATTCTCTAATACAGTCCAGGGTAAACGCACGAGAAATATTATTTCTTATGCCTCCGGCGGACGGGGATAGCACCCCCGCGGGTGCGTATCATTGCGTTTTGGGCTTAGAGATTACATCTCTAAGATTATAAAGATCAAAGAGTTGCCGCAAATTCATTTGCACAACTCCTTGGTCTTTATAATTTTTTAAATGCCTATGGCATTTAAACCCAAATCGAGGTTCACCTCGCTGATGTGGTGGTGGCAACCGAAGGTTGACACGCAAGATATCTACTCTGAGGAGTGTTGAAAATTCATTTTCATAAGCTCATCAGAGTAGATATCTTGCGAAGGGGCAAAGCCCCACCACATCAGTGCAATACAAAAGTCAAAAACGAAGTTTTTGGATCCAAGCGTAAGCTTGGTGCCGCGCGGCACGAGCGCGATAAGCAGTTTTTGCGTGCGTTTGCTCTGTAATGCAGCACATATATCTATAGCTGCTTGAGTTTTTTTTGAGATAAATTACGGTAAGTTAGGGGTTATATGAAATTTAAATTTCATATAACCCCTAACTGTTTTTTTTAGTGTATTAATAGGGTATAAGACACATTTTAAAAATAAATTACAATTTTTTGCGTTTTTAGAGTAGGGTAAATCATATCTTGTGCGGTATTATAATTACAAACCTAAAATGAATAGTATGAAAAGGATTAAAATTAAAGTAGCATCACTAATGTTGCTCTTTGGAATGTTGCTCTTTGGGGATGTTGCATTGGCACATGTTGAGGCTAAGGGCAAGAGCCCCTCACGGGCAGTTGTTGTTAAACATCCTTCAGTGAAAAGTGTTAGACGGATGAGTTCGAAACATACCACAATTCGATATAATGATATTGTGTTTCACCTCTCGAAGGGTAAGTACTATCGAAAAGTAGACTCTCGCTATGTTTTGATTATGCCACCTGTGGGTTTGAGAGTTCAGTTTTTGCCCGATGGTTCGAGTTCATTTCGTTTCAAGAGTCGCTATTACCACTGTGCGGGAGGCGTAATTTATGTGAAAGTAAGAGAGGATGAATATAAAGTTGTAGCGCCCGAGGTGGGAATGATAGTGCCAGAATTACCCGAAGTTGGAGTGCGAGAACTTAGTATTGACAATGATATCTACTATGAGTATGATGATGTTTTGTATAAGGCAATAGTCACAAGACAAGGTGTTGAATATAAAGTTGTTGGTAGCATTGAATAGCATTGATAAGATGTTAATGTTAGGATGCAAAAAAAATACTTACTTATCTTAGGATAGCACAATAAAAAATTATATCTTTGTGCGTTAAGAAACTTTTGCTTACTTGAATAGAGATACTTTTAAAATACTTTTCGATGATAATTTCGAAAAATTACGTAACTATATCTATTATCGTTGCTCAGATGGTGATGTGTCTACAGATATAGCTCAAGAGGTTTTT
Organism: Rikenellaceae bacterium; assembly: GCA_044433965.1. Classification (GTDB taxonomy): domain Bacteria; phylum Bacteroidota; class Bacteroidia; order Bacteroidales; family Rikenellaceae; genus Alistipes. Next base: position 4,853 of record JAWXTF010000034.1, on the reverse strand, counting down.
ATGAGGGTGTGGGAGAGGCAGATAGATAAACCTCCAGCCGAAATCATAGGGTTACTCTACAAAATAGCAAGAGATATTCTGGTGAGTCATTATCGGCACGAAGAGGTGGTGGCAAAGTTTCATACTCAACCTCCCCAGTACGACAACGCACCATTGGCCGATGAAGAGCTCTATTATAACGATCTCAAAGAGAACTATGAGCGAGTTCTTATGCAGATGCCAGCGGCTCAGCGAGAAGTTTTCTTGATGAACCGCAATGACGAGTTAACATACGTAGAGATAGCCGAGAGGCTCGACTTAAGTGTCAAAGCAATTGAGAAGAGGATGCGTGGAGCATTGCAATTCCTAAGAGTCAAACTACAGAGAGAATGATAAACAGAGAGAAATCATATACTACACATACGCAGAGTGAATTTATTAATTCTCTGCCTAAGATAGAGATCAACTACAGGATGTCTAAAGAGGATGTGTGGGCTCAAATGGAAGATGCGATGGATCGCAACTCTCTCAATAAAGAGCCGATTGTGAAGGATGAACCAAAGATATTTGTGTTAAATCCACTCTATAAGCGTATTATATCGGTTGCAGCGATGATTGTAATATTTGTCGGTGTCTCTGCAACTGTGATATTAGAGGTGGTAAAGAGAGAGAAGCGAGGACGAAATCGCGTTGAGCTATGAAAGAGGCGCTTCTGTTGTCGTGAAAAATGGATCGTTTATCTTTACAGATGCCACACTCGAAGAGACGTTTGCTGAGATCTCAAATGAATATAGTGTTGAAATAGAGTATCTAAGCGGTAGTGAACGACGCTACACAGGTCGGTTCCGACGTTCGCAGAGTGCGGATCAGGTACTACGTATAGTGTGCCGTTCGATGAAGTTGAAGATAGAAAAAGTAGCCGACAAAAAATATATAGTCTCTAATTGAAAATTAGGTTAGCTCATCTCTCCAAACTGAAACAGATTCTAAAAGATAAATAAATTAAAGTTAACACCATTGTTGAAGAGACTTTTTACGACGATTATACTCCTACTATTCACCACAATCCTATATTCGCAGGGTATTGTGGTGAATTGTCGTTTTATTACCCTCGACAAAGTGCTAATTGATTTAGCATATAATTATGATGTAGAGCTGTCGTTTGACAGTAAATTATTATCTGATCACCATGTGACTCTCAACAGGCAGTTTGAGGATGTGGAGGAGCTACTCGATGAACTACTCGATGAGCTGCCTTTGTCGTGGGAGCGTGTCGATGATATCTATGTGATTTTCCCAAAGGAGAGCAAGGCCTCCAATTTTATCGTCGGGCAGATTGTCGATAGGCAGACGGGTGAAGCACTGCCTTTTGCCGATATCTTTATAGGGGGTAAGCACTCAATGAGTGATGATAAGGGTAGCTATCTCTTTGAGGTTTTAGCCTGTGATACATGCCGTGTCGAGGCATTATACTTGGGCTATTTAAAGTTAGATACACTCCAAAATATTGTTGCTGACCCATTGATAAAGCTTACTCCGACTCCTCTTCCTATGGATGAGATAGTGATTGATTCACACCTTGTAGAGCGTGCTACTCAGGTGGGTGAGGAGGCAGGGCTTATTACTGTTAATCAACAGATAGCAAGTTATTTGCCAGGGAATGGAGATAATGCAATCTTTAATTTGCTTCGCATCCAGCCAGGTGTATTGGCATCGGGAGAACAGCTCAACAAACTGATTCTGTGGGGAAGTCCCGAGGGGACTTCTCGTATCTATTTCGATGGTATACCACTTTGGGGTTTGTGCAATTTTAGTGATAATATTAGTGTCGTGAACCCCTATATGGTAAATCGTATTGACCTTTATAGAGGAGGCTATGGTGTCTCCTCACCCGATGCTGCTGGTGGTCTTGCCCGCATTCGTGGAAAGATGGGTGGTGCAGAGGTGCCGACTCTTGGTATAACGATCAACAATGAGACGATAAATAGTTGCTTGGAGATTCCTATTGGTGAGAAATCTACACTGATTGCAGCGTATCGTCAGAATTATCAAAATCTATTTGATGTTGATGATTTTACGAATACCGATGGCTTGGGATATGCTGATGGTGAGATGGTTGCTACATCGGACTACGACTTTAGAGATGTAAACTTTAAATATAGTATTAGAGGAACCAATAATAATCTATTTTATCTTAGTGCGCTCTATGCTGACGATAGATTGGGCTATGATCTTGCATATGACATGGAGGTGGAAAAGGTGCGTGAGCAAATCGGGACGCTACCGGTTAGGATGGTTGAAGCGGAGCGCAAACAGCAAATTGGCATAAGTTCGTACTATGGTAGAACTTGGAGTAGTGGAGTCTCGGCATCTACGGTTGCATCTTATTCGCGTTTGAATAACACCTATGATTTCCTTCGAAATATATATGATAGTAGTGGCGAGGTGGTACATAGTCGTGATATGCGTGAGTTGAACAATATCTCGGCGGTAGCCCTCAAATTCAATACTATGGTCGATATTGCGGCAATCCACCGTTTGTCGTTTGGAGCTGAGTTTAATGGAAATGATCTATTATTGCGCGAGGATAGCATCTCTATAAATCGCATCTTGCTTAGGGAGCGAGCAGGACGTTTGACACTCTATGGTGAGGATAAGATCTCGCTTCGCGATGATCTTTCGTTGACGGCAGGTTTGAGAGCAACCTACAACATAACCGACAAAAGTTACTACTACGATCCACGCGTGTCACTAAAATTTCGACCGATGGATCACCTTAAGTTCAATGCCGCTTGGGGCATCTACCACCAATATGTAGTCGAAGCTTCGGTTTCGGATGAGATGGATAATTATGTCTATTGTTGGAATCTTGCAGGTCTCAATGGTGTGCCGGTTATTAGATCGCAGCATAATGTTGTCGGGGTGGCGTATGCGCCCACGAATTATATTTTTTCGATAGATGCTTATAGAAAAACATTTGATGGGCTTACGCGGTTTGTTTCTGGTAATTTGAGCAATGGTGACAGCCGAGTCTATGGCTTAGACCTCTATGCGAAGCGTGACTTTAGGGGTGGAAGCTGTTTTTGGATATCATACTCATATGCCGACAACAAGGAGCGTTTCGACCATTTTAGTGGCACGGATTACCTTCGTTCGCTCCAAGATCAACGACACGAACTGAAAGCAGCTATGATCTATCGAATAGGAAAGTTTCACCTTTCAACAACATACATCTATGGTTCAGGATTTCCAATATATACAGATGCTATGTATAAATCATATATTGAGCCCGATTATAACCGACTCGATTTGAGTGCAATCTATTCGTTTATGATTAAAGGTTGTAGAGTTGATGGAGGAGTATCGCTGCTGAATGTTACAAATGAGGAGAATGTCAGATATAATAACTTTAGTCATATTCCATTGAATCAGCAGAGTGGTATATCGGTTGAGAGCGCGAGTATGCCATTCTCGTTATTGTTATATTTGAAATTTGCATTTTAAGAAATTTTAATAATTATTTATTTAACCTTGTTATAAAGACTTTTTTAATGGTAAAAGGCTCTCTATAACAGGGTTTTTACGTTCTTTTAGCGATCTTGCAGTTAAATTAATTAAAAATATTGAGTAGGGTAAAGACTTATTTAAGCGGTATCTATACTGAGTATAAAAAGAACATTATAAGATATTTTATTGAAATGAGACGGGTAAGGGTAAGAAATGGCGGTAATGTTATTTATATTGGAAGTGACTCAAATATAATAGAGTTGTATGATGTTATGACTGTTCATGGTGCAACAGGTTATAATATCGCTGGTTATTTTGACCACGAACCAAATCTTAAATTCAATGCTAAATGCAAGTATTTGGGAAATGGAGATCAAATTGTAGAGTATCTGCAATCCAATAAGGTAGATCGGGTATATTGTGGATTGCCCTTGATCTATAGTCATATCGTGGAGCCTATTATCAACCATTGCGAAAAAAATCTAATTCGTTTCTTTAGTGTGCCCAACTTGCGAGATTATAGTGAGCGACGTATGCATTTGGAGTTTTGTAACCATGTGCCATTGCTTGCCGTGCGCGAGGAGCCACTGCGTAAGCCAGCCAATTCGACTCTCAAGCGTCTGTTTGATCTCCTCTTTTCGCTATGTTTTCTCGCTACCCTCTTCTTGCCAATCTATATTGTCGTTGGTATAATTACTAAGTGCACCTCTCCGGGTCCCATCTTTTTCAAACAGAGGAGACATGGTTTGGGTGGTAAAGAGTTCTATATGTATAAATTTCGTTCGATGAAGGTGAACAACGATGCTGATACAGTGCAAGCAACGCTCGACGACCCTCGCAAGACTAAATTTGGAGATTTCCTCCGCAAAACAAGTATCGATGAGCTTCCTCAATTCCTCAATGTTTTCTTGGGTGATATGTCTATTGTAGGACCTCGCCCCCACATGATAAAACACACGGAGGAGTATTCGCAACTTATCGACAACTACATGGTGCGTCACTTCGTCAAGCCAGGTGTAACGGGCTGGGCACAAGTGTCAGGCTACCGAGGCGAGACCAAAAACCTCTCCGAGATGCAGGGTAGAGTCAAGGCCGATATCTGGTACATCGAACATTGGCGCTTTAGACTCGACCTCTACATAATCATGAAAACCGTAACAAATATCGTCTACCGCAGGGATTCGAAGGCGTTTTAGAGCGCTGAAATATATAAATTAATGGCAAATTCCATAAAGACAAATTATATTTTTAAGTAGTGCAAAATAATTATTGCGATATTTTTCGTATTTTCTTTGGATAATTGGCAAATATTTCGTATATTTACTTCATAATCAGAAGTTTATATGAGATACATTATACTTTCGGAA
>JAWXTF010000033.1:0-22614 GCA_044433965.1 Rikenellaceae bacterium | reverse complement strand
TGCCTCCGGCGGGCGGGGATAGCACCCCCGCGGGTGCATACCATTGCGCTTTGGGCTTAGAGATTGCATCTCTAAGATTATAAAGATCAAAGAGTTGCCGCAAATAAATTTGCACAACTCCTCGATCTTTATAATTTTTTAAATGCCCTTGGCATTTAAACCCAAATCGAGGTGAACCTCGCTGATATGGTGGTGGCAACCGTAGGTTGACACGCAAGAGATCTACTCTGAGGAGCTTATGAAAATGAATTTTCAACACTCCTCAGAGTAGATCTCTTGCGAAGGGGCAAAGCCCCACCACATCAGTGCAATACAAAAGTCAAAAACGAAGTTTTTGGATCCAAGCTTAAGCTTGGTGCCCGCGCGGCATGAGCGCGATAAGCAGTTTCTTCATGCGTTTGCCCTATAACTCTTAGCCAATATATAGACAAAGTTATTTATATCTTCTATTAAAGGCATCCAACGGAAGAGGAGTAGCCTCTCTCTCTGGTAATCGTATTGAGTTGATTGCAGCTGTCGCTTGTAGGTATTCATCGAGCTCCTCCACCAAGGCTCTTGCCTTTTGCTGCTGAGAATCAATTAGATTATTTTTCTCGGAGATGTCGCAATTGAGGTTATAGAGCTCAAAGGATTGATCTCGATGAAAGTAGATCAACTTCCAACCCTCTTTATTTATTGTCGATGATGGTGAGATTCCGCCACCAACAAAATCTGGACCTAAGAACTCCTCTCCCTCGAAGCGGTATGGCAGATAGAAGAACATGCTCCTCTTTTGTTGACTCTTTGGTGCCTTGCCTGTGGTGAATAGAGGTAGTAGGTTGTGCCCATCAACAATATGTTGAGCTGGGATCTTAGCCTCAGCAAGAGCTGCGCAAGTTGTGTAGAGATCCTCGATCATCACTGGCGCATCGCTCACTACACCCTCTTTAAATTTGGCTGGCCAATAAGCCACAGCTGGTACACGCACTCCTCCCTCATATGCCGATGCTTTACCGCTTCGTAGTGGGTAGTTGTGCTCAAATGAGTCGTATAGCGATTTTTTATCTCTAAAGAGCACCCTACCGCCATTGTCCGAGTAGAAGATAACCATTGTGTTGTCATCTATCTTGAGACTCTCCAACGCAGCAAGAATTGCACCTAACGAGGCATCGACACCACTAATCATACTTCCATATTGATCCTCACTTGCCGAGAGTCCATCATCAATATCGTCGAAGCGATCCATAAACCTGGAGTGTGGCTGCACTGGAGTGTGAACTGCAAAGTGAGCTAAATAGAGGAAAAATGGCTTCTGCTCCTCGACGGCAATACCCATCTGTTCGATTGCAACCTCGGTTAGAGCATCGGTAAGGTGGGTCTTAGAACCAAAGTAACGCTCCAGTCCAACCATCACATTATCTTCGCCATCACGAGATTTACCCTTGCGAGTAAAGTTATCTTCGGGTAGAAAGCTACCTGGTGCACCCAACTCTGAGCCTGCTATATTGACATCAAAACCAATATCTGAGGGTGAAGGTGCATCACTCTCATATTCGCACAGGTGGTACTTGCCACAATGGATAGTCTTGTAACCTGCTCGTTGCAACTGCTTGGGTAGTGTGATACGGTGGTCGAGTGGGTGACCCGCCTCGATTTCGAGCGTACCACTATTGTTGACAGTTGGCGAGTAATCACCCGTAACGCCATTGCGGATACTATTTTGACCCGACATCAATGAAGCTCTCGATGGCACACTTAACGCCTGAGCGTGTGCATTTGTCATCATTATGCCTCTCTGAGCCATCTTCTCTAAGTTGGGTGTGCTATAACGCTCATTATATTTTGTCTTTTCGCCCGAGATTGGTAATGAGGTGTCATTCCAACCAAGGTCATCGACCAAAAAGAGTATTATATTGGGTCTCTCTTGAGCTTGGAGCGTAGCAACTCCCACAATGGAAGCTGCTATCGCTGTTGTTATCTCTCTTTTCATATTGTGTTCTATCTATTTGGAGTATATCTCAAATACTCTCCTGTTATTTTCTTAGCTTTGGGGCTATTCTGCTCACGTATCATTATATCGCCACTATCCCAGTTCGATGGCCAACCACCGATGATATTGCCCAACCATACGATTTTTATAGGGTGTAGACCCTTGGCAAGTGCCACCGAAGAGGAGTTGCGTGAGAATCGTTTTACTTGGTCATCATTGCAGATCACCAGCTCGCCATTAATCCAGAGTTGAGCATGATTGGTCCAAAGGTGGTAGACTCCATCCTCGGGGATCTCGATATACCCTTCGGCGATGTGAGCAGCCTGCTGAACCTCTCTAATCGAAGATTGATATGTGCGTGATATTACCATCTCTTTGAGCTCCTTGATCTCCTTGGTTTGAACGGGGGCACTTGCTCTCTCAAGAGCCTCAGTGTTGAGATAGTAGCCCGGGATCATTGTCATCTGCAATCCACTCTCAAGCTGCTCCTTGTCAACTTTGGTAGCTGCCGCATAGGGCTGTTGCAACAGGGTGATTGTACGCACAGGACTCATCACACCCGATGGGAGGAGTGAACGAATCTTTAGTACCCCACTCTTTGTAAATTTTAGAGGAGACTCGTAAGGCGTTGAATCTGGGGTAGGTTCACTACCATCGAGGGTGTAGACCATCTCGATGGGTCGAGAGGTTGTAAACTCAACCTGAGCATCATCGACAAAGGCAATGTGGTTGATTGAGCCGTTGGGCTGCTCTGGTTGAGGAATATGATAGTTAACATCGTAGCTATCTAATCGAACATAGGCATTGTTGATTCGACGTGAGAAATCCTCGTAATCTTTTCTCTCTACTTGGCTCCAAGCAACCTCAGCTAAGGCGCATGCACGTGGATAGAGCTGATACTCGACCAACGAGGTATTGTACATATACTCGCTCCAAAGATTAGCCTGCACACCCATAATACACTCTCGCTCATCACCCTCCAACTCATCAGGGATTGGATTGTAGGCATATGTTAGGCTTAGAGGCACATCACCACCAATTGTAACAGGTTCAATTCTATTATCTCCCTGATAAAAATTGAGATACATACCCTCACTTTGAGGAGACATAATAACCTTATTGCCTTGACGTGCCGCAGCAATACCGCCTGTCTCACCTCGCCACGACATAACAATGGCGTTTGGAGAGAGTCCTCCCTCTAAGATCTCGTCCCAACCAATGAGAGTTTTACCATGCTCGGCTAAGATCTTCTCGGCACGTTGAATAACATAGCTCTGTAGACGCTCCTCTGCCGAGTGCCCGTCACGTGCTTCGAGTCCCTCTTTTTTGATTAAATCTTGGCAACGCTCGCAATTTTGCCAGCTTCTTTTGGGGCACTCATCACCTCCAACATGGAAATATTCGCCAGGGAATAGTGGTGCTAACTCTGCAATAACATCTTCGATAAATTGGAATGTAATATCCTTGGCAGGACACATCACAATATCTTCCACTCCCCAAATGATACGAGGTGTGATGGGCTCTCCTTTGCACGAAAGTTCGGGATAGGCTGCTATTGCTGCGAGTTCGTGACCAGGGAGTTCAAACTCGGGAATGATCGTAATATGGCGCTCGGCTGCATATGCGACAACCTCCTTGATCTCCTCTTGGGTGTAGTAGCCATTATACTCAAAGCCCTCACCCTCGGTGCGTGTTGCACCTATCTGAGTGAGTCGTGGGTACTTCTTGATTTCGACTCTCCACGCTTGATCCTCGGTTAGGTGCCAATGCATGCGATTGACCTTAAACATCGAGAGTATATCTATCTGTTTCTTGACAAAATCGATAGGCATAAAGTGACGGCAGACATCGAGCATCACTCCACGATAGCCAAAACGTGGCGAGTCGCTAATAGAGATCGCAGGAGCTGACCACTCAACACCATCTACCCTCTGTGGGCTTATGATCTGAGCAGGGAAGAGTTGTATAAGCGACTGCATACCATAGAATAGACCTGCTGCATCTCGCCCAACTACGTTGATCTTTTTTGAGTCTACACTAATTGTGTACCCCTCTGCTTTGGTCTCTATTCGGCTATCAATCGAGAAGGTGATCTCGCCTCTGCCATTTGATAATCTATTCTCGAAGCCTGTGGCTTGAGAGATCTTCGAGAGGAAGAAATTTGCAATGGTTGTAGCCTCCTTGTCTCGTGCTGCAATCGATGTTTGGGCAGTAAGGGTAAAACCATCTCCATCTAAAAGCTCTAAGCTCTCGACCTGTGGAATTATATTTATCCCCTCATTAAAGCTCTGCGCAACACCGTTGAGCGATGATGCAAAGAGTGTAAAGGTGATAAGGAAGCTCTTTAATATTGATCTAATATTCATTATATTTATTTAGTTTTAAGTGTGTTGATTATTCATCTTCCCAGATGGCGTGAACCTCCTCGCTAAGTGCCTCCTGACGATTATATTTCATCGGCATATCGAGTGTTGCATCGTGCGTGACAAGCCATGTGAATACTCCACTCCAGCCCTGAGCCTTGGCGTGGCGTACAATCTCTCTGATGTCGCTTGTTGTCCATAGCGTATGTTCGCCGCCAACAACTCGTTTGTCAAGAGCCTCTTCGCCATACTTCTCGTAGATCTTGGGTAGGGTCAAGAACTCTCGTCTGCCTTGATTCTCTTCGGTGGGGATTAGGTAGCTATAGAATCCAACTCCAGCCAACATCTTAACACGCTTTTCGGAGGTGAACTCTTGGGGGAAAGCACTCTCCCACGCCGACATCTTCTCTCTCTTGATCTCTACATCCATCTGCTTGGTCGCTGAGTTATAACCAAGATATTGCATTACGTTGATATGGTCCACGAGCCCCTCCTCGATAATCTCATCCCACTTCATATAACGACCTGGATCGCCCTTAACAAGTGCCATCTCGGTGTCGGCATAGCTCTTGCCAAGCGATGGGTTGATAGCGCAGACCGAGACTTTGGTGCCCAATGCCTTGAGCTCACGCATAAGCTCACGATACCCTTCCGCCTCTCGCTCGGTGGGTGGGAACTCCCAATCGAGGTCAACACCCTCACAGTTATACTCCTTGGCTAAATTGTGTAGATTCTTAGCGTACTTTTTGGTAAGCTCACTATCGCTACACACTACACCCAAGCTACCTCCAGTCATCCAGCTCTCGGCAGATTGCGCCAACCAGATCTTCAATCCTCTCTTGCGGAAATAATCAAAGGTAGCATCAATCACCTCGCGCGAGCAGAGATCTGTACGCTTCTTGGCTTCGTCGTAGGGTTTTCCAAAATAGTTGACTCCACTGACTGGCTCCACCCAACTGCTTTCGTTCCAATGGGTAACAACCGAGCCATCTTGACCAGCGTAGTAGACGCCTCTGATAAGTGCTACGTCGGTTATACCATTCCAATTGTATTGGTCGAGATATGGAGCCACATCCTCGGGCTCGATGGTGTTGAAGTGCATCTGATAGAGGGCAACATATGCCAAACTAATAAACTCCTTCTCTTTCTGCTGTTGGCAACCAGTTGCTGCAATCGACAGCACAATAATTGCTAAAAAATATAATCTTTTCATAATTTACTCTCTTTACTCCTTGTTAGCATCTTCGGCAGCCCATATCTCCTGAACGGCTGTTGCAAGAGCATACTGACGACTATATTTGTCGGGATATGTTTTATCGAAATCGTGTGTCACCAACCATGTCATAACACCACGGCAACCCATCTCCTTAGCTGCCCAAACAACTTTATAGACCTCGTCGGTGGTAAATACGCCATAGTCACCTGCTATATTTCCATCCGAAAGAGCCGTCATTCCATAAGTGTTATAGAGCGTTGGAAAATTAGGGTTGCTCGCTGTTGCAAGTGACGAACAGCCTGTCAATCGCTGACCATAGAACCCAACACCCATCAATGCTCCAACCTCTGCCTTTGTGCTCTCAGTGTCAAATATCTCGGGGTATTTATATTTCCAGAGATTCATCACCGATACTCTATCCGAAGATGTAGGCACGATGCCAGAGTTTCCTAAATATTGCATCGTATTGAATGTGTCGATAGTTTTATTGGCGATAATCTCAGGGAAGTTCAAATCGTCGCCTCCAGTCCAGTTCTCGTATGGGTCGATCACACACATTGAGGTGTGAAATCCAGCATCCTTACAGCCTTGGATAAGACTCACGTAGTTTTCACACATCTTAGTGGTTGTTGGGAACTCAATATCGAAATCAAGATACTCAACACCAATGCTCGAAGCAAACTCTCTAAGATTAGCACCCAACTTAGCTGTTAGCTCATCATCAAGAAGGCAATAGCCCTCACTTCCTGGATTCTCCCACTCGTAGTGACCAAGTGAGATATGCACACGTATGCCCTTCATCTTGAAGTAGTGTACAATCCCCTCGATAACCTCACGAGAGCATAATTGCTTACGTTTTGTAGCCTCAGCCCAACCGCCGCCATTCCAGTCGCTTGCCCATTCGGTACCAACCTCCTCGATTGTTTTAGGCCACTCTTCGGAGTTCCACTCGTGACAGAGAGAGCCATCGATGCCTGCCACAAACATCTCTTTGATAAGAACCACATCTGAGATACCCTCCCAACGATAGTTGTCCAGCAGAGCATTGTTGTACTCAACATCATACTCATCGACACCTGCCAACATTAGGGAGAGGTAAGCCTGTGAGATAAAATCATAATCATAGGGCTCGGGGTAACCTACCTGCTCATCATCTGGATCTTGCTCTGTATCTACATCCAATTTATTCTCTGGACCAGTATAGTCATCACAACTTGTGATTAGTAGCGAGATTAGCGCCACAGTGCAGATTGAGAATCTATATATATATCTTTTCATAATATTTGTTCCTTTAATTTTATTTAACTTTACCCTTCAGTTGAGCCATACTGAGTACGCAATCGCTCTAATTCAGCTTTTAACTCTTTTGTAATCTTCTCGGTTTCCCTCTTGCCATATATATTGTTCATCTCTGAGGGGTCTCTCTTCAGGTCGTATAGCTCCCATACATCAATATCATCATAGAAGTGGATCAATTTGTAGCGCTCGGTACGAACTCCATAGTGGCGTTTAACGGCATGCTCGCCAGGATACTCATAGAAGTGGTAGTAGAGTGACTCTCTCCAGCTCTTCACCCTCTCGCCCCTGAGTAGTGGCAAAAGCGATTCACCTTGAATATCATCGGGGATCTCCACTCCTGCCAACTCCAAAAAGGTTGGAGCATAGTCAATGTTTTGTACCAACTCTACAACATCACCACCTCTGCCACCAGGTAGACGCATCAAGAGTGGTGTGCGGAACGACTCCTCATACATAAAGCGCTTATCGAACCATCCATGCTCACCGACATAGAATCCTTGGTCGGAGGTGTAGACAACGAGTGTATTATCCAAAAGATTATTCTGCTCAAGGTAGTCCAAAACACGACCAATATTGCGGTCGAGACTCGCCAAGACAGTACAATAATCTCTCATATATTGTTGATACTTCCACTCCACAAGAGCCTCACCACTCAAATTTAGCTCCTTATACTCGGCAAGTCGCTTTGCATAGTAGGCATCCCACGCTGCACGTTGATCGGCATCTAAACGATCTATATTGTTTTTGGCATGTTGCAAATAGCGAGACTCAATATCGTCGCCCATCAATTTTAGATCATAGGCAAGATCCATCGAGGTGGCAATATCCATCTCCTGCGTAGCTGCTGCTTGGCGACCCTCATAGGTGTCATGGATATTGGCTGGCACAGGGAAAGTTACATGGTCGTACATGCCTAAATCCTCAATCTCGGGCATCCATGTGCGATGTGGTGCTTTGTGGTGAAGAAGCAGACAAAATGGTCTCTCTTGGTCTCTATCCTTCTCTAACCACTCCAACGCAAGGTCGGTTGTTACAGTTGTTGCATAGCCCTCTCGACGAGTGGTGTCGCCTTTGTGGATAAACATAGGGTCGTAGTAGTGACCTTGACCAACTAAAATATCGGTATGATCGAACCCTGTAGGGATCGAGGTGAGGTGTAGTTTGCCAATCATTGCAGTCTGGTAGCCAACCCTTTGCAACAATTGCGGAAATGCCTGTTGCTCGCCATCATACTTTGCGTTTACATTGTCGGTGTAGCCATTTGCATGGCTATGCTTACCGGTTAACATACATGCTCGCGATGGTCCCGAGATGGAGTTTGCAACAAAACTATTGGTGAAGCGCACTCCATTCTCAGCTATACGGTCGATGTTTGGAGTCGACATATAGCTATTGTTATAGGCACTGAGAACTTGGAATGAGTGGTCGTCACTCATAATAAATAGGATATTCATTGGCTTGCCATCCTCCTGAGCTAACACCGATGTTGGCATTAGCAGCGGAGTGATGATGGCTCCTGCTAAAAGTGCAGAGTTTGTTACTTTATTTAGCATATCTAACTTGGGGCTTTTCTTTGTTCTCTCTGCCTAAATCTTAAGGCAGAGAGAACAGAGAGTATTTATAATTTAGTTTACATATTGATCTCCATCGTCTTGATCCTGATTCTCGTGAGGAGCAACTCCCATTCGAACATTATCAATACGATAACCCAACGCTGGCGAACCTCCCGTATAGCGGAATGCAATGGTTAGATTCTCCTCCTGCGCAAACGCTTCGAGCGAGAGTTCATAACATATTTTTGGAAGTACATTGGTTACTGTTCCCGACCAAGTGTAGTCTTGAAGCAGAGACCAAGTACCATCACCTGCAAAGGCATCCCCCTTGAAGTTTGTCGAGTAGACAACTTCGAGTTTGGCACCTGTGCCAGCAGAGTTGTCGAAGGTTCCTGCCGATGTACCTAACCAGAAGCTAAAGCTCTTCTCTGAGGCACGTGTCACATCGAATGGAGGTAAGATGAGGTATGCTTGGGCAGTGGCATCGGTAGAGTATGCCAACACGTTTGTCCATGGGTAGATGTAGGCTGTGTTACCTGTCCAGTAGTAGTGTTTGAACGAGGTTGAGGTGTTGTAGTTTTGGATTCTCCAATTCATGTCGGGATTTGGAATAAACTCGGTACCCGAATTGGAAGCATTACTCTCGCTAAAGTCATCCACAAACTTAGTTACAGGGTCGATCACAGCAAGTTGCGTGACGTAGAGAGTAGATGTTACCTCTGAATCATTGGTCGATGTAAATTGTACTACCGCCGTGCGATTCTCTGCGCCGCACTCATCGAAGTGTAGGTCAATCGCACCATCTTTGAGGTCGTACTCTTGGCGGTCGGCATCTAAAATCACCTCACTTTGACCATCGAAATTGATCCAGTCACCACCCTCTATCACAGTTGCAATAAGACCATAGTTGTAGCTCACCGCAAGCGAAGTTACACCACCCTCATCGCTAACCGATAGCGATGTAGGGGTAGAGATCTCGGCTGCATCCGACACACCTTGAACAAGCTCAAAGCTCTCAACAAAGACCTCTTGAGCCGTAGTCATTGTGATTGTGATTGTCGACGTGCGCTCCACAAAGCGGTTAAGCTCGACATTGAGCACCAAATATGTGTCACCCATAAAGAAGATGTCGTCTGGCACTGCCCAACTCTCCGACGAGGTTGCCGACCAAGCCGAGGAGGCACTTATTGGGATTAGAAGCTGAGTTTGATCTACATCCTCCACTTCGTATCTATCGAAATCTATCTCGACATACTGCTCGTGGGTTGAGTACTCCAAAGGTACTCCATACTCATCGCACTCTGTTCCGCAAGAGGATAGAGATAGAATAACGCTCATAATGAGAGTCGATGAGGTTAATATATTTATAATTCTCTTTTTCATTTTGCTAATAATTTTTTGAAGTAAATTACATTTAGGCGTTACTCTGTTGTATCTGCACTATCGGCAGCCTGAGCACCAAATCGGAAATCATCGATACGATAGCCCATCTTACCACCCGAAGTGTAGCGTAGACCAATCTGAACAGAACTCTCCTTTGCAAAGTTCTCAAGCGCCTCACTATACTTATCGCCATCAGTTCCATCAGCCGAACCATCGAAAACAACTCTGTAGAGCATCTTGGTTCCCCATGCGCTCAGTTGTGAGTAGTCGACCTCTCCAATTGTTATCCACTCTGGTGCTTCGAGGTTAGAACCCACAGGATCAGCCGTGTAGACAACTTCGAGACGAGCATTTGGCTCTGCATTGTTGACATTGGCACCACTCCACCAGAAGCTAACCTCTTTGGTTGTTGCACCCGCAGGGTTTACTGGAGGGGTAATCAACCACTTGGTGTAGGAGTTATCCGCTACGGCTTGATACATCAATATATTTGTCCAATTCAAGGCAGCTGCATAGTAGGTTTTAAGATCTCCTGAGGTTATCCATCCCATCTCTTCGGTTGGCTCATAAGTCGCTCCATTTGCATTAATGTAGCTAAAGTTGTCGGTAAAGATGGTGATTGCAGGCGCCACCTCGATTAGCTCGACACTCTGAGTCAAAGTGTACTTCACCTCAACGCTCTCACCTGTTTCACCATGAAGGATATTGTTTGTAAAGATCACCTCGGCAACACGCTCTGAGCCACCCTCAGCTGTGAACTCATCGTATGCAAAGATATAATCTACGGTGGTGTTGTCGGCTCCTGTGAACTCCTCAAGGGGCTCACTTGGTAGTGTGATCCATCCACTTTCGCCAGCGGTTAAGTAGTTAATCGAAACATCTATACTGTTGTTGTAGCTCAACGATAGTGCGATCTCGCCAGCGTCGGCCCAAACCGAACTCTCGGCAGAGTCGATACTCACCGCAGCATAGGGGAATGCACTCTGAGTGACGGTGAATTTATCGGAGACCGTAGAGTAATCGGTGATTAGAGTGACGGTAACGGTTGCCACACGCTCACTATCGGTGCGATTGATCTCGGTAATATTGAGTTTTAGGGTGTTTGATCCGCTATACTCCTCCCCCTCTACTACACACCACTCTGCATTAGATGCTGCCGTCCAGGCGTATTGACCTGTCGACTCTACATCGACACTAATAGATGTTACATCGGTGCTATCCACATCGAAGTTACTCTCTTCGACTGTGATATATAGGAAGGTAGGCGAAGGTACACCATCGGTAAATAGCTGAGGCTGCTCTTCGCAACTGTTGCAGGTAGCAACCAATAGTATTGCTGCCGCAAAGCCCCTACATGAATTTAATATATTATTGTAAGCTCTCATAAATAGATAATTTTATCAATTAACACTTAATAACTAAATGCTGTGCTACCAGCAGTTGTTCCCCAACCTGGGTTCTGATAAATTACAGATGTCGACAGATCGCTATAATCTTCAGATGCCAACTTTATGTCATATACCGATATTGGTTCGAGATAGTAGGCTGTAGTCCAAGTGTATCCCCAATATAGAGAGTTGTTATCTTTCACGACTCTATATGGCGAGAGATAATCTCCACTATGCTTCTTGCTTGAGACGTTGGGTGTTCCTGCGCTCGACTCCTCGGAAACCAAAGTTGTAAGACCTGTAGTTGTGTCGTTGTAGGCTCCACTATCGGCATAGGCACCATCGCCCCAAAGATTAAAGCCATGAACAATACAATCTTTCACCATATCCAGCGATGCCCATCGTTTGAGATCTAAGAAACGGTGCGCCTCAGCCATAAGCTCCAAGCGACGCTCCAAACGGATACAATAGAGTGTTGCATCGACCATCTCTGTATTTGAATAGACTGCCCAGTCACGCTCTATCTGTGCATTGAGGTCAATGGTCTCGATTGTTGTGTTGTAGCTACCTGCCTTGGCACGTGTACGAATATCATTCCACCACATCTGAGAGTTTGCATCGAGTGATCCATGGAGCTCGTAGTCAGCCTCAATGTAGTTGAGCATAGCCTCAACACCACGGAAGATCATACATCCATAGATATTGGTTAGTCCCGTTGTACCCAAGATCACATTCTCGTCATATGCCAGATACTTTTTGAGGTTATAGCCTGTAGGCATCTTCGAGGTCTCTAAGATTGTTGGCGCGCCAAACTCTCTAAAGTTGCGACTATATGTTGCTGAGTACAACGATGCTACGTCGTTCTCACCACTAATAAAGAGTTGGAGGCGACCATCACGGTTGGCACGCACATTATCCAACGAGGTATCACCCAAATATTGGGCACCTTGAGGGTTATCTATTGTGGAGCCATCCTCCATAGGGAAACTCTCGATGATTCCGCGTGTCATGCCATAACCACCACCGTTGCCACGATAGGTAGACATACAGTGTTTGTAGGAGGTTGCCAAGAGTGTGCTATATTCACGCCACATAATAACCTCGGAGTATTGCCCCATATCATCATCTACAAACATCTCAAAATATGGGTTCCAGTTGGTTCCAGTACCCGCACCTGTCTGGTCGTAGGGAGGATTTATCACACCTGTGTTTGTGGTCAGGGTGATAGAGGATGATACTATTGCGGCAGCCTCCATCGCCAACTCAAGGAAATATTTTGACTCTTGGTCAATATCTCCAGCCGCGTACTCGAAATCGGGATATAACTCCGCACCTGGCCAACCTGCGCCACCTGGTACACGAGCCGTCCCTGCATGATACTTCAACCATGTTCCCTCGTAGAGAGCCACGCGAGATTTGAACAACATCGCAGCATTGGGGGTGATACGAACTTTTCCACCGTTGGGACTCTCCGAAAGGTAGGTGTAGGCAATGTCGAGATCCTCGATGATTGCGCGAGCTACCTCATTGCGAGGGCGGCGAGCACTCGCCTCACGAAGCTCCTCAATATCGTCGGGAAGTGTTGCCGTGATGATTGGAGCATCACCAATGGTTGAGAGGCGCGAGAAGTTGTCGAATGCTCTAAGGAAGTAAGCCTCTCCAATACAGTGGCGAATATCACTCTCATTGCCCGAGATCTCGCCAGCCTCATACTTGGGTAGCACCTCTTCGAGGAAGTAGTTGAGCTTGCGATTTTGGGTGAAGTTCCAAGTCGAATAGCTTGTCTCGGATAGTGTGCGGAAGCCAGGAGTCCAACGGTTGTAGTTTGGGACGCCTGAGACAATATCGTCGGTGTCGGCATCTACGACAGTGTAACTCTGGTCGTAACCAGAATATGTGTCAAAATTCTCATAGAATCGAGATACAATATATGTCTCAAGGTCGGTGTCGCTATAGAAGAACTCCGATGAGGAGACATTCGATAGTGGCTCACGATCCAGAAAATCGTTGCACGATGTGTTGGCACTAACAATCAGAGCAGCTAAAGCAACATTTAATATATATTTACTATATCTTTTCATAATTATTATCATCTTTAAAAGTTAAGGTTAAGTCCCATTGCATAGGTCGCAGAGAGAGGGTAGGTCTTTCCTGTACCCCAAGTACCACCGAGTGTCTCGGGATCAAACATTGCTGGACAGTTTGTAAATGTTAGTAGGTTGTCGGCTGAGAAGTAGACTCTCAGACGGTTTATCTTCCAACTCTCTGTGATGTGGCTTGGAATAGTATAACCAATCTGCATATTCTTTAAACGGATATATGAAGCATCAATAACATATCCACTCTGGTACCAGTGATTCTTATCCGAGGTGGCATATGGTCGAGGATAGTAAGAGTCGGTATTTGCTCCCAAAGGGTGTCCCTCTTCTCTAAAGTAGTCGAAGTGTTGTTCGAAACCAACGGTTTGCGCATTGCTCGACACAACACCCCAGAAACCTGCTATCTGCTGTATACTTGATGCCGAACCGTTGTAACCACACATATAGTCACGTTTGCCCACACCCTGCCAAAACATATTAAAGTCGAAGCCTTTCCATGCGCAATCTACCGTGATACCATACTTGTATCGTGGCGTGGTGTTACCAATGACAATCAGGTCACCATGGTCATTGACGCTATTTGCACCTGTGTTGATACCCTCTACACCATCTTGATCGGCATACATAATATCTCCAGCAGCCCAGCTATCTCCCAATGCAGATTGACCACCAACAGCCTCAAGGTGAGCATTCATCTCAGCATCGCTTTTGGCAATGCCAATGGTCTCATATCCCCAAATCTCGCCATAACGCTTTCCGTCATACCAACCAGAGCCACCGCCCCAAGTATTGATACTTCCATCAGCATTAGGATAGCTTACAACAGTCTGGATGTCATCAGCAAATGTTAGACTAACGCCATACTTAAAGTCGCTACCCACCATATCGCGCCAACTCAACTCAATCTCATATCCTTTAGACTCCAAATCGGCATTGTTGGTGCTGGGAGGGTTGATACCCAAAACTCCAGGTAGGCTCTCAGCTGGACCAATCATATTTTTTGTCATACGTGAGAAGAGGTCTATCTTACCACTCAAGCGGTTGGACCATAGACTAAAATCAAATCCAAAGTTTATTGTCTCGATAGTCTCCCAGGTGAGAGTAGAGCTAACGAGCGATGGAATATCTGCGGAGCTGGTCAAACCATTATTCAGAATCCAGTAGCCACCGTTCGATGTGTATGGTTGAGTTTGATAGAATGGGTAGTATCCAAAGGTGTTCTCATTGCCGAGGGATCCCCACGAAGCTCTAAATTTCAAGATATTGAATGCTTGAGAGAAGCTCTGCCAGTAGTCTGTTGCAGCAATATTATATCCTACAGATACCGAAGGGAATAGATTCCAACGATTCTCACGAGTAAAACGAGATGATCCATCGTAACGAAGGTTAGCCTCAAGAAGATATACCCCTTTGTAGTCGTAGTTCACACGCGAGAAGAAACCCGCAGTTGCGCTCTGTGACTCAGAGTAGTTGATCTCGGTTGTTCCTGTTGCAGCACCTAATGCTGGTACAGATGTCGAGATAAGTGCATCGGCTTGAGCCATCATATATTTGTAGTGGTAGAGATAGCCGTTGAAACCCACCAAGGCGTTGATGTTGTGATTATCGCCAAGCGTTAGGCTATAGTCAGAGAAGGCGTTGATGGTGTATGTGCGAGGTGTTGCCACTGTCTCCGCAATACGGCTCTCGCCAGCATTAATGGTGTTGTTGAGCGCTACTGCTGTTGGCTCGCCTGCTGCATTGTACTCATATACGGGCAGGTAGACATCCTTACTTTGGTTGTTGTTGCTCTTTAGTGTAGCATCTAAATTAATATTCCAATTCTCGATAGGAGTATATTTGAATTGTAGCTGCTGAACAACAGATTCATTGGTGTCGGTGCTGCGTCCACCATCGACAAGGCGATATATGTCGCTATCATCGGTGAAGAATCCATTGGGGTCATAGACTGACAACGAAGGCCAAGTACGTTGAATTTGGTGGTAGAAATAGTAATTGAGATATGTTGGTGCATCGTAGACCTGTCGAGTGTAGTTTACGTTATAGGTCATATCAATATTTGAAGCCAACTTGGCAGAGACCTTACCCGAGAAGTTGTAACGTTTAAGGTTATCATCGCCATAGCGGATAAGACCACCTTGATCGAGATAGCGTCCCGAGAAGTAGTAATTTACACGCTCCGAACCACCGCTAAGGTTGATTGAGTGGGTCTGTGAGAATGAGGTATCTTTATAATAGACATCGTACCAATCTGTATTGCCATACGAGCCCAACGAACCTAACCAAGCACCTGTCTCAGGGTTAACTGAAGTACCGTAGGGGATCTCACCATTTTGGAACTGTACCATCAGTGCAATTGTCTCGTCCGAGATCTTTGCTGATTGACCAGAATTGAGGAAGGCGTCGTTGTACATATATGCAAAACGGATAGAGTTCATCTGATCGGGCACCGAGATAGGTGTTGAGAGTCTAAAATCGTTGCTATATGTCACCCTTGTTTTGCCCTCTTTACCGCCTTTTGTTGTGATGAGGATAACTCCAAAAGGTGCTTTCGAGCCATAGATAGATGAGGCTGCTGCATCTTTTAGCACCGAGATAGATTCAATATCGTCGGGGTTCAACATATTCATATCACCCTCAACACCATCAATCAAGATAAGTGGAGAGGCAGAAGATCCATCACCCACGGTACCCGCACCACGGATATTAACACTTAGTGCATTGTTGAGCTGTCCACCCGAATCATTAACCGAGAAGTTCAATCCAGGAACAACTCCTTGTAGAGCATTCGAGACATTGGTTACTGGGCGTGACTCCAATAGCTCTCCCGACACAGAAGATATGGAGCCTGTAATATTGGCTTTGTTTTGGGTACCAAAAGCGACTACTACCACATCATTTACGGCAATAGCATCTTGTTTCAGAGTGATATTGATCTCTGTGCGAACACCAACACTCACCTCGACGGTTTGGTAGCCTATATATGAGATGATAAGCACACTCTCGGGAGTGGCGGTGATAGTAAAGTTACCATCAAGATCTGTAATTGTTCCAACTGTCGAATCTTTAATTACAACTGCTGCTCCGGTAAGCGCCTCACCTGATGAGTCGACAATCTTTCCCGATATGGTGATTGGAGCAGCCATCAGAGTCGATGGTATCACCAAGCTCAATATAGCAAATAGGATGAGTGACGTCACTCGAAGCTGCCTCACTCTGCTTTTGAATAATAGATATAGATCCATAATTTAAATTAGTTTTATCATTTTGTTGTTCTCTCTTTGTTTAAGAGTTATTCACTCTCATTTGGTTGGTTAAAGTTAAAGTTTGTTTTTGGTTCTTTTTTCTAATTCATCTCAATTTATTTTGCAAGTTATTAATATTTTTATCGAGCACAAAGTTATATCTTACATATTTTAGTCTTGCTCAAAAAACAACTATTAAATATTAAAAAGTAACATAATTGTGCCCTGTAGTGCCATCTGGAGGCTATCTATCGCTTTTCGGGAAAATTTTTGCTATATAGTTGCACCTTTGATGATACTTTCAACTCTCCACTCTCAACCCACTCTTCACCTCTCGGTTCAAGATGCTCAACCATCCTTGCTCGCATGCTCTTTAGTGTGGCTCGATACTTTTTGTCATCAATTAGATTATGTGTCTCGTAGGCATCACTCCTCAGGTCGAAGAGCTGCTCCTCGCCAGTTGATCTTGACCAGATATATTTGATCTTTCCATCGGTTAATGCCATCCAGTAGTTCTCATCGAAGTATGCCCTTGCATGCTCCAAGTCGATATAATCTCGCCACTGGGGAGCACTCTGCTCAAAAAGAGGCATTAGTGAGAGTCCATCCATCTGGGCAGGTTGCTCAATATTGCATAGATCCAACATTGTTGGAAGCAGATCACGTAGCTCAACAGGGAGGTCAATCTCACTTCCTGCGGCAACGACACTATCTACGTTGGAGGGTAGCTTCACGATATATGGCACAGCTGCCGAGCCCTCATATGCATAAGTTTTGCGCCAAAGATTGTGGTCGCCCAACATATCTCCGTGATCCGAAATAAATATTATCAGCGAGTTATCATACATATCATTTGCCTTGAGCGTCTCGACGATTCTGCCAACCTGCTCATCGACAAATGTAACCGAGGCGTAGTAGTGCCTGCGTGAGTTTTTGGTATACTCATCGCCAAATGCTCCAATTGCAGCATCCTTATTATATGATGGATCTGTAAATTCTGCCCACTCTTTGGGTGTCCAATCGCCAACAACTGGTGCGAGTGCCTCCTTCTCACTATAGAGCTCCAACACTCGTTGTGGTGGGTCATAGGGGCTATGAGGACGAGCAAATGATATTTTCATCAATAGAGGTTTTTCGGAGCTGTACCCCTCAATGGCATCGACAGCCACATCGCCAGTCCATTGTGTTGGGTGGAGCCGCTCGTCGAGGGCATATGAGCGAGCCATGTGTGAATTCCAATTGACACCCGTTTTGTCGGGATTCTCGCCCAGGGCTTGGGAGTAGAACCATTTACGATAGTCGCTAACAAAGTACTCATCCTGCACACGTCCACTCTCGTCGTTTATCACAAGATCAAATCCATGAGTATTGCGTTGAGGATTGAAGTGCATCTTGCCAATGCCAATGGTGTTGTAGCCAACATCCGACAACATTTGGGGCATTGTGAATTGATACTTTGTTGCTTGCAGCGCATAGCCCAAAAGACCATGGTTCCAGGGTGACATGCCTGTAATTAGACCAGCCCTTGCAGGGGTGCTACTGGGTGTGGAGGAGTATGCCGAGGTGAAGAGATAACCTTGGTGAGCAAGATCATCGAGATTAGGGGAGATTACCGCGTCATTGACGCAACCTAAAGCGTCGAAACGCTGTTGATCTGTCATAATTAGTATGACATTGGGCTTTTGTTCTCGCTCTTGAGCTACAAGAGTAGCGGGCAATAGTGGTATGGCTGTAGCCACACCTGCCAACTTAGCGATGTAAGAAAAGTTCATAAAAAAAGTAGTTAGTTATTATAAGGTTATTAGTTAATTCTTAAAAAAAAGTTCTATCACATAGTGACATTTTCTTTTATTTTTTTAACTTTGTCAAAGATAGAGGAGACAACTAAGAAGTTATAGCAATAAATAACTTATGTCTATTAAAAATCAACAATTAACTATTTATCATGTTGTTATGAAGCGTTTTATATCGATTATACTTTTTTGCATAGTGGCTATTATGCCCGCTTTTGCAGACTCAAATTATCAATATAGCATCAAGCAGTTATCGCTTCCCGATGGGCTCTCTTCGTTTACGATCAACTCAATGGTTAAAGATCAAAGAGGCACTTTGTGGTTGGCAACAAACAATGGCATAAATAGGGTCTATGGAAAAAATATCGACCACTACTCTCTCTCGGATGGATCGAGTGGAGAGAATCGAATAATTAAACATATATTTTGCGATAAAGATGGGCAGATTTGGGCTATCAGCAGGTATTATGTTAGTCGCTACAACGCTCATAGTAATAGATTTGAACAGGTATACAATAGAGCCGAAAAGATCTTTTCGGCTCTATCATTCTCTCTTGTTGAGGATGGAATCTTATTTGGAGGTGTGGGTAAGGTGTACAAATATATCTATGACACAAAGGAGATCCAGCTTATTTTTAGTAGCGATAGCACACCTCTTTCGTTCTTCTACGGGATAAAACAAATTGATGGCAATAAAATTATTGTTTCGAATAATATTAATGGAGTATGCTGCATAGATACCACCACCTCATCTATCTCGTTGATCTCTGAACCGAGCGATAGAGTTATTGCAAGTGGAGTCTATGTCGACAAAGAGTCAAGATTGTGGATTCCATACGCAGGTCGAGGGATCTATATCTATAAGATGGATGGTAGCGAGGCTAAACTTCTAAAGAGATTCTCTACAGAGAACTCTCAACTCACCAATAACACCGTCACCAATATCCACGAGAGTGGTGACGAGGTGTGGATTACAACCGATGGTGGAGGTGTAAATATTATAAATTTCGACAAGGGTGAGGTGACCCAACCAAATGTTCAACCAAGCGCAGTTAGCCCATTCTTAAAATCGGCACGATGTATCTTGAGCGATGGTAGCAATTGGTATATAGGAAGCACAAAGGGAGGACTTCTAACGCTGGATAAATCATATTTTAGCAATTACACTGTGAATCCATACAATAGTTCGTTGGGTCCCAACTTCCCTGTAGTACTCTGTTTAGCGGAGTATGATGGTCAGATATGGTTAGGTACCGATGGTGGCGGTGTCAATATTTTCGACCCTCAAAGTGAGGAGTTCACAGTTGTGGAGTCGACACAAGAGATGAAGATTATAAACCTAATTGAGTTGGACGATGACAATTTTCTAATTTCGGCATATGGTGAAGGTGCCTTTAAACTCAATAAAGGCAGCCTTCAGCTCACGCCCGTAGAGAGTATCAATAGTGTGACGAGTAAGAACACAATTAACAAACTCGAAAAGATTAACGCCTCACAGATATTGATTTTGGGCTGGGATAGATTTATCTATAATATTGACAATGATGATCTCTCTCTGATCGAAGATAGGCTGATCCGTAACAATTTTTTAGAGTTTGCTGCAACAAGCACCCCAGGCAAACATGTTGCATATTCCAGTGAAGAGATATTTCTAATCACAGATCTGCAAACTATCAACTTTACAAGCATATACAAAAGCACAAGCGACATTGACGATGTGGTAGTCGATCGAGATGGAAATGTCTGGTTTTGTGATAGTGAAGGTCTAAAATGTTTAAATGAAGCAGCCCACAAGGGGATTACCACGCAACACATCTTGCGAGCAAGAGTCAACTCTATGCTCTGCGATAAGGAGAATCGAATATGGATCGGTAGCGACAAGGGTATCTCTTGCTACAGTATAGACTCCTCGTCGCTCAATGTTTGGGGCAAGACGGATGGCGTTTTAATTGCCGATTTTCTCGCTCGCTCCTCGGTGATTAGCTCCTCGGGCGACATCTATTTAGGAGGTATCGAGGGTGTGCTACGTATCAAAAATAACATTCCATTGCAAGAGCAGGCGACAAGAGAGCTCGATGTAATTAGCGTCGAGATCGACAATATGTACTATCCGCTTAAATATGATGAGCAGCTGCCACTCATTAGAACTTCGGCAAATTTCTCGGAGGTGACACTCAAAATCGCCACAGACAACGAAAATGTATTGGATAACTACACTACGACATATACTATAAATAGCCTCCTATACTCAACATCAATAGTCTGTTTTGATAATCTGTTGTCGATTCCCAAATTGCCAGCTGGTCGCTACGACATTAGTGTGATTCGAGGTCGCAACCAACAAGCATCTAAGATTGCAACGCTTATCATACCACGACCTCTAATGCTTCGTTGGTGGGCAATCGCACTATATGTCATCACTCTATCGGTACTTATTATTGTTCTTTATCGCTATACCATTGCGCGTAAACGTCGCGAAATGATGTGGATTATGAGCAACAACGAGAGACAGTTGGCAGACGAAAAGATTAGATTCTTCATCAATCTTTCACACGAATTGCGCACCCCACTAACCCTTATCCACTCACCAATCAAACGTCTTTTGGGAGATAGCTCACTTAGCGAAAGTGCGAAACAAAGTTTGCAGAGGGTTCTAACCCAAGCCAACCACACATTTAACCTTGTCAATATGGTTCTCGATATTCGCAAATTAGAGGTCGATAAAGATAAGCTCAATCTAAGTTGCTGTAGCGTCAATCGTTGGATAGAGTCTATAGCTTCGGAATTTGAGTATGAGTTTACGGTTCATGGTATAACTCTAAAGTTAGAGATCGAGGATAATCTACCACCAATTATGATTGATGTCGATAAATGCCGAAGTGTGCTTTCAAACATTCTGATGAATGCTCAAAAGTATGCAACAGGTCAAGGTGAAGTTATCCTGCGAGCAGAAGTGGTGGACTCCTCAATTAGGATTTCGGTTGTCGACGAGTGGAATGGTGTAGATCCTGCGATTATCGACTCTCTATTCAGTAGGTTCTATCAAAGCAGAAATAGCAACGTTGGTTACGGTATTGGGCTTTCGTACTCTAAAGATATTATTGAGCGACACAATGGTCAAATTGGAGTCTACAACAATCAGGGTAAAGGGGCAACCTTCTACTTCGATATTCCACTCTCAGAGGAGCCAATCACAATGACTCAGAGCAGCATCGAGATGCAGCGCAGTAGCGCAGTAGACTTCGCCGAGCAGCCTATTGAACAGTTTGACACCTCGAACTCGTCAATTCTTATCGTTGACGATAATAGGGATATTATTGATGAACTCAAGGCGATATTTACACCCGAATTCAAAAATGTCTACTATGCAAATAATGGTGAGGAGGCTCTCGCCCTACTCCATCAGCGCACACCAGATATTGTTGTCAGCGACATTATGATGCCCATAATGAATGGCTTTGAGCTATGTAAGAGACTCAAAACCGACATTGAGATAAGTCACATTCCAATTATTCTACTTACCGCCAGAGCTGATGCACAGAGCAATATCAATGGTTACAAGATGGGTGCAGATAATTATATCACCAAGCCATTCGATTCAGACCTGCTTTTGGAGGCTGTGCGCAGTGAACTAAGCAAAAGAGTCAAGATCAAAGAGCGAATTAGAGCAAATAACCTCAATATAGATATTGCAGCGGATCTTAATAGCAATGCTGATTATAAACTTATTGAGACGCTCAATGAGTATATCGTCGTCAATCTTGCCGATGAGAATCTCAATCTTGATATGATACTTCAACATCTATGTATGAGCCGCACATCGTTCAAAAATAAGTTCTTTGCTATCACCAATAGCAATATTAATATTAGTCAATATATCAACAACTTTAGAATCGAGCGTGCAAAGGTGTTGCTATCTACGACCAACCTATCAATCTCCGAGATTGCCTATTTGGTCGGTTTTTCAAGTGCTGCATATTTTGGGTCTACATTCAAAAAGAGCACCGGATTAACCCCTAAAGGGTTTAGAGACTCCTCTAAATGCTAATAATTGTATAGAGTGTTGTTTTTTGATAATATATAGTTGATTTTTTATAATGCTAACATGTTGCAATGTTTACATTTGCAACATATTAACCAACAATAACCAATTGAATTATTATCACTCAAACAACTACCTATGCAGAGCAAATATGTTTTAAAAACAGAGGGAGGATTAATCAAAGGACTAATCCCCCAAGATATAGTAAACCGCTTCGAGAAGATCCCAACGAGGGTCTACCCAAGCGAGAGCGAGGCGATAATC
>JAWXTF010000032.1:0-24017 GCA_044433965.1 Rikenellaceae bacterium | reverse complement strand
TTTCCGAAAGTATAATGTATCTCATATAAACTTCTGATTATGAAGTAAATATACGAAATATTTGCCAATTATCCAAAGAAAATACGAAAAATATCGCAATAATTATTTTGCACTACTTAATCAAAACAGATGAAAAGAAACTTATTCTTAGCATTGGGCGCATTGGTGGCATTGTCATCATGTAGCAAAGAGGCGGATGTAACTCCATCTACCGAAACAAACAAAGTCACCTTCGAAGCAGGTGATATCCAAACTCGTGTATCGGGTTCTCAATTTGAGTATGGCGACATCGCAAAGGTCGAAGCATACTCTTCAAACGGTGCTGTATATGCAACCGAGAACTACACCTACGATGGTAACGGTACTTTCTCTACCCTTTCACCAATTGTTCTTGAGGACAATGCATCTCTCTCTTATGCAGCAGCTTACCCATCGACTGCCACTTCTGGCAACTTTGCATCAGACTTCAACTTCACTATCAAAGCAGACCAAAGCGGCATCAGCAACTACGAGTCAAGCGACCTATTGGTAGCAAAAGTTGCAGCAACCTCTTCTGCAAAACCAACATTGTCGTTCTTCCACACAATGTCAACTATCAACGTTACTCTCAATGGTGTATCTGCAAGCAACTGCACAATCGCACTTCAAGCTAAGAACAACGCAACAGTTAACATCGCTGACGCTTCATACGTAGAGGCAGGTAGCGTAACTACACTTAACCCATACAAAACAAGCACTGGATTCTGTGTTATCGTTGCTCCACAAACTCTTGCAGCTTCAAATCTTGCAACTATCACTGTAGGTGGCGAGACTTACACTTGGACTCTTGACTCATCATCTGAGCTTCTTTCAGGCTACCGCTACAACTACACTTGGACAATCGACCAAGTTGCAGGTACAAGCGATGTTGAGTTCACAGGTCTAATCAACGACTGGAACGATGGCGAGTGGAACAGCGGTTCAACTGGTGGTGGTGACCAAGGTGGTGACCAAGGCGGTTCTACAGGTAGCGACGAGTTCACTTTGAGCGCTGAGACAATGGGTTATGCTGGCGCGCAAGATGCTTCAGGCACAGTTACAGTAGGCGGTATCACATGGAGCTACACTGGTGTTTCTGCAACAGACTCTTACGGTACAACATACCTTAGCAACGAGAACTCTGGTTACATCATGAACACAACTGCACTTAGCGGCAACGCAACTACAGTTACTGTTACTGGTAATGGCTACGTAAATGCAAACCTTGTTGTAACTGTTGGTTCTTCTGCAAACCCATCAACAGTTCTTGCATCAACTTCTCCTGATGGTTCAGGCTGGGGTTCTGAGTATGTATACGAGATTCCAGCAGGAACTACTTACATCAAATTCGCAGTAAACTCAGCAAGCGATCACGATGCAGGTATCTCAAGCATCACATTTGGCGAGTCTGAGGGTGGTTCAACTGGTGGTGGCGACCAAGGTGGTTCTACTGGTGGCGACCAAAGCGAAGTAGGAAGTGTGCTTGTATCAATTGATGGTACCGAGTACACACAAGGTGCTTACATCGACGGTGAAGAGTTTACTGCTGACGGATATACTTTTATCGGTGAGTTAATTGCTAACTTTGAATCACTATATGACACCAGCGTAGGACCTATCCAATTCAAGAAAAGTGGTAGCTACCTATACAACTCTGCTGCAATCAGTGGTCTAACACAAATTGCAATTACATCAAGTTCAGAGTACAACAACTTTACAGTATATGCTGGAAGCACTCTAAATCCAACAAGCACAACTGTAATCAATGCAAACGAGGGAACATCAGGAACAGCAGGTGACATCTACACATACACTATTCCAACTGGTTCAACATACTTCACCATTGCAAATGATTCAAGTTACGCTTCTTACGCAGACCTTATTGAAATCTACACAAAATAATTGACAAACAAAAATGAAAAAGTTAACAATCCTATTGATGGGCGTTGCTGTAGCATTCTCATCATGTAACAAGAACGAGGATATTGCCGCTTCTGGATCAAATGCTATCACATTCTCGACTGACGAGATCCGCACTCGCGTTGCAAACAACGTATTTGAGGCAGGTGATGTTGTTACTGTTCAAGCATTCAAAGATGGCGCTGCTTACGCCTCTGCCGACTACTCATACGCTGGTAACAGCAACGAGTTCACAAGCGCAACCCCAATTAGCTACACAAGCGACGAGGCAATCGAGCTATCTTACCAAGCTGTATACCCAGCTGTAGAGAGCTTCGCCTCTGAGTTTACCCACGCAATCGCTACAGATCAAACTGAGGCTGAGGCATACGAAGCATCTGATCTACTTGTAGCTACTGTTGATGCAACAGCATCGCTTAAACCAGCTCTAAACTTTGTTCACACAATGAGCCGCGTTAACCTTACAATGATCGTTAACCGCGATGGAGTAGCTTCATCTACCGATGCTGTTAGCAACGTCAAGATCAATGCAGCAGTTGAGGCAGCTTGCGACATCACAGCAGGCACCTATGCTGCTTCGGGCGATGTTGTCGAGATCACTCCAGCAGGTGCAGATCTTGCCTACACAGTGCTCGTTGCACCACAAGAGATTGCAGCAGACGGCTTTGCAACAGCAACCGTTGGCGACTCATCATTCACAATGGAGAACGTAGCAGCAACCCTTGTTTCGGGTTACGTTTACGAGCTTAAGTGGACTATCGACCTCACTACAGGTACTCAATCAGTCGAGATCACCGGCACAATCGACGAGTGGACTCCAGGCGAGTGGGGCAACGACGATCAAACTACAGACCCAGACGAGCCAACTGTTGACCCAAGTGAGCCTATTAGCATCACTCTTGATGGTGATACTAACGGCTTCCCTACATCTGCAAACTCAGCTCTACAAACAATTGATGTAGATGGTGCAACATTTGCTTATAGCAACTTATACGTTAATAGCTCATACAACAGCTTCTCAACCGCAACGGGAAGTGGTTCCATCTACAATCTTACTGCTCTTGAGGGTTTATCAAAGATTGTAATTACAGAGGATTACCAATACTATAACTTCACTCTCTACGCAGGTAGCGAAGCAAACCCAACTTCTACAGCTGTTGATTACGTTTACAACGAGTCAGATGACACATATACCTACACAATTCCAGCTAATTGCGAATTTATTACTATCATCAATGAATCAACATATACAGCTACAGCAGATGCAATTGATTTCTACTTCGAGAGCTTAGGTGCTACAAGCGAATTACCAGAAATTGAAGAGTCATCAAGCGTTACTATCTATGCCACTGACTGGGGATTGTCTAATGCAGAAGATGTTCCTACTACTACTCTTAGTGGATACACATTCGCTTTTATAAAAGATGAAAACAGTAGCAACGAGGCTAAATATTATGACAGCGACAAGACAATTCGCTATTATACTAATGGAACTATGACAATCACAGCTACTGACAACTCTACAATCAGCTCTATCGTGTTTGATATAGATGGAAGTATGACCATGACTGCAAACTGTGGTACTATTGACACAAGCAAAAAGACTTGGACTGGTGCAGCAACATCAGTAGTATTTACAGCAACCGCAAAAACTGTAATTAAGTCGATTACAATCACAAAATAGTAATACGACTTAATTTATACACAAAAAAGGCTGTCTCGCTTTGAAAGACAGCCTTTTTTGTGTAGTATAACCACCATGCTCGCAACCCACATTAAGCCAAAAAGCTGATTTGCGGGGGTTCGCCTTAATCTACATCCATCGGGAACTGAGATGCATCATACTCTCGCTTCGACGAACGGAAACTATCATAACCATCCTTACGAGTCCACGTTCTCACATAATCGACATGGTAGTGGGCAGGTAGCAGATCTGCCATTCCCTCGGTATCGTCAAAAGGTTTTGCTGTTGACACTCCATTGATATAGGTCTGGAGCGGTGTGCGGAGACCTACCGACAGAGTTAACTCCGTTTCGAGATGCCAAAAGTAGTTGGGCTTCGACGCTACACGCACATTATCGATATACCAGATGATTGAATCGGGGCGGTTTTCGCAGGCATAGAGGTGAAAATCATCGTTGGGGTGCCACTTGGTGATACACTCATTTTGACCCATCATAGAGTAAGGGCGGACAAACTCCTTTGCCCAAGAGTCTCCGCTCTTGGTCCATACCATCATATGATAATTTTGACTCTGGATATGATAATCCGAGGGTACTTGTTGGATCTCGATAACGTCGATCTCGTTGTAACAAACCTTGCCTTCGTAGGCGGTGTTTGAGTCGGCAAGGTAGGGAAGATTGTAGAGCCAGAATGCTGGGCAGGTACCCTCTTCGAGAGTACTACCGCGCATATATGCCTCGAAGTAGCCATAAACTACCGACTGCTCGGAACGAACTGAGGCTGCCGAAT
Source organism: Rikenellaceae bacterium (assembly GCA_044433965.1). Taxonomy (GTDB): domain Bacteria; phylum Bacteroidota; class Bacteroidia; order Bacteroidales; family Rikenellaceae; genus Alistipes. Next base: position 19,606 of record JAWXTF010000032.1, on the reverse strand, counting down.
AGTAGTAGTCGACATTTGAACCGCCATAGTTTACGGTGAGAGGAGCATCTTCGAGCTTATCGACTGTGAGTTGTAGGTAACCATCCGAGAGCGACACATTCTCGGTGTAGGTAGGCCAGGCTTGGAAATTTCCCTTGAACGCAGACCAATTTGCACCAAGGTCATCATCGTTGAACTCATTGGACAACTCGGCAACTTGCTCAAAGAGCTCAGGGTTGGTGTGAGGGGTGACCGTAGGCTTGTGCATCTCATAGACTACCCTCTTCTCGCCACTTATATCAGAGAATTGCGAGATATCGGGCTCCACGCTATCATCCACAATAGGGAAACCATTGGTAGTGTCGTCATCGTCACCTCCTGGGGTAACTGTGGTTCCTGAACCACCCTTCTCAACCTCGTTGCTGCTACATGAGGCGAGTGTTACTGCACACAGTGCAAGGCAGATAAATTTTCTAATCATGATAAATATAATTTTGACTTAATTAAAAGTTGAGGGCGGTTAACAATTTATTAACCGCCCTCATCCATATAGATCTAAAGGTGTGTAAAAACCTTAATTCAAGCTAAGACTTAGTTGATTGAGTACAACTTGAAATCGTCGAAATAGATCTCAGTACCTGCTGGCGTACCTGCTGGCATTGTGAGACGGAGAACAAACTTACTACTAAAGAGTGTAGCTGTGTCGAGATACAAAACTCGCTCCTCGGTAACCCACTCACCTTTGGTGGTAGGAATAATACACTCAGCTGTTTGAGTGGTGTCGGGATCGAGGCAGTAGCTCCAAGTTACGGCACCTGTAGCACCACACTTATAGTCGATGATATAAGTTTTGTCGGTAGTCTCCGCACCATTGTCGGCTACATAAACCTGATACTGAAGTAGATATTTACCTGTAGAGAGTAGCACATATTGATCTGCCGCATTACCATTCAACATATAAGCTACAACACCATCGTCAGCTGTAATCTCATCTTCGTGAGCAAACTTCAATGCTCCGGTGCCTGCTGCAACAGTATCTGTAACGAGTGAATAGTAGAGACCAGTGGTGTTAGCTGTCCAATAGTTGTTGCTATATACATTGTCGAAACCGTATAGCGCGATCTCAGCATCGCTAAATACGCATGCGCCAGTCTCGCCACCGCCTGTTGAACCCTCTGTATATGTACATAGTTTGATATCATCGAAGTACAATGTGCCTGCTGGGGTATCAGCAAGGAGGTCGAAACGGAATTTGAATTGACCACCATTCAAGTCACCATCCTCAATCTTCAAAACCTTCTCAACTGTTACCCATTTACCACTCTCCTCGGGGAAGGTATATGTTGCAGTAGATCCAGTCTGATCGTTAAGTGGCATCCATCCAGCTGTTAGGTGATGTGCTATACTAAAGCTTTGACCAACAAGACCTTCACTATCCAAGTAGATTTGGAAAGATAGAGTATAAAGTCCTGCTGCAACATCAAATGCATGCGTACCATTCATCATAAATGACTTAAGGGCTGTATTACCACCTGTAACCTTCAATGATTGACTTCCTGAAGCTGCTTTCTCTGTTGAAATCTCAAAATTGTCTGCTGGATGCTTGTTGTCGGTTGTCCAGTAGTTGCCACTATAGGCTAACTCATAATCGTAGAGAGAGAGTTTATCTTCTGGAATAACATTCACGGCCTCGGGAACATCTGGCTCATCTGGAATAACATATTCAATTACCTCGACGATAATTGGAACCTCCTTGATGATTTGTGACGCAGGGTTCGTGCGAGAGACCTCATACTCAAAATCTGAGTAGGTTGTAGGTTGACTAAAGAGGATATTAACAGAACCCTTGGTACCTGCTACGCTCATTCCGTCGTAGTTGATATACCAACTATCTGCACCTCCATCAGCCTCATCGATAAAGACGATTCTGTCGCCAGTATTGATAGTCGCCTTGGTCCAAAGCTCTTGATCGTCGGGTACTTGATAACCCGATTCAAGGTCTGCTATAACTTGGGTTTCACCAGTGGTCATGACACGCACCACCAACAATGCAGCATCGAGATCACCATAGACGTTGACCCAGAAATTTTGCTCGATAACCCACACATCACCATCTTGTTTAGCGGTAATTGAATTTTTAGCATCCGATACATCACTCGCATAGGTGTTGTAGAGTGTCACTTTGTAGAAACCTGCTTCATTAAATTTGACTGTCTCAACGGGATTTGATGACTCACTACCACTTGTAGCAGCAAATGAGCAACCATCCTCGATGATCCAACTGTGAGTTAGAGTATTCTCAGATGTATCTGTGAATACTATCTCATCGCCTACGCTAATAACATATTCACCGGCACTATTCATCGTTGAATCTGTTGCCCAACCGGCGTTTGCAGCGTTGTCTAAACCCTCATCTGCCTTGGTGCAACTTGTAATGAGCATCACAGTGAGTATGCCCAACAAATATAACTTATTTTTCATAATCATCTATTAATTTAATTAATTTGGGTTGACTACCAACCTGGGTTTTGAATCTCAACTCCGTGAAGTCTCAATAAGTTCTCCTCAGCGAGTGGAACTGGCCACAAACGATATTTGTTATAACGAGTCTCGGTGACGGCACGCTCGCTTAGAACGGCACGTGTGTAGCTATATGAACCATCGCCATTCTTTGTGATATCCATTCTTGTTACAAGACCCTCATACTGCTCGTTGAGCTTCCAACGACGTAAATCATAGTAGCGGTGCTCCTCGAAAGCAAGCTCCACACGACGCTCGTTGCGCAAACGCAACTCAAATTGATCGGCTGTAAGGTTTGTTGGTAGATCGGGCATGCCAGAACGTGAACGTACTTTATTGACTGCCTCAAGTGCATTGGCTGTAACTCCATTTACGTGGAACTCCGCCTCAGCATAGTTGAGATACATCTCTGCCATACGGTAGTGGCACCAGAAAGCATCCGCTGCACTTGAACTTGATGAGTTCCAGTTGATGAACTTACGCAAGTAGTAACCAGATGAGGTATAGAGCGCATCCGAAGATGATGTTGCACAGTTACCACCAGCATAAGTAAAGACTTGGTTTGTCTTAGCGACTGGATTTTGGTAATCTCCATTGCAGATAATAGATGATCTTAGACGTGGGTCACGGTTGTCGTATGGATTAGCTGGGTCATACATACCACCATTAGAGATAAGTGCCTCGGCATTGTAGTTTGGCACGGTGTGGTTCTCGTCCAAGTATGGTCGCTCAAGATTCAAGATAGGCACACCATCAATTGTCTCGTAAGAGTCTACCAACTCTTGAACTGGAGAGATACCTGATGAAGTAACACCAGATGCCTTGAGTAGAGGTACTCCATAGAGAGCCCAAAGCGTCATTCTTGCCTTTGTTTGATAGATCGCCTCCTTGTTTGCAAATCCTGCATCGGCGGTCATTGAGGCAAAGAAAGTATCTTCATACGCTGAAGCACCTGTCACTGTAGGTGATGAGGGAATGTACATTGCAAAACCATGAGACTCAAGCGAATCAATAGCTAATTTTGTGTACTTTAGGGCATCCTCCCAAAGAGCTGGGTCGTTATCTTCGTTCCACAGTGGACTTGCTGCAAAAAGCTTAGCCTGTGATTTGATAGCGTAACCAACAGCATGTGTCATAGACTCACTTTCGTTAGTACCATCAATTCGCCACAAGAACTCGGGCTCGGCATTAGCCAACTCGATATCCTCAAGAATTGACTCTACGCACTCCTGGAATGTTGGCTTTGACATCTGCGAGTAGTCGTAATCGAGAGGGAAAACCTCCTTTACGATTGGCATAGGACCATAACGTTTGATAAGCTCCCACATAAGTTTCGCTCTAATCATATATGCCTCACCTGTCCAACGACTCTTATACGACTCAATCGTAAAGCGCTCCACTTCGTCAATTCTCGAAAGAAAGACATTACAGTGTCTGATACCCTCGTAGATCGCTGTGTAGTGACCTGGGATAACCAACTCATTGGCTGAAGAACACTCGTCGTTGTAGTAACTAATAGTTTTAGCGGTGTGCGCATCGTGCGCCTCATCGGTGATAGCTGCGATAAATGTACCACAACCGCCCCAACGGTTATAGTCGTGGAGACTTGCATAGCAAGTATTGAGGTACTTACCAGCCTTAGAGTAATCATCGAATATTGAATCGTAGTCGTATCTATCATCGGCATCGTAGTCGAATACGCTGTCACACGAGGTGGTGATAGATGCTATAAGAAACAGAATAAATATATAAAACTTTCTCATAATTGTTTAATTTTTAGAATGTAACTGTTAATCCCATTGTGATATAGCGAGGTGTTTGGTAGGCTGTAATCTTTGTACCTTCAATATCGTGGTTCTCATTTTCGAGACGATCCCATGTGAAAAGGTTGATTCCAGAGCCATATACTCTCAACGATTCAATGTCGATTGCTTTTGTTATGTGTTTAGGAAGAGTGTAACCAATTTCAAGATTCTTCAAACGGCAGAAGCTCTTATCTTGGTAGTAGTAGTTATTTGCCTTTTGACTTGAGCTACCCTTCATAGTAAGCGCTGGAGCGGTAATAGTCTCACCTGCTGCATAACGCTCAGCAGTCCAAGCTGTGAGGTGTTGATCGAAGAACATACCACCACTATTGTTCTCATAGTAGCCTACACCTGTCAAGAATGAGCCATATTTACCAAGACCTTGGAAGAGTACCGAAAGGTCGAAACCATAGAAATCAGCATATAGCTCCAAGCCATAGGCAACTTGAGGAACGGTTGTCTCACCCATAGGGATCATATCCTTATCATCGATGACATTATCGTTGTTTTGGTCAACATAGACGAAGTCTCCAAGACGAGGTGAAGTGCCAGTGTATGAAGGGCTTGCATCAAGCTCATCTTGAGTATTGAAGTAACCATTACCATTAGAGTAGTCGATCTGGTAACCCCAGTTTTGACCTACACGGAACCCTTGGGTTTTATACTCATATGGATAACCACTACGAGGAGTTTCTCCACTGTAATCTGTCATCTTCTCGGTGAATGTGAAGTAACCAGTTGCTCCAACTCTTACATCCTCATTGATCTTCTTCGAGTAACCAAGCTGGAACTCGACACCTTTATTGGTTGTTAGACCCTCGTTGATAGCTGGAAGGATATCTGAGGCAACACCATAGAGAAGTGGAGTAAGATTATTGTCAATCAATAGGTCGCTTCCCTTGTTGACAAAGTACTCAGCAGTAACTGAGATTTGATCGAAAAGTGAAAACTCAACTGCAACATTAGAGATAGTGCTCTTCTCCCATGTTAGGTCGTAGTTACCCAAACGAAGCAACTCATACTCGGCACTAAGGTAGTTGATACCAGAGTTCCAACTTGTGCTATCCAAGTAATCGGTATAGATAAAACGATCATCACCAAATGCATCAGAACCAATCACACCATAAGAACCACGAAGTTTGAGGTATGTCAATACTGAATTATCCTTCAAGAAATCCATATTCGACAAGATCAAAGCAGCAGAACCAGTATTGAATAGACCATATTTCTTTCCATCTGCAAATTGCTCAGAACCCTCATATGAGAAGTTGTAATCTGCGAAGAAGATATTTTTGTAACCGTAACCAATCTTACCACCTGTACCAAATCTAACAACTGGTTGAGTACCTGTGATTGAGGCAGCATTGTAGTATTGGTGTCTTACAAATGCCAACGCATTAACATTGTGATCGCCAAAATTTTTGTTGTAGAAGAGTTCTCCATCAACATCGCGACGAACTGTAGTACCTGACGACTTAGTAAAACTTACTGGGGTGTCGTAATACTCTGCTGGTTGGTAGCTGTAGTATACCAACTCAGCATCGTTGGTCAAGTCACGGATTGAACGTGCATAAGATTGAGAACCAGTGTAGGTAGATGTACCAAGTGAATAATATCTAAACTCACCACGTGCTCCAAGTCCATCGAGAATTGCACTAAGATCAAATTTAAGTCCAAATGTCGATTTGAAATCGGTTATGGTTTGATCTTTGTAACCACTCTTATTGATGTTACCATAAGTTGGATTGAGGTTCGAAGCTGTTACCACAACCTCGCCATCGGGAGTAAGTGGACCGAACTCGGTTGGGGGAAGGCTAAGTAGAGATGAGATGATTCCTGTTACGCCGTCAGAGTAAGCCGTGATAACATCCTTGTCTACTTGAGTCGAGATTGTTGCATAACCATCGATAAAGTCATTTACCTTGATATCAATATTAGATTGGATATCGAAACGATCCTTACCATATGGTTTAACGGTCTCTTGCTCAATAAATGGCGAACCTTGGTTGAGGTAACCAATACTTGCATAGTAGTTTACATACTCACCACCACCTGATGCACTTGCATTAACACGGTAGGTAGCCACTTGATCTGCCATAAACATATTGTACCAATCATTGTCGGGGAATAGATCAGATGTCTCTCCTGCTGCATACCCTGCAATCTGCGCCTCTGTATATTGATTAGATGACGACATATTGTCATTAGCATAAGCCTCAGTTGTAAGTCTTACGTGATCTGCGGCTCCCAACACTTGTGGAGTATTGAGTTGACTCTCGATAGTATAAAGAGCATCAACTTTGATTTGAGGTTCTGTATTCTTCTTACCACGATAGGTCTTAACGTAGAGGATACCACCCGACGCCTGCATTCCATAGAATACAGAACTTGAAGCATCCTTGGTAAATGTTACACTCTCAACATCGAATACATTGACTGTATTCAAGCTACCAACAATACCATCAACCAACACCAATGGAGATGCGCTATTACCGCGTGTATTGGTGCCAAAAGTCTCACTTCCAGGCAAACTTGCTGTTGTAGTAACCACCAACCCTGGAACACGACCAGCCAAAGCTGTACTAAGGTCATGGTGCTTTGTTCTACGCAACTCCTCTCCACTTATCGAAATAACCGAAGAGCCGATACTATATTCGGGGCGCTCCTCTTTTATCATTTTAACAATCTGATCGTGATCCTTCACATCTTGAGCGACAACAACACTGCTGCTACCCATTAAAAGCGACACGAAAAGAGCGATATTCAAAATTCTATTATTTTTATTCATAACAATCATTTTTTAATGTTCTCTTTTGTTTTCTACCAACCTGGGTTTTGCCAGTAGTCAAAATCTTTACCTGTTGCAGCAACCAGACGTGTAACCTCATCCAATTCAATTGGGTGTAGTTGATACTTCGCCTTGTATACATCGCGCTGCCACTCGCTTCCTGAAAATTGACCTGTTGACTTATCGTAGCTCTTACCAAGTGGTGCACGGTGATACTCAAACGTACCATCATCTCTCTTTTCGATCCACATACCTGTCATGTGAGCATCTGCGATATTTTCGCCAACCTCTGCCCAACGACGGATATCCATATAGCGAACATCTTCAAAACCGAACTCGATACGGCGCTCATGACAAACCTTACGCACAGCATCCTCTTGACCCGTTGCCTCGATATCTGGCATCGTAGCACGTGCACGAACAACATTTGCATATTCCAAACCATCTTCCCATCGACCACACTTAGCCATTGCCTCTGCACAGTTGAGATAGATCTCAGCCAAACGCATAGTACGATAGTTTACAACAACCCATGATCCTGGATATAGGTCAGGACGCATATGACGACGTGAGTAGTAACCAGTACAAGTATTCTTCAAACTACCAGGCAAGATCTTATCTAAACCACCATTATATGTCTCAATGGTGATCTCTTCCTTGCTACTATTGATAGCGTATGCACCATTATAGAGAATTGTAGCATAGAAACGTGGGTCACGATTTGCATATGGATTCTCAGGATCATACATTGTATTGTCACCATTGTAGTTTGGATCCAGGTGAGCCTCATCATTGTATGGATTCTCCAAATCGAGAATATACTTACCATCACGAGTTGGATATGCATCCACTAACTCTTGAGAAGGGCAGATACCTGCTTTGTTAGAGCTGTGCTGAGGAATACCCATTTGAGTAGTGTTGATATTTGTTCCCATCTTCAATGAAGAGATCATAATAGTCTCCTTGTCGACCGGAGCAGTACCATAGCTTCTTGCCGAGGTCATATACTCATAGAAAGCAGGAGCCAAAGCATCGTAACCCTCTGTTGGATTGTTCGAACCAATAAGAGTTGCAAGAGTGTATACACCAGTTGAGTTTACAGAGCTCCAAAGCTGCATGCCACCATCCAAACAAGCATTCAATGCCTCTTCGTTGATCTCAGCTGCCTCTGCCCAATAATCGCCACCATCGTTGTAGAGAGGACTCGCCTTGTAGAGAGCAGCTCTCGACATCAACATTGCAGCAACGGCCTTATTCATACGGTTGATATCACCCGAGTTGAGTGTAAACCAAGCGAAGTCATCGCTCTCTACAGCAATAGCTCTACGGCTCCACTCTACGATAGAGTCACAAATTACAGTTGCAGGAGTACGCTCAAGGTTAGCACCTGTATCCTCTGAGCTAATAACATCGAGAATCAATGGCACATCACCAAAGTCTGAGATTAGACGGTGGTAGTAGAAAGATCTAAGGGTCAAAGCCTCAGCCTTCCAAGCCTCACGGTCGATATCGTCTGGAACAACTGCTGTGTCGATATTAGCGAGAAATATGTTACAACGCTTAATATTTTGGTAGTATACACTCCAAGATGTTACAGGGCGGTAAGATGACCAGTTCTTGTTACCCCACTGCTCTGCCCAGCTATCTGAGATCAACCAGTTAGACCAAAAATCAGAGTTGATTGTACCATACATGTGAGTACTGATATAGTTATTAGTAGTTGAGTACTCGTGACCATCATCCGAGAAGATAATAGGTAGATTAGTACGCCAGTTATAAGCGTAACCATAAGCAGGGAAATACTCATAACAGGAGTTAAGGTATGCCGCAGTATTATAGTCGCTCGTAAAGACATCATCCAGAGTAAGTTGTCCTTCGGGAATAATATTGAGTTGGTCGTGACAAGAGGTGCCAACGAAAGCAGTAAATAGAGTTAAAGCTGCACCAACCACTAATTTTTTATAATTTTTCATATTCATTATCGCACATATTAGAATTTAACATTGACACCAACATTAACCACACGTTGAAGTGGCACAACTGATGATAGAGATGATTGCTCAGGGTCAACATACTCAAATGGTATTGAGTCCCAAGTAAGCAAGTTGGTAGCATTAGTGTATACTCTGACGTTTGTCATTCCAAACTTCTTGATCCATGATTTAGGCAATGTGTAACCAATCTCCACATTCTTCAAACGCAAATAACGACAGTTCATCACAAAGTAATCATTGCGATCATGAGACGATGATGCACTCAACGATAGAGCTGGGTAGCTAATCTCATCACCATTTTCGTAACGCTCATAAGTCCATGCATTCATATGGTGGCTTTGGTATACTGAGGTGTATTCGTTGATACCATAACCTGTAAAGTATTTGTGGTTGTTACCTACTCCGTAGAGCAATACAGACATATCGAAACCTTTGTAACCAAGTCCAAGAGATAAGCTATAGTTCAACTCAGGAAGCGAGGGGCTACCAAGTGGAGCAGCATCCTTTGAGTTGATCTCTCCGTCGCCATTAAGATCTTTGTATACAAAGTCTCCGACGCGAGGTGTAGACTCGGTGTAAGGGCAGTAATTATCGATCTCCTCTTGTGAAGTGAAGTAACCATCACCGATTGAATCCCAGTCGATATAGTAACCAAAGTTCTGGTTCAAAGAGTAACCCTCACTCTGTTTTGGACAGTAGTAGTCATCACCCATATAGATTTCGTCGCGATAAACTACCTCATTGCGAGCAAAGTTAAGCGTTGCACCAACTGTATAGCTAAGATCTTTGGTGAAGTTGCCAAAATATTTAGCATCAAGCTCAAAACCATGATTCTTAACGATTCCAGCATTGAGCGCAGCAAGGAATGAAGAGACAGTACCCAATGATTGAGGTATAGAGTTTGTACTGATAAGGATTCCATCACGATACTCACGGAAGTAATCAAATGTAATGCTCAACTTCTTGAATAGTTGCAAATCAAAACCGTAGTTTTGCTTCTCGGCAACCTCCCAAGTAAGATTCTCGTTACCGTCACGATTTTCACGAATCAAGTAACCATCTGCCAAGGAGGCATTTGTTTGGCTATAAGCATTATTACTTGTACCAGTTGTTTGTGCCGATAGAGTCAAGTTGTCTAAGTAGAGGAAGCGGTCGCTACCAATTTTATCGTTACCAACCAAACCATACGAAGCTCTCAACTTCAAACTTGTAATAACGTCGTTACCTTGGAGGAATTGCTCATTAGAGACCATCCAACCAGCCGAAACCGCAGGGAATAGACCAAAACGTTTACCAGCAGCAAATTGCTCTGAACCGTTGTAACCAACGTTTACCTCTGCCATATAACGATCGTCGTAGCTATAAGTTCCACGGAGCGCGTAACCAACACGATTGTAAGGCAATAGGTCGATATGTGAACCCGATCCTGTACGGCTATTATCGAACTGATAAACAAACATACCACCTACAGTGTGTTTACCAAATTCGCGAGAATAGTTAAGCATAGCTTGAACATTCATAGCATAGTACGATGAGTTACCTTTACTCAAAGAGAGCTGGTACTCTTGAAGCTCATCTTGGAGAGAGAAAGAGGGAGCATCATAGACATTGCCATTTGCATCGGTCTGCTCACTTACAGAGAATAAGTAGAGGTTATAACCTGTACTTGAGGTACTACCTGTAACTGTTGAGGTGATGGCAGTATCGTAAGCAACCAAAGCACGTGCGCTAAGACCTTTAGTTATGCCGCTCAAATCGAAATCGATTGTCGCTGAGTTGTTGAGTTTAAGTTTATCAGTTTGTTTGTAACCGCGATAGTTAAGCTCACCATAAGGGTTGGTGATACCATTACTAACAAGGATATCGTAATCACTACTTACGCCATACTCAGCCATCTGCTCATCATAGAAACATGGCGTTACTGGTGTCATCTCATAGACCTGCTTAAAGAAGTTGTAGATGTTGTTACTTGAAGCATAACTTTGAGATACATCGTCGATATAACCAGAGATCTTCAAACTTGTTTTGATCCAGCTATTAACCTTGATATCGAGGTTGGCACGGAAGTTATAACGATCCAAACTATATTGTGGATTATAGTCAAGTTCCTCCTTTGAGAGTGTATTCATCATACCATCTTGGTTTAGCATACCAAGATTCAAGAAGTAGTTAACTTTATCTGTAGAACCAGAGAGGTTAACATTGTAACGACCCATTGGTGCTACACCTTTAAATATAATGTCATACCAATCTGTATTAGGATATAGAGCACTTGTACCATCTTTATACAACTGAATCTGACGATCGGAGTAGAGATTTGTTGTTTGTCCATCATTTGTAGCAGCTTCGTTGTAGAGCTTTGCATAGTCCCAAGAGTCGATCATGTCGTAATCCTTAGTAAAAGATTGAAGACCATACTCAGCAGAGAATGTAAGTTGTGGTTGACCTTCGTCACCCACACGCGTTGTGATCAATACCACACCATTGGCACCACGCACACCGAATACCGCAGTTGCAGATGCATCCTTAAGGATAGATACTGATGCAATCTCGTTAGGGTCGATCATACTAAGATCGCTACGAGGTACACCATCGATCAAGATAAGTGGTGATTGGCTTGATCCCGAGATTGTACTAACTCCACGAAGGTAGAACGAGAAATCCTCGCTACCTGCTTGACCACTCGATTGAGTGATGGTCAAACCTGGAAGTTTACCAGTTAGCGAACCTGCAAGATTCGACGACGGACTACTCTTGATGTCATCCGAAGTAACAGATGCAACAGAACCGGTCACACTGACCTTCTTCTGCATACCGTAACCTACAACGACAACCTCTTCGAGCGTTGATGCCTCGGAGTGGAGCTGAACATCGAGTGTACTCTTTCCTCCGATGGGAACCATAACGGTTTGGTAACCCAAGTAGGAGAACTCCAACTCTGTGATTCCGTTAGCTACCTTGATAGAGTAGACACCATCAAGGTCTGTGGTAGCTCCGACAATCGTACCAGTAGCACTTGTCGCAATTACAGTGGCACCAATAATAGGCGCACCACTACCCTCTTCGGTAACTGTACCCTGCACTACCGAACTCTGTGCATAGATCGACTGAACTCCAATTACCAATTGTAGTCCAATGAAGATCAACAATACATTGTAAAATTTTTTTCTCATATTATAATTAGTTTAAGTGGTATTTCATCTATAATAAACATATGTTATACGTCGTCTGTTTTCCATCTCCAAGAACCTCGCTCATATTATCCTCAAAACAAAGTATCAATTCACATGAATATTGGGGGCATAAGCTAACTTTAACCACCTGCAACCAATCTAATGCAGCCTAAACCCCCAATATTACCAAAACCAAAACCTTATTACATAACCTATGTTGGATATTCAAATAACTCAACATGCGACCTCTGTTGTCATACAACCGCTCTTACCAACAGTCCCACTGCTAATTCGAACTTAATCGCCCACGAGAGTGTGAATTTCCTAATACAAAGGAACAAAATAAAATATAATATAACGTGATTTTCAGTAACTAAATTGTGACTGTGGGTCGCAGCAAATTACCAAAAACACCAATTAAAACACTTATATGCAAGCAATTACAACAAAACAGACTTTTTAGCTATTTTTATTATTTTGATACTTGCTTGGCGAAACATTGTATCTATCCTTAAACAAACGGCTAAAGTGAGAACGATCCTTAAACCCAGTCATCGAGCACACCTCGCCCACATTATAGTGAGTCGACCCAAGCAACTCGGCAGCTCTTTTGAGCCTATACTCCTTCAATAATTCATAGGGCGAAGAGTTCGTTATAGACTTCACCTTCTTGAAGAATAGAGAACGGTTTTGACATAGCTCCTTAGCAACATCATCCAAATTGAGCTCATCATTATCAAGATTTGCCTCAAATATCTCTTGAAGGCGAACGATAAATTCATTATCCTTTGTAGATATAGAACTATCCTCACCATAGGTCAAAGTGGTACCAATACTATATCGCTCTCTTAGCCTCTGACGACTTCGCAGCAGCGTCTCCACACGTGTAATAACATGTTTGGGGTAGAATGGTTTGGCAATATAGGCATCAGCACCATACTCCAAGCCCTTGATTTTATCATCAACAGCACTACAAGCGGTCAATAATATAATGGGAATGTGACTGGTATTGATATCTCCTTTAATCTTACAACATAGCTCATAGCCATCCATCTCGGGCATCATCACATCGCTCAAGATAATATCGGGAGAGTTATGCTCCAGGGCAGCAAATAGGTCAGCGCCATTTGCAAAGACGCTCACTTTGAAGTAACGCCCCAATATCTCACTTAGGTAGAGTCGCAACTCCTGGTTGTCATCAACATAATAGACTAACGAAGATGCAAATTCACCCGTAACAACGATATGTGATAGATCCTCATCACCACCAATTATATCAGGCATTGATTCCTCTACTCCACCCTCATCCTCAGCACACCTTGTCACAGCCACACTCGACACAACAGGCAGAGCAAGGGTAAAAGTGGTTCCTACACCAACTTTACTCTGTACATTTATCTCGCCTTGATGAAGCTCTACAAGGCGCTTAGTAAAGGTCAAGCCAATACCCGTACCACCAATCTTCCCACTTCCGCTTCGCGTTGCTTGGTAGAATCTATCGAAAATATGTGGCAGGTCCTTCTCATCTATTCCATATCCACTATCAAATACTTGAATATGAAGCATATTTTGCTCTTCTATCCAGAATGACAGTTTAATAGTATCACCATGTCGGGTATATTTGAAGGCGTTTGTCAGTAGATTGTTGAAGATCTTCTCGATCATTGCTCGATCTGCTTCAACAAAAATTTGCTGCTCTGGAGCCACAACTTCAAATTGCTTGTTATCGTGCTGCGCCATAAACTTAAAATCAACACCAATTTGTTCGACCAAGCTACTAAAAGAGAAATTACTTCTAACCATCGTAAGGTTCTTCAGATCGTCGACCTCAAGCCCATGAATAAGATCGACCAGCTCCAACATCTTGCGTGATTGGCGACGAATTATATCGAGTCGCTTATTCACATCAACATCTACTCTAAAGCGCTCCTTTAGCTCCGAAAGTGGTGCAACAATCAGAGAAAGAGGTGTTTTCAATTCATGTGAGATATTGGAAAGATAGCGTATCTTATCCTCCTTAGCTGATTTCTCTATAGTCTCGATTTGAAGATTATGCATAAGAGATTGATATCGCAAAACTACATAAAAACAGAGTGCTATCACAATGACAATCAAGATAAAGTAGAGAATATATGCCGTCGTCGTGCGCCAAAATGGAGGTGAAATAACTATACTAAGGAGAAGTTCATCACTCTGTGCACCTTGAGAAGTGGACGTTTTGACTCTCAAAGTATACTCACCGGGTGTTAAACCATTAAAATGTAGCGTTCTATTGGGTGAAGTGATGCAAATCCACTCTCCATTGACTGGCGAGAGCATATAACTTATAACACTATGCTTTGCGGCATCGCCATATATAGCATCAACATCTATAGCAAAAACATTTTGATCGTGGTTAAGGTGTAACACATCGCCACTCTTAAGCCTATGAGTCAGCATCACACGACCATCATCATCCGCCACATTGGGCTTAACTACAGAGTTATATATCCTCAACTCATCGAAATAGAGTTTGGGAGTAGGCTCATCAAACTCAATCTTCTCAGGATAGAAATAGCAGATTGAGTTGGCGCAGGCAGCCACCACCATACCATCATCAAGCAGAGTGGTGTTATACCAAAAATTATCTTCATAGAGACCATCCTCAACATGGTAACTCTTCAATACATCATGCTCACGATCATAAAGATTTAATCCGATATTAGTTCCAATCCACAGATTACCAGATCTATCTTGAATTAGGCTCTTCACAACATTATTCGAGAGGCCATCCTCCTCCGAGATAGCCTCAAAGCTCAAAGTATCGCCACTCTGCTCAACGCGACAAAGCCCGCCACCTTCGGTTCCAACCCACAGGGAGCCATCTCCAAGTCGAATAGCTGAGGTGGTGTAGTTCGATGTTATAGAGTGTGGATCATCAAGATCATAACGGTATTGCGAGATCTTCAACTCCTCCATTCTTTTGCCATCCTCCAATTTGATATGTACCAAACCAGATTTGTCTCCACATACAAATAGGGAGTTAGTCTGCCTATCGCAGTAGATATTGCGAGTATGAGAGAGCAAAACGCCCTCATCAAAGAGGCTATTTTCGTAGATAGACTCTACACTCTCCACCTCAAGTCCTCCTCCACCAAGCACTACTCGGTAGAGATTATTGAGATATCCAATCCAAAGCGCACCCGCTCCATCACATGTTGCTACAACTGGCTGATTAGCATACTTCACTTTAGATTGAATTGCGCGCAACTTTTCACTACGCACAACGCTTAACCTATCGCCATCCACACGAGCCAATTCACACAAGCCATCTTTGCCACTCAAAACGAAATATATATCACCATCCATGCCTTGGCATATCACCTTAGGACGATTCTCAATATAACTCACATCAAAAGGCAGTCGCTCATAGCGTTTAGTGTCGAAATTAAAAAGATGCAATTTATTTCTCTCCTTTACAAAGATCTTATTCTCTTTATATGGAAGAATCTGAGCTTGCCCCATATGATTATCTCCAATAGAGCTAAAAGGGCTACGGCGAAGAGAGTAACTCCACACGCCATCGTCAAAGGAGGAGATCCAGAAGCAGTAATCATCCGAAAGAAAAGCACTTGGGCGCCTTGGAGAATCTTGAATACGTAGCCTACGTCCCATATTTTCAATGTAGTTGGGCAGGTAATAGACTCCGCTATAATCCACGCCAAGCCACAAAGTCCCCTCAGCATCAATATCTAATGCGCGGACTCGGCTATTAGGATAGTCAATATCGCCAAGCAACTCTCCCTTGCAGCCATTCGCCGTAAAGGTCAACCGCAGCCGCTGCACTCCCTCGTAGTACGCCACCACATAGTTATCCGAGTCACCATCTCTAACCAATAACCGCGCTGAGTTATATGGCAACTCCCAAACTCTTTTCAGCTCGTGTTTCGAGGTGTTATAGTAGAGGAGTCCCGTGTGCGAGGCAAGGATATATCTTCCCTCCCCACAAAAGAGAACACTCTGAATAGCATGTCGCTCATCAATACGCCCCTGCTCGACAATCTCGCCACTGAGATCATATACCACAACTCCGTTATTCTCACTAAAGCAAAAAACCCTATCGCCACAAATATTGATATAACGAATAAATGGATATACTGCATCTTGGTCCTCGTTCCAAGATAGAGGTCTAAACAGCTCCTTATCGACATCAAAGAGGGTCACACCCATCTCCGTACCAACCCAGATGTTACCATTGCAATCCTCTGCCAAGGCATATATTCTACTACTCAAAAATAGCGTTCGCCCGACTTCGTTTTTATAAGTCGTAATATTAGTGCCATTATAACGATTTAAACCATCGTAGGTACCGACCCACAAGTAACCGCGGCTATCATGTAGCATACAGGTAGATCCATTGTGGGAGAGTCCGCTCAATCTATTGAGTCTCTCAAAAGGCGCACCATATCCACCTCTCTCATGAGCCTGCAATGGGCTTGAGACAAGTGAATATAACGCAAAAAACGATACTATTATTATTCGAAGATATCGTAAATTCATCACTGGTTGCTTGGTTAGGTTATACAAATATAATAACATCTATCCAATTTTGCAACACTAAGCAGGGTAAAAAGAGGGCAAACGCACGAAAAAAACCTGCTTATCGCGCTCATGCCGTGCGGCACCAAGCTCTACACCTGCTCTTGATCCTCTAAGTTAATGATATAACAATACCTACCATTCACCTTCCACTCATCCACCATCGTGGGCAACATCTGCAACTCACTCTTCACTTCGGTCGAGCCTATCATTGTTGTAACATGCACTGTGAAACCCTCCTCGGGGATAATCTGAGGAATCATCATCAAATACCCCTCTGCCGCTGTTACCGTTGTAGCACTATCCCCATCGGATGTAACATTCTCGTCAAGTATAGCGCTAAATTCTATCGTCGTATCAGTCGCCTTGACCCCACTCCAATTAAGCGCAGAGTCGCCATGACTCCACCCCAAGGTGCCCAGATTCTTCACTCCACTCAACGATATAGCAACAACCTTGAACGAGGGGTCACCAACAACCTTAAACGAGACTGTCGCAAGTGCGTGATAAAATTCAAGATTTACACACTCACTCAAAGCCAGCGATTGAGATATTGGCTCTGAAATCATCAAATCGGGCTGTGAGGCACACTCCTCGGGCACCATATAGTCTATAGCCAACATACCATCGACCGACGAGGCGACAATACCATTCGCCTCCGACCCAAAGGGCGCATAAGCCTGAAACTCAAAGGTATCATAAATATTTGTCGACCAGTGTTTCATCGGAGAATACAACCAACTATTGCCACTCTTTGTCATCAACTGATTATTCATAAAATTTGGCTCACTCTGCTGCTGCACTGCCCCTTGGGGAGTGTAATAGGCATAAACGCCTATATTGTCATCGTCGACAAAGCTTCCAGTCAAGCTTCCACGGCTATCAGCAAAATTGCTACTACCACTATACACAGCATCGAATGTCATCAAAGCAGTGTCGGGCGTATATCCATCCAACACAACATCATCCTCCATTTTGTCGTGGTCACATCCACTCGCCACAATCAGCGCGAGTGCACATATCATCAAAAATCTCTCAGCCATACTCATAAATATTTTTTGTGAAAATTAGCAACCATAGGGGCGATCAAACCCCTATGGTTTAAGTGTCTAAATATACGTTATAAATTATTGGGATCTCTGACAGGTCTTACCGGAAGAGCTGTTGATGCATACGTATCAGTTACTAACGGAGCCACTGAACTATTATAATATTGCAAAGTCGCATCATTATAATTACTCCAGGTCCATGTAGCAGTACGACTTCCAAGCAAGCCACCATTACCTCCACCTCTATATCCTATATTATAATAATAGAAGGCACCTGATATAATAAATGCATTGGAATATTTAGATATTGCACTACTGTTATAACAAGCATTCCAAGTATCATAGAATGGTATTCTCCAACCTACAGGACATGGGTCAAAAATAGATTTTGGGACCATCTCAGCAGCGGGGTTACCAAATTCAAACTCTTTAAACTGAGATTTGTAATCATACCAATAGTTATATGTACCATAATATTTACCCGTAGTATCTGAAATCCATTTACCTGATGCAGTAACAAAATTCATTGGATTATTAACAGTATATTGCATTGTTTTGGTAGATGATATAGTTGACAAGCTATACGAACTGCCATTAGCATTCTTTGCTGAATCACCAGGGAATGGATCTTTACGACCAAATTGGAAATAGAGCGCGCCAGGACCCTGCTGATTATAATTTTGATAATAACCATTAGAGTAATCAGATGATTTTCGCTCTATTGCTCCAAGGAATCTATCCATCATATGAACTCTATTGTCTCCATATATAGAACCAGTACTCCACGTAACAAAATACATTGACCAGGTCTGATTGACCAATACAGCCCCACTAACATTATACAATCGTTCCACCTGACCACCTGTAACAGAATGATACGAATTATTATTCATATAGTAATCATTTGCTTCATCAGGATTATAATCTGTAATCCACAAGTGCCAACTCCATAGTATAGTACCTTCTGCACTCTTAACAGCAACTATCACATTACCATTATTGTAATTTTTTGGCAATGTTACTTTCAACACTGAGTTTACAGATGTACCGCCATCAAATTCAGTAGATGTCACACGCTCAACCTTAAGATCACCAAATGATACCACATCACCCCAAAGGATCTCAGCAGTCCAGATTGTATCTTCATCAATGCAGTTAGCCGAAACATTTTCGTAACCATTATTACCCCAGAATGTATTAATACGCTCCTCAACTGGAATATAGTATACTAAATCAGAGCTTGATGATGGATGCAACATGTAGCAGTTAGCAGACTCCTCCTCGGTTAAATCGTAATCATCTGCTGCTGCCTTAACATTCTCATCATCGTTTGAAGGATCATCCTCAACTTGTGGCTCGATATCCTCCAGGTTGATTGTGTAGTTGTAGAGCTTGCCTGCTTCCCAGTTGATATTCGCGAGGGTGTAGACTTTCTCTGTTCCATTTTCGTTGGTTGCGGTCACTGTGACGCTCGCTTGCGACTGTGGCAAAACCATTAGGTAGCCGCTATTGTTGGTGATTTGGGTACCCTCGTCACCACCATCTGCAACTGTCGTGTCAATTCCTGCTGTGTAGGTGGTGTTAGTAGGTTCATTGCTTGACCACGCTTTTGTTGCCATATCGTATGCACCGGCATCGGAGATACCAGAGATAGCCACAGAGGTGACTGCATAGCTTGCATCCTTAACGCTGAATTGGATAAGTGCCATAATGCGCTCGA
>JAWXTF010000031.1:0-26788 GCA_044433965.1 Rikenellaceae bacterium | reverse complement strand
ACTTAATAGTTGAGCTACTTCCAAAGCGACATGTCACGACATTTCAGCGACTTAAAAGCGACATCGTTACAATTATTGCGACAAAATTTTCTGTAACGATTCTGTAACGATTTTCTGTCACAGAGCGTCGCAAGCGTGTCGCAGTAATCACATACAAACACAAAAAAACCTACGTAAATCGATGATTTAACGTAGGTTGTCGCTTTGTGTCGCTTCTCTGTCGTTTTCCGACTTCGAACCCTGCGGTGCGTAGGGGACTCGAACCCCTGACCCCGTGCGTGACAGGCACGTATTCTAACCAACTGAACTAACGCACCAGTGGTGATTGCGGATACAAAGGTAGTGCAATTTTTTGTATTTGCAAATTATTTGACAACTTTTTTTAGGAAGGTGAATTGGACGCTGCCGTAACTCCTTGATTGCCAAAAGTTAGGGTGGTCATTAAATTTTTGGGCTTTGGAGTGCTCAAAAATCAAAATTCCATCTTCTGCTAATAACTCACCTTCCAAAACCAAGTCTATAACCTTTTCGCTGCCCTCAAGGTCGTAGGGGGCATCCGAGAAGATGATGTCGAATTGTTGACGGCAACTTTTTAGGTAGAGGAATACATTTGCTTTGACCGCAAAGATATTGGTTGCTCCCAGCTCGGTGGCACTCTTGCGTATGAAGCTGTGGTGGATTGAATTTATTTCGACAGAAGTGACGCTTTTAGCCCCTCTTGAGGCAAATTCGTAACTAATAGAGCCTGTGCCAGCAAAGAGGTCTAAAACCGTGCTCTCTTCGAAATCTACGAGGTTGGTGAGTACATTGAAGAGGTTTTCTTTGGCAAAGTCGGTTGTTGGGCGGGCACGTAGGTTTTTGGGTGGGTTAATGCTGCGCCCTCGATATTTTCCACTTATGATTCGCATATCAAGATATATATGTGTATAAAGTAGGGGTGACAAACCCTAACAGATTGGTCACCCCAAATATTGAGTTTACGATAGGTCTATGTATGAGGCGTTATCCTCGAAGAGACCTATATCGTAGAGATTTATCATTCGCCAGTCCAGTTACCAGCCTCGTTGTTACCACCCTCCATAGATCCAAATTTGATACCTGGATATTTGTTGAAGTTGTTGATAAGGTCGTCATTCTTGTTGATGATCTCTTGGCGGTATTTAACCGTGTCGAGGAACAAGATGTAAGGAGCCTTAACCTCAACAACTGGGATCACAACCTTAGACTCTGTGGTGATAGCACCAGCAGCGATCATAAACTCAGTTTGGTCGCCAGTACCTGGAATAAAGCGCAATGCTTTAACTTGATCAACGGTGAGCTTGCGTGGAGCAAACACAGTGTCGATAACTGCCACCTTGAACTCTTCGATGTTCTTAAGGTTCTTGTCTCTCTTTTGTGCAAGTTTAAATTGAGCCATACCTACTGAGTCATCTTCATCAACTCTTTTGCGTTGCATTGTGAGTGAGTCGTTGAGAACAAAGTTGATCAATGTGTCGAAGTCTCCTGTAAAGCGTGCATTTACGGTTTTGAACGCACGTTGTGCTGAACGCACATCTTTGATTCGCTCGATTACGGCTTTCTCTTTTTGTGCCATCTCCTTCTCAAATTGGATAGGTGTATTGATCTGCACGTATACCAAGTAGATCAATCCGACGATCGCTGCCGCTAAAAGTAATTGAAAAATCTTTCTCATTTTGATTATTTGTTATTAAGTTTGTATCAAATTTAAAAACTTGCGAAATGCTTAGCACACATATCACGTCCCAAATTTACACTAAAATTTGTTTCGAAACAACAGTTGACCAAAAAAAAATCATCGAAATGTTATCAAATTACATCTGCGATGATAATTTTTCTTCAATTTTCATCCTAAATGGGTATGCCGGAACCGGAAAAACCACTGTGATTGCGGCGGTTGTAGCAACTCTTAATGAGCTCAACATCAAAACTATCTTGCTTGCGCCCACCGGTCGTGCGGCAAATGTTCTTGGGCGTGTAGCCAAGAAAGAGGCCCACACGATACACAAAAAAATTTATCGCGAAAAAAGCCGCACCGACTACGATTCCAAGTTTTCTCTCAACTATAATCGTGAATCCGATGTGATATTTCTTGTCGACGAGGCATCGATGCTCTCCGAATCCAACGGTCAAGAGGCGATATTTGGAAGTGGCTCACTGCTTGATGATTTGGTGAGTTATGTGCGTAGCGGCAAACGATGTAAATTAATTTTGGTCGGCGACAACGCGCAGCTTCCACCCGTGGGGCAAGAGTTTAGCCCGGCACTCGACCCAAATACAATGTCGCACTTTGGGGAGGTGATATATGGGACTATGGATGAGGTGGTGCGTCAAGGCTCCCAGTCGGGTATTCTCTTCAATGCCACGATGGTGCGTTGCATGATCGAGAATGATATCTGCGAAATACCCCTCTTTGAGATGAATTATCCCGATGTGGAGGCGCTTGAGGGGGGCGAATTTACCGAAAAACTACAGGAGTGCTACGACAAATTTGGACGCGATGAGACTATCGTGATAACGCGCTCCAACAAACGAGCAAATCGCTACAATGAGGGTATACGTCGCTTTTCGCTGGGCGCCGAGGAGGAGATCGAAAGTGGTGACATGCTGATGATTGTGCGCAACAACTACTACTTCAGCGAACGCGAGGAGAGTGCCCCAATGAGTTTTATTGCCAATGGCGATATTGCCGAGCTTCGACGCCTGCGCCGCTTCGAGGAGTTCTACGGTTTCCGCTTTGCCGAGGCAACACTTTCGTTTGGTGACTATGATGGATACGATATAACATGCAAAGTGCTGCTCGACACCCTTTCGAGTGATTCGCCAGCACTAAGCTATGAGGATAATAAACGACTCTTCTATGAGGTCGAGAAGGACTATGCCGAGATTAAAAATAAGGCTAACCGCTATAAGGAAATACGCGAAAATCCCCACTTCAACGCGCTCCAAGTGAAATTTGCCTATGCCGTAACTTGCCACAAAGCACAGGGTGGTCAGTGGCGTTCAGTCTTTATCGATCGCTGCCTCTTTGGCGATGAGCAGATGAGCCGCGATATGTTGCGCTGGCTCTACACCGCCATCACCCGCGCCACCGAGAGACTCTATTTTGTTAATTTTGACGAGAGGTTTTTTGTGAGTTAAGGGGCAGGGTAAACGCACTAAAAATATTATTTCGGACTGCCTCCGGCGGGCGGAGATAGCACCTCCGCGGGTGCGTGCCTTTCTTGCTTCTTTCTGTGCGCTTTGGGTTGCTTGCGGTTGCTTTCTGTGCGTTTCGGACTGCCTCCGGCGGGCGGAGATAGCACCCCCGCGGGTGCGTATTATTGCGCTTTGGGCTTAGAGATTGCATCTCTAAGATTATAAAGAACAAAGAGTTGCCGCAAATAAATTTGCACAACTCTCTACTCTTTATAATTTTTAAATGCCTATGGCATTTAAACCCAAATCGAGGTTCACCTCGCTGGCGTTGAAGTAACAACCATAGGTTGAAGTAAATTAATTTGCCCAAATCGAGGTTCACTTCGCTGATGTGGTGGTGGCAACCGTAGGTTGACACAGAGATATCCACTATGAGGAGTGTTGAAAGTTCACTTTCAAAAGCTCATCATAGTGGATATCTCGTCGGGGGCAAAGCCCCACCACATCAGCGCAACAAAAAAGTCAAAAACGATAGTTTTTGGATCCAAGCTTAGCTTGGTGCCGCGCGGCACGAGCGCGATAAGCAATCCTTTTCAAGCGTCAGCCCCGCGCGGCACGAGCGCGATAAGCAGGCTTTTATCATGTATTTAACCTTGCGCAACTCCTATGTTTAACATGTTAAACATAGGAGTTCTCCTAAAAAGGGGTCTACATAATATCAGATCCAGTCTCAGGTGCCCACTCGTTAACATCTACAGTGAAGTTGATGTATCCATCGGTGATTGGGTCGCCAACATCTTTGCTATCTACCTCCAATGTAGTCTCATTTCCATCTTGGTCGTAGAGGTATTCGCTTGCCACATAACCATTTGTAGCACCATCCATACCCATTTTGATGTTGTAGTTGTAGCTCATGCCTGAAGCGAGTACGAGGTTGTTGTCGGAGTCACCTACAGGATAGCCAACCTTAACAAATAGAGGTTGTCCTTTATATTTTGTGTGATCTGCGTTCGTTGGATCATATTTTGGGTGGCTCTCAGCTAATGTATATCCAACCACATCGGTAGTACCATCCACTGCGCGGTAGATAAGTTCAATGCGACTGTCACTTACTACACCTGACGTTGGATCCCACGAACGTGTAGTTTGAGGCAATAGCATTAGGTCGCCATTGTCACCTTCGATAGTTGCTGGAGAGACGATAGCTGGTTCTTTAGTTAAAAGGTAGGGGTACGAATCACTTGACGCGGCTTGATCGCCCCACGCCTCAGTTGCTAATAGATAGCCACGAGAGTTACAGACATCGTTGAAGCCAATAGATTGAGTGTGAACGGTAAATTGATCACCCACAGTGATTTGGAACTTCACTTTTGAGAGGATATGCTTGAAGGTAAGCGGTAGCTTATCTCCCGCGGGACGAGCTTTGGTAGAAGCTTTTGCTGTCAAGAGGTCGTGTTGTAGAGCAGAAGGTGCTGTGTAGGTGATAGCCAATTTCGACTCTGAGCTATTATCGACCGAGTAGTCTGCTGCGTCAGCCTGAGTGTAGTATGCGTAGAAGTTCACTGGATACTCTCCATCGGTGCCTGCTGTAGGCCACACTGGTTTCTTGTCAGCATTTGCCCAACCCCAATTGTTGTTTGCAAATGCGTAGTTGTTTGTACCGTCGATGTACTGATACCACGCCCCATTTGTGAGGGCGTTAATTCCATAGACTACAAAACCATTGGTGTCGTCTTCGAGGGCATCGAGTGTGAGAGTTGTCGCACGCGATGTGTTACTCATAAAGCCAATTACATTGTCAGTGGTTGGAACGGCAAAATCGACACTCTCATTTTGAGAACAGCTCACGGCACAAAGTGCGCATGAAGCGAGAATAAAGGTAATTTTTTTCATAAAATAGTTATTTAATTATAAATGTGAATTAAAGGTTAAACCCTAACTCTGTGTTTTTTTTTGTTTAAACTCTTCTTATCCGTCACCAAATTAGAAGATCGTTACTTCGTTGTCGTCGCTCCATGGATCGACCTCAATGTCGCCACTCACGTCGGGCAACGAGAGTGATACACTTGCCCCCAGATCGTTGTCGGCATAGCGCGTAGCAGCTGCGGTCGAGAGGATCTGATCCGATACATCATAGACAAGAGGTTCGTCGGGAGTGTGACGTGTACCATCGATAAGTAGCACGTCGAGCGTGAGGATATGTTGCTGATCGGTTGCTGCGGTCGAAAAGGTGAGTCTACTCTCCGAGATCGTGCCGTGCAGCTTCTCTTGCTCATCATCCCAACTCCACTGAGTAAGCTCTCCGATGTGAGTTGTTGTCGCCGAATCGGTGTCACCACTCGCCATAAATACCCTCTGCGCAAGTGAGCTTAGCGAGGCATGCACCTGATATGCCGACTTCAGATTCTCGGTCACCACCTCAATTGTTGTGTTGCATGTTAGACGTCGCGGCACCACTGGATTGAGCTGAGAGATCATAGCCAACTCCTCCTCGCTCCAGCTACTTTGTGGGGTTGTCGTCATCGCCTCACTCACCACAATGTTGTCGATGCTGCTCGATGCCAATATCAGAGCCTCAACCGATAGAGCCTCA
The DNA here is from genome assembly GCA_044433965.1 of Rikenellaceae bacterium. GTDB lineage: Bacteria > Bacteroidota > Bacteroidia > Bacteroidales > Rikenellaceae > Alistipes. The sequence goes on along the minus strand of JAWXTF010000031.1, from coordinate 21,039 downwards.
TCGTCTAAGGGTGTGTAGAAAAAGTCGTAGGTCTCTCTATCTTCGTCAGCCAAGACGGCAGCAAAGAGAGAGTAATCATCTACATTCTCAAACTCGATGGCTCCCTGCCAATATACGTCGTCGATAGATTCATTAAATACCACCACCGAATACTCTCCGGCGGGCACCTCTATCACACCACTCTCGACATTATCCTCCAAGAAGCGATCAAAGGGCTTATCTCCATTCTTGGGGAAGAAGCGGAACGAGACACGGTGGATAAACTCCTCCTCGCTGTAGATGTCGTAGCCCGTGGCACTCCAATCTACACTCACCTCCAATGCCGCACTCTTCTGATTGTCGCCAGGGCACTCAGTGTCGCTGAGTGGACGTCTGGTGCAACACACCGTCGCCAAAAGTATCAATATTAATGCCTTTCTCATCTCTCACCTCCTCTCTTGTCGGCACGGTGAAGCATATAGCAGAGCGATACACCAAGCTGAGTCGGACCAAACCAACGATTTGTTCCCCGGTGTATGCGAAGCAGATTCCAGTCATATCCGCACTCCTGTGCCTTATATTTTCTATATTTTGTTGCTAAGATGCCCAGACCTAAGCTATACTCCAATCTGAAGTTACCACCAATCGAGTGCGCGTATGCCGCCGAGATACCCCCCGAGAGTAGATACTCGCCCTGATAGCCATCACCATCCCACTCCAGATCATAGTATCCACCACCCACATAGAGCCCCGCAGACCACCCCGTGAGCTGTGACATGGTGGCTCTATCACCAAGCCAGTAGCGCCCCTTGAGGGTTCCACACAAAAGCTCAAAGGAGCGTTGCCTGCTGTCGCTAAGCCACCATGGAAATATCCACTCTCCCGAGATTGAATATCTTAAACCAATTGGTACCTCAAGCTCGATGTTGATCGCTGTGATAGCATCGTAGAGCAGGTTTGTTTTTACTGCAAAGAGGGTGCGTTGAGGATAGTCCCGCAGGCTCCAGTCGAGCGCAGGGGGCTGATTTTCGAGAACATATGCCTCTCGATACTTCTCTGCTGGTGCATCATGATATCTGTAGATCACCGTGTCGGCATTAGATATCATCTGATCAATATCGCGTTGTGTGTAATGTGTGCGTTGAGCGTATACCTGTGGTGCGGCAAGTAGCACAATAGCGAAAGCTATCCACCCAAATAGACCCTTCAATATAGTTTTACTCATCTCTTTGTTATTGGTTTGTGCCGTATCACTTCCCAATATTTGTGCCAAGATCTTAGATGAAGAATTTTTTTTGCAATGCGCTGAGGTGTTTGGGGGCTTTGCTTGGGTTTTGCTCGGAGCTTTGCTTGATATAGCTTGCTCATCGCGCTCGTGCCGCGCGGCACCAAGCTAAGCTTGGATCCAAAAACTTCGTTTTTGACTTTTTTTGTTGCACTGATGTGGTGGGGGCTTTGCCCCTCAGCGAGATATCTACTATGATGAGTGTTGAAAGTTCACTTTCAACACTCATCATAGTAGATATCTCTGTGTCAACCTTCGGTTGCCACCACCACATCAGCGAGGTTCACCTCGATTTGGGTTTAAATGCCAAAGGCATTTGAAAATTATAAAGACCAAAGAGTTGTGTAAATTTATTTGCGGCAACTCCTTGGTCTTTATAATCTTAGAGATGCAATCTCTAAGCCCAAAGCGCAAGAAGGTATGCACCTGCGGGGGTGCTATCCCCGCCCGCCGGAGGCAGTCCGAAACGCACAGTAAGAAGCGCACAGCAAGAAGCAAGCAAGAAGCGCACAGCAAGAAGCAAGCAATCACCCATAAGAGGCAATATGTCCAAGTGTTTACTATATTTATTTGCGGGAGAGTAGTCCACGGCTTACGTTGCGGCGCAGTCTGATAATATAGAGGCTTTTTTCGGGGTTTAGTTGGCAGATGTAGAGCAGGGACAATAGTATTGTTGCGCACCACTTTGCCAGCTCTGAGGTCCAGGGGTTTCGTCCAGCGGCGGCAGCGCGCAGGCGCTGACTCACCCCCACATTATATGTTAATCTATCGAAATACTCTTTGGTGAGTTTCTCTGGAGGGATGATGTGCCACATCACAGCCCCGGGGCAGTACCAGCAGTGTTCTCCGGCATTTGACAATCTTTCAAAGAGGTCGCTCTCTTCGCCACCAATTAGCTTTTCGCCTGTTCGTCCTAACTCCACATCGAAGGCGCCGTGGCGCGCTATTGCCTCGCGTCTGATTGCCATATTTCCACCTCCGGGAATACGTTCTTTGGGGAATGGCATCTCCTTCTCGCCCAAGTCGAGAGGGTTTGCGATAGGCAGTTCGGTGTAGTGAGACATCCAATTAGGGCGCTTTGTTATATATCGTGGTATGATCTTTCCCCCTGCCGAGGCTACTTCGGGGTGTGAGTCGAAGAGAGCTATGTAGGCGGCAGCAAACTCCTCATTGATAACTTCATCGTCATCAATTATTGCTAATATCTCCCCTTGGCTCTGTTCGATGCCGCAGTTGCGAGCCCACGAAAGTCCTTGTCTCTCTTCGAATACCACCTTTATATTTAGATGTGGGTGCTCCTGTGCAAACTCCTCGGCACGCTTCTGGGTTTGATCCTGAGAGTTGTTATTTACCACAATGCACTCCCACAAGGAGGGTTGAAGATTTTGGAGTGCAACCGAGCGAAGAGTCACCAGAAGCGACTCCCAACGGTTGTATGTAGCAATTATGATAGATATCTTTTTCACGCTATAAAAGTAATTATTTTTAGACAATTTTTGTTCGTCTAACAAAAAAAAGTTAATTTTGCTGCATTAATTATACATTTTAAAACTAATTATGAAGAGTCTACGCCATCTTTTTACCCTATGTTTCATCTTGGTTTCAGCCATCTCGGTCAAAGCGCAAGAGAATATAGTTAAGTGGGACACCTCGATCGAGCAGATATCATCCGACGAGTATACTATTACTGTTCGTGCCGACATTGCCGACGGATACCACATCTACGATCTCGATCCATTTGGAGGTTTTAACCCAACCGTTATCACCTTCGAGCCTTCAACAGATATTGAGTTGGAGGGTGAGTTAACCCCTATCAGCACCCCTCACCGCTACTACGACGATATCTTCGAGGTGGATATGGGTAGCTATGAAGGTGTAGCAGAATTTTCGCAAAAGCTAAAACTTGTGGGTCAAGGAGCTAACGTCACTATTCATGTCGAGTGGATGGCTTGCGACGATACAAGCTGTATCCCTCCCGACGAGATAGAACTTATGGTCGAGATTGGTGCAGGTGCAGAAGCAGGTGCAGGTGCAGAAGCAAGCGTAGCCAATTCGGCAACTCCAACCGACGAAGGAGGCTCTCTTTGGGCTCTTATCATCGAGGCTATTCTTTGGGGCTTTGCTGCGTTGTTGACCCCTTGTGTATTCCCAATGATACCGATGACCGTTTCATTCTTTATGAAGGGAGAGGGCGGCGCCACAAAGGGACGCATGAAGGCACTGCTCTATGGTATCTTTATCGTGGCACTATACACGCTACCCATCGCTGCAATTATCATCATTACACGCATCTTGGGTGGTGATGCTGTTACTGCCGACATTTTCAATTGGTTGGCTACACACTGGTTGCCAAACCTCCTATTCTTTGCTGTCTTTATGATCTTTGCAGCCTCATTCTTTGGTGCTTTCGAGATCGTCTTGCCAAGCTGGTTGGTCAACAAGAGCGACGAAAAGGCAGATCGCAACTCCTTGGGAGGCATCTTCTTCTTGGCTCTTACCCTTGTGCTTGTTTCATTCTCGTGTACGGGACCAATCGTAGGCTCTGTATTGATTAAGAGCACCGCAGGTGAGTTCTGGAATCCAATTATCACAATGTTGGCTTTCTCTACAGCCTTTGCCCTTCCCTTTGCAATTTTTGCATTTTTTCCCTCTACACTCAAATCTCTTCCCAAGAGTGGTGGCTGGTTAAATTCCGTTAAGGTAGTCCTTGGATTTATCGAGTTGGCGCTGGGAATGAAGTTCTTGAGCGTAGCAGATCAAACTTACCATTGGGGTCTCTTAGATCGTGAGGTCTACTTAGCAATCTGGATTGTTATCTTCTCTCTTTTGGGGTTATACCTACTTGGAAAGCTTAAATTTGCACACGATAGCGACATGCCACACCTCACCGTGGGTCGTCTCGCATTGTCTATTGCCGCCTTCTCGTTTGTAGTATATATGCTACCAGGTATGTGGGGAGCACCTCTAAAGGCTCTTTCGGGCTATCTTCCCCCCATGCACTCCCAAGACTTTGTAGTGGGGCAAGGTGGAGCAGCAGCTCCCACCGCTGCTACTCCCGAGATGCAAGGAGCCAAATATAGTGACTTCCTTCACCTTCCCCACAACCTCGAAGGATTCTTCGATATGGAGGAGGCTGAGGCATACGCAAAGAAGGTAAACAAACCTCTCTTTGTCGATATCACGGGTCACGGTTGTGTCAACTGTCGCGAGATGGAGGCACGTGTATGGTCAGATCCCACCGTTCTACAGATTCTCCGCGACGACTATGTGATTGTTGCACTCTACACCGATGACAAAACAAACCTTGACGAGTCAATGTGGATAACTACAGATAGTGGCAAGGTGCTCAAAGGGTTGGGCAAGATCAACTCACACTATGCTCTGACCACATATGGTGTCAACGCACAACCATACTACATACTCCAAACAGCCGAAGGAGAACAACTCAACACGCCACGCGGATATAACCTTAATGTTGAGGAGTTTATAGCATTTCTAAAGCAGGGAGTTGAAGAGTTTCACAAAAATAATTAACAAATAGTTTTAAAATTATTTGGTAGTTACAATTTTTTGCCCTATATTTGCAGTCTCGAAAGAAAACAACGCCACGCGAGGCGCAAGAGATATATCGCGGGATAGAGCAGTTGGCAGCTCGTCGGGCTCATAACCCGGAGGTCGGAGGTTCGAGTCCTTCTCCCGCTACCTTAGAGGATTAAATCATAAAGATTTGATCCTCTTTTTTTATTGGCACTGGCGAACAAAAAAAGAGAAGCCCCGCAGAAGACTTCTCAAACCCAGGCGAACCCGGTGCTACACAATACGCAACAGAGTGAAACAGTGAAACAGTGAAACAGATAAACCTAATTAAAATCAAATCAAACTACTCACGCGTAAGTGTTATGGTTTTTAAACTCTATATAAATCTCTCTCCCCTTAAGGCATAAATCGAATGTCATACTTCACCTTTTTACAAATATAGAAAAGAATATTGATAAAAAGCTATATCTTCTACCAAAAGAGCAAAAAACACGATTAAAAAGTAAAAGATCGAATCTGTTTCCACTCAGGATTGGCGTTTGATGACGCTTGCTCATCGCGCTCGTGCCGCGCGGCACCAAGCTAAGCTTGGATCCAAAAACTGTCGTTTTTGACTTTTTAGTGTTGCACTGATGTGGTGGGGGCTTTGCCCCCCGGCGAGATATCTACTCTGATGGGCTTATGAAAATAAATTTTCAACGCTCCTCAGAGTAGATATCTCTGTGTCAACCTGCGGTTGCCACCACCACATCAGCGAGGTGAACCTCGATTTGGGCTTGAGGATAAACTTTCTATACTCCTCAAAGTAGATGTCTTGCGTGTCAACTTGCGGTTGCAACATCAGCGATGTGAACCTCGATTTGGGTTTAAATGCCATAGGCATTTAAAAATTATAAAGACCAAGGAGTTGTGCAAATTCATTTGCGGCAACTCATTGGTCTTTATAATCTTAGAGATGCAATCTCTAAGCCCAAAGCGCAAGAAGGTACGCACCCGCGGGGGTGCTATCCCCGCCCGCCGGAGGCAGTCCGAAGCGCACAGAAAGAAACAAGCAAGCAAGCAAGCAAGCAAGAAGCGCACAGAAAGAAACAAGCAAGCAAGAAGCGCACAGAAAGAAACAAAAGTACGCACCCGCCTGAGGCGGTCCAAAGCGATATTTTCGGAGCCTGTACCCTCAAGCTTATCTCTCGCAGTTTTTTTGGTGTGTGGTCTTGATCTACAAATTCATCAGGAGGGAGGAGTCTCCATAGCTAAGGAATCTAAAGTTGTTGTTGAGGGCGTAGTTATATATATCGTGCCATGCTTCGCCCACGTAGGCGGAGACGAGCAGCAGCAGTGTAGATTTTGGCTGGTGGAAGTTTGTTATGATGTTTGTAACGATCCTAAAGCGATAACCCAGAGGGGTAATCATAATCTGTGTAGATGCTTTGATGGAGTCTATATTGTTGGTCTGCATGTAATCTATAATCACTCTCAGGGCCTTCTCGCCGCCAAATTCAGCTGGTATTTGGTAGAGCTCCCACTGCCCAACGGTTCTTTGGGGCTCGGGGCTACCGAGGCTCTCTATGCGCCAAGCAAGGGCGGAGAGTGACTCCAACGTGCGAACGGAGGTTGTGCCGACAGCTACAATCTTACCATGGTGCGAGGCAAGATTTTGCAGTGCGCTGAGCGACACCTCGAAGTGCTCGGTGTGCATAGGGTGCTGCGTGGCATCCTCCTCCTTGACTGGCAGGAATGTGCCCGCGCCAACATGTAGAGTCACCTCTTCGAAACTTATTTGGCGCTCTTTGAGCTGCTCGATAAGTTCTGCTGTGAAGTGGAGTCCTGCCGTTGGTGCTGCTACCGAGCCCTCGAATTTGGAGTATACGGTCTGATATCGAGAGTAGTCTATCTCCTCGCTTTCACGGTTGAGGTAGGGTGGTATTGGTATACGTCCAAGATGTTCGAGCAGCTCCCCAAAGCTAAGGTCGAGAGACCAGCGGAAGCGTACAATATGCTCGTGAGTGCCGCGCTCCACGATCTCGGCTGCCAAACGCTCCTGACGACCTTCGAACTCAAATATGATCTCTATCTCGCCCTGCTTCCACCGTTTGAGGTTGCCCACGATGCAGCTCCACTCGCATTCGCCATGTATGGAGAACGCATGCTCGTAGTCCGCTGGCGAGTGGGGTTCGAGGCAGAAAACCTCTATGCGGGCACCAGACTCTTTGTGCATTATGAGGCGTGCGCGTATCACCTTGGTGTTGTTGAAAACTAACATTGAACCCTCGGGGAGGATCTCTCCAATATTGCGGAAGTGGCTCTGCGAGATCTCGCCATGGTTGTATATAAGTAGCTTGGAGTCACTTCTTGAGTCGAGCGGAAATTTTGCAATTCGATCGTCTAAAAGAGGATAGTTATAGTCGTTAATATCTATTGTGTGGGGCAACATAGTTAATCATTTGTTATAAATTGAGTGCGAAATTATTAAAAAAGAGCGTAATATCCAATTTAATTGAACTAAAGTTTTGTCGTTGATAAATTTATTGCTATATTTGCGGGCTATTATAAACGATAAAAACTTTTACAGCAATGCCAAAAATGAAAACAAATTCGGCTGCAAAGAAACGTTTTTCTTTCACCGGTACAGGCAAAATTAAGCGTAAACACGCTTTCCACAGCCACATCTTGACTAAGAAGTCAACAAAAAGAAAAAGAAATTTGTGCTACACAACAACTGTTGCTGAGGTAGATGCACAAAAGATCAAAAAATTGTTGGTTAAGTAATTTCCCAACAGAGAATTTATTTTATTAATCAGGAGTAAATCAGCCCTAAAGAGAGAAAGAGAAATTCTCCGCTGACAGCTCCATCAAAAACTTTTAAAAAGTATGCCACGTTCAGTCAACGCTGTTGCGTCACGCGCAAGAAGAAAAAAGGTTTTGAAACTTGCCAAAGGTAACTTTGGTTCAAGGGGAAACGTTTGGACAGTTGCTAAAAACACTGTCGAGAAGGGTCTACAATATGCTTACGCACACCGTGCCCTCAAAAAGAGAACATACCGCTCACTATGGATCACTCGTATTAACGCTGCGGTTCGTGCCCAAGGTATGACATATTCAGAGTTTATTGGTAAGCTCAACGCTAAAGGTATCATCATCAACCGTAAGGTTCTTGCTGACTTGGCTATGAACGAGCCTCAGACCTTTGCAGTAATTGTAAATACAGTAAAATAGCATATCACTCTCCTCCATATTCTGGAGTGTGATTTAGTAAAAGGAGCCCATAGGGCTCCTTTTTTTATGATTCAATATTGACACTCACTGCCTCTGTCTGGTATATGCTTGCTTGCTGTGCGCTTCCTTTGCGCTTCTTGCTTGCTGTGTGCTTTCTTTGCGCTTCTTGCTTGCTGTGTGCTTTCTTTGCGCTTCCTTTGCTTTCTTTGCGCTTTTTTCTGCTTTCTGTGCGCTTCGGACTGCCTCCGGCGGGCGGGGATAGCACCCCCGCGGGTGCGTATCATTGCGCTTTGGGCTTAGAGATTGCATCTCTAAGATTATAAAGATCAAAGAGTTGCCGCAAATAAATTTGCACAACTCCTCGATCTTTATAATTTTTAAATGCCTACAGCATTTAAACCCAAATCGAGGTTCACCTCGCTGATGTTGAGGTGACAACCGCAGATTAACACAGAGATATCTATTTTGAGGAGTATAGAAAGTTTATCCTCAAGTCCAAATCGAGGTGAACCTCGCTGAAGTGGTGGTGGCAACCGAAGGTTGACACAGAGATATCTATTATGAGGAGCGTTGAAAGTTCACTTTCAAAAGCTCCTCATAATAGATATCTCGCTGAGGGGCAAAGCCCCCACCACATCAGCGCAACAAAAAAGTCAAAAACGAAGTTTTTGGATCCAAGCTTAGCTTGGTGCCGCGCGGCACGAGCGCGATGAGCAAGCAAACACCAAGCAACCCAAGCAACCCAAGCAAACCCCAAGCAACCCCCAAGCATTTACCAGGAGAGAGCCTCCAGTTCGTCTCTCTCCATTCTTCCCATATACTGTTCAATTATGGCTTTCACATCTCTCTCCATCTCACTCTGTTCTGGGCGCGTGTTTAGGAGATTATTCTGTAGGAGTTTATCCTTCTTGAAGTTGTAGAGTGCTACGCTGTTCTCGCCATCGAATTGGAGCATCAGATCTCCTTTGAAATATTGATAGAGACCATTATAGTAGTTCACAGCATAGCTCTGCGAGGCGGGTATTGAGAGCAGGTCGAAACCGAATGAGAGATATGGCTCACTGTAGCCCAGGTAGTTGAGCACTGTTGGCATGATATCTATCTGTTGCGCAATCACATCGCTACGCCCCATTAGTTGAGAGTTAGGTTGATAGAATATAATAGGCACATTAAATACGGAGAGGGAGTTTTGCTCCTCGGGATATGCTGTGAGGCTTGTATGGTCGGCTGTAATCACAAAGAGGGTCGAGTCGAACCACTCCTGTTGCGAGGCGGTCTCGAAGAAGCGGCGCAGGGCATTGTCGGTGTAGCCTACGCATTGGTGAATTGCGATTGACCCTTTGTCGAAGGCACCTTCATAGCGCTCTGGCACCTTGAATGGGTGGTGCGACGAGGCAGTGAAGAGTGCCGAGGCGAAGGGCGGCTCAAATGTGGAGAGCATCGAGGCGTAGTATTGAAGAAACTCCTCATCCCAAATTGCCCAGCGACCATCGAAGTCGGCGTCGTTATTGTAGTTTTCGCGCCCGTAGTAGCTACTAAACTTCGTGGCATTGGCAAATGCCTGAAAACCCATTGAGCCATTGGCTGCACCATGGAAAAATGAGGTGTGGTAACCAACCTTGCTTAGCTCTCCCGCCACCCCCGAGAGTCTATTTACCGAAGCGGGAGTCACAAAGTAGGGCTCTACAAACATCGGAATGCTTGAGAGTATCGAGGGCATAGCATCAATACTCTTTAGACCATTAGCAAACGAGTAGTCGAAGCTAAGACTCTGCCCTATGAGAGAGTCGAGGAATGGTGTGTATGAGGGTTTTAGAGGATCGTCATGAAGAGCTCCAATATACTCCCTGCCGAAGCTCTCGACGATCAAGATAACCACATTCTGCGCTTTGGCGGTGCGCTGCTCACCCGGCTTGATAGGGGTAAATATTGCGGAGAGCTCCTCCTTGCTACCAAAGTAGTGTGGGTCCTTGAAACTTACCTTACCCAGGGTGCGAATAAGCGAGAAGGGAGTATTGAGAACCAAAGCAGTATTGTTGGGATTATCCACATATTGAGCTGCATTACTGATAGTTATAGGTCTAACATCGGCACCAATACCACCCCTTATGCCAAATACCGAGAGAGCCACCCCACAGAGCAAAAAGAGAAGCTGAAGAGGATAGTAGAGCCAAAGGTTCTTGGGGCGTGCCTCACCGCGAGGTGTGTGGTAGAGGCGTGTGAAGGCGTAGAGCAGTGCAAGGCAGAGGAGAAGAATGTACCAGTTGCTGACCATCGCATCAATAATAACTTTGAATATACCTTCATCATTGCCAAACTCATTAAAAACAGTGCTCGTCGTGCGACGCTTGGTAAAGGGATAGTAGATGGCATCAGCTATATTGGCACTAAAAGCAAAGTAGTTTAAAGTGAGGAACGTCCACTTGGTAAAGCTCTGATAACCAGATCGCTCCTTAAGATGAAACGGCACCAACATAAGTAGCATATAGAGCAGGTTGATGTAGGCAACACCCGCCAGATCAAACACTACACCACCACCCAAAATTGATAGGAGCTCGGCACAATCGACTTGCCTAAAGAGTGAAAAATTGATAAAGTAGTAGAATACTCTCGCTACAAAAAAAAGCGCAAACGACAACACAATATTCACCATAACAGCAAATAACGACCGCGTGTAGCCTCCTCGAACAACTGACTTGATACTATTAAATGACATCTTCCTGATTTATTTTAAGATATGCAAATGTAGTAAATTTTGGAATCAATTCAAATGCCAAGCGCTAAATAGTCAGATAAAGGTATGAAAAATGATTGCTCAACTTGGGGTTTGCTTGGGGTTTGCTTGGGGTTTGCTTGCTTATCGCGCTCGTGCCGCGCGGCACCAAGCTAAGCTTGGATCCAAAAACTTCGTTTTTGACTTTTTTTGTGTTGCACTGATGTGGTGGGGGCTTTGCCCCCCGGCGAGATATCTACTCTGAGAGGCTTATGAAAATAAATTTTCAACTCCTCTCAGAGTAGATATCTCTGTGTCAACCTTTGGTTGCCACCACCACATCAGCGAGGTTCACCTCGATTTGGGCTTGGTGATAAACTTTCTATACTCCTCAAAGTAGATCTCTCTGTGGCAATCTGCGGTTACCACCTCAACATCAGCGAGGTTCACCTCGATTTGGGCTTGAGGATAAACTTTCAACTCCCCTCAAAATAGATATCTCTGTGTCAATCTGCGGTTACCACCTCAACATCAGCGAGGTGAACCTCGATTTGGGTTTAAATGCCTTTGGCATTTAAAGAATTATAAATACCAATGAGTTGTGCAAATTTATTTGCGGCAACTCCTTGGTCTTTATAATTTTAGAGATGCAATCTCTAAGCCCAAAGCGCAAGAAGGTATGCACCTGCGGGGGTGCTATCCCCGCCCGCCGGAGGCAGTCCGAAGCGCACAGCAAGCAACCCAACCCAACCGAAGCGCACAGAAAGCAGAAAAGAAGCGCACAGCAAGCTAAGAGTTCATAGAGTCAATAATAGTGCGGCTTCGCACTTCGACATCGGAGCATATTGCTTCGATATCTACACCAAGCAGTTGATACTCCTCGACAAGGAGTTTGCCATCGACCATTACATATTCTATGTCGGCGGCTTTGCCGCAATATATTATTGAAGATATCAGATCGTGGTGAGGTCTATAATGTATACGATTTGTATTTAGGACAACTATGTCGGCGAGTGCACCCTCGGCGATAATGCCCAACTCACCCTGTCGCCCTATTGCCTTTGCGGCTTCAATAGTTGACATCTTGAGTATTTCGTATGCGGGGAGCACCGTAGGTGAGCCCGATGTAAGTTTATGGAGTAGAGATGCTGTTCGCATCTCATCCCACATGTCGAGATCGTTGTTTGAGCAGACGCCATCGGTACCTATTGTCACCCTTACACCGGCTTTGAGCAGTGCTGGGAGTGGTGCAACACCACTCGATATCTTCATATTGCATTGAGGGTTGTGGGCTATGGAGCAGCCTCTAAGCTTGATAAGTTCGATATCCTCCTCGGTGAGGTATATGCTATGAGCGAGTATTGTGGAGTCGGTGAGGAATCCAAACTTGTCGAGATATTGAGTTGGGGTGAGTCCATAAAGTTCGTTTATGGTCTTCACCTCGTCGCGAGTCTCAGCAAGGTGGATATGCGTCATAAGGTTGTGTTGCTCGGCAAGTTCGCGGCATCGATCCAAAACGGCTGGTGGGCAGGTGTAGGGTGCATGAGGTGCGACAATCGCTGTTATGCGGTCGCACTTTGCGGCATGCTCCAACACTTTAGTAAGTTTCTGCTCGTAGCTCTCCATCATACCTTCGAGACAGCTCTCGCCAAGCACGGCACGGATTCCTAACTCCTCGACAGCCTTAGCCACAGAGGACTCTGACCAATACATATCCATGAAGGTTGTGGTACCACCAAGTAGCATCTCGGCGATACCCAGGCGGGCTCCTGCCTCAATATCGTCGTCGCTTTGGCGCGCCTCAAAGGGCCAGACAATATTGTTGAGCCATGGCATAAGCTCCACATCGTCGCCCATACCTCGTTGGAGTGTCATCGCCACGTGGGTGTGGGTGTTGATAAGTCCTGGCATAAGGATCTTGCCCAAGCAGTCGATCTTGCGGCACTGGGGGTGTTGAGCCTCAAATGCCTCGATTCTCGGTTGGTCTTGGCTCACAAGTGCTATTCGAGAGTCGACCACACCCACTGCACCCAACATTAGGATTGGTTCGGCTGTGGTCATGGTGAGTACCTGTGCGTTATAAAATAGTGTTGTCATCGTTTTCTTGTATTAGTCCATTGTAAAAACATAGGTGATGGTACCACCTTGGATAGGGTTGTCGCTTACGGTAAACTTAGCTTTAAGAGCTGCCGCGCGTGCTGCCTCGATCAGTTCTGTGTTGTTAGTGGTGGAGCCTTCGGCTTTGTAGTCAGCACCCGTGACCACTCCGTTTAGATCTACCGTAATATTGATTACCACCTTACCTGTTGCATTGATGTTGTAGTTTGGTTTGGGGAGTGATCCCACCACCGAACGATCAGTGAGTTGGAACGAAGCGCTGTTGCCCTCGCCCTCGGTTGTCGAAGTTGCACCTCCCTCCACACCGCTTTGGCTACCTTGGTTGCCCTTTGACGAAGAGTCGTTGCTGCCTTGCGAGGTTGAAGTACTCTGCTCTTTGCGCCCTGGGAAGAGTGCGTTTTGGTTTACTACACGCTCCACCTCCTTAGGCTCCTCTTTGGGTTTCTCCTCGGGCTCCTCTACGGCGACATCTGCTTCGCTGTTGGGGTCTGTGAGAAGCTCCTCTTCGACCTCTTCGAGAGGTTCGGGTTTAGGAGCTGTGGTCACGTCGGTGGCTACCAACTCCTCCTCGCCTGTGCCAAATTCATCGTCACCAAACTCCACCAAGATGCCCTCAATATTGTCGTCGGGGGTCGATGTAGTAAAGCTAACGAACGCCATCAGCAGAGCTAATGTGAGCAGGTAGAGCAGCGTAGCGAGAGCTGCCCAACGTATTGGGGCTCGGTTGTTTGAATCGTAGTACTCCATGGGTTAGAGAGGTTTACAGTTTCATTTGGGTTAGTTGGCAGATGTTGCCAAGATTAGTAGGTAGTTGTTGCGCTTGGCAACATTCATCACCTTTACAACCTCGTCTACAGCAACGCTCTTGTCGCAATGCAGCGAGATTGTGGGACTCTCTTCGCCCTCCAAAAGGGTTAGAAGAGTCTGCTCCACGCCTGTTACACCATCTACCTCTTCGAGCTCCACATAGTAGCGGTAGCCGTTGGCGGTAGGTTCAATCGAGACTGTCGTCATCGCCTTATCTTTGAGAGTGTTGCTACTTTTGGGCAACATCAACTTAAGCGCGTTGGGGTTGATCAGGGTTGTGGCGATAAGCAAGAAGAGCAGGAGCAAGAACATCAAGTCGGTCATCGAAGATGACGCAAAGGATTTATCGACCTTTGAACCTCGTTTAATTGCCATAACTATTGATTGCTTTGCGCTGCCTTAGCAGGGCGGTTGAGGATATCCATAAATGCGATGGTGTTGGCTTCCATGCGGAACACAAGTTTCTCGATACGAGCCACCAAGTAGTTGTAGCCGAAGTAGGCTGGGATACCTACCAAAAGACCTGCCACGGTGGTTACCATAGCGACATACATACCACCTGCCAAGAGCGACATATCGATTGTGCCACCCGCCGCCGAGAGATCCATAAAGGTACGAACCATACCTATTACGGTACCCAAGAAACCAATCATTGGCGCTCCTCCGGCGATTGAGGCGAGTGTAGGTAGGTTCTCCTCAAGTTTTGAGACCTCAAGGTTTGCTACATTCTCGATTGCACTCTGTACATCCGACATTGGGCGTCCTATGCGTGCAATTCCCTTCTCGACCATACGTGCGATGGGTGTGTTTGTCGAGCGGCAGAGCTCCACCGCCGAGCGCATTTTACCCTCCAGGATAAAGTCACGGATGCGATTCATAAAATTCATGTCGAGTGTCGAGGCTTTACGTATTGCGTTGTAGCGCTCCACAAAGATAAAGATTGTGAGACCACCAAGTGCTAATAGTGGCCACATAAGCCATCCTCCCTTGGTGAAGAGCTCCCAAAGTCCCATTTGTGTTTGTGTTGATGTTGCAACTGCGTCGGTTGCCGAAACTAATAAATTTAACATATTCTATTTGGGTTTTAAATTATTTATTCATCTTTCTTGCGGAATCTATCTCTAATCTTGCGCCCCAACTCCTTAAAGTTGTTGAAACTTTCGCTATAGTAGATTCCAATTCCGGTCTCTTGTAGACCTTGGTTCTCGTCGTAACGATCTATGGTCTGTGTGAAACCCTTGAGGCGCAACACTCCTGCTCGATCTATCAGCCATGTAACGTAAGCCTCGCCCATAAAGTTCGAGAAGTTGTTGTCATCCATCGCCGCTTTGTTGTCGGCAAGGTAGTTACCTTCGACCTCAATTAGTAGGCGGTTGTCGATAAGTCCTCGCGAGAAACCCACATCCACCTCGTCGCTGGTTAGGGTCGACTCGGGGCGGTAGCGGATCACCACATTGTAGTTGGTCGACGAGAGCCAATTACTGAGTTGATTGGTGAGAAGTTCGAAACCTGTCGAAGCGGTAGTCGAAGATCCCAGGTCGTTGCCAATGCTCGAAGAGACTGGTATAAAGCTATTTGCCAACATCAAGTAGAAGAACTGTTGCGAGATTGTCTCTTGATCTATTAGCGTGTTGGCGATAATAGCCTGCTGTTCGGTATCTGCCGTGGGCACCTCTATACTAAAATCAACCGAGGGTTGCGAGAGTCGATCCCCAAGGTGGATAATACAGTCGACAGGCACAGCTCTCGAAGAGCTATTCTCGTCGCTATTGGCGACATTGACCAGAGGGTCGAGCGATGTCTTGACCTTGTATACTGCATCGATATTGAGCATTGGATCCATTGGGTTTCCTGTCCACTGAATCGAGGAGCCGCTATCAATCTCAAAACGTTTGGAGATAGGATTGAGGAGCGTAAAGAGGTAGCTACCTTCATTTATGTCGTAGTCGCCATACATCTCGAAGATATTGTCTTGTGGGGCTATTGCAAGGTTGAGACGTCCCTCGCCCTTTGCCTTGATGATATCGCCCACCACGGGGTCGATAACAAATTGGAAATCAAGGTCGGGGGTGGCATGGAGAGCCATCGCAATATTGAGTCTCGAATTTGTCTGGCTGCTGCTGCTTAGCCGTTTTTGAATATACTCATTGCGGGCATTGATCGAGCTTCCATCCTCATTAGAGGAGCTCTCATTGGGCTTCACAAAGCTAATAAAGTCGGTCTTGGCAACAGATGACTTGGTGCTGAGCGGCATAAAAAATTCGGAGTTGGGTTGTGAGGTGGCAGTAATATCCATATTCACACCACGCTTATCTCCCTCGATTGTGGCTACACCCGTAGCGTAGAGCGTTCCATAGAAGAGTTCATTATCCTCAAGTGTGGTGTTGAGCACCAACATATTCTCGGGCGTCATACGCAAGCGGTAGGAGACATTCGAAAGGTGGTCGAGACTCAGATTCATAGTGAGTAGACCGCGATTGTTCTCCTTGTCAAAGACCTCGGCATTCTTGCTGCTCAACACATTATCATCGATCTCGATTCTTCCTTTGGGGACTCTGTAGGTCACCTGCGTGTAGAGGAGTTTAGTGCTAACATCATATATATCTATATTGCCATGCAGCGATGCCTTTTTGTTCTGACCATTGAGCGATACATTGACATTGGCATAGCCTCGTGTATCGGTAATTGTGGTCTTGAGCAGAGGTTCAATCAACCCTACATTGAGACTATCGACTTGAAGTTTAGCGTAGTAGCGCATGTTGGAGGGTGCATAGTAACCCGTCACCACAGTCTGGTCGTTGTGGCGATTAGTCACAAATAGACCAGCACGATTTTGGTTACTGCTCCAGAGCGCTTGTAGACGTAGCGGGGGCGAGGGGATTGAGTTTACATCGACCTGATCGAGCTGAACATCCGCCAAGACTCTTGGTTCTGCCAAGAGCGCGCTGAGACACACCTCGCCGCTGCTAAGACCATTGATCTCGTAGCCCATATCGCCAATAACTGAGGTTATCATTGCGATATTGTAGTCGTGAAGCTTTAGACTCAACGTGTCAGTCTCACTCTTCGAGATGATGCCATCGAGCTGCAAATTTTGATCTTTGTTGGTCATCGCAAAGTTGTCGACATAGATGCTACCGCGCTGAGTCTCTATCTGATCGGCACTGATTCGCCACACCTGCTCACCCAATATAATTTTGGAGTCACCCAAAGTTATCTGAGCATTGCGCTCGCCATCAAATTTTGCCCTTAAATCCAATCGCGCTGAGTTGTTTTGCTCCTTGTCGTTGAGCTCGGCCCATAGAGTTAACTCATCGTTGCGAGCACCTCCCAACACCACAAGTGAGGGAAATTGCGTCTTTCCGTAGCTAAGCAGCTGAGCTGTAGTGTATAACGAGAGAGAGTCATTGAGGTTGTTGGCTTGAATATCTACTTTGTCGGCGCAGAATTTGTCGTAGATAACAGCATCACTCATAAACGATAGCGAGAGGTTGCCGCTATTGGGATTGATATATAGGTTTGCCTCTGAGTTGTCGGCTATAGCAAACCCCTCGAAGAGAGCCTCGCAGAGTGGTGTGATCTGCTTAAACTTCACATCGAGCGACGAAAAATTGTTGGCATAGGTTCTATCTTGCCCTATTCCGCTCTGAGAGGCTTGGTGGTAGAGGAGTGGAATGTAGAGCTGAATATCCTCCTTGAGGAAGGTCACTATATCGCTGTATGGGCTCTTCGACCTGTAGTTAACATCCAGATAGTCAGATTCCAATGTTATAAGCTTCTCGGTTTCACTATTGCGCAACTCAACATCCACTATTGGCGTATATAGAGTTTTATCGTCGAACATATAGTTGATGTTTCGCATCAGCACTCTGCCCGATATATTATCAATGTTGCTACCCTCTAACTGCATCTTGAACGAGCCCGAGACTTGACTTATAGAGTCGCGCTTGTTGAATGTTAGGGCGTGCAAATCTGCATTGTCGACCCGCAGCATGATATCATACTTGGATTTTTGGTCATCAAATTGAAGAGTGCTCTTTAGCGAGAAGTCGAAATTCTTCTCGTGGGAGGCGATGTCGAGGTGCAGATTTTTGCCGTCGAGCAGGGCATCTATATTGATTCCGCTGTAGGTGTAGTTGTTGTAGTATAGCGAGTTGACATAGGAGTCGATAGCTGCATCCATGCCCTGGCGCGAATTGCTCACATCGAGCGTCGAGACAAGCGACACCCCTCCAAGCTGCCCCTGCCCCAAGAGCCTACCCAACTCAAAGTTGAAACTCTCAATCGTGCCACGGCACCCAATGTTATCGCCCTGTAGCTCTCTGAGGGAGCCTTCGAAGGAGAGCTGACCTAACTCTGATTTGAGAAGAAGAGTATCGATATTCATCAGGTAGAGGTTACCTTGCCCCTTTGTTTCCACCTCAATCGTTCCGAGTCGAGAGATCATCTCTTGTCTCTTGGTGTCGATCTTGTTGAGTCCCGCTTGCTCCATTATGGTGTTGATATCCTCGCTGTTACTCCTAAGGCTTTTAACGTCGAACTCAAATCTTGCATCTTGAATCTGCTGACCATCCTTCACCGCAAGCTGCGCCTTAAGCAGAGAGCTCTCGCCAAAGCCCAACGATTTGATGTCACAGTTGAAGTCGTCGACATGCCCATTTGCGCGAGCCGTGATTTGAGAAAATTCTATGTCGCTACCCTTGAACGTCGGTGCAAAATAGGCAAGGTCAGCTGTCGAGAGGGTCGATTTCTTGAGGTTTGCTTCGATCTCCACATCGCTCACAAAGCGCGCAAAATCCTCCCAGGAGCTGCCTTTGAGGGTCAATTCCGAGAAGTTTATTTGCGACTCCGCAGAGTCGATTGAGAGCTCCGAGAAGATTAGCTCGCCGTTTTTGATGGTGAGCTCACCTCGAAGATCTCGCACCTCGAAGCCACTCACTTCGCGACCCACAAAGTGTTGAGCACTAAGGCGTGTGACACCGTTTTGTGTTGTAAAGTCGCTCACTTCTCCCTGCTCTATATGCATCTGCATATCTCCAAAGTCGATACCATACGAGGGGTTAAATTTGCGCTTACGCTCCAAACTGAAGTCTATATCTTTGACCTCGATAGAGCTTATAGTGGTCATAAAATCTGATGGCTCCTCCCGGTCGGGGTTGCTCAAACGATCAACAATATATTTGATGTTGAGTTGTCCATCCTCCATCTCGCGAAGGTGCACCTCTCCATCCTCCAGACTCGCTCGCCCTATCTTCACCTCGCCCTCAAGCAGTGAGAGCCGCGAGATCTTAAGATCTACACGTGAGGCGAAAATAAGTGTGTCAGCATCGATATCTTCGAGTAAGAAATCACGGAGCGTGATATTGTTCATCATCGAGAAATTGACACCTCCTATCTCCACCTTGGAGCCAATCTTAGTGGAGGCAAAATCTGCTACTTTGCGCGCTGCGAAGTTTTGGATCGGCTCAATGGTGAGCAACAAAGTGATAGTCAATGACAAAATAATCAGCAACATTACTATTGCAGATAGGAGCATTGCCAATATTTTTGTAACTTTGCGCACGATAAGAGGTTGTTTTTACACTGTTGTACTCCATCCGCCTCCTTGGGCGAGAATACTTCAAACTACAAAAATAGCCATAATTTGATAAAAAACGAAAAAAACTAAATAACTTTTTACACTATCTATGGATATTACAATTTTGGGTATCGAATCATCTTGCGACGATACTTCTGCTGCTGTCATCAGAAACACCACTCTTCTATCGAATGTGATTGCCTCTCAGGCTGTACACGTCAAATATGGAGGTGTAATTCCTGAGCTCGCATCTCGTGCTCATCAGCAAAATATAATCCCTGTAGTCGATACCGCACTCAAGGAGGCTGGTGTATCTATAGACAAAATAGATGCCATTGCTTTCACCCGTGGTCCCGGCTTGGTAGGCTCCCTGCTCGTGGGAGTATCCTTCGCTAAGGGCTTGTCTCTCGCCCACAACATACCCCTTGTCGAGGTAAACCACCTCCAAGGACATATCCTCTCACACTTTATCGACCTGCCAGAGCAACAGATACCACACCCCGCATATCCATTCCTTACGCTCCTTGTGAGCGGTGGACATACCCAAATAGTGAGAGTCGATTCTCCTCTGGAGTTTGAAATAATTGGTACCACAATCGATGATGCCGCTGGCGAAGCCTTCGACAAATGTGCTAAGGTGATGGGACTACCTTACCCCGGAGGTCCCGTGATAGATGGATTAGCAAAGGAGGGAGACCCCAAGGCATTTAAGTTTGCTCGTCCCCAGGTGGGAGAGCTAAACTACTCTTTCTCAGGTCTCAAGACATCGTTCCTCTACACCCTACGCGATGCCATGGCTCAAAACCCTAACTTTATCGAGGAGAATAAAGCTGACCTCTGCGCATCACTTCAATATACGATAATCGAAATTCTAATCAAACAGCTTGTCAAAGCCGCCAAGATGACGAACATACGCGATATAGCTATCGCCGGTGGAGTGTCGGCAAACTCAGGGCTGCGCGATGCAATTGTTGCCGAAGGCAAGAGGCGTGGCTGGCGCACTTTTATCCCCGAACGTAAGTTCACTACCGACAATGCCGCAATGATTGCAATATCCGGATTGTTTAGATATCAAGAGGGCTTGATATCTACGCTCGATGTGACACCTTTGGCACGTATAAGATAGAGAACATTGCTTGCTTCTGTGCGCTTCTGTGCGCTTCTGTGCGCTTCTGTGCGCTTGTTGCTTGCTGTGCGCTTGTTGCTTGTGGTTGCTTTCTGTGCGCTTCGGACTGCCTCCGGCGGGCGGGGATAGCACCCCCGCGGGTGCGTATTATTGCGCTTTGGGCTTAGAGATTACATCTATAAGATTATAAAGACCAAAGAGTTGCCGCAAATAAATTTGCACAACTCCTTGGTCTTTATAATTCTTAAATGCTTACAGCATTTAAACCCAAATCGAGGTGAACTTCGCTGATGTTGAGGTGGCACCTTGCACAACTCCTTGGTCTTTATAATTTTTAAATGCCTATGGCATTTAAACCCAAATCGAGGTGAACCTCGCTGATGTGGTGGTGGCAACCGCAGGTTGACACAGAGAGATCTACTATGAGGAGCGTTGAAAGTTCACTTTCATAAGCTCCTCATAGTAGATCTCTCGTTGGGGGGCAAAGCCCCCACCACATCAGCGCAATGGTACGCACCCGCGGGGGTGCTATCCCCGCCTGCCGGAGGCAGTCCGAAGCGCACAGAAAGAAGCAAGAAGGTACGCACCCGCGGGGGTGCTATCCCCGCCTGCCGGAGGCAGTCCGAAGCGCACAGAAAGAAGCAAGAAGGTACGCACCCGCGGGGGTGCTATCCCCGCCCGCC
>JAWXTF010000030.1:0-27087 GCA_044433965.1 Rikenellaceae bacterium | reverse complement strand
ATCGGTGAAGATATTCGGGCGCAAGACTCCAATGGAGTTAAGTTTCACACAAGTAGAAAAAGAATAATAAACCAAGGAAAATTATGGCAAAAGAGGTTGCTGCATTTATTAAATTGCAGATTAAAGGTGGAGCCGCAAATCCTTCACCCCCAGTAGGTCCTGCGTTGGGTTCTAAGGGAGTCAATATTATGGACTTCTGTAAGCAATTCAATGCTCGTACTCAGGACAGAGCGGGTAAGGTTCTTCCGGTTATCATCACGGTGTATAGCGATAAGTCATTTGACTTTATTGTTAAACAACCACCTGTGGCCATTCAGCTCAAAGAGGCAGCGAACATCAAAAGTGGTTCTGCACAACCAAACCGAAACAAAGTTGGTGAGGTATCGTGGGATCAGATTCGTGTGATTGCTCAGGACAAGATGCCTGACATGAACTGCTTTACTGTTGAAGCTGCTATGCGTATGGTGGCTGGTACTGCTCGCAGTATGGGTCTAAACGTAGTAGGAGAATTTCCAGAATTGTAATTGAAGTTAGAAGATGAGTAAGTTGACAAAAAATCAGAAAATTGCCTACGCTAAGGTAGAGGCTGACAAAGCCTACAAGCTATCTGAGGCAGTCGCTCTTCTAAAGGATATTACCTTTACGAAATTCGACGCTTCAGTAGATATTGATGTGCGTTTGGGTGTTGACCCACGCAAAGCTAACCAGATGGTTCGTGGCGTTGTTACTCTTCCTCACGGTACAGGTAAGCAAGTACGAGTTCTCGTACTTTGTACACCAGACAAGGAAGCAGAGGCAAAAGCAGCGGGAGCTGATCACGTAGGTTTGGATGAGTATGTAGATAAGATCAAACAAGGTTGGACCGACGTTGATGTTATCATCACAACTCCAAACGTTATGGGCAAGGTAGGTGCGTTGGGACGTATTTTGGGACCACGCGGCTTGATGCCTAACCCTAAGACAGGTACAGTAACAATGGATGTTGCTAAGGCTGTTACAGAGGTTAAGGCTGGTAAAATTGACTTTAAGGTTGATAAGTACGGTATTATCCACACATCTGTAGGTAAGGTATCATTTACCCCAGAGCAGATTATGGACAATGCTAAGGAGGTAATCTCTACAATTATCAAACTTAAACCATCTGCAGCGAAGGGAACTTATGTTAAGAGTATCTATGTCTCTACAACAATGAGTCCAGGTGTGCAGGTAGATACAAAATCAGTAGAAACCAAATAAGGAGGATAAGAGATGACAAAACAGGAAAAAACAGGTTTAATTGACGCTCTTGCTGCTCAACTCAATGAGTATCCTCACTTCTACATCACCAACATCGAAGCGCTCAACGCGGAGCAGACAGCTGCTCTTCGTCGCAAGTGCTACGAGAGCGATGTCAAGTTAGTTGTTGTTAAGAACACACTTCTTGGTAAAGCATTGGAGAAGGTAGATAAGGCAGATGCAGATTTGATTAGTGTATTGGAGGGACCAACATCGGTAATGTTTACACAAAACGCGAAGGCACCAGCGGTTCTTATCAAAGAGTTCCGTAAGTCGAGCGACAAACCAGTTCTCAAGGCAGCATTTGCAGAGGGAGCGGTTTATGTAGGAGACAACCAAATTGATGCCCTTTGTAGCATTAAGAGCAAAGAGGAGCTTATTGGCGATGTTATCGCATTGCTTCAATCTCCAGCGAAGAATGTTATTTCTGCATTGCAGGGTAGTGCAGGTCACAAAATTGCAGGCATCGTAAAGGCGCTTGAAGAGAGAAACAACTAAGAATTAAAACACAAAAAAATTAATAAAATTACAACTATGGCAGATGTAAAAAAATTAGCTGAGGAATTAGTAAATTTGACAGTTAAGGAAGTTAACGAATTGGCTACAATCCTTAAGGAAGAATATGGTATCGAGCCAGCAGCTGCGGCTGTTGCTGTTGCTGCTCCAGCAGCTGCAGGTGAGGCTGCTGCTGCAGAGCAAACAGCGTTTGACGTTGTTTTGGTTAGCGCAGGTCAATCTAAGCTTCCAGTTATCAAGGCAGTTAAAGAGGTAACAGGTCTTTCACTTGGTGACGCTAAAGCATTGGTAGACGGAGCACCTAAGGCAGTTAAAGAGGGCGTCTCTAAAGAGGAGGCTGAGTCTGTAAAGAGCCAGCTTGAAGAGGCAGGTGCTGAAGTTGAGGTTAAGTAGTTTTTGCTACTTATAAAGTTCAGGCAACTCAGGTATAGAGCTTATTCGTAGGCTCTATGCCTTTTTATCGTCTAAGTAAGGTTGTGGTAAAGTGCCACTTCTTTACTTAGGTTTTTTGACATTATCCACCAGGCATAAATCATTTATGCTCAGTGGGTTAGTAGAGGGATGTAATGACTCTACTACATGGCATATAAGCCACAGATACTTCACTTCAACTTTTAGCAGATTATTATCAATGTCCGCAATAAAACAACAACAAAGAGTCAGCTTTTCGACGATCAAGACACCTGTGCCGTACCCCGATTTATTGGAGGTGCAGCTCAAGTCTTTCCGTGATTTCTTCCAGATGGATACAACGGCTGACAATCGTAAGAATGAGGGGCTATATCGCGTATTTCAGGAGAATTTCCCGATTACAGATACACGCAACAATTTCGTATTAGAGTTTATTGATTACTATATCGACCCGCCACGTTACTCTATCGAGGAGTGTTTGGAGCGCGGTCTAACCTATAGTGTGCCCCTTAAAGCAAAGTTAAAACTCTACTGTACGGATGACGAACACGAAGATTTCGGTATCAAGATCCAAGATGTTTACTTTGGAACTATCCCATATATGACCGAGCGTGGTACCTTCGTGGTAAATGGCGCGGAGCGTGTTATCGTCTCGCAGTTGCACCGTTCACCTGGTGTATTCTTTGGTCAGAGTATGCACACCAACGGAACTAAGCTCTACTCGGCTCGTATCATCCCATTCAAGGGTTCTTGGATCGAGTTTGCGACGGACATCAATAATGTGATGTATGCCTACATCGACCGTAAGAAGAAGTTACCCGTAACAACTCTTTTGCGTGCGATTGGTTTTGAGGCAGACCAACAGATCTTGGAGATCTTTGGACTTGCCGACGAAGTGAAGGTCTCAAAATCTACGCTCAAAAAGGCGGTTGGCCGTAAACTGGCTGCACGTGTTTTGAGCTTCTGGTTTGAGGATTTTGTAGATGAGGATACCGGTGAGGTGGTCTCAATCGAGCGTAACTCGATGGTTGTTGAGCGCGAGACTGTGTTGACCGAGGATCACATCGACCTTATCTTGGAGAGCGGTGCTAAGACCATCCTTCTCCACAAGGAGTCTACTACAGGAGTTGACTTCTCGATAATCTTCAATACCCTTCAAAAAGACGTTTGTAACTCCGAGAAAGAGGCGGTTGTATATATATATAGACAACTACGCGCCTCGGAGCCACCCGATGAGGCAACAGCGCGCGATGTTATCGACAAGCTATTCTTCTCGGATAAACGCTATGACTTGGGCGGCGTAGGTCGTTTTAGAATCAACAAGAAGTTGGGTCTTGACACCGATACGGCTACCCGTACACTTACTCGTGAAGATATCATTGCAATCATTAAATATCTGATTCAGCTTATCAACTCAAAGGCTGAGGTAGATGATATCGATCACCTTTCAAACCGTCGTGTGCGCACCGTTGGAGAGCAACTCTCTAACCAATTCTCGGTAGGTTTTGTACGTATGGCACGTACTATCCGCGAGAGAATGAATGTGCGTGATAACGAGATTTTTAGCCCAGTTGACTTGATTAATGCCAAGACTCTATCGAGCGTGATTAACTCCTTCTTTGGAACCTCACAGCTTTCGCAGTTTATGGACCAGATCAACCCACTTGCTGAGATCACCCACAAACGTCGTCTTTCGGCACTTGGACCAGGCGGTCTTTCGCGTGATCGTGCAGGTTTCGAGGTGCGTGACGTTCACTATACTCACTATGGTCGTCTCTGCCCAGTGGAGTCGCCCGAGGGTCCAAACATTGGTCTAATTTCCTCGCTTTCGGTATTTGCGAAGATCTCGCCAATGGGCTTTATCGAAACCCCTTATCGTTCGGTGAAAGAGGGTGTTATCGATTTGGATAACTCACACATTAAATATTACTCTGCCGAAGAGGAGGAGGGTATGATTGTGGCGCAAGCCAACATGCCAATCGACTCAGAAGGTAACTTTATAAACCCAGATCGTGTGATTGCACGCGAGGGTGCCGACTTCCCCGTGGTTACCGCAAGTGAGGTAAACTTGATGGATGTCGCGCCAAATCAGATTGCGTCGATTGCTGCATCACTCATCCCATTCTTGGAGCATGATGATGCGAACCGTGCGTTGATGGGATCTAACATGATGCGTCAGGCAGTACCACTTGTTACAGCCGAGGCACCGATTGTTGGAACAGGTATCGAGAAGGATCTCGTTTCGGATAGCCGCATCCAAATCGTAGCTGAGAAGGATGGAGATGTAATCTTTGCCGATGCCTCAAGAATTGAAATTAAGTATGACCGCACCGAGGAGGAGATCATCTGCTCATTTGCACCAGAGATCACTACCTATAACCTACCTCGCTACCGTCGTACCAACCAAAATACATCTGTTACGCTCAAGCCAACAATTTTGACTGGTGAGAGAGTAACAAAGGGTCAAATCCTTACTGAAGGCTACTCCACCGAGGCTGGTGAGTTGGCTTTGGGTCGCAACCTTAAGGTGGCATATATGCCATGGAAGGGTTACAACTTCGAGGATGCGATTGTGATTTCGGAGCGTATCCAACGTGAAGATATCTTCACTTCGGTTCACGTTGACGAATATATCATGGAGGTTCGCGACACGAAACGTGGTGTCGAGGAGCTTACTTCAGATATTCCTAACGTTTCGGAGGATGCTACCCGCGACTTGGATACCAATGGTATCGTGCGAGTTGGTGCCAACATCCACCCTGGCGATATACTTATCGGTAAGATCACCCCTAAGGGTGAGAGCGACCCTTCACCCGAGGAGAAGCTCTTGCGTGCAATCTTCGGCGAGAAGGCGGGCGACGTGAAGGATGCTTCACTCAAGGCTCAACCTTCGCTCCACGGAGTTGTTGTCGGAACTACCCTTTATAGCCGTGCCGCGAAGGATGGCAAGAAGAGCAAGGCTGCTGAGCGTGCTCAACTTGACAAGTTAGACGAGAAATTTGTGCTTCAAGTATCGGAGATCACCGAGCGTTTGTTGGGCAAATTGATGACGCTTCTCGATGGCAAAACTACAGTTGGCGTTAAGGATTACTTTGGAGTGGAGCTTTACGCTGCCGGAACTAAGTTTAGCCGTAGAATGTTCGAGGAGATCGCACAGATCACCAGCGACAAGAAGGGTGAGATCGTCAATACATTCCTCAATCTTGGTAGCTGCAATTGGACTGATGATGCTGCACTCAACGCACTAATCGAGACAACGGTTAACAACTACGTGATTGAGTGGAAACGTGCCGATGCTGCAATCAAGCGCGAGAAGTACAATATGCTCAATGGTGACGAGCTTCCACAAAATGGAGTTATCCAACTCGCTAAGGTTTACATCGCTAAGAAGCGTAAACTCAAAGTTGGTGACAAGATGGCGGGACGTCACGGTAACAAGGGTATCGTAGCGAAGATCGTGCGTGACGAGGATATGCCATTCTTGGATGATGGATCTATCGTAGATATCTGTTTGAACCCACTTGGTGTGCCTTCGCGTATGAACTTGGGTCAGATCTTCGAGTCTGTATTGGGCTGGGCAGGTCGTGAGTTGGGTTGCAAATTTGCAACACCTATCTTCGACGGAGCATCGCTCGACCAGATCAACGAATTGGGTGCTAAGGCAGGTATCCCACACTCAGGACGTACTTTCCTCTATGATGGAGGTACAGGCGAGATGTTCGACCAGCCAGCAACCGTGGGTGTAACCTACATGCTTAAACTTGGTCACATGATCGACGATAAGATGCACGCACGTTCAATCGGACCATACTCTCTTATCACTCAACAGCCACTTGGAGGTAAGGCTCAATTTGGTGGTCAGCGTTTCGGAGAGATGGAGGTTTGGGCACTTGAGGGCTTCGGTGCAGCAAATATCCTACAAGAGATCTTGACAATCAAGTCTGATGACGTTATGGGACGTGCTAAGGCATACGAGGCAATCGTGAAGGGTGACAACCTTCCTAAGCCAGGTATCCCAGAGGCGATGAACGTTCTCTTGCACGAGCTCAGAGGTTTGGCTCTTTCGGTCAAATTGGAGTAAGCGGAGCGAGAAATTAGGGTAAAAAAAGAAAAAAAGATATATTATGTCATTTAATAGAGATAATAAAAACACAGGCGGTTACAAACAGATTTCGATCGGTTTGGCTTCACCAGAGGAGATTCTGGCGCAGTCGAGTGGTGAGGTGCTAAAGCCCGAAACCATCAACTACCGCACCTATAAACCAGAGCGTGACGGTCTCTTCTGTGAGCGAATCTTTGGTCCTGTAAAGGACTATGAGTGTCACTGTGGTAAGTACAAACGTATCCGCTACAAGGGTATCGTTTGTGACCGTTGTGGTGTGGAGGTTACCGAGAAGAAGGTACGTCGTGAGCGCATGGGACACATCTCATTGGTTGTCCCAGTAGTTCACATATGGTACTTCCGCTCTTTGCCTTCTAAGATTGGTTACCTTTTGGGTATCCCAACCAAAAAGTTGGAGGCTATCGTTTACTACGAGCGTTACATCGTTATCAACCCAGGTATTGCTGCTGAGAGTGGCGTTTCGCGCCTCGATATTCTCTCAGAGAAGGAGTATCTCGACATCGTAGCGACCCTTCCAAAGGGCAACCAAGCTCTTGCGGACGATGAGCCCGAGAAGTTTGTTGCGATGATGGGTGCCGAGGCAGTCTACACACTCCTCAAACAAGTCGACCTCGATGAGATGTCTTATAAATTGCGCCACACAGCGTCGACTGCTACCGCTCAACAGCGTAAGGCAGATGCACTTAAGAACCTAAATGTAGTTGAGTCATTCCGTGCATCGAAGGGTCAAAATAAGCCTGAGTGGATGGTATTGAGTGTTGTGCCAGTGATCCCACCCGAGTTGCGTCCTTTGGTACCACTCGATGGAGGTCGTTTTGCAACCTCCGACCTCAACGACTTGTACCGTCGTGTGATTATTCGTAACAACCGTCTTAAGCGCCTTATCGAGATCAAGGCTCCTGAGGTGATCCTTCGCAATGAGAAGCGTATGTTGCAAGAGGCTGTCGATTCACTTTTCGACAACTCTCGTAAGAGCAACGCAGTGAAGAATGAGGCAAACCGCCCATTGAAGTCACTTTCCGACTCGTTGAAGGGTAAACAAGGACGTTTCCGTCAAAACCTTTTGGGTAAGCGTGTTGACTACTCTGCACGTTCGGTAATCGTCGTTGGTCCCGAGCTTAAGATGCACGAGATGGGTATTCCAAAGGATATGGCTGCCGAGCTATACAAGCCTTTCGTTATCCGTAAACTTATCGAGCGAGGAATCGTTAAGACCGTTAAGTCGGCTAAAAAGATTATAGATCGTAAAGATCCAGTTATATGGGGAATTTTGGAGAATGTAATCAAGGGTCACCCCGTGCTTATGAACCGTGCCCCAACTCTTCACCGTTTGGGTATCCAGGCATTCCAGCCAAAGCTTATTGAGGGTAAAGCTATGCAGCTCCACCCACTTGCTTGTACGGCGTTCAATGCCGACTTCGATGGTGACCAGATGGCGGTCCACTTACCTCTTGGTAATGCCGCAATCTTGGAGGCTCAAGTGCTTATGTTGGGTTCTCACAATATCCTCAACCCTGCCAATGGAGCTCCTATCACCGTACCTTCACAGGATATGGTCTTGGGTCTCTACTACATCACTAAACCTCGCAAGGGTGTCAAAGGTGATGGTCTTGTATTCTACGGCTCCGAGGAGGCTATTATCGCCTACAACGAGAAGCGCGCTGCGCTACATGCTGTAGTTAAGTGTATGGTTGACACTGTGAACGATGCTGGTGAGCACTCAATGCAGCTTGTTGAGACAACAATCGGTCGTATCCTCTTCAACCAAGTTGTACCTTACGAGGTGGGATACATCAATGAGGTTCTCACAAAGCGTTCGTTGCGTGATATCATCACCGTGGTGATGAAGCGTGCAGGTGCTGCTATGACCGCTTCGTTCCTCGATGATATGAAAGCCATGGGTTACCGTATGGCATTCGAGGGAGGTCTTTCGTTTAACCTCGATGCTGTAATCATCCCAGATGAGAAGGAGAAACTCGTTAACGAGGGTTATGAGCGTTCCGATGCCATTATGGAGGACTACAACATGGGTCTTATCACCAACAACGAGCGTTACAACCAGATCATCGACGTTTGGACAAACATCAACTCGAAGCTTACCAAGACGGTAATCGATACTTTGATCGCCGATATGGATGGTTTCAACCCAGTATATATGATGCTTGATTCGGGAGCCCGTGGTTCGAAGGAGCAGATTCGTCAGCTCTCTGGTATGCGTGGTTTGATGGCTAAGCCTCAGAAGTCAGGTGTCGAGGGAGGTCAGCAAGTTATCGAGAACCCTATCCTTTCGAACTTTAAGGAGGGTCTTTCGGTATTGGAGTACTTTATCTCTACCCACGGTGCGCGTAAGGGGCTTGCCGATACCGCACTTAAGACTGCCGATGCAGGATACCTAACTCGTCGTTTGGTCGATGTAGCTCAAGATGTTATCATCAACGAGACTGACTGTGGCACTTTGCGTGGTCTTACTGCTACGGCAATCAAGCGCAACGACGATGTTGTTCAAACACTATATGATCGTATCTTGGGTCGTACAACGCTTCTCGATGTTATCAACCCTCTCACTGGCGAGGTATTGTGCCCTGCCGGAGTAGAGATTACCGAGGATATCGCCGAGGCTATCGAGGCTTCTCCAGTGGAGGCTGTAGAGATCCGTTCGGTGCTCACATGTGAGGCACGTCGCGGAGTTTGTGCTAAGTGCTATGGCCGTAACTTGGCTACTGCACGCATGGTTCAAAAAGGTGAGGTTGTGGGTGTTATCGCTGCACAGTCAATCGGTGAGCCAGGTACCCAGCTTACGCTTCGTACATTCCACGTCGGTGGTGTGGCGGGTGGTTCTACTGTCGAGACTAACGTTGTGTCGAAGTACGAAGGTACACTCGAAATCGACGACCTTCGCACGATCAAGACTAAGAACGCTCAAGGCGAAGCAGCAGAGCTTGTTGTGTCACGCCAATCTGAGTTCCGTATCGTAGATCCTAAGACCGAGATTGTTCTCTTCACACACCCACTTCCATATGGTTCAACACTCTTTATGAAGCATGGCGCTGAGGTGAAGAAGGGTGACCTAATCACTGAGTGGGATCCATACAACGCTGTAGTCATCTCGGAACACGATGGTGTTATCGCTTATGAGTCAGTAATCGAGGGTGTAACATACCGCGAGGAGCGTGATGAGCAGACTGGTCTCTCGGAGCGAGTTGTAACGGAGTCTAAAGACAAAACTAAGAACCCTGTTCTGAAGGTAAATAACCGTGATGGAGACGAAATCAAGGCATACCAATTGCCAGTGAACGCACACATCATCGTCAAGAATAAAGCTAAGATCAAGGCTGGTGACATCCTTATCAAGATCCCACGTGCCGTAGGTAAGTCGGGTGGCGATATCACCGGAGGTCTTCCTCGTGTTACCGAGCTCTTCGAGGCTCGTAACCCCTCGAACCCAGCAGTAGTGTCGGAGATCGACGGAGAGGTGGCATTCGGTAAGATCAAACGCGGTAACCGCGAGATCGTTATCACAAGCAAAGAGGGCGATGTTAAACGCTACTTGGTGCCTCTATCACGTCAGATCATCGTTCAGGAGAACGACTATGTGAAGGCTGGTAACCCACTATCGGATGGTGCTATAACTCCTTCGGATATCCTCAACATCTTGGGTCCTACACGTGTCCAAGAGCATATCGTAAACGAGGTGCAAGAGGTATACCGTATGCAGGGTGTGAAGATCAACGATAAACACTTCGAGGTTATCGTGCGACAGATGATGAACAAAGTCAAGATCAAGGATCCAGGCGACAGCCGCTTCTTCGAGGATCAGATCATCGACAAATGGGAGTTTATGGATGTCAACGACGCTCTCTACGACAAGTCAGTTGTGGTGGATGCTGGTGACTCTCCAAATGTGAAGCAAGGTCAGATCATTACCCTCCGTCAGCTACGTGACGAAAACTCTACTCTCAAACGACGCGATATGCGCCTTGTGGAGACTCGTGACATCGTGCCCGCAACATCTACTCAGGTGCTTCAAGGTATCACCCGCGCTGCACTCCAAACTTCCAGCTTTATATCGGCTGCATCGTTCCAGGAGACTACAAAGGTGCTTAACGAAGCTGCTATCCAACGCAAGGTCGATCCACTTTCGAACCTCAAAGAGAACGTTATATGCGGTCACCTTATACCCGGTGGTACTGGTCTCCGCGACTACGATACACTCGCCGTAGGACTTAAGGCAGATATGCCATCAGCTTCTGCCGAGTAACACCCTATAGCAAAAGAGCTAAACTCAAAAGCGCACCGCAATACACTTACACTGTATCGCGGTGCGCTTTTTTTTCTTGCGCTTCGATTTTGGTTGCTTTCTGTGCGCTTCGGTTTGTGCGCTTCGGTTTGGGTTGCTTTCTGTGCGCTTCGGTTTGTGTGCTTCGGTTTGGGTTGCTTTCTGTGCGCTTCTTACTGCCTCCGGCGGGCGGAGATAGCACCTCCGCGGGTGCATACCATGGCGCTTTGGGCTTAGAGATTGCATCTCTAAGATTATAAAGAGCAAGGAGTTGCCGCAAATAAATTTGCACAACTCCCTGCTCTTTATAATTTTTAAATGCCTTTGGCATTTAAACCCAAATCGAAGCTCACCTCGCTGACGTTGAGGTAACAACTATAGGTTAAGAAAATTAATTTGTCGAAATCGAAATTCATCTCGCTGACGTTGAGGTAATAACCATAGGTTGAAGTAAATTAATTTGCCCAAATCGAAGTTCACCTCGCTGATGTTGAGGTATCAACTATAGGTTACTTAAATTAATTTGCCCAAAATAGAGGTGAACCTCGCAGATGTGGTGGTGGCAACCGAAGGTTGACACAGAGATATTTATTCTGAGGAGCGTTGAAAGTTCACTTTCAAAAGCTCATCAGAATAAATATCTCGCGAGGGGCAAAGCCCCCACCACATCAGCGCAAAAAAAAAGTCAAAAACGAAGTTTTTGGATCCAAGCTTAGCTTGGTGCCGCGCGGCATGAGCGCGATAAGCAAGCTACCCCAAGCATCAACCCCAAGCGTCATCCCAAGGCATCAACCCCAAGCAAAGCCCCACCGTATTGGCGAGATAAGAAGTTTTTTCCGTGCGTTTACCCTGGGTATATACAGAAAAAAGTTAAAATGATTAAAAAATAGTTGTATCTTTGCTCAGAGATTTCTTTTTTTGGGGGGGGTAGTGGTCGGTGCTCATATGACTTCCAAACATACTAAGATGACAAAGCAAAAGTTAAGAAAATGAAAAATTGGTTGCGATATACATTAAACACACTATTGTGGATATGCGTAGTGGCATATATACTCTTTGCTGCTCTAAGGGTGCGTTCACAGCGTACTACGCAGAAAGTAGCGTCGGTAGAGATTGAGATTGTCGATAGTAGTGCAGTAAATAGTTTGGTTTCACGCTCGATGGTCGAGGGGTGGATCAAGAAGAGTAAGATCCGTACTACGGGCGAGAGTCTTGATTCGGTTCAGTTGACGCTCCTTGAGCGCTACATTAGCGATAATGGTTTTGTGGCGGAGGCAAAGTGCTACACAACTTATTCGGGGGTGTTGCGAGTTGAGGTGTCTCAGCTACGCCCGGTGATACGACTGCTGCTTGATGGGTTTAACTCCTATGTTACCTCAGATGGTTACATCTTTCAGCGCCCTGTGGCATCGTCGCGCTATGTGCCTGTGGTGACTGGAAGCTACTCTCCGCTCTTTACAGCGGGTTATAGTGGTACGATTCATGAGCTATATGACGTCAAGTACGAGGAGATTGAGAGTGAGATAAATAGGGTGGAGGTAAAAAACCTATATCCTCTCTACGCTGAGCGTATCAAGATCCGCGAGGAGCTCAAGAAAGTTAACTCGCGTTATACGCGTCGTCGGTTTGGTGAGAGTTCAGCTGAGTGTGATAAACGTGTTGCCGAGCTCAAGGAGCTTAATAGTCGTGATCGAGCTAAGTTGACCCGTGCAGCGCATGATTTAAACGAAAAGATAGAGAGAGAGAAACAAAAGCAAAAAGTTTATCGAGACAGACAAAAAAAGTTGCAAAAAAAGTATCAAGATTTCATAAATCTCATTACCTTTGTAGATGTAGTAGAAAATGATAAATTCTGGAGTTCTGAGATTGTCCAAATTGTTGCAACAGCAACTACTAATGGAGATCTTCAGCTTGAGTTGATACCTCGCAGTGGTGACCACACGATCATCTTTGGCGAGGTGATTGATGTTGAGGAGCGCCTTAACAATGTGAGAACCCTCTACAAAGAGGTTCTTCCCAATGTGGGATGGCACGAATTTAAGAGTATTAATGTTGAATACCAGAATCAGATTGTGTGTAAATAAGAAATTTAGGTTGCGTTGTGGAGAAGAGAGATTATATAGTAGCGATAGATTTAGGAGATTCAAATATAGTAGTAGCAGTTGGAACCCCAGCTGCGGGGGGTAGAATCAATATTGAATATATATTGAGTAGACCCTCTGCGGGTGTGAGCGCGGGTCAAATCATGAATATTGACTCGGCGATAAAGACCATAAAGGGTGCTCTTAGTGATCTGAAAGATCAAAGTGGCATTGAGGTTGAGGAGGCTTATGTGGGTATCTCGGGTGAGTTTATCTACTGTTCGAGCCATACAGACCATGTATTTGTTCCCGACCACCGCAATGGCGTTACGCAGCAGGTGGTCGATGCTCTTTTTGAGCGTATGGGCAATGTGTTGATGGCAGAGGATCGCATCATCATGGAGCGTATACCTCAGCGTTACGTTATCAACGACACGACGGAGGTGGAGAATCCAGTGGGCGTCTTTGGTAGCCCGTTGAGTTCGACTTTCAACTTTATCTCGTCCGACAATGTTCCGTTAGGGCGTATCGATATGGCGCTTAGACGCCTCCAAATCACCCCTCGTCGCACCTTCTCCAACGCTGTTGTGGTGGGCGATGCTGTGCTCTCTTCCGATGAGAAGGAGGAGGGTGTAGTTGTGGTTGACTTGGGTGGCGAGCTCACCGATATTGCAATTTATTATCGCAATGTGGTGCGCTACATCTCGACTATACCAATGGGTGCTAAGACCATCAATAACGATATTCGCACCCTCACCATCCCAGAGCGCTATATCGAACCACTCAAATTAAAATATGGTTGTGCCCTCTCTCGCAAGGCTCCCCAAGATCTCAATGTGATTATCAAGGGGCGCACCAAACACGACCAACGAGAGATTGCTGTATACAACTTGGCAGCTGTGATTGAGGCACGTGTGCGCGATATTGCCGAGTTGGTAACAAAGGAGATTGCCGACTCCTCATTCGAAGAGAAGGTGCCTTATGGTATTGTGCTCACCGGAGGATCAGCACAGTTGCGCTATATCGACGAGCTTTTCCGTGAGGTCACCGGGATGGAGGTGCGTGTAGCTGAGGCTGAGGATGTTATCTCACCCCAGACGCGTAGCATGATTACTTCGTCGGCTGATTCTACAGTTGTTGGACTCCTCCTTCACGGTCTCAAATATGGTGCTTGCAAAGTGAAACTTGGAGAACCTAAGTTTGTGCCAAAACCCGAAGTGATACTCGAAAAAGAGGTTACACCTCCCGAGGTTATCCCCGAGGTAGAGATACCCGTCACTGAGGGAACGCCTCAGTCGCCTGTTGTGGTAACTCTCGACGCTGAGCCAGCAGTTCAACCCGAGCAAAGAGTGGT
This sequence comes from Rikenellaceae bacterium, assembly GCA_044433965.1. Classification (GTDB taxonomy): domain Bacteria; phylum Bacteroidota; class Bacteroidia; order Bacteroidales; family Rikenellaceae; genus Alistipes. The sequence continues at coordinate 13,051 of JAWXTF010000030.1, read as the reverse complement.
TCCGCCAGTGGTGAAGATCACCGAGTCACTGAGTGTAGTGGAACCTCCTCAAAGGGAGAGTGAAGAGGCTGAGCGTGAGGAGAGAAGAAAAGAGGAGAGAAGCAGAGAGGAACAAGAGGAGAGAAGAAGAGAGGTAGCAAGAGAAGAGGAAGCAAGGGAAGAGATTGCGAAAGAGGAAGAGGAGCCTCAAGAGGAGCCTCAAGAGGAAGATGCATCAGCGGTATCAAATCCCGAAGGTGAGTCAATTGCCCCCGAGGCACCAGTCTCGATCACCTCAAATATCGGAGAGGGTAGTGCTACACCACCCACCGCGCAGGAGCCACCAATCCAGACAAAGAGGGAGAAACGACCAAGTGGAGAGCCTAAACCAGGGAGCCGCTTTGGAGATATATTTAACAAACTCGCCAAAGGTGCTACAACGTGGGTCAACAAGATGAATACAATCATCGATGTTGATGAGGAGGTATAACCCCTCTTTCCACGCTAAAGAAGAGTAATAAAAGCGAAAATTAAGATCAAGATATGAATGATGATATAATGGAAGCCCTCAGCATTGACAGAGGCACAGAATCAATAATAATGGTTGCTGGAGTCGGAGGTGCTGGTGGCAACGCCGTAAGATATATGTATGAATTGGGCATCGAGGGTGTTGAGTTTATGGTCTGTAACACAGATGAGCAAGCTCTTGCCAAGAGCCCCATTGAGTGCAAAATTAAACTTGGTAACGATGGTCTTGGTGCGGGCAACAACCCTGAAGTGGGGCGACTTGCTGCTATTGAGAGTCTCGAAGCGATCAAAAATAAGCTTAAGGCTTCGAACACCAAGATGCTGTTTATCACCGCTGGAATGGGTGGAGGAACAGGTACTGGAGCCTCTCCCGTGATTGCTAAGATGGCTAAGGAGGAGGGTATCTTGACTGTAGCAATAGTTACCTCGCCCCTCACATTGGAGGGCAACGACCGCTATAATCAAGCACTCGAAGGTATCGACAAACTCAAGCAATATGTTGATTCTCTGCTCATTATCAATAACGATAATATACTTCTTCAATACAAAGATCTCTCTCTCTTCGAAGCATTCCGCAAGGCTGACGACATTTTGTGTTCGGCAGCCAAGGGTATTGCCGAGATTATCACCGTGAAGAGCGACCTGGTAAATGTCGACTTTGCCGATGTGAAAAGAGTGATGGCGGGTAGTGGAACAGCCCACATGAGTGTCACCTCAGCCGAGGGTGAGAACCGTGCTCAAGTTGTTGCAGAACAATCTCTTACTTCGCCTCTACTCAACAAGAATTTGATCTCAGGAGCCAAAAACATCTTGCTTAACTTTGTTACTGCTGACCCAAGTGGCTTGGCAGCGTCGGAGTTGCAGACGGTGCTTAGCTACATCCAATCGCACGCCACGATCTACGATGCTGAGGGTAAACAACACAATGCAAATGTGATCTGGGGTACGAGTACCAAGTCAAATCTGGGCAATAAATTGGAGTTAGTAGTGGTTGCTACGGGCTTCGACAGCGCTCGCCTTGCCTCAGGAGTGAGCGAGGAGGAGGCTCTCCAGCAGCAAATTGCGATGGTGCCAGAGCATACGACAACTACTCAGACTCAAAGTGTGCCTGTGTCTCAGCCTATTGCGCCTATTGCGCAACCTAAGCAGGTTGTGTTGGGCAGTCGCAAATCGCGTTATGCCAACATAGATCAACTATCGAAGCAACCCGCCTACAAAACCCGCAAGATGGAGCTGATAGTGACTTCTTCAAGCAGCAAGCGTGAACTACTCAAGGAGAGCAATGCTGAGCAGAAGATCGTCGACGAGACTCTACTTTTTAAGTAGTCTCCGCAATTCAAAGAGTACTAACTAAACTGATAATTTGTGAATATTTTTGAAGAGATAACGATAAACTCTTTTTCAACCTCCTCTGTGGTAATGCTCTCGCTTGTGGCGTTACTGCTACTACTGCTTTCGGCTACTGTATCTGGTTCCGAGACGGCATTCTTCTCGCTGAACCACAACGATATAAAGAGGCTTAAAGCGGAGAATACACCGTCGGCTTCGACTACTTTGTTGCTCTTGAATAATATCGACCTATTGCTGGCTACAATTCTTGTTATCAACAATTTAGTCAATATATGCATCGTTATTGTTACCTCCAATATTATTGATACAATATTCTGGCTTGGACGTGCCGATTTCCTTATCAAGACCGTGGTTGTCACCTTCGTCCTGCTGCTCTTTGGTGAGATAGCACCCAAGATTATGGCGCAGATGAATCCTCTCGGTTTCGCCAAATTCTCGTCGCGCATAATGTTGCTCTTTCGCACGCTCTTCTATCCTCTCTCGCTGATATTGATGAAGGCTGGTACATCCATCTCAAGCCATGCGGCGCACCATAGCGAGATCTCCTTCGATGAGCTGGCAGACGCTGTAGATCTGACAGATAGCACAACAAAGGAGGAGAAGGTGATGCTCTCGGGCATCCTCAATTTTATCAATACCGAGGTTGAGGAGATTATGCACTCGCGTGTCGATATCACGGCAATCAACATCAACGATAGCTATGCCAATGTCAAGCGTACTATTGTTGAATCGGGCTTTTCACGTATCCCCGTTTACGAAAATTCGCTCGACGAGATTGTCGGCATCCTCTATGTCAAGGATCTTTTGGAACATATCTGTGAGGAGGAGTTCGAGTGGCAAAAGCTGCTCCGCAAACCATACTTTGTGCCTGAGCACAAGATGATTAACGACCTTCTTGGTGAGTTCCAATCAAGCAAAGTGCACCTCGCAATAGTTGTCGACGAGTATGGTTCAACCTTGGGTCTTGTCTCGCTCGAAGATATTATTGAGGAGATTGTGGGCGAAATATCCGATGATAGTGATGCCGATGAGCGCTACTTTACTCGCATTGCTGACAATATCTATCTGTTTGAAGGCAAGACACATATTGGTGACTTTGAACGTATTCTGGAGCTCAAAGAGGATATATTTGCCGATAGCCAAGGCAATGCCGAGACAATTGCTGGGCTTTTCTTGGAGGTGAAGAGAACACTGCCCAAGAAGGGAGATAAAATTACACTTCAATCAATCGAATTGATGGTCGACTCTATGGGTGGTGAGAGCGGTCGACGTATTGATAAGGTACGTGTAACACTTCCTCAAGGGTCGACTAATGAGCAATAAACCACCATATTATACTGCCGAGTTGCCCTCTGGCGCTCTGCTGGCAGTCAACAAACTACCACCGCGAGATACCCTTCAACGCGGTGAATATCGAGCGATGGAGCGTCAAGCATGGCAGGCACTCGCACGACAATTATTAAATGATCCCAATGCTCATTTTGATTACTCTGCAATCGGTGCCCCCTTTATCGTGGGCTCACACCTCCACATTAGCGTCTCGCACAGCGCCGAGTTAGTTGCCGTCATACTCTCCCCACAGCCCTGTGCTGTAGATATTGAGGCTCTAACCCGCAACTTTGAGCGTGTAGCCTCCCGCTACATCTCCCCCGACGAAGAGCTCCTCTTTGGATCCCTTAACAGCTACAAAGCGTCGATATGGAGCATCAAGGAGTGTCTCTACAAATATGCAGGCGTCAAGGAGCTCGACCTACTCAATGACCTTCGCGTGACAAGTATGGAGAGTGATAGATTTAGTGGCTGGATAGCTTCTCCTCAAAACACGGTAAAGGGCTTTATATCAGTGATAGCAGGACATACTTTAGTATACATAGGTTAGGAGGCTATAGAACTCCTCAAATTAATATTACAGATGAAAAATAGAGCACTTCACATATTAGCAGTGATCGTAGTAGCGATATGGGGCTACACCTTTGTGACAACAAAGACATTGATCCTTAATGGCTTAACCCCATCACAGATAATGTTCTACAGATTTGCAATTGCATACCTCTGTATGCTATTTATCGCACCCCGTCCTTTTTTTGCCCGCTCCATTAAAGATGAACTGCTGACACTCTTCGCAGGTGTGATGGGTGGTTCTCTCTACTTCGTGACAGAAAATACAGCTCTCGAACTATCTCTGACATCCAACGTGGCGATAATAATAGCCACAGCACCAATATTTACACTGCTCGCATCACACTTCCTACTCAAAGATGAGAGACTCTCACGTCGCATGATTATTAACTCCCTGATAGCATTCACAGGTGTTATATTGGTGGTTTATAATGGTCAGATAATTCTGCAACTCAACCCCTTAGGTGATCTGCTTGCCCTAATAGCTTCGATAACATGGGCTCTCTACACTATCGCAATTCGTAAACTCGATGAACGTGGTTACACCACAAAGTTTGTGACTCGCAAAATATTCTTCTACGGCGTGCTGACAATGCTCCCTATGTTCTTATTCACCCCAATAACCCCCTGCCCAGCCTCCAAACTGCTCGACCCCTCAATATATCTGCCCCTGCTATTTCTCGCCGTGGCTGCATCCTTCTTCTGCTTCTTCGCTTGGGGATATATAGTCGAAAAAATGGGCGCCGCAGCATCTGCTCCTTATATCTATCTCGTTCCCGTAGTCTCCCTAATTAGCGCTACCATATTCTTGAAAGAACCTATAACACCCCTCGCACTAACCGGTATGGGAATGATCCTATTCGCCGTAATCCGTGGCGATAAAAAATCTTACTCTTAGTATATTACTTGACTGCTTCTTTCTGTGCGCTTCTTTCTGTGCGTTTCTTGGTTGCTTGTTTCTTGCTGTGCACTTCGGACCGCCTCCGGCGGGCGGAGATAGCACCTCCGCGGGTGCGTACTTTTGTTTCTTTCTGTGCGCTTTGGACTGCCTCCGGCGGGCGGGGATAGCACCCCCGCGGGTGCGTACTTTTGTTTCTTTCTGTGCGCTTTGGACTGCCTCCGGCGGGCGGGGATAGCACCCCCGCGGGTGCGTACTCTTGCACTTATATGGTGGTGGGCTTTGCCCACCATACGAGAGATCTATACTAAGGAGCTTATGAAAATGAATTTTCAACACTCATTAGTATAGATCTCTCTATGTCAACCTGCGGTTGCCACCACCATATAAGTGAGGTTCACCTCACCTCAACTAAAATCTATTCTAACACGTTTATAAAATAGCTCTTTATGTCAACCTATGGTTGTAACGACACATTAGCGATGTGAACCTCACGGAATTGCTCATGGCAACCGTAGGTTGACATGAGAAATAAGTAGTATAAAGAGTATTGAGAATTCATTCTCAATACTCTTTATACTACTTATTTCGTTAGTCGCTGCAAGCGACGAGCAAATCAGTGCAATGGTATGCACCCGCGGGGGTGCTATCCCCGCCCGCCGGAGGCAGTCCGAAGCGCACAGAAAGACCCAAGCAAGCAACCCAAGCAAGCAGCAACCAAGCAGCGCACAGCAAGCAAGCAAGCAAGCAAGCAACCAAGCAGCGCACAGCAAGCAAGCACCAAGCTTCTACAGCAGTGTCTTAAGATATTTATCTTCTTTGCGGCGCATTTCTTTGGCGTCGGCGGGTGTTTTATCGCCTTGACCGCAGAGGTGCATTATGCCATGGATAAGTATTCGGTACATTTCGAGGAGGGGATCCACTCCATATTGGGAGGCGTTATCGGCTACTGTTTCGACATCGATATATAGTTCGCCCGATATTGTTTTGCTTACCAGTAAGTCGCTGTAGTCGAAAGTTATAATATCTGTGAAGTAGTCATGTTGGAGGTACTCTTGGTTTATTTGCAGGAGTTTTTCTGCTGAGCAGAATATGATATTCACATCTCCCATCTTGTATCCTTCAGCCATGGAAGACTCTTTGAGCCAGTTATTTATCTTACGTCGCTGCTTTAGGTTGTAGCTGCAACCATTTGAGTTGTATCTTATCATTGTAGTAACTATTTTTTAAAACACTCGGAGGCTTTCATCTTCTGATTAGGGTTGGGGGGGTATATACCGAATATTATCTTGTGTTCGCTCTCCATTGTCAATATGTCGACTGAGGTACCCACCACGCCTATTGTTTGGTTTTTCTTCACTGAGGAGCCCTTTGTCACTGAGGAGCTTCGCAGACCTGCATATGAGGTGATGTACTCACCATGAGCGATATATATATCGTATTTTCCGGTTATTCTATTTTGCTTTACGTCGACCACTTTGCCCTCATATATAGCAATCACCGAGGCGTTCTGTGCTCCTATGACCTCTGCCATATTATCCATGTATCGTTTCACCTTGCCACCTGACACGGGAAGATTAAGGTTTGAGGTGGAGGCGGTAAATGAGTTTCCTTCAATATTTCCTTTGGTGAGTTTGCGTAGCTCCTCTATTGCTGTGTTGAGTTTCTGTTGCTGGAGGGCATTATCCTTGAGGGTGTTCTTCTCCTTGGTGCTCATCTCGTTGATATTTGTTCTTGCGGCATCTATATCGCGTTGAAGATGACCTTTTTGCTTCGATATATCTTGTGCCACTGAGTCGAGTGAGGATTTACGTGCGAGGAGGAGTGTGCGTGTTGAGTCGAGTTCAATTCGTAGTGAGTCTATTGTCACTATGCGGAGTTCGCGGAGCTTTGCGGCATGACGGATATTTACTATTCGGCGAGCTATGTCGTTGAAGTCGTCCGCCGCGAAGAGGTAGCTTATATAGTTGTTGTGCTGGTAGTTGCGATATGCTTCCCGCACCATCCGCGAGTATGCCTCTTGCTCTTTTGAGAGCTCTACACTCAGAGAGTCTTGGTGTGCAATGTTGTTATCGATCTGGTTTTGAAGCAGTTCAATCTGAATCTTTTGAGCATCAAGTAGCCTATTGCGCTGCTCCACCTGTAGGGCAAGTGAGCTGACTCTACTTTGAACGGAGTTCTTATCCTTGCGAATTGATGAGAGGCGTGCCTCACCCTCCGATAGCTGCTTCTTTATCGCCTCAATCACCCGCTTTTGAGTATCCACAACGCTGTTTTGACCCTGCGTTGTGGTTGAGGTGAGCAGTAGTGCTACAATTGCAAGAAGGGTTGAGAGTATAGATTTTTTCATAATTCTATTTGAGTTGACTCTTTTTCTCCTCAATTATCGAGGCGTCGTAGCCCAATTTCAGAGCCTTGTCGTAGTATACCTCAGCCATAAACTCCTCACCAAGAGCTGCCAATATCTCCCCGTAGTGGAACTGTATCTCGGCGCTCTCGGTTGTGTCGAGTGCTATGACTTGGCGCATAATCTTTTTCGCCTCTTCGTAGCGCCCCAATTCGTAGAGCACCCAGGCGTATGTGTCTAAGTATGTGGAGTTTCCCTCTGCTAAAGCTATCGCGCGTCCCGACATATCTAACGCCTTGCCAAGATCCCTCTTCTCAAGACTTAGGAAGTAGGCGTAGTTGTTGAGCACTAATGGGTTAGTCGGATATAGCTCAAGCGACTTGTCGTATGAGCTGTAGGCACGTCGCATTTGCGCTTTTTTTCTGCTCTTTTTGTTCTCCAGCAAACTTTTTTGGTGGTACATATCACCAATGTAGCCCTGTATTGAGCCACGTAGAGAGTCTGTGGGAACCATCTCAAGAGCCTGCTTAAAGCTCTCAATAGCCTCATCAAAGCGCTTTGTGTAGCTGTATAGGTTCGCCATGGAGAGTCTCAATTCGTGGCGCTCGGCGAAGAGCTCTATAGCGCGTGTCGCATAGAGTTCCACTGAATCTACTCGCTCTTTGTAGCTCTCAATGTCGATGATTGTCTTGTAGTAATCATATTGTGCAGGCTCATCGTCGACGTGTTTTTTGTAGAGTTCGAGTGCTTGGTCCAACTCGCCAGAGGCTATAAGGTGATCTGCATAGAGCTCCACAACGCGTTTTTCGGTAGGATACATTGAGTAGAGCTGAGTCGCCAAGGTGTTGATAAATAGGAGGTTTCTGCCGTAGAAACGCCTGTCGGAGGTGATGCGCTCGAATGTCGTAATTTTGTTGTCGAGGCTCTCCTCCTCGAGTCTATATATCTTGCTTATCGTTGAGAAGTATGCGGCGAAGTTATCTCGCTCGGCATGAAACTGCGCTATTGAGCCCAATATTGCAGTCGAGGTGGTATCTATTGCAAGAGCCGCTTCGTACTCGATCAGTGCGAGGGAGTCCTGCTTTGTGGCGAGGTAGAGTTGTGCCAGCACCATTCGGCTCTCAACATCTTCGGGGTCGAGCACCGTTAGCTCGCGTGCCTCCTCAATGGCTCTCTCCTGCTGATTTGTTGCCAAGAGTAGTTCTCGTTTGATAGAGCTAAGGTAGGCACTTTTTCCCGTCCTAACCTCTGCTGAGTCCAGAGTTGCAAGGGCTTCTTCTGTCTCTCTCTTCTGGTTGTAGAGCATGGCTGCAACGATGTAGCCATTGAGGTTTTGCGGCTCTCGTTCGATTGCTCGCTTGTAGAGTACAAGAGCCTTGTCGAAGTCTCCATTGATCGCCAGGAATTGGGCGTAAGAGTCGCTATACCACTTATTTAAACTATCCAAGCGATATGCTTGCTCCGCATAGTAGAGCACAGAATCTGCTGCCACACGTCGAGTAGCCAAGAGTTGTGAAAGATGGTAGTAGGCGGGCGCATATGTAGAGTCCTCCTTGATGGAGAGGCGGTAGAGGCTGTCACCAGCTGTGAGATCCTTGTATATCTCGACCCTCTTTTGACCATCGGTGGTAAGTTCCACACCTCGACGAATGGGCAACGAGTCATTATATTTCTCTCTCTCGTAGCTCTCCTTGCCACTGCGCAAAACATAAGATGCCCCCTTAGAGGGTAAGAACCCCGCTAAGAAGAGCACCATAAGTGATAATATTGACAAGAGTCGTCTCATAGAGTTTTTCATTTCATTGATTAAGGTAAAGGGGAGCTCTAATAATTCCCCAAAATATAGCTGAGGCAACGTGCCTGCTACCCCCCTCTCTCTAAAGTGCTTTGTCGAACTGCTTCAAGAAGCGAACATCGTTCTCGAAGTAGAGGCGTAAGTCGCGTACACCGTAGAGCAGCATAGCAATACGCTCAACTCCCATACCAAAAGCAAATCCGCTATACTTGGTTGAGTCTATGCCGTTAGATTCCAATACATTGGGGTCAACCATTCCGCAGCCCATAATTTCGAGCCAGCCACTACCCTTGCATACGTTACAGCCCTTACCACCACACAACACACACGAGACATCGACCTCGGCAGAAGGCTCAGTGAAGGGGAAGTACGAAGGACGCATGCGGATTGTAGCGCTCTCACCAAAGATCTCTTTGGCGAAGTAGAGTATCGATTGCTTCATATCGGCAAACGAAACACCCTCATCGATGTAAAGACCCTCGATTTGGTGGAAGATGCAGTGTGCACGGTAGGATATCGCCTCATTGCGGAAAACTCGCCCTGGACATATAACGCGAATAGGTGGTTTTTGTTGCTCCATCACCCTAACTTGAATCGAAGAGGTGTGAGTTCTTAGCAAGATATCGGGATTTTGTTGAATAAAGAAGGTATCTTGCATATCACGCGCTGGATGCTCGGGTGGGAAGTTGAGAGCAGAGAATACATGCCAATCATCCTCAATCTCGGGACCATCAGCCACAGTGTAACCCAAACGAGCGAAGGTCTCGACAATGCGGTTGCGCACGAGCGAAATTGGGTGACGCGATCCAATGGGGTCTGCACTACCGGGTCGACTCATATCACCCATAGAGGTTGCAGACGAGTCACCGCCATTCTCAACAGCTTCGCGCGCCGCAGCAATCTTCTCGTTGGCAGCATTTTTGAGTGCATTGAGTCGTTGACCCAACTCACGTTTAAGCTCGGGTGCAACAGACTTAAACTCATCCATTAGTGCATTGAGCTCACCCTTTTTGCCGAGCATCTTGATGCGCATTGCCTCCACTTCGGCGGCAGCTTTTGGTTTGAAATCTTCTAACTGTTTTAAAAGATTGTCTATTTTTTCGATCATACCTTTGGTTATTGTCTATTTTTTCACTACATTTCTTGCGTAAATTATGCTTAAGCAATATTTACTGCTACAAAGTTATAAAAAAGTTGCGATATGTTGAGAAGTTTAACCTCTTTTCTTACTCTGTTTTTGTTACTAATCTCAATTAGTAGCTCTGCTCAAAGCGTCGGCGTGGTTTTTAGCGGTGGTGGTGCCAAGGGTCTTTACCACATTGGAGTACTCGAAGCGCTCGAAGAAAATGGCATACCTATAGATTATGTGGCAGGTACATCTATGGGCTCAATCGTGGCGGGACTCTATGCAGCAGGATACACCCCAGAGCAGATGCGCGAGATAGTCACCTCGGGCGAGATTGAGAGTTGGCTCTCAGGGCGAATCGACAATAGTTATGGTGCCTACTACCGCCAGTATCGTACCGTGCCCTCGCTATTTAGCCTTCGACTCGACACGCGAAGCCTTGTGCCGCTCGAAGAGGAGGTGCCCGACAACCTTAACCTTGGCACAGATGGCTCCCCCAAAAAGATGAAGCGTAGGCGCAACTTAGGCGGCAACAGCTCCTCAGACGCGAAACCCTCACTCTATATGCCTCGAAGCTTGATCTCCTCGATTCAAGTCGATATGACTTTGAGTCACCTCTTCGCGGCAGCCTCGGCAAAAAGCGGTGACAACTTCGATGAGCTGATGGTACCTTTCTTGTGTGTGGCAAGCGATATGCGCAACCACCAGGCTGTAGTCTTGACCAAAGGGGATTTGGGTGAGTCTATTCGCGCCTCAATGGCTATTCCTGTGGCATTCAACCCTGTAGAGCGTGATACAATGCTTCTTTTCGACGGTGGCATCTACGACAACTTCCCTTGGCGCCCTCTTTTGGAACGTCACTCACCCGATGTCTTGATTGGAGCGATATGCACAGCTGGCAACACCGAACTAACAACAAAGAGTAATTTGGTGGAGCAAATATTTGCCATATCGACCCAAAAGAGCGACTACTCGATGCCCGAGGGCAATATCACAATTCAGCGCGATGTGCCTGTAGGCATGCTCGACTTTGCTAATGGTGGCGAGGTGATCGACATAGGCTACCAAGATGCAATGGCGCAGATGGAGAGTATCAAGGAGAGGATTTCGGAGCGTCGCGATTCGACCTATTATGCCACACGCCGTGAGGAGTTTCTCGCAGATGTAAAACCCCTGATATTTGAGGGCTACGAGATCAATGGTCTCACCACAGAGCAGAATCTATATGTGCGAGATTTCCTCCACACATCGAGCAAACGTCGCAATGTCCTCCAGCGCGAGATGCCCTTCGAGGAGCTCCAGGAGAACCTCTACAGGATATTGTCCAATGGTGACTTCTCGACCCAATATCCGACCATCAAGTACAACGAAAATAGCGAGCGTTACAAGTTTTTTATGGATCTTGCAACAAAACCTCAACTCAAATTCTCGCTGGGTGGTCACCTCTCATCGACAGCATTCAATCAACTCTTTTTGTCGCTCAACTACAAGGAGATAAAGCGTGTAGCGCAATCATACTATGCCGATCTCTACCTGGGAACGGTGGCTACAAGCGCGATGCTTGGCGGTAGAACCGACTTCTTCGTCAAACGACCTCTCTTCTTCGACTACTACTACTCATTCTCGTCGGTGAATCTTCAATACACCAACCTCGGAAATATTACCGCGGTGACAAATAGCGAGAGCGTCAAAACACGCGACAACCACCTCTCAATAGCTGGTGGCTTCCCTCTTTCGCGCCGTAGCCTACTCACACTCCGTCTCAATGGAGGTTTGAGCAACTACTACTACGACCCCCCAAGTGTCGAGAGCTCACTCGATGATGTGAACGAGAACCTCTTCTTCGATCGCACTCGACTACGCTACTTAGCCTCGAAGTTGGAGTTTCAACGTAGCACACTCGACCGCCAAGTGTACCCCCAAAGTGGCTCCAAGTTTGAACTCTCAGCGATTGCCGTAAATGGCTCCGAACGCAACTACAAGACTCAATATGGTAGCTCTGTCCCCTCGGAGAATCACCCCCAAAAGTGGCTGGGTGCTCGCCTCAAATATGAGAAGTATTTTACACCTCCAAGCGACTCTTGGTTCTCTTTGGGGCTCTCAATAGATGCCGTATATACGAACCTCCCTCAGTTTGGAAACCCCACGGCAACAATGCTGATGATGCCCTCGTATCAACCCGTCGTGCACTCACAAATGATATTTATGCCCGACTTCTCATCCGATAAATATGTCGGATTGGGTCTTGTGCCAATATTTAATCTAATGCCAAATATGCTTCTTAGAACTGGAATATATGGTATGTATAGGGACACATATAGCATCGACGGTGTGGAGGATAACCTCATAAGTAATCGACGCCATCACTATGTAGCCGAAACAACGCTCGTCTATAACACAACCCTCGGTGCCGTGAGCCTCTCACTAAATAAATACGATTTCCGCGACTGGGACAATTTGTACTTTACATTCGGATTCGGTATTCCAATATTCGCCCCAAAAGGGGTTTTCTATTAAAAAATATTGACCTCAGATAAAGCTTGCTTATCGCGCTCCTACCGCGCGGACGCCAAGCTTATGCTTCGGATGCCTCCGGCGGGCGGGGATAGCACCCCCGCGGGTGCGTACCTTGTTGCTTTCTGTGCGCTTCTTTTTCTTTCTGTGCGCTTTGGACTGCCTCCGGCGGGCGGAGATAGCACCTCCGCGGGTGCATACCTTCTTGCGCTTTGGGCTTAGAGATTGCATCTCTAAGATTATAAAGAGCAATGAGCTGCCGCAAATAAATTTGCACAACTCATTGCTCTTTATAATTCTTTAAATGCCTTTGGCATTTAAACCCAAATCGAAGTGAACCTCGCTGATACTGAGGTTGTAACCATAGGTTGTCGTAAATTCATTTGCACAACTCATTGCTCTTTATAATTTTTTAAATGCCTTTGGCATTTAAACCCAAATCGAGGTGAACCTCGCTGATGTGGTGGTGGCAACCGAAGGTTGACACAGAGATATCTATTAACCTGAGTTTTGGATAAGCAACCGCAATTCCGCCAAGATATCATCAACTCCAATAGGGATACAATTTCCCAGCTGGAGCTATGCACCCCAACTAACACGCTTCGCAAATGTGCG
>JAWXTF010000029.1:0-29122 GCA_044433965.1 Rikenellaceae bacterium | reverse complement strand
AGCTTAAGCTTGGATCCAACAACTTCGTTTTTGACTTGTGTATTGCACTGATGTGGTGGGGCTTTGCAGGGCAAACGCACGAAAAAAAACTACTTATCGCGCTCGTGCCGCGCGGGCACCAAGCTTAGCTTGGATCCAAAAACTTCGTTTTTGACTTGTGTATTGCACTGATGTGGTGGGGCTTTGCCCCAAGCGAGACATCTATTATGATAAGCTTTTGAAAATGAATTTTCAACGCTCCTCATAATAGATGTCTCTGTGTCAACCTACGGTTGCCACCACCACCTCAGCGAGGTGAACCTCGATTTGGGTTTAAATGCCGTAGGCATTTAAAAATTATAAAGACCAAGGAGTTGTGCAAATTTATTTGCGGTAACTCTTTGATCTTTATAATCTTAGAGATGTAATCTCTAAGCCCAAAGTGCAAATGTACGCACCCGCGGGGGTGCTATCCCCGCCCGCCGGAGGCAGTCCGAAACGCACAGAAAGCAAGGAAAGAAGCGCACAGAAAGCAAGAAAGTACGCACCCGCGGGGGTGCTATCCCCGCCCGCCGGAGGCAGTAAGGAATAATATTATTCTTCCGTCCAGCCTACTGGGCTTATTTATAACTATTGATTAAAAGAACTCACCACGGAGATCCTTAATATTAGCCATATATTGAACAGCATTGAAGATATATTGAGATGTTCTATCTTCGACTGTAGCTTGTGCACGAGCACGCTCCATATCGTCTGTTTGATCGGTAGTTGACACTACATCGGCCTCAAACACATATACACCAGAGTTACCTTGAACTGGAGCCGAGATTCCCTCTACTGCTCCAAGAGTCACAGCGCCAACAAACTGAGGCTCCATACCGAGACCAGGAACATATTGTGAAGAGAATTTAACATTTTCAAACTCCTTAACCTCTGAATCTACAGCCGCAGCAATCGCCTCAAGAGAAGATCCGCTCATGCTCTTTGCTGCCTCAGCAAATTTCTTATCACGCAACAATGTAGCGCGTATCATAGGGGTAGCAGTAGCCAATGAACGATAATCAGCATCGTCGATATTTGTAAGCATTGCAACAACATAACCTGTTTCAGTCTTAAAGACCTCTGAAAGCTCACCTACCTCAGCACCAAATGCCCAACGTGCAATATTGCGAGAATCACCAATTCCACGAACCAAACGCTCGCCATTAGAGATTGAAGCAGATTTTGCCACTACACCTTGCTCCTTGGCTGAAGCATTGAAGTTATCCACACTTCCCTTAGCAGCAACAGAGAACATACCAGCATCAGAGTGAAGAGCCGAGATAGTCGCCTGAGATGCCTCTACTGGATACTCCACAGAAGCAACCTTGTAGAATGTCTTAGGTGCATCAGCACGATAAACCTCGATAAGTTGAATCATATCACCCTCAGCAACCTTCACAATATCACCCTTCTTAGCAGTAGAGAGGACATTGACAAATTCGCCTGTAAAAGCAGAGAATGGCATAACGCCAACTTCACCACCTACTTGAGCCGTTTGTGCATAGAGAGAGTGTGCTTGTGCTGTTTCTGCGAAGTTAGCACCTGCTTTAAGAGCTGTTTGTAGGCTATCTGCCAACGCAGCTTGATCGTATCGTAGCACAATGTGGCGCACTCCAACTGAATCTGGAGCAGAGATCTCAGAGATCACTCTTGCCATTGTCCAAACATTGTTGTTATTGACTGGTCCATACATCTTACCCTCTGTTAGAGCAGCAGCCTCGTCAGTACCAAGCTGAGCAACAGACATGTAGTTGTCAGAGATTGAACCATAGAGGTTACCGCGAACAAATTGGTTGAGATCCTCAGCAACTTCAAACTCACGACTTACCTCAAGTGCTTTATTCTCAATATCAACGATATCTTGTTCTGTTGGTTGGAAGTCGAACGAAACATAACTCATTGAACGAGATGGCTGCTTGCGATATGCCTCTTTGTGTGTATCGTAATATTTTTTGATCTCTGCATCAGAAACTGTGTAGAGTGAGTCAGGCATTGACGAATAAGGCTTGCTAACCCACTTACCACTGAAGGTATTGTTTGCAGCATTGACACCCTCGGCAACCTCCAATTTATTAACAAAAACACCTCCACGAACCAAAGCTGCAAACTTAACTGTTGCACGCTCTTGACGCGCTTGGTCGTTCAATGTAGCCCACATAGCCTCTGCCTCTGGGTTTGCTGATGCCTGTGCCAAGAAGTCAGAAACTGCTGCTGAATTGTAAGCGCCAGTTGCAGGATCAGTAAAGATGCTACCAAAAGATTGAGTTGGAATATCGCCATTGATGACAGATAGACGCTCTGCATCGCTAACATTAAGACCAAGTTGCTCGTAACCTGGAACAAATAGCTTCTTTGTGATGATTGATTGCCATGCAGCAGATGCCAACGATGCAGCCTCTTGCTCGGTTGACTCAGTCATTCCTGTTTGACGTTTAACATCCTCGTACTCAGCATAGTACTCTGTGTACAATAGATCTTCAGAATTGATCTCTCCAACTTTTACATCATTGGAAGAGAATCCCATTTCACTTCTCAAAGAGAAGATAAATGCTAAAAGTGCAAAGGCGATAATAGCCGATAGCACATAACCAAATTTGGTTCGTAGCGTGTTTAAACTTGCCATATATTTACTTTAATTGTTTATATTCAAACTCTAAATTGACCCCAAAGATAATAAAATTATTCTAAGGATATGCAATAATTGCCTAAAATATTAGGGTTAACGGATGAAAAATATCAATCTTGCGCAATCCTAACTTTAACCAACTCTATTCGTGTGTGAGTTGTTCGCAATATCTTGAACTCAAAATGCGATATTACTACGCTCTCACCAGGTCGTGGAATACCTTTATGCGTATAGATGATATAACCCGCCAAAGTATCGTAATCATCGCTCTCTTCAAAACCGAGATCGTAACGCTCATTAAGATATTTAACCTCTAAGCGACCTGCAAAGAGATACTCTTCTTCACTAAGTTGCCGTTCAATCATCTCTGGCTCATCATGTTCGTCCTCAATCTCGCCAAAGATCTCCTCCAAAACATCCTCCAACGAGATTACTCCCGCAGTACCTCCAAACTCATCGATAACAACAGCAATATTTCGCTTATCCTTGGTTAACGTCTGCAAAAGAGTATTCAGAGGCATCGACTCTGGCACAAAGTTAACACTCTTAACGATATCCGCAAGTTGAGAAGGCTCTCTAAATAGCGATTTCGAATTTACGTAACCTACGATATTGTCGATACTACCTCGCCACACAAAGATACGTGAGTACTTCGACTCTGAAAAGCGCTCTGTTATCTCCTCGATTGAAGTTGTATCGAGCTCGACAGCCTCGATATCCACACGTTGGGTCATACAATCCCTTACTCTTTGGTCGGCAAAATCGAGTGCATTTTGAAAAAGCTTTATCTCATTTTCGGTCTCACTCTGCACCTCGGGCGTATTTACATCGAGCAGGCTTGCCAGATCTGAACGATCGAAGGTGAGATCAACTGACTCATCATCTACCTTGCGACCAATAAGACGCAGAAACAAAAATGAGAGGAGTGTAGTGAACTTAGCTAATGGATAGAGCAATAAGTAGAACAGGTAGATAGGAGCAGCAAAAATACGAAAGTAGAAGTTGGGGTTGCGCTTAAAAATCGATTTAGGTAAAAACTCACCTATAAAAATTATTAAGAGCGTCGAGAGCGTTGTCTCAATCAAAACTGAACCATCTTGTGCTATACCTTGCCAACCAAAATAGAGAGCTGCCTCACGCACAAAAAGAGACATAAATAATGAATAGACAACAAGTGCAATATTGTTTCCTACCAAGATAGTAGTAATATATTGCCCTGGATTGTTGCTAAAGATCTCTACCAAATAGTCAAAGGCGCGACTCTGTTTACGCTCGATCTCCAGCTTCAACCTATTTTTGCTAACAAAGGCTATCTCCATACCCGAAAAAAAGGCAGAGAGCAAAAGCATCGATAAGATCACGATAATTATATTAACCATAGCCCTCTATTTTAAATCGTTTTGAATATCAGCTTTCTGCATCTGCTCACGGCTCATAGGCGCACCAACAGGGGCTCTACCTACACTTCGATTTGCGCTCCCCTCGGTGTGAATCTTCGGAGTAGGTGGCAGCACAATTGGCTTGCGCTCCTCAACTCCATTGTGTGCCGCTGCTTCCTTACGCTTACTGCTTAAGCTTGCGACATTAGATTTAACCTCCGGTGGGGTTGATGCAGCCTTCTCTCGGCTCTCTGTGGCTTCGCTCGTAGAGGTTGAATCGGGTTGCGTAGGGGTGGTATCCACTCTCATCGTACCCTTCATCTTTCTAAAGCTCCACTCCTTCATCTCCTCATCGGACTCGAAACCCTCTCCAAAATAGAGATCTCCACTATTGGTATCTATAATTTTGGTGTCAACGTTAGAATATATTCTTTTAGTTGTTGAGTTCCAGAATAGTTGTTGCGTATAGAGCTCCTTTCCATCCTGCTTTATTGCCACAACATCACCTTTGGTCTCCCAAAGTTTAAGATTGCTATAGTATATAGCGTAATTAGCCCGCAAAGTGGCATCGACATTTGACATCGAGTCGTCAAGATAGGTTATGATGTTGATTCCCCGACGGAACTCACGGTAGGGCTCACGAGCCAAACTATAACCCTCGACAAGTGGTGCAAAGAAGCGGTATGAAGGGCGACCATTTTCTGTAACAATAACCGTTAAACTATCACTCGACTCGCTCATCAAGGTCTCGGTTGAGACCGATTTCACCTCTACTTTATGCTCTTTACAAGAAAATAGCGAGATAGCACTTCCCGTAATGAGAAGTGCTACCAAGCATCTATTTATTTTAATTTTGCGCATCAACGCACCAATAACTTAAATTAGCGATATCTAACTGTAGTTGTTACACCTGCCGCTGCACCATGCGACACACGGTATGAGCTACCCTCGTTAACCTCATTGAAGAAGCACTCCTCTTGTGTTGGGAAGTAGTTGCGGTAGCTTGATGCCATAGATTTAGCTGGCTCCAAGTATGGTTCCTCTTCGGCAGAGAAGTTAGCAATAGCTTGATTCATAACGTCGTATGCTGCCCAGTATGCTGCCAAACAAGCAAACTCTCCACATGAACCAATCGAACGCGCATAGCATTGTGCTTTTACGAATAGAGCAACACCATTATCTGAAAGTGTGTCATCCTCGGTTCTGATAGACTCGTTAGCAGCCTTCAATGCTTCGCTAATATCACCAGCAGCCAACTTGATTAGAGATAGACGACCAAGAAGAGCCTCGCGAAGTTCTACATCCTCCTCAGCTGCAATTGCATCGGTCAAATATTTTGCTGCTTTATCGTAGTCTCCTTGATTTTGGAATACTGAAGCCAACGCCATAGCTGACTCAGATGTTGGGCGAAGCTCATAGAGTTTCTCCGCTGTAGCAGCATAGAATGGAGAGTCACAGTGAGCACGGTTCATCAAAGCGATAGCTTTAGAGTAGAGGTCAACATCATCTGGGGCAGCAGCCAACTTTTCAGCAAAAAGAGCCTCCAAGTTTTCGCAACTTGCAGCACCACTCACACCAAATGCGCCATCAAATTTCTCTTTAAACTCTAAACCTTCGTCGCCCAAAGCCTCGAAATATGGAGTTAAACGGTCATATTCGGTAAGAACCTCGTCTGCCATAACCTCATCCATTTGATAATCATCACATAGGTTTTGGAAATAGATACACACCAAGTCTGGTTTGGTCTCTTGACCACCAGCCTCGATAGCAGCCTTAAATACTTCGCGCAAACCCTCACGATCTTTTACTTTGTACGTTGCATACATACGAGCTTTGCTATCAAGAATCTCCTTAGCACCGTATGTTGGGTGGTCGGCAAAGTGCTCAAGGCGAAGGTCGTGAAGAAGCATTACTGAGTCAATATACATATTCTTATCTGAAAGAGAACGAGCGCGGTTAATCTTGTTGCGATAGAGCAAGATACCACGTGCGTAAACAGTGTGTGACGCTTTGGGGGCGTCGTTAATCAAAAGGTCAAGATACTTAGCTGCTGCATCATAATCCTTGTTGTCAATTGCCTCCTTAAGGAAACTACTGTTCAACATATTGGCTTGGCGAGCCTCTGCTGTTTCTCCCCATGGAGCCCATTGAGGATCATTGTAGTCAACTTGAGCTGTCGCTGAAAGCGAAAATGCAGCAAAAGCACAAGCGAACAAAAGTTTAATTTTCTTCATAAGTTGTTAATTTTAATATTTAATTAGATTTATTAATCAAACTTAGGACGTTGGAACCAATAATCCTCTCCAAACAAGGTGAATGCCAACGAAAATTTAATATAGTTTTGACGAATTAGTCCAACTGAAGTAGTAGGAGTCTGCACAATTGAGTGGTCTCCTCGCGATCCATACTCCAATCCAGCATCGATTTTAGAGATACCACCCATCTTCAATGGAAAGCTAACTCCCGCTGTAATAGCGTATTGAGAGATCTCATTGCCTCCAAATGTATTTTGGTAACCGCCGTATCTAAAACCTGCACTATATGATACACGATTGAAGTAGTTACGAACATCGTTTCGGCGCGGTGTATATTGAGCTCCCACTTTATAGGTACTAAAGTCATTGTATGCTACTGCCAAATCTGAGGAGGTATACTCTACAAAGTTACCATTTCCAGTAAGCCAGTTTTGGTAGACATAATCGGCACCCAAAAGCCATTTTGTATTACGATACGAAACTCCGGCTGCAATTTGGTTTGGCAAGACTAAATCGAGAGTCTCTGTAAGATTTGTTGCAACGATTGAAAGCAGTGTACCATTACCAACAACCGTATGGTTATACTCGGGAGAGAGGTCCCCACCCAAATCGTATGTCAAACCAAATGTTAAGTTACGGGTCATCGAACTTATAGGGCTCCACTGAAGACCGGTCTGAAATTTAATCTTCGACACAGTGTAGCTACTCTCACCCATTGTAGAGTAATAGGTGCCAAAACCAGTAACGACATATGGCTCCATAGTAAAAGAGCGAGCAATAGTTCCCCAATAGTACTGAGCTGAGAGACCTACCGAGAAGTTTTTGAACGGTTCCCAACCGACACCCAATTTGACATGTGTAATATCGCCACCACCCTCATAGTTATAACTAAGGAGACCTATCTCTGAGAAATTATCAGAGGTGGAGATATTGTAGCCCGCACTACTGTAAGGTGCAATAACGAGAGCCATTCCCATTTTTTTAGTGATTGGCAACTGAATTGCGAGATCATGGATATTTAGAAATGCATATGAGTTACTAAGCTTTGATCCATTCCTAATCTGAGAGTTAAAGTAATTTGAGCCCTCCACTCCATAGCTAAACAATACACTTTTGTTAAACATTCCACTATACGAAGCAGGATTTAAGTAATTGATCTCTGTCGGTGTACGCAAAGCTACTCCTGCACCACCCATAGAACGAGTGGTGAGAGAACCCTGATTTGACAACTCACCAATACCATACATAGTGTATGGTGAGAAAGTATTGATGCTGCCATAGCTCTGTGCAAAAAGAGCTGCCGGCGTCATTATTAGGGCAGCTACAGCCGCCAAAAGTATATTTTTATATCTACGCATTATATTCTAAAATTGTGTCCAAGCCTCTAAAGAGAATATCCCGGTCTGCAAATATCGCATTTTTAATTCGTTTATCAAAAAAAATTGAGTCTCCACCCAAAAAAATTACAAATAAATTACAACTTTCTGCAATTCGCGCTCTAATATGCCCCTCAATCTCATATGTTATACCATTAATCACGCCACCAATTATAGCTTCATGGGTAGATTGAGCGACGCCCTCCCTAAATTCGCGAACATCGCAGAGTGGCAAACTTGCCGTATAGTCGTGAAGCGAACGCAAACGAGTTGTAACTCCAGGTGAGATAAAACCACCAAGAAACACCCCCTGCTTCGTAATAAAATCTATGGTTATTGCCGTTCCAAAATCGACGACCATTAGCTCCTTATCGGGATAAGCAACTGACGCCCCAACGGCTGCTGCCAAGCGGTCACAACCAAGCCTCTGGCGTGAATACTCCACCTTGAGTGGAGTTCTAACCGAAGCATCAAGCAACAAGCAGTGCCCCACTATTTTGCGAATATATTCCGCAGCATCAGATCCACAACCTCTTGTTGTTGAGAGTATTGAACGACAAATACTATACTCCTCAACCAACAAAGCAATTGGCAACTCATGTAACTCTTCGGCGCTATGCGACACAATTATGATCGAAGAGTCAACCACAGCAACTTTTGCCAAAGTGTTACCAATATCTACTACTAAATTCATCTAAAAATATCTTTGGGTTAAAACGATTGAAGCTGTTTGTATGCCTCTTCAATATCTTTTATACCTCTAACGGTCATTGCCAAACGGTTATTGTTTTGCTTCAATACAAATTTATCGGGTCGCGAAGTAATAGTCTTGAGCATAGACATAAATAGTTCGCTTTTGTAGTAAGCTGAGTTCTGATCTCCAACAAATTGCACAATCATCAATCCATTCTTCACCTTAACTCGCTCCATTCCAAGTCGAATAGCCTCACGACGCAGACGAACCACATTGAGCAGCTCCTCGGTCTCACGAGGCATACGACCAAAGCGGTCGATAAGCCTCTCGGCAAAACCTTGCAGCTCCTCCTCGCTACGAGTGGCATCTAATTCACGATAGAGTTTTAGCTTCTCGGCAGCACCTCCAATGTAGCTATCTGGCAGTGATGCAGGCACTTCAACATCTATGTGTGAATCTTCAATATAGTTAAGTTGCTCTACCACATCCTGCTCCTTAGGCGAAAGCCCAGCCACATCGAGACCCTCTTGACGAAGCTCCGCTATAGCCTCTTGCATAATTCGCTGATAGGTCTCAAAGCCAATATTGGCAATAAAACCACTCTGCTCTGCTCCAAGTAGGTTTCCAGCGCCACGTATATCGAGATCTTGCATCGCGATATTAAATCCTGAGCCCAGATCCGAAAACTCCTCAATAGCACGCAAGCGGTGGCGGGCATCAGAGGTAAGTAGCTCCTCGGGAGGAGATAGCAGATAGCAATAAGCCTTACGGTCGCTTCGACCTACTCGACCTCTTAGTTGATGAAGCGCCGAGAGACCAAAGCGATGTGCATTGTTGATAATTATGGTGTTAGCATTGGGTACATCTATTCCATTCTCGACAATTGTCGTAGCCAACAGCAGGTCATATTCTCCATAGATAAACTCCATAACTACAGCCTCTAACTCCTTAGGCGGCATTTGTCCATGCCCCACAGCAACTCTCACCTTGGGGCAGAGCCTATTTATCATTGCCTTCAATGAGAAGATGTCATCGACCCTATTGTGGACAAAATAGACCTGTCCTCCACGTGAGACCTCCGACTCGATAGCCTCGGCGATGATCTCCTCCGAAAAGATATGAGACTCTGTAACAATTGGTTGTCGGTTGGGTGGAGGTGTCGAGATAACAGATAGGTCACGAGAGCCCATAAGCGAGAACTGAAGAGTTCGCGGAATAGGAGTTGCCGTGAGCGTCAAGGTATCGACACTTACACTAATTTGTGTGAGTTTTTCCTTTGCTGCCACTCCAAATTTCTGTTCCTCGTCGATAATCAACAATCCTAAATCCTTAAATTGGACACTCTTGCCTAATATCTTGTGGGTTCCTATCAAAATATCAACCTTACCATCGGCAAGGTCTGCCAAAATAAGATTTACCTCACGAGTTGATTTGGTGCGATTGAGGTACTCGATGCGGAGAGGGAAGTCGCGTAAACGAGAGACGAACGAACGATAGTGCTGCATTGCAAGAATAGTCGTTGGAACCAACACTGCCACCTGCTTACCGTCGATTGCAGCCTTAAATGCCGCTCTGATAGCCACTTCAGTTTTTCCAAATCCTACATCTCCACAGACCAAACGATCCATTGGCTCCGAGGACTCCATATCGCGCTTGACAGCCTCCGAAGCACTATTCTGGTCGGGTGTATCCTCATACATAAACGATGCTTCGAGCTCTTGTTGGAGATATCCATCGGGCGAAAAGGCAAATCCTGTGCTTGCTTTTCGCTTGGCATATAGAGCAATAAGTTCTCGCGAGATATCTTTAACAACCTTCTTGGTTGTATTTTTGAGTTTCTGCCATGCACTACCACCCAATTTATAGATCTTGGGGGGCTCTGCATCCCCACTCTTGTATCGAGCTATGCAGTGCAAAGAGTGAACATTGACAAAGAGAAGATCCTGATCTTTATATATAAGTTTGATAACCTCCTTCATAATACCATTAACCTCAATCTTGACCAAACCTCCAAACTTGGCTACTCCATGATCGTAGTGGACTACATAATCGCCAAGTTTCAACTCGTTGAGTTCGGCGATGGTCATCTGCTCATCTCGCTTAATCTCATCCTTGATCTTGTAGCGTTGGTATCGATCAAAAATTTGATGATCCGTAAAAAGCCTTAGCTTTAAATCGTTGTCGACAAATCCACGATGCAGTGGCAGTGGCACAGACTCCACATCGAGTGATTTGTAACCTGTCTGATAAAATATATTTTGCAAACGCTCAATCTGTGCGCGATTCTTCGAGACGATATAAGTGTGAAAACCTCTCTCTGTTGCAGAGAATATATCGTTTGCCAACATCTCGAAATTCTTATTAAATTCGGGTTGCGGTTGGGTTGCAAACTCCACCACACAATCAGACGAGCGCTCTGCGATTGAGTCTCGCTGCACAAATAGTCGGCTCTGTTTCATATCACTCAACAGGCGATTGCGACTGGTAACACGACCATCAAGGAGTGTTGGATCCTCCATATCGCCGAGAACCTTTCGTCGAATATCATTAACTCTCTTAAACACATAGTCAGCATCGTGGAACCAATAATTAACCGCTCCTGCAAACTCTGCAAGACTCACTTTGCGCTCTTGAGCAGTCTCACTTTGATTGAAATTAGGCAAGATATTAGCCCTCAGAACCTTATCATATGAGAGTTGATTAGAGATATTGAAACGGCGAATGGACTCCACCTCATCGTCGAAGAAGTCAAAACGAAATGGTCGAGATTCACTATATGAGAAGATATCGAAGATACCTCCACGTGTAGAGTATTGACCAGGCTCATAGACAAAGTTCACCTTCTCGAAATCCATTGCCTCAAGCGACTCAGCAAGAAACTCAACCGAGAGTCTATCACCGACAGCAATTGATATCTGTTCTCGTTGCATAAAAAGAGTATCGACTACACTCTCGGCAAGTGCCTCAGGATAGGTACAGACGACAGTAAATGGCACAACAGAGGCTGCACTACTTTGCAATCTGTTGAGAGTCGAGGTGCGCTGCACCAAACCATTAGCATCCTCCTTGCCATAAACTATTGAGCGTTTGAAGGATGTCGGCAAAAAGAAGATATGTTCCTCACCAAGCAAGGCATAAAAATCATTGAGGAGATATGCCGATGAATCACGATCTTCGCAGACGAAGATGTGGGTGCCGCCCACCTCCTTGATTAGAGCAGCGGCATACGAAGAGAGAGCACCACTAACCAACTCTTTGAGGTGGATAGTAGTGCTATTAGATTCGAAAGCTCTTTTGAGCTCTGCCACACCTCTTGATGTGGCAAATTGTTGTAGAATATTCTCTTTAAGTTCCATCTATTAAAAGATATAACCTATTTTTTAATTAGGCTTTTGCCGCTTTGGTCGTAGTAACCTACATCGACAATACCCATACTTTGGTCTGTAGAGACCTTAATTTTACATTTATACTTCCACGCCCATTTGCGACGAAGTGAAAAGAGTCCCTTATTAAGGTAAGCTTCGACGTAATTACTCACTCGAAGGTTGATATACTTAGTCTTGCGGTCGATAGTCAAGAACGAGATTTGATTCTCGATAGTCTTGTCGAGCAAGATTGTTGGTTGTACCTTACCTGTACCTTGACAGGTTGGGCATACATCCTCTGTGTTCTCTATTGGAACTGGTCGCACACGTTGGCGGGTGATCTGCATAAGACCGAACTTGGTGATAGGCAACACTGTGTGTTTCGCCTTATCGGTCGACATCAACTTCACCATCTCATCGTAGAGAAGCTGCCTATTGGGTGCTTTGTGCAGGTCTATAAAATCTACAATCACAATTCCTCCCATATCTCTCAGTCGCAATTGACGTGCCACCTCGGCTGCGGCAGCCAAGTTTACGTCGAGCGCCGTCTGCTCTTGGTTATCCTCCGCTTTGGTGCGGTTGCCCGAGTTGACATCAATTACATTCATCGCTTCGGTGTGCTCGATAATAAGATAGGCACCTCGACGCAAAGAGACATACTTTGCAAAGAGCGATTTTATCTGTTTTGAGATATCAAAATTATCAAATATTGGCACTGAACCACGATAAAGTTTTACGATCTTCTCCTGCTCGGGTTGAATCGACCGGATATAATTCCTTATATTGGAATACATAGCCTCATCATCGACCACAATTTGTGAAAATGAGCCATTGAGAGTATCTCGAATAATAGCATTTGCTCGTCCCATCTCACTCATCAAGAGACCCGGTGAGGAGAGTTTACGTACATTCTGGAGAATCTCGCGCCACTTATCAAGCAGCATTTTAATATCTTGTTCAATATCTTCATCCTTTGCCGAAACTGCCGCTGTACGGATAATAACGCCAAAGTTTTTGGGGAGAATAGAGGCTGCGATTTTACGAAGACGTTTCTTGTCCTCTACGGAGCGTATCTTTTGTGAAAGAAATACCTTGTTGGTAAATGGCACCAACACCACATTGCGACCCGCAAGCGAGATCTCAGATGTGAGGCGAGGTCCCTTAGTCGAGATAGCCTCCTTGGTGATTTGAACCATAACCAATTGACCCGATTGGAGATGCGAAGTGATTTTGCCATTGCGTTCAAGCTGATCGGTGAGTTTAAGCGATTCTACTTTAACTCCTTTTTTGGAGGGTTGATAACTCGACACAACCTTATCAAGGCTCTCGAAGTGATTGCCTAAGTCGAGGTAGTGGAGAAAGGCATCCCTCTCGTGACCGATATTGACAAATGCCGCATTAAGTCCCGGCATCATCTTACGCACCTTACCCAAGTAGATATCGCCCACAGCAAAACCGGTCTGACTCTGCTCCTTATTGAGCTCGACCAGAACCTTATCCTCGCATAGTGCAATAGATATCTCAGAGGGGGTTACGTTTATTACTAACTCTCGATTCATAAAATCGAAATTTTCTTTTTTTGAGTGAAGCTAATTTACCACTCCACTATTGCTTTTAATGAGATCTTAGAGTTCTTCAAAAAAACGACTCACAAGACCTTCTACAAATTGTTTATTAACGTATTAAAGCTAAAGAGAAGACTCTTTAGCTTTAATACTCCGTTGACATTATAAGTTGCCTGCCCTGAAAGGTCACTATTTCTTCTTGTGACGATTCTTGCGTAGTTGTTTTTTACGCTTGTGGGTAGCCATCTTATGCCTTTTTCTCTTCTTACCGCTTGGCATAATTGTTTAATTTTTAAATGTTAGTATTTATTTACTATAGAGTTTACTTTACTTTTGCAGTAAAGCTCTTCGCAGGCTTAAATGCAGGAATATTGTGCTCTGGGATAGTGATAGTTGTATTTTTTGAAATATTACGAGCTACTTTTTGAGCACGCTTCTTCACGATAAAGCTACCAAATCCACGTAGGTAAACATTGTTATTCGCTGCCATAGAGTCTTTTACTGTCTCCATAAACGCCTCAACGATAGTCTGCACCTGTAACTTCTCGACACCTGTTGTCTTAGCGATCTCGCTTACGATATCTGCCTTTGTCATCTTAAAATTTATTTTATATTTAATAATTGCCCATTTATCGGGACTGCAAATATACGGTTTATTTTATTATCTCACAATAAAATATCTGTTTTTTTTGTTTTTTTTGAGTCTCAAATAGGTTTTATTATAGCTTTAGAGGAGGATATACCCACTTTTACAAGTAAAATTGCTATATATTTAAGTATCAAAGCTAAACACATTTGAAATTATTTCGCAAAAATTTATTTGAGATATTTGTCAAGCCAACCAAAGAACTCACGATTCCAAACCAAAGAGTTTTGCGGTTTAAACACCTGGTGTCCCTCATCGGTAAACTCGACCAAGCGAGCATCAATGCCACGCATTCGAGCAGCGGTGAATGCCTGGAGTGATTGAGTGTATGGGATTCTAAAATCATTCTCACCCGTAACAATCATTATTGGAGTATTCCACGCACTTACCAATTTGTGAGGTGAATTTTCATATGAACGTACAGCTGTTGGATTCTCCGACTCCCAATATGCTCCGCCGTAGTCGTTATTGACAAAGAAGAGCTCTTCGGTCTCACCATACATCGATTCAAAGTTGAAGATTCCACAGTGAGAGATAAAACATTTGAAACGATCCTCGTGCACACCAGCCAAATAGTAGACCGAGTAACCTCCATACGAAGCGCCCACGCAGCCCAATTTGTCGGCATCGACCCAAGCCTCTTGGGCAACATCATCGATTGCCGAGAGATAATCCTGGATATTTTGACCCGAGTAATCACCCGAAATCTGATCGAGCCACTCTTGACCAAACGAGGGGAGACCTCTACGATTTGGAGCTACCACAACATATCCTTGAGCTGCCATAACTTGGAAGTTCCAACGGTAGCTCCAGAATTGAGACACCACACTTTGAGGACCACCTTGACAATAGAGTAGAGTTGGATATTTTTTGTTTGGATCAAAGTTTGGAGGCAAGATGACCCACGTTAGCATCTTTTCGCCATCGGTTGTCTCGACCCAACGTTTTTGCACCTCTCCCATTGTTATATTGTCATATATATCTTGGTTCACATTGGAGAATTGATTCATCGCGCCCGTCGAAAGATTGATCTCATAGAGCTCGGTAGCCTGCGAAATCTTAGTCACCTCAGCAATAGCGGTGTCGCCTGCAATACTCACTGCATTGATATCATGGTCACCGTGAGTGATAACATTCACCACGCCATTGAGACTAACTCTGCACAATTGGTGAGTTGCCTCAATTGGAGAGAGGAAGTAGAGTTGCTCTTCGCCATCCCATATTACATTGAAGGCATTGTAATCGAACGACTCTGTAACGTTACTCATGCTCTTAGCAGCAAAATCGTAGACAAATAGACGTGCTTTATCAGATTCGTTACCCGCTCTATGTTGCGAGATAAATGCAAGCGATGAGTCATCTGGAGACCATACCGGGTATTTGTCATAACCCACAAATGCTGCACGATCTGCCGACTTACAGATATTTTCGGTACGCGCACTCTCCACGTCATAAACATATATGTCTGAATCTGTCGATACAGCATATTGAGAACCAACTAAAGGTTTACAGGTGTAAGCCAACTTATCGCCCGAATTACTCCATGCAATCTCTGCCATATCGAAATAAGGCGCAAGCGGTGTATCCCAAGCTGCATTGGCTCCTATAATATCGACTCCCTCATTGGCGCTACCCTTCTGCATATCGATATCGGCAACGAAGATGTGAAGGTATTCACCCTCATCCCAGTAGCTCCAGTGGCGCACCATAAGATCATCATAGATTCGAGCATTTGACTTTGGCATATCTTTGTGGAAATCTGCCGAAGTACGATCTGCAACTTTCACAGGCTGCACATAGAACATCTTGTCGCCACGTGGAGAGACTCCAAATCCCTCAACACCCTTTTCGTACTCTGTCACTCTACACAAATCATCGCCCACAGGTGACATACTCCAAACTTGCATCGAGCCACTACGATTTGACATAAAGTAGATCTTGGAACCATCAGCACTCCACATAGGAGAGATGTTGGTTGAATCGTATGATGTAAGTTGCGAGATCTTTTTGGTCGCTACATCCTCGACATATATCGCCGTGACTCCTCTATTCTCCTCCATACTATACTCCGAAAGGGTATATAGGAGCTTATCACCAGCCGAGTTGAGCGACGACGAGCCCAATCGAGCCATCTTCCACATCACTTCAGGTGTCAAGAGCCCGGCTTTCTTCTCCGCTTTTGTAAGCTCATTATCAATCTTTAAGGGCTTCGGAGCGTCGCTACACCCCGTTGCAACAGCTGCTATTGCCAACATAAATAACACGATTTTTTTCATAATTGCCAATTATTTTCTATATTTGTAGTCAATCAAATTTTTGAGACAATGAACCAAACAATATTTTTCACAGACAAGTGCCTAACATTCTCTGCTACTCCCATCGATGGATACGACCTTGTAATCGACTCACGCGCCGACACAATAGCCGAAATCTCGCGAGCTAAGGTAGTGGATTTTTTCGAGAAATACAACTCTATTCTCTTTTTATGCCTCTATCCCGAAGAGTCTTACGCCAAATTCTGTCGCGAATTTAGGCGACTAAAAGCTGCTGGAGGCGTTGTGACCAACTCCCACGGCGAGATGCTTATGATTAAACGCAATGGTCGTTGGGATCTCCCCAAAGGACATCTTGAATATGGTGAGACTATAGAGCAGTGCGCCGTGCGCGAGGTCGAAGAGGAGACTGCAATCACCAATATTACACTTGGAGAGAAGATTGTCGAGACTCAGCACGCATATATCTTACGCTCAGAGTGGGCAATCAAAACCACCCATTGGTACCACATGAGTAGCGAATGTATTTACACAAAGGGTCAAAGCGAGGAGGGAATCGAAGAGGTAGTTTGGTGTACACCTCAACAAATCGAAGAGAATCTACTGTCGACATACCCAACTATTCGTTGCGTTTTTGAGGCGATGTAAAATATTATATATCAACCAACTGCAACCATTACAGCGAAGTTTCAAAACGGAACTCGCTGTTTTTTTTTGAGACCTAAGTGTTACACTCACCTATGCTCGGTCGTATAACAGTTGAATAGCAAACAAAAATAACAGATGACAACCACAGAGTTTGACATATACATCAGCGAGATGCAAGGGCGAATGTTACGCTTCGCCACGACCATACTCCACAACAAGGCAGATGCCGAAGATGTAGTCTCTCAGGTGTGTGAGCGGCTTTGGCGAGATCGAGCAAAGTTAGAGGTCAAAGGCTCGGCATCGGCATTTGCAATGACATCTGTTCGCAATGGCTGCTACGACCACCACCGCTACCGACAACGACACCGCCACGAAGAGCCAAGCGAAGTGCTACCCTCCGAGATCGGCAGAGAGGAGCAAAGCGACACAGTAGAGTTAGTAAGGATATCAATGCAGCGGCTACCCGAAAGACAGCGAGAGGTTCTTCACCTCAAAGATATCGAAGGTTATTCGACCCACGAAATTGCCGAGATATTTGAAATTGAAGAGACAAACGTGAGGATGATCCTCAGCCGAGCACGAGGAGCATTAAGAGATATAATAATAAAAACGATGCAACAATGAGAAAGCACACAAATAGAGTCGAAGAGTTAGCTACAGGTTACTGGAGCGCAACACTCACCGAGTGCGAAGAGCAGGAGCTTCGCCAAGCGCTTGAGGCTCAAGCCAATCTCAGCGATGAGTTACAAGCACTCAAGATAATGTTAGGAGGATTTGATGGACTTGCCACCGAGCACAAAGACACTCGCACGATAATACTCAAAGGTAAACCTCGCATAGTTGAGATGATTGCAACTCTCTCCGCTGCTGCTGCAATACTTGCGTTTGGAGCTATCACCCACTTTGGAGCTGCACCCACAACAGAACCAGAGATCTACTGCTATATCAATGGCAAACCTATCACCGATGTCAATATAGCGTTGGAGCAGACTAAATATCTCGAACCAATCTCAAATCTTTCGGAAACGATCAATGCACTTGAACAAATAATGTTAAACTAAAAACAGAAGAAAAATGAAGAAGTTTATTTTCACCCTCGCACTTATACTCTCGTCTGTAGTAACGCTCTGGGCACAAGAGCCAACATCTGAGCAAGACACAATCGCCACATTTAAGGTAGACAATGGCGACGATGTGGTGCTGAGCAGCAAAAATGATGGTATCTCAATAAATATTGCAGGCTACGACATCTTGCTCGGCCAAGATGAAAATGCCAAATATGACCAACATCAAGTTCTTGCCGGTTGCGGAGGAATAGAAATCCAAAAGGTTGAACTCGAAGAGGATAAATTCACAGCTAAAAGTTCGAAGAAAAGCAAACTCAACTTTGCCTCAAATTCCAAACTTGGATTGATCTCGCTTAGCCGACCAGACTACTCTGTTTATGGTGATGACCACAAAAATTTCCTCGACCTTAAACCTTCGAAGTCAATATACTATGGACTCGATTTAGTTGGACTTCGACTCCCTATTGACAATAAAGAGCGATTAATACTCAAAACGGGAATAAACCTTATGTGTTACAACTTCACATTTGCAAACGATATCACACTCACCTACCAAGATGAGATTATCACACCCGTTGAGATAGATAATTGCACCAAAAAGAGCAAACTCACAACGGCTTATGCAGCAATACCTCTCTCGCTCAGAGTGAAACTTTCGAAGAAGCTATCAATAGAACCAGGTGTGTATGCTGGTTTGATTGTCAACTCGCACACCAAATACAAAAAACCAAAGGTAAAGAGCGACTACCTAAGAGGAGTAAACCAAGCTATAGCAGGTGCCTCACTCTCGCTCTACTACAATGGCATAGGTCTCTATTGCGACTATAACTTCACTACGCTCTTTGACCAAGGACGTGGTCCTGAGACACGAGCACTATCAGCAGGTATAACATTTAAACTATAAGCACTATGAAACGAATAGTATTAATCATAGGTATATTACTTCTCGCACTCTCCGCTCACGCACAAGAGAGTGAAAAAGAGACAACCTTCGAAGATAACCGCCACAAAATAGAGCAGTTCAAAGAGAAGTACCGCAACACCGACAATGTAACAACTATCGAGATAGGCTCCACGATGACCAATATGATGGCTGTAAAACTCTTCGAAGCGGGCAACGACGAGAGCGCTCAACTTATGCGCTCGATAGAATCCATCGACATTGTGGCAGAAAACGCTCCAGGCAAAAGTCATATCAAAACAGAGATGTTCGCACTGCCCGACAAGTGCGAAGAGTACACACTGATAACATCTATCGAGAAAGACGGAGAGCTTACCAAATTCTACTTCTGCTCACATCCTCACAGCGAAAACCGTGAGTTTCTGATGCTTACGCGTAGCTACTCCCAACGAGTGGTACTCTACATCACAGGCAGTTTCTCGGTCTCCGACATCTCAGCCCTCTCAACTCTTAGCAAAGGCATCAAGCAAGATGAGTAACAATAAAGCAATAGCTCCGCGAGAAATAGACCGCGGAGCTATATTGCTTTAGTTGAATAGGGCAAAACGCACGAAAAATATTATTTCTTATGCCTCCGGCGGGCGGGGATAGCACCCCCGCGGGTGCATACCTTTGCGCTTTGGGCTTAAATCGAGGTTCACCTCGCTGAAAAATAGATCTATCCTACTCTTCATTAAACGACTCCCTAATTTTACGATTTGCACGCATCGAACAGAAGTGCTCACCACACATCGAGCAGTAGTGCGCCTCCTTGTGCCCCTCATCGGGGAGGGTCTGATCGTGGAACTTAAGAGCCTTCTCCGAATCGAGTGCCAAGTTAAATTGGTCTCGCCATCTAAACTCAAATCGGGCTTTACTCATTGCATAGTCGCGGTGATATGCTGCGGGATGACCCTTAGCCAGATCTGCGGCATGGGCAGCCAACTTAAATGTGATTACACCCTCCTTAACATCGTCGGCATTGGGCAATCCAAGATGCTCCTTTTGGGTAACATAGCAGAGCATAGCTGTTCCCATCCAGCCAATCATCGCTCCACCTATAGCCGATGTAATGTGGTCGTAGCCAGGTGCGATATCGCTCACCAAAGGACCCAAGGTGTAGAACGGAGCCTCAGTACAATACTTCAGTTGGAGATCCATATTCTCTTGAATCTTATGCATTGGAACGTGTCCAGGTCCTTCGATTATAGTTTGAACATTGTGGCGCCATGCTATTTGCGTCAACTCTCCAAGCGTCTTAAGCTCTGCAATTTGCGCTTTATCGTTGGCATCAGCTATAGAACCTGGACGCAATCCATCACCAAGCGATACGGCAACATCGTACTTTGCCAAGATCTCGCAGATCTCCTCGAAGTGCTCATACAAGAAGTTCTCTTGCTTAAACATTCTGCACCACGCCGCCATGATAGAGCCTCCACGTGAAACAATTCCTGTAACTCGCCTAAGGGTCATTGGGATGTGGTGCCAACGCAAACCAGCATGGATTGTAAAGTAGTCTACACCCTGCTCAGCCTGCTCAATAAGAGTGTCGCGGTAGAGCTCCCAGCTCAGTTTACTAACATCACCACCGCACTTTTCGAGCGCTTGGTATAGAGGCACAGTACCCATTGGCACTGGAGAGTTGCGAATAATCCACTCCCGCGTTTCGTGGATATTGGCACCTGTCGAAAGATCCATAATTGTATCGGCTCCCCAACGGAATGCCCAAACAGCCTTTGTAACCTCCTCCTCGATACTCGAAGTGGTTGGTGAGTTTCCGATATTTGCATTGATCTTCACCAAGAAGTTACGACCAATAATCATAGGTTCACACTCTGGGTGGTTTATATTAGCTGGGATTATCGCACGTCCTGCTGCAATCTCCGAACGGACAAATTCGGCTGTGATATATGAAGGTATATTGGCACCCAACGGATTGCCACTTTCACGACGGAACTCCTCTTTAATCTTGTCGACCTCTTGATTTTCGCGGATCGCTACATACTCCATTTCGGGAGTGATGATACCCCGGCGAGCATAATACATTTGAGTAGCACAAGCAGCCGTAGCTACACGTGGCGTGCGACAAACATGCTCGAAGCGCAGCTCATCGAGAGAATTATCTGCCAATCGCTCACGACCATACTCCGAACTAAGTTCACTCAAAGTTGTTGTATCACCACGCTGCTCAATCCACACCTCTCGCAGCTTTGGCAAACCTCGGTTGAGGTCTAACTCATACGCAGGATCGGTATATGATCCAGAGGTATCGTATACGGTGACTGGCTCATTGGGTACAGCTACTCCATCGACAATAGTTGGCGAGGTGGCTATACGACGCATTGGCACTTTGATGGGAAAGAGAGTTCCCTCGACATAAAATTTTTCAGAGCCCGGAAAGCTCCACTTGAGTGATGAATTTTGCATACTCCATTTGTTTTAAAAGTGTTAACAAAAAAGCAACACAGGAGTATCTAACTCTTGCACCGTCCCTACATTGGTATTATCCGCGTCAGGTTCAATGGGTATGATCTCAGCCTTTTACAGCACCCCTGGTTTTTAATTATACAAATGTATGATTTTTTTTACAATTTCCTCTTCTCAATATCATTTATTTTGCATATATTTACAAACCAATTTAAATACTATTAGGAGATGAAAAACATATTGATAATCGGAGCAGGAGGTCAAATAGGCTCGGAGCTGACCACATACCTACGCTCGATTTATGGAGCATCGCACGTTGTGGCAACAGATGTCAGAGAGTGTCGTTTACTTGGCGAGGATGGTCCTTTCGAGGTGGTCAACGCATTAGATGCGACCTCGGTAGCCTCAGCAGTTGCTCGCTACAAAGTCGATGCTATGTTCAATCTCGTTGCGCTTCTTTCGGCAGTCGGAGAGCGCAACCCCCAGATGGCCTGGAACGTCAATATGGGGGCATTGATGAACTCATTGGAGGTTGCTCGCCAGCACCATTGCCAACTATTCACCCCAAGTTCGATTGGTGTTTTTGGTGCCTCGTCACCCAAGGATCAAACCCCGCAAGATACGGTGATGAGACCCTCAACAATATATGGAGTGTGTAAAGTTACGGGAGAACTTTTGAGCGACTACTACCACTCTCGCTTTGGAATAGACACTCGCTCGGTTCGTTTTCCTGGAATCATTTCGAACGTTACGATGCCCGGCGGAGGCACCACCGACTACGCTGTCGACATCTACTACGAGGCGATAAAAAGCGGTAAATTTACCTGTCCAATCCCCGAAGATGTCTACATGGATATGATCTACATGCCAGACGCATTGCGCGCCTGCGTGGAGCTCATGGAGGCGGACCCCGCAAAACTTGCACACCGCAATAGCTTCAACGTCGCCTCGATGAGCTTTAGCCCTGCGATAATTGCTGCCGAGATCCGCAAGCACATACCATCATTCGACATAAGCTATCGAGTAGATCCCACTAAGAAGAGTATCGCCGAAAGCTGGCCCAATTCACTCGATGACAGCTGCGCTCGCCAAGAGTGGGGCTGGAAACCTCAGTGGGATCTAAGTTCAATGACCGAAGATATGTTGCGTGTGATTGCTGCTCGACACCTACTTTAGATTTTCAGGAATAACAGGCATTGCTCCATGCTGCGTACAGACAAATGCCGACACTCGCACCGCTCTGCGATGTGCATCATTTACGCTCTCGCCCCTTAGTAGAGACGAGATAAATGTTGCTGTGAAGGAGTCACCCGCACCAACAGTGTCGGCAACATCAACTTTTGGAGTCTCGACAAATGAGACATTGCCTGGAGTAAATACATAACTACCATTAACTCCACATGTCAATATCAAAAGTTTTAGCTTGTACTTTGCCAATAGAATCCAACATTTATCTTGGAGATCGATGCCAGGATAACCAAACATACGACTTATAGCTACTAACTCCTCATCATTGATTTTAAGGATATTACACCGCTCCATTGAGGTGCAGATTGTCTCACGAGTGTAGAAGCCTTGGCGAAGATTGATATCAAATATCTTATAGCAATCCTCACAATCGCCCATTGCCTCAAGAAAGCGAGCTAACGTCTCTCGCGAGACAACATTGCGTTGAGCAAGCGAACCAAAGGTGACAGCAATAGTATTTTTTGCCAACTCTTCGAGTGCTGGGGTATAGGGGATGTTATCCCATGCTACATTCTCTTTGATGTCGTAGATAGGTACACCATTATCGTCGAGTACCACCTGCACCACTCCTGTAGGGTAGGCTACTCTCTCGATAATACCTCCCAGACCCTTATTCGAGAGATTTTCCTCAATCTCATCGCCCAATTTATCGTTACCGATTGCACTAACCACAGCGCTATTGAATCCAAATTGTGAGCTGTGGTATGCAAAATTACCTGGCGCTCCACCAATCTTTTTACCGTCGGGCAAAACATCCCATAGGAGTTCACCCAAACCAACTATATATTTTCTTTCCATATCGAACTTTTTTTACATTTTGCACCCTTACTAAGAGCAGCCCCAGAGCCTATCTGATTAGGGGCACTAATTAATTTAAACGGTCACCCTCCTTAATTCGCGAACCCCAAAGAGCATAGTAGAGAATAACCACTTCGCAAAGAATAACTATTGCCCAAGTCCATTGCCAAGAGCCCATACTGTCAGCCGCATAACCCTGAATCAAAGGGAATACAGCACCACCAAATACACCCATCATAAATACACCTGACGCCTTTGAAGTATACTCCTTTAATCCATCAACCGAGAGCGTAAAGATAGCACCCCACATAATCGAGTGGCAGAGACCTACAGAGATCAAGACCCAAAGATTGTTGCTCAATATAGCCACAATCGTCAACAAGATTGCACTTGTTGCAGTAACCACCAATTGGGTTCGTGGAGAGATCGAATTTACGAAACTCGATAAGATACGACCCACCATTAAGCCTCCCCAATAGAGAGTTGCTAAGAGTGCTGGAATACCAAGATTGAGTCCCCACAGAACGATATTGTCGTGTCCCAAAAAGGTGAGGTGACGCCCCTGCTCCAATAGCTCCATAGCGTGAAGGTTGACGTTGATTCCTATTGCCACCTCGGCACCAACATAGAAGAAGATTGCGACGACACCCAAACGTAGGTGGCGAAACGACCAGATACTACGCTCCGTATCACTCTTATCTGAACTGTAGGTTCCCTCAATGTTGGGAAGATTGAGACGTGAGGTGATAAATGCGACCAACCCAATAAAGAGGATCATCACAACAAACGGAACTATAAGATGTGATGCTGTGACACTATCGATTGCAGCCCCCGCAAACATAACACCCGTTACAAAAAATGGTGCTACGGTAGTTCCAATCGAGTTAATAGCACAAACAATATTGAGGCGCTGCACGGGTTGAGTATTAGGCAGCTCGTAGGATGCCACATAGGGGTTAATCACCACTTGTAGTAGAGCTGCCGAGGTACCCATCAAAAATGAACCAATTAGGAATATTAGGTAGCCATAAGGTATATAATCTTCGCCTATAAAGAAGCCCCAAGTTGCATATTTATCAGCCAAGAGCGATGCACTAAGATAAAACACCAAAGCTAAGACCATAATAATCAGCGCCCTCATAAGTGTGGTTTTATAGCCTCGCGCATTGATCCAACGACCTCCAGTAGAGCTATTTACAAGGTAACCAAGAAAGAAAAAGAATGGAATTAATGTGACTAAGGTATTGCGCAAAGCAGTCACATCCGAGAGAAAAGCGATCTTTAGTGGTCCCTGAAACTGTCCATTGACAGTTGTCAGGAAACCTACGATAAAGTATATGAAGGTAAGGATCACAAATGGTCCTAAACCATATTTTTTAGACTGGCTCATAAAGCAGCTTTTTGCTATAGAATAGACTCCAAAGTTGCCATTGCACCACGAGCAGATATACTCTCGACAAATGAAGAGTAGAGCTCAACAAAAGTGGCAGAACCTCTTAAATCAACACCTCCAAATGGTGACGTTGTGAGGAATGCAAGAGCATCTGCACTCTCGATTGCTGCCCAATCTTCGGCTGTTATCCAAGGGTCGAAGAGATCGAACGACGCACCAGCATCGTCGGTGTGGAACTTAAGATAGTGGCGATAAGCAGCCACAAGGTAGGCAATACGCGTCATATCGTCGCCCGCAGCAACCATCTTTGCAGCAATAGGCACCACGTAAACAGGGAACTTCGATGCTCCGTCGCCACAAAGGCGTGCAATTTGATCGCTCACGGCGCTATTTGCAAAGCGCTCAACGAGAGTCTGTTTGTAGAGTTCAAGGTCGGTATTGCGTGGAGCTGGCACATAAGGTGTTGCATCTTTATCCATAAATGAGCGAACAAAAGATATGATCCGTTCATCACGCATAGCCTCATCAACACGCCTAAAACCACTAAGCATCGAGGGGTATGATAGAAGCGTATGTGACGCATTGAGCAGGCTCAATTTCATATTCTCGTATGGCGCTACATCATCCGTAAATTCAACTCCTACACTCTCCCACGCAGGACGACCAGCAGCAAAGTTATCTTCGACAACCCATTGGATAAAATCTTCACAATATACTGGTGCTGCATCAGCCACGTCCAAAGTTTTGTTAATTCGCTCAATGTCGGCTGTGGTTGTTGCAGGGGTGATTCTGTCGACCATGCTGTTGGGGAATGTCACATTCACAGCTGCCCACTGAGCTATGGCTGTATCTTGAGCCTCGAAGAAAGAGTTGAATGCACGAGCACAAGTGTTGCCATTGTGTTGCAAATTGTCGCACGAAAGAATTGTGATAGCTCCGGCATCTGCCGCTACACGACGGCGAAGACCCTCGGCGACAATTCCAAATACAGTTTTTGGGGTTGAAGGGTTCTTAATATCGTAGTCGATTGACTCACTGCTAAGGATAAATTCACCCGACGCTTTATCGATATTGTAACCACCCTCGGTGATGGTAAGACTAATAATGCGAATTGCTGGATCAGCAATCTTGTTGATTATCGCCTCAACACTCTCGCCACTCCAAAGCAACTCGACAAGTGAGCCGATCCACTCGGTGTGATTGTTGCCATCACGCCCACAGATAGTGAGTGAGTAGACGCCCTCTTGACTCTTTAGAGCACGATATAGAGCCTCATCTTGTGGCATAATCATAGCTCCACATACGCCCCATGATGATTGATCTTCTTGAGCCAATAGAGCCGAAGTGTAGCACTCTAAGTGTGCACGGTGGAAGTTACCTACGCCAAAGTGAAGAATGCCTGCTGTGATACTCTCTCTTGAATAAGAGAAACCTACTTGATTTGTTTTCATAATATGTTAGTTTTTAATTTTTGGTTTACACAAATTTAGAGTTAAATAGAGCTAACAACACCATATATCATCAACTTTTTTGGTGCAAACGTTTGCGGAAACGTTCCCAAAATCTGCAAACGTTTTCAAACTGATAAAAAAATCAAAAAAAGTTGTATCTTTGCATAAATCAACAACCTTACCCAAAATGAAACGGACAACCATAAAAGACATCGCCAAGCATTTAACCATATCGGTATCAACGGTTTCTCGTGCTCTTTCGGGCGATAAAAATATTCGCACTGAGACTCGTGACAAGGTGTTAGCAGCAGCAAAGAGACTTGGCTACAAACCAAACCCAATAGCTACAAGCCTACAGGCTGGAAGAACAAATACTGTAGGCATCATTGTCCCAGAGATGACAACACCCTTTGCCGCCCAGATTATTGGAGGCGTTCAAGAGGTACTCCACAACGAAGGCATCAAGGTGATTATTGCCGAATCGAACGAGTCGTGGGAGCGAGAGCGAGAGAATCTAAACACTATGGAGCGCTTTATGGTGGATGGTATATTGGTGAGCCTTTGCGACTATGAGCGCAATCGAGAGGAGTATCTTCGTCTTATTGAGAGCGGTATGCCTATCGTCTTTTTTGATCGTATACCCCACAAGATGGAGGTTGCAAGGGTTATCGTTGACGACTACATAAAATCATTCTTTTTGACCGAACATCTGCTGCGAAGTGGTCGCCGTCGCATTGTTCACCTTGCGGGACCAGACTACATCTATAACTCTGTAGAGCGACTTAAGGGATACAAAGATGCGCTCAAAAAGTTTAATGCTGACTCCTCAGCAGATCTCGTAATAAAGAGCGGAGTCAGTTTCGAAGATGGCGCCTCGGCAGCCAAGCAGCTTCTCGAAAAGGGAGTTGAGTTTGATGCACTATTCGCATTTACCGACACACTGGCAATCGGAGCGATGAACCTACTACGAGATTCAGACGTTAGAATTCCCGAAGATGTCGCTATCACAAGCTTCTCAGGCACTATTCTTTCGACAATTGTCCACCCTCAACTGACAACAGTGGAGCCTCCACTGCGACAAATTGGTCGTACCTCAGCAGAGATGATAGTTGAAAAGATTAAAAACCCAAATGCTCCAACGCGTTCAATCGTATTGGATGCAGAGATTGTCCTAAGAGCCTCAAGTGAGATTAAAGCTAACGATTAACCTTGCCACTCTACCCTATTGTAACGCTCAACAATTAGAGTAAGTGCTCCATCTCCAACCACGTTGCAAGCTGTACCAAAACTATCTTGGAGAGCAAATATAGTAAGCAACAGAGCCGTTCCTGTGGCATCGAAACCAAGTATCGAGACAACAATCCCAAGTGACGCAATTACAGTCCCCCCAGGCACGCCTGGGGCACCTACTGCAAATATACCAAGTAGGAGTATAAATAGAGCCATAGTTGCAGGCGTTGGAAAATCTCCATATAGCAACTTTGAGACGGTCATAACAAAAAAGACCTCTGTAAGAATTGAGCCGCAAAGATGGATATTCGAAAATATTGGCACGGCGAAATCAACAGTCTGATCTCGCAAAAGAGGAGAGCGCTTGGCTGCGGCAAGCGACACAGGAAGAGTTGCAGCAGAGGACATTGTACCTACTGCGGTAAAGTATGGAGGAGCATAATATCGCAATACCTGCCATGGGTTTTTTAGAGATACAACCCCGGCAACGGCGTAGAGCACAAAGAGCCAAACAAAATGTGCCGCCAACACAACAACCATTACATTGAGAAATATAGGTAGTTGCTTGGTGATAACTCCCTCGAAGCTCAATGCACAAAAATTTGCAGCCACAAAGATAGGCAGAAGAGGAATCAGCACCCTTTCGATAAGCAGAAGTACCATTCGCTGAAAATCACTCAGCAGCTCATTTACTCTACCCGAGGAGCTCCATACTGCTGAAAGCCCCAACATTATAGCAAGCACAAGAGCCGAGACAACACTCATAACAGGTGTAATATTAAACTCAAACATCAGCTCAGGCAGCGCTCGTTGCGCTTCGAGCCCCTCAGCAACAGTAAGATGAGGCAAGATCTTGTACCCGAGTGCCATTGCCATAAAAGCAGCCCCGATGGAGGATAAATATGCTAAGCTCAAGGAGAGAGACAACATTTTTGAGGCTGCACCTCCCATCTTTGCAATAGACGAAGAGACAAACGAAAGCACAATAAGAGGAACCATAAAGAAGATAAGTTGCCCTACAATATATTTTATAGTGACAACAATATTCATAAAACCCTCACCCACGAAGAGACCCGCAACGATTCCAACCACCACAGCTATAAGAAGTTTAAAAAGAGTCGACGAAAAAAAACTACCTTTCATATCGTTTTT
The DNA here is from genome assembly GCA_044433965.1 of Rikenellaceae bacterium. GTDB lineage: Bacteria > Bacteroidota > Bacteroidia > Bacteroidales > Rikenellaceae > Alistipes. The sequence continues at coordinate 568 of JAWXTF010000029.1, read as the reverse complement.
GTTTTATACAGAAATTAAGAGTCGCGTCAGAGCACTCCTCTTTACATACTCTTCTTTGCAACTCTTATACCTAAGTTCATGCAAAAATATTTTACCCCCCTTCCCAGGGTGAACGCACGAAAAAAAACTGCTTATCGCGCTCGTGCCGCGCGGGCACCAAGCTTAAGCTTGGATCCAAGAACTGTCGTTTTTGACTTTTGTATTGCGCTGATGTGGTGGGGCTTTGCCCCCCCCTTGCAAGATATCTATTATGAGGGCTTTTGAGAGTGAACTTTCAACGCTCCTCATAATAGATATCTTGCGTGTCAACCTTCGGTTGTCACCACCACCTCAGCGCAATGGTACGCACCAGCGGGGGTGCTATCCCCGCCCGCCGGAGGCAATAAGAAATAATATTTTTCATGCATTTGCCCCGAAAAAACATAACTTTTTCTTGCAAGATGCCACAATTAAGTAGTGCAAAATAATTATTGCGATATTTTTCGTATTTTCTTTGGATAATTGGCAAATATTTCGTATATTTACTTCATAATCAGAAGTTTATATGAGATACATTATACTTTCGGAA
>JAWXTF010000028.1:0-30991 GCA_044433965.1 Rikenellaceae bacterium | reverse complement strand
GAGCCTGAATAGACCCCTTAATGTAAACCAAATGTAAAGCAATGTAAACTCTTATGTACTTTTCATTTTTCCAATGCTTGTCGTAACTCTCTAATAATCAATAACCCTCCATTATCCTAATTGTACTTTCCATTTGTACCCCCATAAATAAAGCAATAAAGGTACGCACCAGTAAGAGAAAAAAATCATTAAGATCTCTTTAGGTCAATAAATTCTCAATATATTTAGGTATCTTTGCGCCTAAGATGGAATTAGAGACACTTAACAAACTATGTAGTGCGGAGCTTCGAGAGGCTATCGAGGTGAATATTGAGCGCAAGGTTGACTCCGTAGCCCTCGACAAGAAACTTGTTGAGGCTGCCACTGTAGCCACTCAGGTGAAGTACTTGCAACGTGCTGCCACCAAGTTACCAAGCTACTATGCAGCACGTTGTGTGCTACCTCCTTTGAGCTTCGAGCAAGCCTCCAGCGAGAGAGTTGCTGCCGTTAAGAGTCTACATGGAGTGTCGCTTTTGGATCTTACATGTGGTTTGGGTGTTGACTCCTTCCACTTCTCCAAGAGTTTTGAGCGTGTTGTAGCGCTGGAGCGTGACGAGGTGTTGGCAGCTACAGCGCGCGAGAATTTCAGCCGCATGGGAGTAACAAATATTGAGGTTGTTTGTGCAACTGCCGAGGAGTACCTCAGGGAGTGCGACGAGAAGTTCGATTGGGTCTATGCAGATCCCGATAGGCGCAGTGCCACAGGGCAGAAGTTAGTTCGATTAGAGGAGTGTTCGCCCAATATTTTGTCGATAATGGAGGATGTGCAGCGGGTTGCTGGGGGGAGGTTTATGATTAAAAATTCGCCACTTTTTGATGTTGATGAGGCGTTTAGGCTCTTCTCGCCGGTGCGAGTTGAGGTTGTCTCACTTGCCGATGAATGCAAGGAGGTGCTTATCTCGACCTGCACTGAAGATCTTTTGGTTGCTACAGCTGTTGGGCGTGGCTCTATTGAGGCATCGCGAGGAGCAGTTGAGCAGTCGTTCTGCTCTAAGGAGTTCGACACTAAGGCATATAACTACCTTGTTATCCCCGATGTGGCGCTCCAGAAATCAAGAATGGTATCCCACGCTCTACGTCACGAGGTGGAGCTGTGGAGCAACAACGGTTTTGGATTTGCTGTGCAGAGACCTCAGTCTCCACTTTGTCGTAGCTTCGCCATTGAGCGCATAGAGGAGTATCACCCCAAGAGATTAAGGGCGGAGCTTGGGGGAGAGCGTGTAGAGCTGCTCAAACGTGATTTCCCTCTTACCGCGCAACAAATTATCAAACAACTAAAGATCAAGGAGGGCGGCACGCGCCGTGTGGCATTCACCTCTATCAATGGTTGTCGTTTAACAATATTTTTAGAATGAAAAAAGTTGTAATAGTCGGAGGGGGCAACCTTGCAGAGTCTGTGGCTGTTGCCGTAGCAGGCTCTACCGAGCTATGCCTCCAGCAGATATATCTCCGCAATGCCGAGCGCGGAGCGGTGCTCTCCACCTTGACGGATGCACCCTTTGCAACCTTTGAACAGGAGTTGGCATGTGCCGATATATACCTTTTAGCGGTGAGCGACTCTGCTATTGGTGAGTTGAGTCGTAAGCTCCACTTTGCCCCAGGGGCAGTGGTGGCACATACCGCTGGTAGCAGTTCGATTGAGGTGATTGATCCTACTCTTCGACGAGCAGTTTTATATCCTATGCAGAGCTTCTCCCAAGGTCGTAGAGTCGATTTTGGGGTGATCCCGATCTTTGTGGAGTCCAGCGATGAGCAGACACTAATCGAGGTGGAAGAGGTAGCTCAACAACTAAGTAATACCGTGGTGCGACTCAACAGCGAAGAGCGCCGTAGGCTACACCTCTCGGCAGTCTTTGTATGCAACTTTATCAATGCAATGTTTACCGCTGGAGAGGAGTTAGTGGGTGAGTCGAGGTTGCCATTTGAGATCCTCAAGCCCCTTATCGAGGAGTGCTGCGCCAAGGCATGCTGCGCCAACTCACCACGCGAGGTGCAGACAGGACCCGCTGCAAGAGGCGACTTCGCAACAATAGAGAAGCACACATCGATGCTCGATGGGAAACCCGAATTAAGAGAGATATATCAAAATATAAGTAAATATATATGGGAAACTTCAAAGAAGATATAGCACTATGTGAGGCTATAATTTTAGACGTCGATGGCGTCTTGACTGATGGTGGCATAATTCCACTTATCGATGGCGACTTCGTGCGCAAATATAACGCTAAGGATGGCTACGCACTTGCCTACGCAATCAAGGAGGGGTATAAGATATGTATCATCTCGGGAGGTAGAGGAGCGTCACTGCTCAACCGCATCAAGGCGCTCGGCATCCAATACTACTACATCGATTGCATGGATAAGATCGCAGCAATTAATGACTTCTGCTCAAAGACAGGTGTCAACCCTGCCAATGCAATCTACATGGGTGACGACATCCCCGACTTGGACTGCATGAAGTTCGTGGGAATACCCGTCGCTCCAGCCGATGCAGCAGCCGAAGCGATTGAGGCTGCACGCTACGTCTCGGAGTACAAAGGTGGTGGCGGCTGCGTGCGCGACATCATCGAGCAGGTTCTTCGAGCCAAAGGCGATTGGGCAAAGCACACTGGCGGTGTGACTGGTGGTCATGTGGCATCAAGATAATGAGAAGCGACTTCTGGAATATTGATTCTCGCGAAGAGTTCGAGCAGCAGGCACTCGAACTCTTCAAGTTTCAGGCGCAGAGGTGTGAGCCCTTTGGGCGGTACCTCTCGCTGATTGGGTGCGACCCAACCATGGTTGAGTCTCTTGAAGAGATCCGTTACTTACCTATCGAGATCTTCAAATCGAGCGATGTCTATTGCGGTGAGAACCCTCCCGCAAAGATATTCACCTCAAGCTCAACAACCGGCTCGGTGCCCTCACGCCACATTATGGCAGATCTCGCACTCTACGAAGCGGCATTTGTCGAGGGCTTCAACCACTTCTATGGCGATATCCACATATGGAGCCTGTATGGGTTGCTACCCTCATATCTCGAACGCGAGGGCTCCTCACTGATCTACATGGTCGATAAGTTGATAGCAATGGCGGCGGGTGGCGGCTTCTACCTCCACAACCATAAACAACTCCTTGCCGATATGGATGCCGACCCAAACCCCAAGATACTACTTGGTGTGAGCTACGCTCTATGGGACTTAGCCGAAAACAATCCCACAAAGCTTAACAACACAATAGTAATGGAGACTGGCGGCATGAAAGGACAACGCGAGGAGATACACAAAGAACAACTTCACAAAATATTGTGCAATGCCTTCGGCGTGGAGCAGATACACTCCGAGTATGGAATGGCAGAGCTAACATCACAGGCATACTCAAAGGGTATGAACAGATTCTCTTGCCCTCCCTGGATGAAGGTTGTCGCGCGTGAGGTGAATGACCCCTTCAACTTCCTGCAACCAAATCATCGTGGAGCGCTCAATATCATCGACTTAGCCTCACGATACTCGTGCGCATTTATCGAAACCCAAGATATGGGCGTGATCCTCGACGATGACTCGTTTATACTCGATGGAAGAGTGCAAAATAGCGAAATTAGAGGCTGCAACTTGCTGGTGCAGTAATGTGCGGCTGCTTGCTTTGGGTTGCTTGCTGTGCGCTTCTTGCTTGCGGTTGATTTCTGTGCGCTTCTTGCTTGCTTGTTGTTGCTTTCTGTGCGCTTCTTACTGCCTCCGGCGGGCGGGGATAGCACCCCCGCGGGTGCGTGCCTTCTTGCGCTTTGGGCTTAGAGATTGCATCTCTAAGATTTTAAAGATCAAAGAGTTGCCGCAAATAAATTTGCACAACTCCTTGATCTTTATAATTTTTAAATGCCTTTGGCATTTAAACCCAAATCGAGGTTCACCTCGCTGAAGTGGTGGTGGCAACCGTAGGTTGACACAGAGACATCTATTATGAGGAGCGTTGAAAATTCATTTTCAAAAGCTCATCATAATAGATGTCTCGCTTGGGGCAAAGCCCCCACCACATCAGTGCAACAAAAAAAAGTCAAAAACGAAGTTTTTGGATCCAAGCTTGCTTGGTGCCCGCGCGGCACGAGCGCGATAAGCAAGCAAACCCCAAGCAAACCCCAAGCGCGAAGAGTAGTTTTTTTCGTGCGTTTACCCTGCACAAAATTTTAATTGATTTTATATTTACACTTTTTTATTGTAACTTTGTAGGAAAATATCATCAATCTATTATATATGAATATTGCATCACTACAATTTAACCCTATTGGCGAGAATACCTATATTATTTGGGACGAGACTATGCAGTGTGCCATCATCGATGCTGGCGCATGTAACGAGCGAGAGAACCAAGCTCTATTCAACTTTATTGCCGATAAGGGTTTAACCCCCAAGTTGGCAATCAACACTCATGGTCACTTCGATCATGTGATGGGTGTGGAGGCTCTGCGCGAGGAGTATGGAGTGCAGTTTGCCATTTCGAGCAAAGATCAATTCCTGCTTGATAGTTCGACCCCAGGGTCGGTTATTTATGGGGTTAAGATTGGAGCTATGCCAACCTCTATCGACATAGATCTTAGCGAGGTGAACCAAATTTCGTTTGGTAATACCACGCTCACGGTTATACCAACTCCTGGTCACACACCCGGGCATGTATCACTCTTCGAGCCTCAGCAGAAGGTTCTTTTCACCGGTGACACCCTCTTTAAGGAGTCTATCGGTCGTACAGATCTTCCTGGTGGCGACTACTCCTGGATCATGAAGTCAATATTGGAGTCACTCATCACACTTGGTGACGATGTAGAGTTCTTCCCAGGTCATGGACCAAGCTCAACTATTGGACATGAGGTGCTCTACAACCCCTTTGTGGTGGAGGTGCTCAACGCAGAGGTAAACTACAAATAATCGATTTTATGAATAAGTTCCTCCATAAAATTCTCTATCGACTCTTGCCGCTCAAGCTCTACTTACGTATCGTTAGCTTGATTCTATTCGCGCTACTTCGCTTAGGTTGGGGGCGACGCAAGGAGTCTGTGGAGTATATCTACCACCTTGGCTACTTGGTCAGGGAGGGAGATGTAGTGATTGATATCGGTGCCAACTTAGGCTACTACACCCGCACCTTCTCACGCTTGGTGGGCGACTCGGGGAGGGTCTATGCAGTGGAACCTGTACCCCCAATCTTCGAAGTTCTCAACCGCAACACTCGTAGGTGTCGCAATGTGGAGTTGATGAATGTTGCCTTGGGGCGCGACAATACCACCGTCACCATGGCAAACGACACGGTGAGCTCACAAGGATACTTTGGTACGGGTCAAAACTTTGTGCAGGAGGGTGGCAGTGTGGCAGCCATCGAATTTACAGCAATCATGCAACGTGGAAGCGAGCTCTTTGCACCTCTGCAACGTCTCGACCTTGTGAAGTGCGATATCGAGGGTTACGAGAGTGTCGTATTGAATGAGATGTTGCCAATAATCGAACGGTTCCGCCCTATAGTGCTCCTTGAGAGTGGCGGCGAGAGCCGTGCAGAGATGATACAACTCTTCACCTCGCTCGGCTACCGTGGCTACACTCTTCACAATGGCGAGGAGGTTGAGCTACGCGAGGAGAGCACCAAAGATATAATTTTTAGACCTATTGAATAGTTAACCATGCGCATAGATATACTTACAGTAGTCCCCGAGCTACTCACCTCCCCACTCAACGAGTCAATATTGAAGCGAGCCCAAGAGAAGGGGCTTGCCGAGATTGTGATCCACAACATCCGCGACTACACCACCGACAAACACCGCACCACCGACGACTACCCCTTTGGTGGCGAGGCAGGCATGGTGATGAAGGCAGAACCTATATTTGCTGTGGTCGAGAAGTTGCAGGCAGAACGCCACTACGACGAGATAATATATATGTCTCCCGATGGGGTGACCTACAACCAACATGAGGCAAATCGACTCTCGACGCTCGATAATATCATCATACTCTGTGGTCACTACAAAGGTATTGACCACAGGATCAGAGAGCACCTTATCACTCGCGAGATCTCGATAGGTGACTACGTGTTAACAGGCGGTGAGTTAGCCGCATGCATCATCGTTGACTCGGTGGTGCGCATCATCCCTGGTGCAATTGGCGACGAGGCGTCGGCACTAACCGACTGCTTCCAAGACAATCTGCTGGCACCCCCTGTCTACACTCGACCAGCAGAGTTTAGAGGTTGGCGCGTTCCCGATGTATTACTCTCGGGCAACTTCGCGGCAATCGACAAGTGGAAGGAGGATCAAGCCTATGAGCGCACGAAGCGTCTGCGCCCCGACCTATTAAATGAGGTGTAGCTATGAGGTACTTTCTAATCGCGGGAGAGCCCTCGGGCGATCTCCACGGAGCAAATCTAATAAAGGCTCTCAAGCAGGAGGATGCGACAGCTGAGTTTAACTTCTGGGGTGGTGATGCTATGGCAGCAGCAGCGGGTGAGGCAAATCTTTTGAAGCACTATCGCGAGAGCTCCTTCTTTGGGGTGATAGAGGTCTTGCGTAACCTCAGAACAATATCGAAGCAGTTGGAGGAGTGCAAGCACAATATCAAGGAGTTTCGACCCGATGTGGTTATTCTGATCGACTATCCAGGATTCAATATGAAGATCGCGCGCTTTGCCAAGGAGCAGGGGATCAAGACATTCTACTATATAGCCCCCAAGGTGTGGGCTTCGCGCAGCGGTCGTATCAAGGCTATGCGTCGCTACATCGACAAGCTCTTTATTATCTTTCCATTCGAGCAAGAGTACTTTGGCGAGCGCGGCATTGAGCCCTGCTTTTGTGGAAATCCAATTACCGATGCATTGGCAGCAAGGGTTGAGGCACTCCCCACAAGAGAGGAGTTTGTGGAGCGTAACAAGCTTAGCGACAAGCCTATAATTGCACTCCTGGCAGGTAGTCGTCGCTCCGAGATTAGAGCGAACCTTCCACTCATGCTCTCCATCTCGCGCAGCTTTCCCAACCACCAATTTGTTGTAGCGGGTGTCTCGTGGCTTGAGCAAGAGGAGTACAAGAGGATAATTGAGGGGAGCAATATTCGTCTGATTTTTGATCAGACATACGAGCTATTAACCTCTGCCGAGGCGGCTGTGGTAACCTCGGGAACAGCAACGCTCGAAACAGCACTGCTCAATATTCCCGAAGTGGTGGTCTACAGGGTCAACCCACTCTTGCAACTCTTGCGCCCTCTAATTATCCACACAGAGTTTATCTCGCTGGTCAATATCAATCTTCATCGAGAGTCGGTGCGTGAGATTGTTCAAACGTCATTCGACCCCAAGGATGCTATCGAGGCTCTATCGGCAATCGTCGAAGGAGGCAGAGAGCGCGAGCGAATGTTTAGAGATTTTGCAGAGCTTCGCACAATAATTGGCGAGAGTGGCGCCAGTGGTCGCTTTGCGGCTAAGATGGTCGAGTGGCTTAGGATCCATTAGTATTAAATTCGTAACCTCTAAAGAGAGTGGATAAAAGCCGCTTTCACTTAGGATCTGCTTAAATCTCTCTTATCATTCTTAGATGAGAAAAACTTAAACGGACTCTTAGACAAGAGACTATAATCGAGGGGTTACAACAACCCCACCCCTAAAAAAAGTATATTCAGTGGCAATAGAGAAAAAATATGTAGAGACTCCTTTGATGAAGCAGTATTATAGCATTAAGGCGATACACCCCGATGCTATTTTGCTATTTCGTGTGGGCGACTTCTACGAAACTTTTGGCGAGGATGCCATCAAAGCGAGTGCAATTTTGGGTATCACGCTCACGCGGCGTGCCAATGGCGCAGCAACATACGTGGAGCTGGCGGGCTTTCCCCACCACTCGGTCGATACCTACCTCCCGAAGTTGGTTAGAGCAGGCGAGAGGGTTGCCATCTGTGAGCAACTTGAAGATCCTAAGAGTGTTAAAGGGTTGGTGAAGCGCGGTGTGGTGGAGCTTGTGACTCCAGGCGTTGTGTTGGGCGAGAATGCCTTGAACTCGACCGAGAACACCTACTTGGCGGCACTCTACTTTGGGCGAAAGAGCACAGGTGTTGCTTTTCTGGATATCTCGACCGGTGAGTTTTTCTGCGCAGAGGGCTCAGATGCCTATGTGGAGAAGCTTATAGGCTCTTTTGCACCTAAGGAGGTTATCTACCAACGCAACGAAGATGACCGTTTTCGCTCTCTTTTTGGCTCTAAACTATTTAGCTATAAGCTCGATGAGTGGGTATTCTCGCTCGATGTAAGTCGCGAGAATCTCTGCCGTCAACTCTCAACATCGTCACTCAAAGGATTTGGTATTGAGAGTATGGAGTCATCGATATCTGCCGCTGGAGCGATACTATACTACCTCGAATTTACAGAACACAAGCAACGAGATCATATCTCGCGCATCTCGCGCATTGATCCCGACGACTATGTGTGGGTAGACAAATTCTCTATTCGCAACCTTGAACTCCTGTCGAGTAATGGCAACAGCGCTAAGAGCAGCTTTGCCTCGGTGATAGATCGCACACGCACACCAATGGGGAGCCGCCTGCTAAAACGTTGGGTGGCACTCCCTATTCGAAGCGTAAAGAGGATAGAGGCTCGCCAAGATATAGTCGAGATATTCACCATGGAGCGTGATTTGGCGGAGGGTGTCGAGGCACAAATCTCACTTATTGGCGACCTGGAGCGCATAGCTTCGCGAGTAGCAACACAACGTGTGACTCCGCGCGAATTGGTGCAGCTCAAATCGTCGCTCGAAGCGCTGTCGGCACTTAAGATCCTTCTTGACTCCTCGGCGATGGCTCCACTTCAGCAACAAGCTGCTGCCATTGAAGAGCTCGCGGAGCTACGTCAACGACTCTCCGAGAGTATCTTTCCAGATCCCAAAAACAATCAGATCGCAAAGGGAGGCGTGATAGCCTCGGGGGTAGATGCTCAGTTGGACGACCTGCGACGCATTGCGCTACATGGTAAAGATCTACTACTCAAAATCCAAGAGCGAGAGTGTGCCGCAACAGGAATCTCATCGCTAAAGATTAGTTACAACAATGTTTTCGGCTACTATATCGAGGTGCGCAACACTCACAAAGACAAAGTTCCCGAGGAGTGGATCCGCAAACAGACACTAACAAATGCTGAGCGATATATCACCGCCGAACTCAAAGAGTACGAGGAGAAGATATTGGGTGCCGAGGAGAAGATACTTGTGATCGAACAACGTATCTACACCGAGCTCCTAAGCTACATAGGTCAATTTTTGGTTGTTCTACAGCATAATGCACAGATTGTGGCTCGCATAGATTGTATACAATCATTCGCGCGTATGGCTCTTGAGCGCCACTACTCGCGCCCCACACTCAATGAGGAGTCAACGATAGAGATTATACAGGGTCGCCACCCGGTGATTGAGACATTGCTTCCTGTGGGCGAGAAGTATATCCCCAACGATATCTTGCTCGACGATAGAGAGCAGCAGATAATGATGATTACAGGACCCAATATGTCGGGTAAATCGGCTCTGCTACGCCAAACAGCACTTATTGTGTTGATGGCACAAATTGGCTCATTTGTACCTGCCAAGAGGGCAACAATAGGTGTTGTCGACAAGATCTTTACACGCGTGGGAGCCTCGGACAATATCTCGCAGGGAGAATCTACATTTATGGTCGAGATGTTGGAGTCGGCAAATATTCTCAACAATATAACCGACCGTAGTATTGTCCTGCTCGACGAGATTGGTCGAGGCACAAGCACCTACGATGGAATCTCAATAGCGTGGTCAATGGTCGAATATCTCCACAATCACCCCAAGGCGCGCGCCAAAACACTCTTCGCAACACACTACCACGAACTCAACGAGATGGAGCGCCAATGCGAGAGAGTCAAGAACTACCATGTGAGCGTCAAAGAGGTGGATGGCAAAATTATATTTGTACGTAAATTGGAGCGCGGTGGCACAGAACACTCATTTGGTATCCATGTAGCACGCATGGCTGGAATGCCCAAATCAATAGTGAGCCGCGCCGACGAGATCCTACACAATCTCGAATCGGTCTACGGAGCTGGCGAGATAGCACCCACCACCTCAACCACCAAATCCAAAACCCGCTCAAAGAGCAGCGAGAGAGTCTCTACGGCAGTGGCACAAGCCAACGCCATCCAAAACATGCAACTCTCAATGTTCCAACTTGAGGATCCAGTGCTGCTCGATATCCGCAATCAGATCCGCGACGTAGACCTCAATAATATCACACCTCTTGAAGCACTCAACCGACTAAGCGAAATCAAAAAAATTACAGGATTGTAGGCGGGGTAGGGCACACGAAAAAGCTTGCTTATCGCGCTCGTGCCGCGCGGAGAGATACCTGCTTATCGCGCTCATGCCGCGCGGCACCAAGCAAGCTTGGATCCAAAAACTTCGTTTTTGACTTTTTTATTGTGTTGCGCTGATGTGGTGGGGGCTTTGCCCCTCAGCGAGACATCTATTATGATGAGCTTTTGAAAATGAATTTTCAACGCTCCTCATAATAGATATCTCTGTGTCAACCTACGGTTGCCACCACCACATCAGCGAGGTTCACCTCGATTTGGGTTTAAATGCCGTAGGCATTTAAAAATTATAAAGACCAAAGAGTTGTGCAAATTTATTTGCGTCAACTCTTTGATCTTTATAATCTTAGAGATGCAATCTCTAAGCCCAAAACGCAAGAAGGTATGCACCCGCGGGGGTGCTATCCCCGCCCGCCGGAGGCAGTAAGAAGCGCACAGAAAGAAGCAAGGTATGCACCCGCGGGGGTGCTATCCCCGCCCGCCGGAGGCAGTAAGAAGCGCACAGAAAGAAGCAAGGTATGCACCCGCGGAGGTGCTATCTCCGCCCGCCGGAGGCAGTCCAAAGCGCACAGAGAGCAGACAAGATTCTGCGTAGATCTTCACACGCCTACAAAATTCAGGCTAAGGAAAATTCAACCAAATCGGTTTATTTTGCAAAACCCCACCTATAAACAACCATTTTCTCATCTTTTTATCACTTATATTTACTAAATTTGCAAGTGTAGAAAAACGACTAAAACTAAAATAATACTTTATGAAATTTATTTCAAGAACGGCTACATTGCTAACTTTATCTCTGATGTCACTACTCCATTTGGGTGCTCAAGAGTGGCAAAACCAGGCGGTGAACCAGCTAAATCGTCTCAATTCGAGGGCAACAACATATCCCTACACCTCATTCGAGGAGGCGTTAGAGGGTGATCGCAATCAAGCCGAAATCCTTTCGCTCAATGGGGTATGGAGGTTCCACTTTGTCGAGGATGTCAAAGATGTCCCAACGGAGTTTTACTCGACGGCGTTCGACTCTTCATCGTGGGATAGTATCGAGGTGCCATCGTGTTGGGAGATGAAAGGTTACGGCTATCCAAACTACACGAATAGCACCTATCCATTTCCCGACAACCCTCCATTTATCTCGCGCGACAACCCTACGGGATGCTATCTTCGCGAGTTCTCCATTCCTGCCTCATGGTCGCACAAACGTGTCATCATCCGCTTTGGAGGCGTCTACTCGGGCTTCTATGTTTGGGTCAATGGCAAGCAGGTGGGTTATGCCGAAGATAGTTGTCTGCCTTCGGAGTTCGACATCACCGACTACCTTGTCGAGGGAGAGAATCGACTCTCGGTGCAAGCGATGAAGTGGAGCGATGGAAGCTACCTCGAAGATGCTGACCATTGGCGCATGGCAGGTATTCACCGCGAGGTGTTGCTGATGGCTACCCCCAAGGTCTCACTCTATGACTTTGGAGTTCGTACCAAGGTAGATCTTGAGAAGAGTAGTGCACTTTTGATGATCCGCCCCGAGATCGACAATCGTGATGAGCTAAATATTGGCGGGTGGAAGTTGGAGGCGCAGCTGTACGACGCTAACGACGACCCCGTTTTCCTCTCACCCATCGAGATCCTGGCGAGCCAAATAATCAATGAGCCCTACCCGCAACGCGACAATGTATACTTTGGGATGATGCAGGGCAAGATCTCGAATCCACGCTTGTGGAGTGCCGAAGATCCATATCTATACACCTTGGTTATGACGCTTCTCGATGCCGAAGGCAAGGCTGTAGATATTAGAAGTACCAATATTGGAGTGCGAGATGTGAAGATTGCCGATGAGCAGCTATGGGTCAATGGCAAATCAATTAAGCTCTATGGAGTGAATCGTCACGATCACAGCGATGTAGGTGGCAAAACCGTTACACGCGAGGAGATGGAGGCAGATGTAAGGTTGATGAAGCAGTATAATTTCAATGCTGTACGCACCTCGCACTATCCTAACGACCCCTATTTCTATGAATTATGTGATAGGTATGGACTCTACGTGATGGATGAGGCTAACTTGGAGACTCACCACGCGAAGGGCTACTTGGCGAACCGCCCTGAGTGGATAGCATCATATATGGAGCGTGCTACACGCATGGTGCTTAACAATCGCAACCACACTTCGATCATCATCTGGTCGCTTGGCAATGAGTCGGGATGTGGACCCAACCACGCAGCTATGGCGTGTTGGATCAAGGATTACGACCCAACACGCCCTGTACACTACGAGGGGGCTCAAGGTCAACCAGAACACCCCTTGTACCGTCCCGTAAGTCGCCGATTAGCCTCTGTAGTCACAAGCGAAATCGTAACCGAGGAGATAGAAGAAGAACCTGAGAGCCGCTGCGATGGTTACTCTAATCCCGACGACCCAGAGTATGTCGATATGTTGAGTCGAATGTACCCACTCATCTCATCGCTCGAAAAATTGGCTACAGATGATATAATAAATCGCCCCGTAGTGATGTGTGAATATGCCCACTCAATGGGTAATTCGACAGGAGGACTGTATGAGTATTGGGAGCTAATTCGCAAACATAAACGCCTTATAGGTGGGTATATTTGGGATTGGATAGATCAAGGCTTGCGAGAGGTAGATCCTATTACGGGTCAAGTATATTGGAACTATGGAGGCGACTATGAGCCCGAGGGTGAACACAACGATGGTAGCTTCTGCATAAATGGCGTTGTGGGGTCTGATCGTCACATAAAACCAGCTATAGAGGAGTGTAAATATGTCTTTCAATCTATCGAATTTAGCTTCGTAAAACCCAATGAGGTATCGATTCTCAACCGTAATTTCTTTGTTTCGAGTGACGAATATAACTACCATTGGCAACTTTGCGATGAGAGCGAAGTGCTGCAAAGCGGAGAGATTCAGTTCGATGTGTGTGCACCAGGAGAGAGAGCAACGACTCAACTCCCAATCAAAGAGTTTAAGATGGAGAGTGGCGCTGAGTATTGGGTGCGCCTAAGTGCTTGTGAGAAGAGCGCTAAGGCTCATGCCGATGCAGGTTTCGAGGTTGCTTACGACCAATTCTCGTACAACACCCCCGAACGAGAGAGCGCAAAATCAACATCTAAAGGTAAGCTTGAGATTACACAAACAGAGTCTAAGGTTACCCTCGGTGGTCGCACATTCCAACTTGAGATCGAGGATGGCTTGATTTGTTCATACACCCAAAATGGAGTAGAACTAATAACCTCGCCTCTTAAGCCCAACTTTTGGCGAGCAGATACAGACAATGATTGGCGCGGTTGGAAGGCTGACAAATTGATGAAATTCTGGAAGGAGGCTGACAAGAATATGATAAGTCGCACGATAAAGGTTGAGCAGCATGGCGCTGAGGCGGTAGTTACAGCCGAAGTCGATATTGCCTCGAAGGCTACAGTCGACTTGACCTATACCGTGTCTGCCGATGGTACTATTGAGGTCTACTACAGCTTGACCAAAGAGAGCGACATCCCCGAGCTAATGCGCGTAGGTATGCAGTGCGAGGTTAGCGACAAACTCGCCGCGGTAACATATTATGGTCGTGGTCCCTGGGAAAATTATATCGACAGAAAGCGATCAGCTACTTTGGGAGTCTATAGCTCGACGGTCGAGGAGATGGGCTTCGACTATGTAGTGCCCCAAGAGAATGGAAATCGTTGCGACGTGCGCTGGTTCGCAATGCATGGTGCAAAGTCAGGTATTCAGATTATTGGTAAGGAGCCATTGGCGATGTCGGTGTGGAACTCTACGCAGCAGGCGATATACAAGGCACAACATATCAACGAAGTTGAACAACTCGAAAACTCCTTTACTCTAAATATTGACATGATCCAAGCAGGCGTTGGTGGCACCGATTCGTGGAGCATCAAAGCACGCCCAATGGAGAAACATCGATTACTCGATGATAGCTACTCATACTCTTTTAAGATCGTGCCAAGTAGCTCGCAGATAGGTGTCGTCAAGCGTGGACGTCAATACTAAATTTATTTGGAACTCACCCAGCGCATCTACCACAAGCTATCGTTTCTGACCTGCTTGTTGCGCTGAGGTGGCGGGGCTATGCCTTGGGTTGATGCTTGGGTTGATGCTTGCTTATCGCGCTCGTGTCGCGCGGCACCAAGCAAGCTTGGATCCAAAAATTTTGTTTTTGACTTTTTTGTGTTGCACTTATGTGGTGGGGGCTTTGCCCCAAGCGAGATCTCTATTCTGACGAGCTTTTGAAAGTGAACTTTCAACGCTCCTCAGAATGGATATCTCTGTGTCAACCTTTGGTTGTTACCTCAACGTCAGCGAGGTGAACCTCGATTTGGGTTTAAATGCCGTAGGCATTTAAAGATTATAAAGATCAAGGAATTGTGCAAATTTATTTGCGGCAACTCTTTGATCTTTATAATCTTAGAGATGCAATCTCTAAGCCCAAAGCGCAAGAAGGTATGCACCCGCGGGGGTGCTATCCCCGCCCGCCGGAGGCAGTAAGAAGCGCACAGAAAGCAGAAAGAAGCGCACAGCAAGCAACCCAAAGCGCAATGGTACGCACCCGCGGGGGTGCTTGTTCCCGCCCGCTGGGGGCAGTAAGAGACAATATTCTTCTTAGAGTGTTAGTCCTATAATGGAGCTCCAGCGACCATATACTCTTTTAGGTTGTCGAGATGTTTTTCATATACATCGCGTGGCAGTTCATCGTTGTCGATACATATTTTAGCAGCCATGCCTGTCACCTCGCCAGCAAGTCCAAGTGTCGACATAACTCTTACGGAGCCCAATGCGACATGAGTAACACTCATTGCGCGCCCACCAATAAATAGGTTATCAATATTGCGCGAGTACAACACCCTATATGGTACATTGTAGGCAGGTTTAGTCACCCACGATTCGTGCTTGTCGATAATCGTCTCTGCGATCCATTCGGTACCGGGGAACTGAGCGGCATTATCTTCTGTTGCATAGTGAAGATCGAAAGGCCAAGTTGTAGTGAAACTTGCATCGGGATATTCGACAAAATTATCGAAATCGTTTTGTGTAAGAACCACATCTCCCATCAAACGACGTGATTCGCGTTTCATGGCGATCTGCGATATGTGGGTCAGAGCATAGTTGTTATACTTACCATCTGTATTGTTCTTGAGGTATGCCCAGTTTCCATATATTGCGCGTAGCAGATTGTCGCGTACCCACTCCATTTCGAGAGCACAGTCGCGCTCAAAGCCTGTCTCCCAGAACCATCCACCTTTTGGTGTGTCAACATGGTATTCGTCCGAGACTTGAGCTGCCCAAGGAAGCTCCTCAAGAGTTGGGAATGAGCTTGGCGCGTCACCCTCTGCGGAACCCCACCAGAGAGTTGCTCCCATCTTTTTGTTGTCGGCAACCTCGGGGGCTAATGCCTCCCCCGTTTCAGTCTTAGATTCTCGACCAATACGATAGTCTGCACCAGCTAAATAGCCCAATACTCCATCGCCCGTGCAATCTGCAAAGAGTTTTCCTTCAAATCTATACTCCTCATTGGTTACCAGGTCTTTACCTACTACGGCACTAATTTTATTGGATTTGCACTCTACCTCAAAAATATGTGTGCTTTGACACACCTTAACACCTGCCTCTTCGAGCAGCTGTTTACGAATTACAGCCAGCTCCCAAGGTTTTTTGGTGAGTAACACATGTCCTGCACCTGTGGGGTAAGTCTTATGAGGTTCATTATCATACTCCTCCTGCGTTTGCGGAATTGGAATATCGGATAATTGACGTAGCATATTACCGATGTTGGGATAGAGATTTTTGTTAATCACACCGCACAATCTAACCGACAGGTAGTGATTGCCACCCAAGCCTGGTAGGTTGTCGATAAGAGCCACTTTCAAGCCATAACGCGCTGCTGTGAGTGCCGTGCAGCATCCTGCGACGCCACCACCTGCAACAACTAAATCAAACTCTCCAAACTCTTTGGGTGCTTTGTATCCATGCTCCTTTTGTCGAAACTTATTGAGCTTCGCAAGGTCGTTTGAGGGAGTCTCTCTCTTTTTGCTGAAGTAAATTGCATCACATCTACCATCAAATCCACTGAGGTCACGAAGGGCTATTTTGGTATTCCCGTCGACGGTTGTTTTGCCTGCGTATTGCCACTCCCACTCAGTGCCGCTATTGCCGAGTACATTCTCCATAATGGAGTCACCTACAACGATTTGAAAAGCGCCTGGTCCCTCTCCATCATACCATGGAGAGGTCCAATTGTATGTCAGAGCATAGACATGATATTCGCCACTCTGCTCAAAATGCACCTCTGTGAAGGCATCCTCTACAGGATTACCCAAACCATGCGCAATAAGATATGCAGATCCAATCTCCTCGAAGGCTTGGTGATCTGATTGCCATCCGCCCCTATTTTTAAAACTCTCCGTCTCAACAAGTACCCCTTTTGCCGAGAGTGTTGCCGCCAGAGTTAGCAACGAAAGAGTTATTAATATTCTCTTCATAATAAACAATTATTTCGTGTGAACTCTATTTTGTTGCTTCACCCTTTGCTGCATGTGTAGTTTTGTTCCATGCCTCAAAACGCAAGATACTCTGGTAGTTATAGTTGTTGTAGACGTGTGTCAAGCCCCATTTCAAGATCTCTACTGGACCCGCATTATTATCAGCTGTGCGGTTGAGTCCAATGGCATGTGGCGCCCCTGGGATTACGGTCATAATCTCGAAGTTGATTCCATCGGGAGACCATTGAATAGTATTCTTCTCGACACCATCGGTTGTTATGAGTGCTGCGATACCGCCATTGTATGGCCATACACAAATCTCGTGACCTGAGTTACTAATTGGGTTATACTCCGACTTCACGTAGGGTCCTAATGGATTATCAGCAATCGCTACTCCATGCTTGATCTCGCGACCACCCCAGGTCATCTCCTCTCCCATGCGCTCACCCTTATAATACATATAGAATTTACCATTATAGGGGATAATACATGGATCATGAACTTTGTGGCTATCGAAATCACCCTTCGAGACCACTTTAAATCTATTGTCCTCTTCGCCCAACCACTCACCTGTGTCCGAAGCCTTTAGCACTGGTTCGGTGGTTTTGGTCCATGGGCCACGAGGTGAATCAGACCATGCCATACCTACGGTGTTTTTCACACGAACCGTATATGGTGATTTAACGGTTTGGTAGCAGAGGTAATATTTACCATCCCACTCCATTATCTCTGTGGTAAAGACCGAGCGGTCATCGTATGCACCCTTCTCGCCACGTGCTACGGCTATCCCCTCCTCTTTCCAGGTGATACCATCTTTAGATGTGGCATACCAAATATCACATCTATCCCATGGAAAAACCTTGTCGTTCTCAATATCACCTGCAAAACCGTCGGTCTCACCAACGCTCTTCGAGTACCACACATAGTAGAGATCATCGACCATAATTATGGCACTTGGATCACGGCGAACAACGCCCTCTTCATAGGCTAAATCGCCCTTGAGAGGCATAGTCTTATACTCGACAAACCACGTGTTGTCGCGATCCTCGGGCCACTCCATCGCGCGCTTCATTGCCGCGCTGAGCTTATTTCCCTCAGGCACACCATAGTATGCCATCTTTTCGGTGTTGTTTTGTTGGTCGCAGCTTCCTGTTTCTGTCGCTGTGCCACAAGAGATCATAAGTGATGCCAATGCACCATACTGAATAAATTGCTTTATCACTTTCATATAGTTTTAAATTAGTTTGTTTTAATATTCAAGGAGTTTGAGCGGAGCGCACCACAACGGGCTGATATCGTAATATCAGCAGCCTCTTCGCGGCTCTGTACGATCATTAAACAACGCCCCTTAGAGGTCATTATCCTCTGAGCTTGGAATGGCATAACGTTGTTAGATGCACCATTATCTACGCCCAAAACTTTACATGTTCCGTCAACTTCAAACTCTACAATCTTATCGCTGGTTTTAACAGCTCTTCCTTTTTTGTCAACAATTTGAGCTACGACATGGATCAGATCATCGCCATCGGCACGCATAGAGTCTTTATCACACTCCAAAACAATTGCGTATGGCTCATCGGCTGTAGCTACCGAGCTCTCGACCCTTTGAGATCCCTTAACACCCTTGGCGACCAAAGAGCCAGATTTGAACTCTACAGCCCATTTGTATATATGATCCTCGAACTCTTCGAGGCGCTTTTTGCCCAACGATTTTCCATTCTGGAATAGCTCAATCTCGTCACAATTTGAGTATAGCTCAACCACAATTTCGTCACCTTCGGCGTAGTTCCAGTGGCTATCCATATCCTCCCAATTCCAAAGTCGTTGATTCCATGGCTGTCTCTTGTTGCGATCCTCGAAGGAGAGACCATCGGCAGCAGTCACATAGCTCGATTTCGATGCTGGCAATGAGTAGATAGCTATCATAGGCTCTTCGACCCACAGCGACTTCATCATATCATACGATGGTTTCTCAAATCCCGCTAAATCGAGCAAGCCGCTAATTGTCGACTTCTCTGGCCAACTTTGACGCTTTCCGCCGCGTTCTCCCATATAATCAATACCTGTCCAGATAAACATTCCCGAGATATATGGTCTCTCCAATACAGCTTTCCACTCATGCCACTGTCCTACATTCTCGGTACCCATCATAGGTTTTGCCGGATAGTTCTTCCAACCATAATCATACATCACTCGACGGTAGCTAAAGCCCGCAATATCGAGAGCATCGATATAACCAGTCTCGTAACTAATAGATGGCAAGATGCAATTTGCAATAACAGGACGTGTTATATCCATCTCCCGAGTCCAAGTCGCTAACTTTCGAGCTGTTTCACCAATATTATATGTCTGCTCAGGTTGCTTATTCCACTCCTCTTTTATTCTGTTGGGTGAGTATGGAGGTTGGTTCCAGAAATAACCTCCTGCGGCATCAGCGCCAAAAAATCCTGTTGACTCCTTGCAGCCTGGATATGTCCACTCAATTTCGTTTCCAATGCTCCACTGAAATATACATGGGTGGTTGCGATCTCGCTTCATTACCACCTTTAAATCTCGCTCAGCCCACTCCTGAAAATAGCGATCATAACCACGTGTAGCATAATCTATAGATTGCTCCTGCATATTCTGTCGCTTATCTTTTGGGTTGTCCCACTCATCGAAAAACTCTTGTTGAACAAGCATTCCAATTTCATCACATAGTTCCAGAAACTCTGCTGAGGTGGGATTGTGGGAGGCTCTAATTGCGTTGCAACCACCCTCTTTGAGTCTCATCAAACGACGTTGCCACACCTCTTTGGGCACTGCTGCTCCAACTAAACCTGCATCGTGATGGAGGCAAACACCTTTGATCTTCATATTCTCGCCATTGAGATAGAACCCCGTGGCAGCATCGAATTTGATTGTGCGCACACCAAAACGACTCTCTTGAGTATCTACCACCTCTCCATTGTGTAGTATCGAACTCTTGGCTCTATACAAATATGGAGAGTCTAAACCCCAAAGTGTAGGGTGTGAGATATCAACCATTTGATCTACAGAGCACTCTTTGCCAGCCTCAACCGAATATGGGGTTGTCGCAGTAGCTACGACAGCTCCCTCCGCATCAATAATCTCAGTTATCACAACACCGCTTTTGGCAACTTTATATGCGTTTTTAACCCCTACTTGGATCGCTACCGACGCTCTATCATCGCTTACATATGGTGTGGTGATGTATGTACCCCAAATAGGAATATGTAGATTGTCGACAACAATTAGCTCCACATCTCGATAAATTCCTGATCCTGTATACCAACGACTATCTGCATAGTGGCTGTGATCTACACGAACCATCAATTGATTCTCTTGACTATTTGGTTTTATATAATCTGACAAGTTATACACAATTGGTGAGTAGCCATAGGGATGAAAACCTATCTCTTTTCCATTGATCCAATATGTCGAGTTATTATATACTCCATCAAATAGAATATAGCACTGCTGATTTTTCTTCAAATCGACCTTGAAATTATTGTTGTACCAGCCTATACCCCCAGGTAGATATCCTGTACATCCGTCAGCATTAATCGTATCGAATTGTAGTTCAACACTCCAATCATGAGGCATATCAACATTGCGCCAACCTCTTGCGTCAAAATTTGGGAATGAGTAATTTAGTGAATCCGAAAGAGAGAATCGCCAATTTTTGTTAAAATTATCCTCGTGTTCTTTCGCATTCGCAAATAGCGAAGAGCTGCATAAGAATACAATGAATAGGATTTGTTTAAATAAGTTCATAGCTTGTAATTGTATAAAGATTAGTTTTTTAGTCAATACAAAAATAGTAAAAATATATTGGTGATATAAGCTATAAAATCTCATAAATTGAGGTGGTATTTAAAATTCATCATTATTTTACCTCACCTCAAAGTTGGACACCTATTATAATATACATATGAAAATGAGCCTTTCAGATAGATTGTCCATCCTCAAAATCATCAGCGGCAAGCAACTTACTCTCGTATCTTCAATAACAAAAGGAGTGTAAACAAGAATTTACCCATCAATATGATGATGATTTACTCTATAACGGCACTTCAGCGTAAATCACCCCCTAATTTAGTGAATATTCACCCCCTATAGTATCGCTTTAAATACTTGTTTGTACAAAAAAGAAGTTATACTTTTACACTGTTCAAAATTAGGTAACAGGGGCGATATAGTGTAATCAATTTTACAATAGTTTAACTCCAAAAAAATAACAAACATAAATATCAACACAATTTTTTATTTAAATGAAAGCAAGTTATTACGAAGGTAACAAGACCTTCACAGTAAAGGAAAAGGAGCTTACTGCACCAGCAGCTGGCGAGGTTCGTATCAAGGTCGCATATTGTGGTATCTGCGGTAGCGATGTTCACATCTACCATGGCTCTATGGACTCACGTGTTACGGTTCCTCAGACCGTTGGTCACGAGATGTCGGGTACAATCGACGCTATTGGTGAGGGTGTCGAGGGCTTCGAGATTGGCGATAAGGTTGTTGTTCGTCCGCTCGATAATCGCCTTGAGGATGCTTCGGATAAGGGTTGGAGCCACATCGCCAAGAAGCTTAAGTTTATCGGTATCGACTCTGAGGGAGCACTCCAAAATTACTGGAATATCATGGCATTCACCGTGCATAAGTTGACTCCCGACACAGATCTTAAGTTAGCTGCTCTTATCGAGCCATTGGCTGTAGCATGTCACGATGTTCGTCGTAGTGGACTTAAGGCTGGCGAGGTAGCTGTAGTCTTGGGTGGTGGTCCTATCGGCTCGCTCGTTGCGATGGTTGCTCGCACCACTGGTGCCAAGGTTATCATCTCGGAGATGAACCCTGTGCGTATCGCTATGCTACAGGAGATGGGCTTTGACGTTGTTAACCCTGCCGAGAAGAACCTATTGGAGTATGTTACAGAGGTAAGCAATGGTTCGCTTGCCGACGTTGTGTTCGAGGTGGCTGGAGTTCAAGCAACACTCAACACAATGACCGAGATTGCAGGTCTCCGTGCACGTATCGTAGTTGTAGCGATCCACGCTCAACCACGCCCCGTAGATCTCAAGATGTTGTTCTGGCGTGAGCTCACTATCCTTGGTGCTCGTGTATACGAATATGAGGATTATGAGACAGCTATCGCATTGGTTGCGAAAAATGAGCTTCCTTTGGAGCCACTTATCACCAACGTGATGCCACTCGACAAGATCCAAGATCTATTCGAGGAGATTGTTAGCAATCCAAGTGGGATGAAGTTCTTAGTTGATTGCCAGGCATAGAGCATTGCAAGGTGGCGAAATTTGAACGATGCTGCTTAAGAGTCCTAAGTCATGTACTTTTAGTACACTCCTGTCGGACTCTCAAGCACCATCGTCCAAATTTCATCCACCTATCAACGCTCTACACACACACAATAAAAATTAAAAAACAAATAATACAATGAGTTACTTAGATATATTCAGCCTACAGGGCAAAACAGCAATCGTCACAGGTTGCAAACGTGGAATTGGTAAAGGTATGGCTTTGGCGCTTGCAGCAGCAGGTGCCGACATCATCGGAGTGAGCGCAACGCTCGAAACAGAGGGCAGCGAGGTCGAAAAAGAGGTTAAGGCGTTAGGACGCAACTTCAAGGGTTACACATGTGACTTTTCGGATCGCAAGGCGCTTTATGAGTTTATCGCAGCGGTTAAGGCGGACTTCCCCGTTATCGACATCCTTATTAATAATGCTGGTAACATCCTCCGCACACCTGCCGCAGAGCACCCCGATGAGATGTGGGACACCATCATCGAGATCAACCAAAATGCTCAATTCATCCTCACTCGTGAGTTCGGACGCGATATGATCGCACGTGGCGAGGGTAAGATTGTCTTTACAGCATCTCTTCTCACATTCCAAGGTGGAATCAACGTTCCAGGATACGCTGCATCGAAGGGTGCTGTAGGTCAGATGACTATGGCATTTGCCAATGAGTGGGCAGGTAAGGGTGTGAATGTCAACGCTATCGCTCCAGGATATATCTCAACCGACAACACCGCAGCACTTCGCGCCGATGCCGACCGTTCGGAGTCGATCCTAAGTCGTATTCCTGCTGGTCGCTGGGGAACCCCCGAGGATTTCGGTGGTCCAGTAGTATTCCTTTGCTCACAGGCAGCGGCTTACATGCATGGATCTATAATGCTTGTCGATGGAGGCTGGATGGGTCGTTAGTGATAGCTCTGTGGCGAAATTTGGCACTTCCTTGCGCTTTTTAATCCTCACGCACCGTAAGTGCGCTGCGGTTAAAAATGCTCGCTAAGCCCCAAAACTCATCTCTCTATTCAACCTCACTTTGGGGGCGGTGAATATATCGTCTCCTCTTTAAAATTTTAAATCAAAAACCTAAAACCAAAATGAAACAATTTCAGCAATATATTAATGGTGCTTGGGTAGCACCAGCAAATGGAAAATATGCGGAGGTCCTAAACCCTTCTAATGATTCAATCGTAGCGATGGTTGCCAATGGCGATGAGTGTGATGCTCGGGCGGCATTGGAGGCAGCCCAGGCGGCTCAAAAGGCGTGGGCGGCAACACCTGCTCGTCGTCGTGCGGAGCTTCTCTACGCATTTATCGACGAGATCAAAAAGAATAAGGAGGAGTTAGCTCGCACCATCACCATGGAGCAGGGTAAGCTCTTCACTGTAGCGCAATTCGAGGTAGATGTATTCTGCTCTTTCGTGGCTTACGCCTGTGAGTGGGCACGTCGCATTGAGGGTGACTTAGTTCCCTCGGATAACCCCAACGAGCATATCATGATCCAAAAGATCCCTCGTGGCGTGGTGGTTGCCATCACCGCGTGGAACTTCCCCTTTGCACTCGCTGGTCGCAAGATTGGACCTGCACTCGTGGCAGGTAACACTATCGTTGTGAAGCCAACTACCGAGACTCCAATCTCGACACTTATGGTGGGCGAGATGGCAAAGGCTGCTGGCATCCCCGATGGAGTACTCAACATCATCACAGGTCCTGGTCGCACCATGGGAACATCTCTCGTGGAGAACCCAATCACCAAAATGGTAACAATGACTGGTAGCACCCCTGCGGGTCAAGCTATCTTCCGCTCAGCAGCTAAAAACTTGGCTCACGTACAACTTGAGTTGGGTGGCAAGGCTCCATTTATCGCATTCGAGGATGCCGACATCGACGAGGCGGTAGAGGCTGCTCTTTGGTCGCGCTTCGACAACTGCGGTCAGGTATGTACCTGCAACGAGCGCACATATATCCACGAGGATATCTACGAGGAGTTTATGGAGAAGTTCATGGCTAAAGTCAAAGAGATCAAGGTGGGCGATCCATTCTCACCAGACTCAAATATGGGACCTAAGATCAACAAGAGTGAACTTAACCACATGAAGGAGCTTGTTGAGACATCACTCAAAGAGGGTGCAACACTTGCATTCGGAGGCAAGGTCCCCGAGGGTGCCGAGTTCGAGAAGGGTAACTGGTTTGAGCCAACAGTACTTACCAACGTTGAGCAGCACATGACCATCGTGCACGAGGAGTCATTTGGACCAATCCTTCCAATCCTTAAGTTCAAAACCGAGGAGGAGGTTATCGCATATGCCAACGACTGTGAGTATGGTTTGGCAGCGATGGTATTCACCAACGATTTGAACCGTGTTATGCGTCTCAATACCGAGTTGGAGTTTGGCGAGATCTACGTAAATCGTGGTCATGGCGAGCTACACCAAGGATTCCACAATGGCTATAAGCTTAGTGGTGCTGGTGGCGAGGATGGCAAGTTCGGTTTCGAGCAGTACTTGGAGAAGAAGACATACTATGTACGTTATAAAGCATAATGAGTATGAGTGCAATAAAGAGTATTGAGTGTCGCCTATTCAAGGTGCCTTTGGCGGAGGTGTTGTCCGATGCCAAGCATGGCGACCACTTCCACTTCGAGCTTATTACAGCTACTGTAACCTTGGAGGATGGCACTGAGGGCACTGGCTACACCTACACTGGTGGTAAGGGTGGCTACGCAATCAAAGCGATGATTGAGCACGACTTAACTCCAGCATTGATTGGTCAGAATGGTGACGATATCGAGCATCTTTACGACTTTATGGAGTGGCACATCCACTATGTGGGTCGTGGCGGTATCGCCTCATTTGCCATCTCAGCTATCGACATCGCCCTATGGGATATTCGTTGCCGCAAGGCGGGCGAGCCCCTTTGGAAGGTGGCAGGAGGTGCTTCGAACAAGTGCAAGGCATATTGTGGTGGTATCGACTTGATGTTCCCCTTAGAGAAGCTCCTCAGCAATATCCGCGGATACTTGGCGGCAGGATTCAATGGTGTGAAGATCAAGATTGGACGCCAAAATCCCGACGAGGATGTGGAGCGTATAAAGGCGGTGCGAGAGCTTATTGGCGAGGATATTGACTTTATGATCGATGCCAACTACTCGCTCACCGTGGAGCAGGCTATCTCGCTTGCCAACCGCGTGAAAGAGTGCAATATAGTATGGTTCGAGGAGCCAATAATCCCCGACAACTACAAGGGTTATGCCGAGATCACCGAGGCTACAGGAATGGCTGTGGCGATGGGTGAGAACCTCCACACGATCCACGAGTTTGAGTATGCAATGGCTGACTCAAAGTTGGGCTACGTTCAGCCCGATGCCTCCAACTGTGGCGGTGTGAGTGGTTGGCTCAAGGCGGCTGCGCTATCAAAGGCAAATGGCGTTCCAGTATGTTCACACGGTATGCAGGAGTTGCACGTGAGTTTGGTCTCGTCGCAAGAGCACGCAGGATGGATCGAGGTGCATAGCTTCCCAATTGATGAGTATACAATGCGCCCATTGGTCGTTGAGAACCACATGGCTATCGCTCCCGACACCCCTGGCGTAGGCGTAGTGTTCAACTGGGAGAAACTCTCCCAATACGAAGTATAGATAAAGAGACTAATCGTCTGCGGCTAACCACCGCAACGATTAGTCATATTCTACAACCTAAAAAAATAGAAATTAATGAATATTACTCAACGTCACTTCGGTACATATTTAGGCGATAATGTCTCACTATACACCCTATCCAACGACAATGGTATGGAGGTAAAAGTGATGGATTATGGCGCTACAATAACATCTGTACTACTTCCCGATGGCGCTCAGATAGCGTGTGGATTCAACACCTTCGACGAATATTTTGGGGAGGAGTATCTCGCCAATGCGCCCTACTTTGGATCGACTGTTGGTCGATATTGCTCTCAGATTAAGGATGCTCGATTCTCCATAGAGGGGGTCGAGTACCAATTGAAACAAAACTGCGGCGAGAATAATCTGCATGGTGGCACTTGGGGCTTCGACAAGAGATTGTGGAGTGCCGAAATCTTAGAGCTAACAAATGGTGTAGGTCTAACATTCAGCTTGGTAAGCACCGATGGCGAGGAGGGATTCCCCGGAGAGGTTGTAGCCAAGGTTACGATGATACTCGACAATGAAGATAAGATTATATTTAAATATCTCGCTACGACGACCAAACAAACTCCGCTATCGATGACCAACCACACATACTTCAACCTCGCGGCATTTGAACGCGATGTAGAGGATTTTGTGGTGAAGATCAATAGCACCAAGCTGATGGAGACAGATGCGTCGGGAGCTGCTACAGGAGTAATCCTCGACGTGGTGGGGAACTGCAACGATTTGAGCCAGAGCGCAAGAATAGGTAATATCCACAAAGCGTTAGGCGAAGGAGTTGAGCACTTCTACATTTTCGACAATCCAGATCAAGAGTTGAAGCAATATGCAAAGATTGGCGATGCGAAGAGCGGTCGAGCAATAGAGGTCTACTCCACGGAGCCCTGTATGCTCTTCTACACTGCTAAACATATGTCCGACAAGCTACAGCGTAGCTCCTCGGAGCGTTATGGCAAACATCGCGCCTTTGCCTGCGAGACTCACCGCTGGCAAAATGGGGTCAATATAGAGGCTGCACCTAACAGCTTCACAAGCCCCGAAAAGAGTTTTGAAAGCACCACAATTTTTAGATTTTTCTATTAAAAAAATCATTTAACCTAAAATAACACTTAAAACTTTAAAACTATGTTAGAAGGAATTTTATGGGCTATTGGCGCTGGCGTCATGCTGGGTCTTTATGCTCTCCCCGAGAAGTATATTAAAGGATATAAATATGAGAACACCTGGTTTCTCTTCTTCCTCCTCGCTCTAATTGTTCTGCCGCTGGTTGCAGGATTTGGACTTATCAATAACTTTGGGGCGATCTTAGGATCTATTCCAAGCGAGGTGCTCTGGACAATGATTGGCGCTTCGTTCCTTTGGGGCGTGGGTGTTCAGTTCTGGAGCAAGGCGATTAACTATATTGGTATGTCGCTTGGATTCTCGATATTTATTGGGGCGGTGATCCTCATTGGCTCAATCCTACCATTTATTGTCGATGGATTGCCCTCGCCCGCAGCACTCAAATATATCATGGCTGGATTGGTTGTGATCCTCGTGGGTATCGGTGCAAACGGTCGCGCAGGACTCCTCAAGATGGGAGACTCCGACAATCCCCACTCGAAGCATATGGTACGTGGTATTCTAATCGCCCTTATTGGAGGTTTATTCGCAACGGGATTTAGCCTTGCCAACGCTGTGGGAGTGAAGCCAATAACCGAGGCTGTTTTGGCCGAAGGAAACCCCGTGTGGATGAGCTCAATTGCGGTGATGTGCATAATCTACTGGGCTGGTGCTCTCTACGCGATTCCATACTTCGTGGTGCAACTCTGCAAAAATAACACATGGACTAACTTCAAAGAGTCCTTTGGTCGCAATATCTCGATGGCATTTATCATGGCATTCCTCAACTTCGCCGCTTCGGCAGCATTCGCCTACGCAGCATTCTCACTCGGTGGCGCTGGAAACACTATCGGCTATGCCATCTACAACACCGCATCTGTACTGCTCGCTGTCGTTGGAGGTCTCCTCACAAAAGAGTGGGTCGGAGCACCCCCAAAAGCACGAAAAATACTCTACTTAGCTCTATTGTGTATGGTTGCCGGAGTGGTACTGATCGCCATCGGAAATGGTGCTAATGTTTAGTTCGCACGAAAATATTGTCTCTTACTGCCTCCGGCGAGTGCTTGTTTGCTTCTTGCTGTGCGCTTCTTGCTTCTTGCTTCTTGCTGTGCGCTTCTTGCTTCTTGCTGTGCGCTTCGGACTGCCTCCGGCGGGCGGGGATAGCACCCCCGCGGGTGCATACCTTTCTTGCGCTTTGGGCTTAGAGATTGCATCTCTAAGATTATAAAGATCAAAGAGTTGTCGCAAATAAATTTGCACAACTCCTTGATCTTTATAATTTTTAAATGCCTACGGCATTTAAACCCAAATCGAGGTTCACCTCGTTGACGTTGAGGTAACAACCATAGGTTGAAGTAAATTAATTTGCACAAATCGAGGTGAACCTCGCTGACGTGGTGGTGGCAACCGAAAGTTGACACAGAGATATCTACTCTGAGGAGTGCTGAAAGTTTATCATCAAGCCAAAATCAAGGTGAACCTCGCTGAGGTGGTGGTGGCAACCGAAGGTTGACACAGAGATATCTATTATGAGGGGAGTTGAAAGTTCACTTTCATAAGCCCATCATAATAGATATCTCGCTGAGGGGCAAAGCCCCCACCACATCAGCGCAACACAATAAAAAAGTCAAAAACAAAGTTTTTGGATCCAAGCTTGCTTGGTGCCGCGCGGCACGAGCGCGATAAGCAAGCGGCAACCCAAGCATCAACCCGAGCGCGATGAACAATCAATTTCAAGCGTCGATCCCTATGCAAAGTCTCTCTTTACTCTTCGTTAAGTTTAATTTGCAGCTCTACGGATGCCTCATGAATTGTTTGGAGTATCTCCTTTACAAATTCTGCATCGAGACCAAGTTCTGTGGCTTGGGCTCCGCGGCGCGAGAGTATCTCATCGTAGCGGGATGCTTGGAGGATTGGCATATCGTGCTCTTTTTTGAATGTGCCTATATCGTGTGATATTCTCATACGCTTAGCCAGAAGTTCAAGGAGGGAGCCGTCAAGTTCATCAATCTCGCCGCGCAGATCGCTAAGATCTTGAGTCGTTACACTTTTGTCGCGTATGATTATACGGTCGAGGATCGCCCCTAAGTCGACTGGTTTAAGTTGCTGTGCGGCATCGCTCCACGCTTCGTCGGGGTTGCAGTGCGACTCTATCATCACTCCACTGAAGCCCAGGTCCATTGCTTGTTGAGTGATCTTCTCGATCATTGAGCGTTTTCCACCCATATGGCTGGGGTCACAGATTATAGGCATATTGGGGAATTGGCGGTGTAGCTCGATTGGAATTGACCAAATTGGTTGGTTACGATATATGCTGTTGCCATAGCTCGAAAATCCACGGTGGATTGCTCCAAGGCGTGTGATACCGGCATTGCGTAGGCGCTGCATGGCTCCCATCCATAGATCAAGGTCGGGGCTAACAGGGTTCTTTACAAGCACTGGGATGTCGACACCTTTGAGTGCGTCGGCAATATCTTGCATTGCGAATGGATTTGCCGATGTGCGGGCACCTATCCAGAGCATATCCATTTTGGCATCAAGTGCTTGGCGCACATGTTCGGGTGTTGCAACCTCCACCGAGATGAGCATCCCTGTTTCGCAGCGCACTCGTTGCATCCATTCGAGACCCTTTTGACCGACACCCTCGAATCCACCGGGCTTGGTGCGAGGCTTCCAGATGCCAGCTCTAAAGATTTTGACACCCAAGGCGTGAAGCTGGTGGGCAGTCGTAAGGAGTTGTTCTTCTGTCTCGGCACTACATGGTCCCGAGATGATTATAGGGCGTTGAAGCTCTACGTTGGGAATGAAATTTGGATTTAAATCTCTCATAACGGTTTTATTTTACATGTTAATTATTTCGATATCTGGTGAAGGCGACTCTCGATACTCGCCCAAAATTTTAAATTCTGTTATTAGCGGTCGAACGGCGTCGAGTGATTGACGATATCGCTCATATGAGTCGAAAGTCAGGTCGACATAGAATAGATACTCCCACTCGCAACCTATTATAGGTAGTGATTGAATCTTGGTGAGGTTGATGTCGTAGAACGAAAAGATTGTCAAAATCTTTGAGAGCGACCCCGTGGAGTGAGCAAGTGAGAATTGAATTGAGGATTTATTGATCTCGTTTTGTGCTATATACTCTTCGGCACACTTCTCGTTGCTAAGGATCAAAAAGCGAGTAAAGTTGTGGCGATTTGTCTCTATTGCACGTTCGAGTATTTCGAGCCCGTAGAGCTTGGCGGCAGCCTCACCACAAATTGCAGCATGCCCTCTGAGTCCCTGTTCGGCAATGATCTTGGCAGATTCTGCCGTATCGTCACTCTCTACAGCCTTGATCTGAGGATGTGCCGAGAGCCACTTGGCACACTGCATGAGCGCTATAGGGTGTGAGTGAACCTCACTAATATCCTCGATTGTTTGACCAGGCAAAACAGCCACCACATGTGAGATTCTGATCTTCTGCTCACCAATTACCTTGAGGCAACTATTGCTCAGCAGCTCATGGTTCTGAAGTAGTGATCCTGCAATAGTATTCTCGATGGCTGCAATTCCTAATAGAGAACTATCGGTTGCCATCTCTTCAAATAGTTTGCCAAATGTCGCACAGGGAAGCACCTCGATCCTCTCAGAGGCAAAAAATGCTCGTGCTGCCACCTCGTGGTAACACCCTTCGACACCTTGTATTGTAACTTTTTTCATCGCCTTTAATTAAAAAAATCAATAAAAAAAATCCCGCCTCACTGAGGCGGGATTTTGATATACTTTTATAACTCTCTATACGCATACACTCTCCCGCCCTCTTTCGCAATAAAAGAAGCTAAAAAAGAAGAAGTAAAATCGGTTATTTAGTGAGCTGTTCATAATCATCTTGTTATGTTGTCTGAGGCAAAAGTAATTAAAAAATATTAATATACAAACTTTTTTCATTGAAATTTTAAAATTATTATATTAACTTTTTATTAAATCACTGCAATTAACTAATACTCAAATGTTTAGTATTTGATTGTGGGAGGGGGGCTTTTCTGGGGCTTGCGTATTCTACCCGCGCAAAACAAC
>JAWXTF010000027.1:0-31615 GCA_044433965.1 Rikenellaceae bacterium | reverse complement strand
CATGCCTCTTCTCATGCCTCTTCTCTGTGAGAATAGAGCTTAGAGTATACGTTTCAGGTATTGCCTCGGTGCGATCCTCGACCCCCAAACTCATTTTGAAGAGGTCGTTTTCGATCTCCTCCTCCACAATGAAAACAGTTCTATATCTTCCGCTACTGATCGAATAGTGATCCAGCCACGCCTTGATGCCACCTGCAACTTC
This sequence comes from Rikenellaceae bacterium, assembly GCA_044433965.1. Classification (GTDB taxonomy): domain Bacteria; phylum Bacteroidota; class Bacteroidia; order Bacteroidales; family Rikenellaceae; genus Alistipes. Next base: position 31,413 of record JAWXTF010000027.1, on the reverse strand, counting down.
GCCCTCGCCTACGCCATCAAAAAATGTTCGAGAGTTGCAAAAGAACATATTCAAATAATCATCCATCCCAAAGCGAGACAAGCGATTAATTAACTTCGTAATAAAATATGAGGTGAGCAGCTCCGCTTGATTCTTCACCAAGATAGGCGTTTTACGACCCTTAAGATACCCCTCGATGATTTTTGGAGGCATCACCTCTTGCAGTCGCTCAATCGTCTGACGAACCTCTGCGCTATTGTGGGCTGGAGTCCAGATTATTCTATATGACTTGACGCTATCTTTTACTATCTGAGGCGTTATTGCGCCACGAGAAACCAGAGCAATAGCGGTGTAGAGTGCTTGGTGCAGAGCAAAAACATTAGCGGAGTAATCGGGCAGGAAGTCACTATTTATAGAGAGTAAAAGTTCAAATAGGTCGTTTATCGTATAGATACTTTTATCATCCAGATCCTGCACTCCGACCATATTGTAGTTGCCATCATAATCAATAACTATGGTTGGTGAGTATCTCTTCGAGAGCTTCTTTTCGCTCTGAACACCAAGCAGTGTCTCCGCTGAGATTCCCGCCTTTTGAGCTCGTCGCACCTTTTTTATGATCGACATAAGGGCAGCCGAATATTTTGTCTTGAAGTTGTGAGTTCCACAAAATGTTGGCTCGTCTGGCAAAATACTAATCATCGGCTCGGCAATATCGGGCAGTGAGCTAAGGCTAACTCGCTTGGAGATTGGAACAATCTCTTTAGCCTCCTTGGGGGTTCTCTTCTCAAGAAGCGATGAGAAGTCAGGCACTTCGAGAGCCTGCTTTTGCTCTATTACTACCCCCCTCTTTTGTATCTCTTTGATTAGATCGACATTGTGAATGCCAAAAGCAAGAAAAGGATTGTTGTCAATCTCCCTGCTAACCATATATATAGCGGCGGCTAAGTGCTTACACGGTACTGCCCAATCGGGACAACTACATTGCATCTTAAAATCTGTCCACTGCTGGGGAAAGATCTTCAATCCACAAGCCGAGGCAATATCCATTATCGAGGGGTCGAGCTGACGATTAAGCAGTCGAGAGATGATTATAGGGTGCTTGAGTAGCTCGCTGGTTAGACGCTCAATATCATCTTCGAAAAATGGTGGAATGATAATATTAACCCTATAGGGGGTGCGTCTGCTACCTTGCACAGCAGCCGAGATAGAGTTTCCTCTGATACTCACGCTTTTCACGCTACCATTGCGAGCATAGGTTGCTCCGCGAGGCAGACGGTTCGAATAGTCGATATTATCCAATGAGCGAAGCCAAGCCTCACCCCACCAAGTATTTCCAAATTTTTGCGCCATTGATAAACTATTTTAATCCGTCATAAAATTAGTAAAAATAATTGAATTATTTGCAAGTGCAGGGCAAACGCATGAAAAATATTACCTCATTATTGCCTCCAGCGGGCGGGAACAAGCCCACCCCCGCGGGTACAGACCAATGCGATTTGGGTTTAAATACCATAGGCATTTAAACCCAAATCAAGGTTCATCTCGCTGATGTGGTGGGGCGACCAAAGGTTGCCTCTATTATTGATTATGCTATTGGCTTAGCCTCTAAAAACTATTTTCGCTGCTCAGCCAATTAGGTTGTGATTTTGCCACTTCGATAAATGCTAATATATTCTCAAGCGATGTATCACTTTCTACTGAGTGAGATGGTGAGAAGATGTAACCACCCTCGCGACCCAGATCAAGAAGCATCTTTGACTCGGTTATAACATCCTCCTTAGAGCCAAATGGCAGGGTCTTTTGCATCGACAAGCCGCCATGAAATGCTAAACGTCCACGATATGTCTCAATAATCTCTTTCACATCCATAACCTCGGGTTGAAATGGATTGAAACAGTTAAGTCCAGCCTCGATTAGGTCTGGGAATAGCTCATCAACATCGCCACAGCTATGAATCATAACATACTTGCCGGCATTGCGAGCTGCTGCATACATACGTTGAATGCGAGGATATAAAAACTCTCTCCATAAATCATAACCCATAATTAGACCCTTCTGTTGACCCCAATCATCCCCAAAATAGATAGCATCAATATCATATTTCAACGCCTCATTTATCTGTGCTATATTGTAATCACAAATGGCATCAAGGAGTTGATGAACAAAATCTGGATTAATATAGAAATCCATTAACAGATTCTCAATTCCACGCATGCTCCATGCGCGTTCGTAGAGAGAAAAACCAATTTGAAACACCCTAAACATATCAGGCTTTTTGGCACACTCCGACTCTATATTTGCGAAGAATCGAGGATCTAAGGGGTTGGGAAACTCATACCCTTCGAGAGTTGGTTCTGTTAGGACAATACCCTTTGCATCGCCTATATCTTTGTCAATACTGCGATCCCAAACAACTTTAAAAACATCTTGATACATATCTGGAGCCACTTGATCAAAAAATCCGATATCGCTACCCAATTGTAGAATGTGATTACCAAGCATTGGATCAAGATCATCGACACCATAATATTGCTGAAGCATCTCTAAAGGCTCCTTTGTAAATTTGTAAGACCAGGGCACATAAGGCGGTTTACCACCGTCAAGCACCAATTTAATAATCTCTCTTTTTGTCATAATAGTATATTTTAGTTAGTTAAGTCTATAATATGTTTTTTTAGCTCTCCCTATTCCAATAAAATGTATTGGCATTGAGCAGATTAAAGTTAGGCGAGCTATATCCAATTGAGATCAATTCAGTCGCCCCAACAACACCCTCGTTCATAGGTATGACCTCCCGTTGACCTGGAATGTATTGGATTAATAAGCTCCTACCCCACTCATCGACAACCATTCCTTTGAGTCGCAATATATTCTCATCAAGTGAATCAAGAAATAGCTCTAATTTGTCATGCGCAATCGGTCGAGTCGTTTTAAATATCTTTGAGACATACCCTCCCGAACCACAATGTGTCAGCGCGCCTTCGATATGTTGATCAACGGCTATCGGCAAAGTGGAGTCGAATAGCAGCGGATGCAACATAAACTCCGAGGAGCAACCTAAATGCACCTTGGCGAGAGGATTTATTCTCTTTACCTCTCTTTCGACAGCCTGAGTAGTTGAAATATTCACAAGATCAGTTTTGCTCACCATAACTATATCGGCGACCTGCACTTGATGATATGCACTTATAATTTTCGAAACTCCTTTTAGGAAGCGAGAGGCATCTACAATGGTTATAATGCGGGCAAGGTAGCAACAACTCGCCACACTCTCATCCTCCATAAGTTGGGCTATACCAATAGGGTCAGCAATCCCAGTAGCTTCAACAACTATTATATCTACTTGTGAGTGTTGCGATAATTCAACCACAGCATCTTTAAAGTGAGAGAAGAGACATGAACAAAATATCGAGCCTGTATTTAGCTCTCTGAGAATAAATTTGGGGCTACTCGCGCACAATAGTTGACCATCAACACCAGATGCAGCAAATTCATTCTGTACAACTGCAACCCTGAGCGCCGAAGAACACTCCTCGATAAAATTACCAATGAGTGTTGTTTTCCCACTACCCAAAAAACCGGAGATCAACACAATTGGTATTTTACAACGCTCGTTCATAGTAATTTCTGCACTATAACCTGCTCAATTGCCTTGGAGATATCTGCTACTGGTGGGATATTCGACACAAAGACAATTTTACCATCAATCATAATCGTTGGAATATTCTTAACTCCCGCCGCTGCCATAAACTCAATTCCCTCACGGCTCTTAATGGAGTGCTCCACAACTTTGACTTTAGAACCAAAAGGCTCTGCTCCTCGTTGAGTTGCCTCCCACATATATTGACACGCTGCGCAACCCAAAGAGTCAAGAGTTATACAATCAACCTTTACAACATCTGAGGTAACATAGCTCGATAGATCTAACGGTTCAACATTACTTATCTTGGGCCCCATCGCTCGCACTATCTCTTGTTGATAGAGATCTCCTACAAGTTCCCCACATGCAACCAAATTTTGGATTGGAGTTGCATAAGCCAGATCGCAACCTGGAGCCAATATGAAGCCTCTATTTTCTGCATGTGATGCAATATCTAAACACTCAACAACATCACGACGGGCATCCTCTACCTCTCCCATCAACAACACAGCCGTGAGCTTAAGGTTACCACCGTAGCTAATATTATGTTTTAGGCAAACATCGCGCACGTAATCTAATGGAATATTCTCATCTATTGAGATATTATTAGGTTTAGATTGACACATGACCTCAATATTGTGTTGAGCATGACCACACACAAAGAACGAAGAGTAAGCTCCAATCTTCTTGATGTGAGCAAATAGGTCGCTACATGATTTAAGTACAAATTGTTCAAATTGATCTGGTCCTATTTGACTACACATAGGATCAACCACCGCCACTATATCACATCCCGCCGCCACATAATAGCCACTCATAGCCTTGCATACCTCAGTGCAAAATGCCATAATCTCCAAAACTTCAGCTTCATCTGTAAACATCTTCATAAAGATATCAGTTCCACAAAGGTGCAACGCCAAGGTGAATGGACCTGTGATAAGCCCATAAAGAGCTAAGTCAGGATATTTCGCACGTAATCGGCGTGTGAGTTCCATTGTAATACCTATTCGACCATCACTCTCTTTGGGGATGAACATATCACTTAAGCTCTTTGTGCCACCCTCACCCATTGGATGCGACGCAACTGACGGTGGATTATCCCTACTCCACACCAAATCGCAACCAAGGATCTCTGCCTCCATTTGAAGATCAAACGACACGGGAATACCATCAGGATTATATAATTCAATAGCTCTGCTGAGTCCCTCAAACATCAGCTCTGGTGAACGCAAATAGCTCTCGGCATCTACGCCAACTAAGGCTCCTGCATGAACACCAACAAAGGGAACCCATGGCACGCGCTCGACACTCTGGCAATCGAATGCCTTTTTAATTAACTCTTTTCCTCTCATTATTTTAGGTTAGTTTTTTCTTAGGTAACAACTTTTATTATTGCAAATTGAGCAGCCATACTTTCGAGTAACGACATCGTCACCAATTCCAACAATTCCGCTTATGGATTTCATAGGTGACATTAATGAATTGATAGACAGCTCCACAGAGCATACACCCGACGGCAGGAGAGAGAATAGTTTTTGCTGCTCACAAATATCCCAGCCACAGTAGCCAGGACTAAAGCGATTTGTATGTCCAGTAGCTCCAATCTCGGATTGCAATATCTGCTCCATGTAATCGCCTACAGCCTCAACTGCCGAACTACCAATGGCATCAAGCACAAACATGCTAAGGGCATCGCCACTTTGAGAGATAGTATCTAACCACTGTTGAAATTCTGCTCCCGCAGTAGCTACAAAGAGCGCTACTCTTTGCGAGTTTCGCATTAATGCAGTGATAGTTTTATTGGTCTCAAAGTTACAATTGGCGACACTAACACCATTCGCATTGATCTCACAGGGGAAGATATTATAATAAAACATAGGATGAACTACACCCATCGCTTGCTCTAAGAGATCTCTGGTCAAAGCTGATGTCTCATCATCGGGCACAACATCTCCATAGCCCATTGCCTCGTAGATAACAGTGTCACTGAGAGCGAGATTCGACATCTCGACTCTAATTACCTGCCCACTCATTATAGATGTTAATTTAGCAAAAGATGACGCGCAAGTGCAACAGCCGAATTAGCATTATCGCTATAGCCGTCTGCTCCGATCTCATCGGCAAACGATTGGCTTACGGGAGCACCACCAACCATTACCTTGACATTTGCGCGCAAACCCTCCGCTTCGAGCGCCTCGATAACAGCTCTCATATTGACCATGGTTGTAGTAAGCAGAGCCGACATACATACAATATTTGCATTATGCTCTTTGACTGCATTAACAAATGATGTAGCATCAACATTAACACCCAAATTAACGACCTCAAAACCACACCCTTCGAGCATCGAACAAACGAGATTCTTACCTATATCGTGAAGGTCACCCATCACAGTGCCAATGACGATTATTCCCGTAGATTGAGAGTTTTCGACCTTAAGAAGAGGCTTGAGGATATCTAAAGATCCTTTCATGGCTCGTGCTGCCATCAACAAATTGGGTACAAAGGCTTTTCCATCTTCAAAAGCTTGACCAATAATCTCCATTCCGACAATTAAATGTCTGTCAATAAGTTCCTTTGCTGTTACTCCGCCATCGAGTGCACGATTTGTCTCCGAAATAGCAAGGTTTAGATCACCCTTTACTATTGCATTTTGAATTGAATATTGTTCCATAGTGATTAAGTTTTAGTTGTAATGCAAAATTAAAGAGTATTTAATATTAACTATTTATTGGAATTTGCATTTATTATACATATCTTTGCTTTAGGAGATAATATAAGCAAAGATCCAACTATGAACACTATTGAATTAGAGCGTGTAGAGGCGAGCAAAAACAACTCTTTTGCCTGCTGTCGCTACAGTGCTAAACTTTTTGAGCGCAGCCTGCACGTACACCCCGAGATTGAGATTGTATATATTAGTAGCGGCGAAGGTGAATGTATTGTTGCCGACAATAACATCCCTTTTAATAAGGGCGATATATTTGTATTTGGTAGTTATCTACCACATTATTTCAAAAGTCGACTTCACTCAACAGAGAGCAGTTCGATATATATTCAGTTTATTGAGGGTATTTTGCCCTCAAACTATACATCCATGCCAGGCTGTACCAACATCAAACTACTGCTACATAGTGGTAGCCGTGGAGTGAAATGGCATTTAGGATGTAACCACAAATTGGTTGACCAGATTTGTCGTATGCAAGAAATAGACGGTTTTGACCGATTGAGCTCGCTTTACAACATTTTAGATCAATTGGGACAGAACCTCGAACACGCATCACTGATTGCAAGTGCAAGCTACACTCTTGCACGTAACACAAATGATAGCATCTATCATCGGATTATAGAGTACATAAATCTACATTTCCGCGAACATATCACACTATCTCAGTTGGCAAAACATGCTCATATGAATAGTAGTGCGATGTGTAGATACTTTAAAAGCAAAGCTGGGCAATCTATCTTTAACTACCTTTTAGACGTGCGCATAGCAATCGCTAAAGAGGAGTTAGCGACAACTGACAATCCCATTGCACAGATTGCTTATGAGATTGGGTTTAGTAGTATTTCATATTTCAACACTCAATTCAAAAAGATCACAAATATAACTCCAAGTCAATACCGACAGCGAGTGAAATAGTTATCTTTCCGACAAGAATATATTTAGAGGAGCCAATCCCAATCTCATATTAACTCTCTTTATACATCATCTGCTGTTGGATAATTGCGGCTTGATGGGCACCACACAACTCTTTAACCAAAGCATAGGCAAACTTAAGCGTTGAGGCGGGTCCATTAGATGTTACTATTGATCCATCAACCACTACTGCCGCATCAATAAATGTTGCACCTGTAAGATACTTTTCAAATCCTGGATAACAAGTTGCTCTTTTTCCTTGAAGTAGACCTATACCACCCAAAACCATTGGAGCAGCACATATTGCGGCAATACGTCCATTTGCTGCATTATGTTCGACAAGGAGTGTCTTGAGTTCATCATACTCATTTAACTTTGTCGAACCACCCGGCAAAATTAGATATTCAGCACTGTTGAGACTTTGCTTATCAAACAATCGATCAGCCTTTACTGTAATGCTATGCGAAGAGGTAACCTCCAAGCTACTATTCATTGAAACTGATTCAACTGGGATCTGCGCCCTACGCATAATATCAATAATAGCTATAGCCTCTATATCTTCGAAAGAATCACTCAAAAAAATGTAAGATGTTTTCATATTAACAATAGATTAAATTAGTTGACAATCATATTTATACAAATATAAACAAATATTTGATATATCGCAATATATCGATATGAAAATTAGCGCAAACGCACGAAAAAAATTGCTTATCGCGCTCCTCCCGCGCGGGCACCAAGCCTAAGCTTGGATCCAAAAACTGTCGTTTTTGACTTTTGTATTGCACTGATGTGGTGGGGCTTTGCCCCCAGCGAGGTGAACCTCGATTTGGGTTTAGAGATGCAATCTCTAAGCCCAAATCGCAATGATACGCACCCGCGGGGGTGCTATCCCCGCCCGCCGGAGGCATAAGAAATAATATTTTTCATGCGATTGCCCTGAATTTTAACTTAATTATTAGTTGGATTTATCAATTTTATTTATATATTTGCGAAAAATTTGCCTATAAATTTTTATTAAAAATATTGCAACTATGTATTGGACACTTGAACTTGCATCAAAATTAGAGGATGCACCATGGCCAGCAACTAAAGATGAGCTAATTGATTACGCTGTTCGCTCGGGTTCGCCACTTGAAGTAGTAGAGAATCTTCAAGAGATTGAAGATGAGGGAGAAATCTACGAGTCAATTGAAGATATTTGGCCAGACTACCCTACAAAGGATGATTTCTTCTTTAATGAAGAAGAGTATTAATTACTAAAGAGGCAGTCTTGATCTTTGCGATCAAGACTGCCTCTTTTATAGTCTAATTGGCGATATTACCAGTTGAGAATCTTGCTAAAGTCATATGACTCTGGGTCAGACACGTATGCTTTTGCAGCCTCGTAATCATCTTCCGTAACATAGCTAAGGATATTATCGATAACAGCCTTAACTTTGTCCGACTCGATGTTAACCAAACGTGGTGGAATTTTACCAGTTGTAGCATCTTGAAGATCTTTAAGGTAAAGTGGAGATACATTACCCTCGCTATCAACAAATACCATACAGCCTGTCTTGCCATCAGCAAATAGTTTGTATACACCCATACCAAGCTCAGAGCAGTAGGTAAGGTCGAACGCAGCTGGAGTTTGGCAACGAACCTCGTAACCGATCTCTACTGGACGGCTCTTAACCTTGATACCAAGCTCTTTAAGCTTCTTCTCCAACATCTCGTTGAAGATGTGAGCCTTAGAAACTTTACCAAGCTCTGGGTGACCATGATCGTCGTAAGAGAAGCTTACACCGCTCTTCTTGATCTCTTCGTCGGAAAGCTCGTGGAAGACACCCTCAGAGATCATAGCAGCACCATAATCCATACCTATGATCTTACGCTTGATGATTGACGAAACTACAAGGTTAACGATCTTCTCTACTGTGATTTCTGTCTTGTTAAACATCTCAGGGATAACGATCATTGGGTAGTGACAAGCCTCACCAATACCGAAAGCAAGGTGACCTGCTGAACGACCCATAGCCGCAACAACAAACCAGTTGCCACTTGTACGAGCGTCAACATAGACTGCACGAGCGATAACCGCACCACTATCTTTAGCTGACTCGTAACCAAAAGTTGGAGTACCTGCTGGAAGAGGAAGGTCGTTATCAATAGTCTTAGGAACGTGGATGTTTGCGATTGGGTATTGCTTCTCTTCGAGGAATTTAGCAATACGGTTTGCGGTAGATGCAGTATCATCACCACCAACAGTTACAAGCAACTTAATGTTATTCTTGATAAAGAAGTCAAGGTTAAAGTTGTTAGCAAAGTCGTTATCAGTTGGTTTAAAACGGCTCATCTGAAGGAATGATCCACCACGGTTGAAGATATCATCAGCCATAGGGAATGAGATCTCTACTGTGTTTGGATTGGGGTTAAATAGACCTGAGTAGCCTCCGTTGAGACCAATAACAGTGTAACCTTTTTGAAGGAATGTCTTAGCGACACTACCTACTACGGTGTTCATACCTGGAGCTGGACCTCCACCTGTTAGAATTGCAATTGCTTCTTTCATAATAATTTCTATAGTTTAGTTTGAATAGAATTTCAAAATTGTCCGCCAAAGATAGTGAAAATTTAGATACTAACCAACAAGTATCGTTTCTATCTTTGCTAAAACTTCTTCGTCGAGAGTTGGCATCGCTGAAACTGCCGCAATCTCATCAATCTGAGCCACCCTACTTGCACCTATCAAGACCGAAGAGACCGTATTACGATTATTGCGCAACAGCCACTTTACAGCCATCTGAGCCAAAGAGAGACCTATAGATGAAGCTATCTGGTTGAGCTCAACAACTTGGGCTATCTTCTCTGGAGTGATATCTGCCTCCTTAAGAAATAGATTGCGCACAGCACGTGAATCTGCTGGAATACCCTTAATATATTTATTGGAGAGCATCCCCTGTGCCAAGGGTGAGTAGGCAATAAATCCTGTTCCATTATCTTGAACTGCATCCAACAGAGACTCTTCGGGGGTGCGTACCATCATCGAATATTTTGATTGTTGAATCAAACAGGGTGTGCCAAGCGATTTCAACACTGTTGTTGCCTCCTTAAATTGCTCAGTTGTGTAGTTCGACAGACCTACATACAGTGCTTTCCCTTGGCGCACGATGTGATCAAGCGCTGCCATACTCTCTTCGATCGGAGTATTTGGATCGGGACGATGGTGATAGAAGATATCAACATAGTCGAGCCCCATTCGTCGCAGGCTTTGATCGAGGCTCGAAATCAGATATTTACGACTACCCCAGTCACCATAAGGTCCTTCCCACATAGTGTAACCAGCCTTGGTCGAAATAATCATCTCATCTCTATAAGGCATCAAATCACTTTTGAGCACCTTGCCAAAATTAATCTCCGCGCTACCTGGCACGGGACCATAATTATTTGCTAAATCAAAGTGAGTGATCCCCAGATCAAATGCGCGTAACAACATCTCTCGACTATTGTCAAAATCATAAATACTACCAAAATTTTGCCATAAGCCAAGCGATATCTCGGGAAGCGAAATGCCGCTTCTTCCACACTTGCGATAATGCATCAAAGCATATCTGTTATTTGCCGCTTTATAACTCATATCTTTTAATTTTAAGATTGTGAGTGTAAATTTAATCAAATTTATTTATCACCCCAAATTTTAAACTGTAATATCTGGGCAAACGTATGAAAATATTATCTCTTCTTGCCTCCGGCTGGCGGAGATAGCACCTCCGCGGGTGCATATAATTGTGCTTTTTTTTCTATTTGGCAACTCCTGTCGGGATCACAACTTTTAGATCTTTTCTTTATATATTCTTACGTAGTCAACCTCCATGAATGATCCATCAACATTATCTGGGATATCACCAAGATACTTGAGTATTGCCATGCTTAAATATACATTTGCGGGATTATGGCAGATGAGATTGGGCTCCCGGCGAATCTCTGCACCGTCGAAGTAGTATATTAACTCCTCCTTAGTCCATGCTAAGCCGTATGTGTGGAAGGTGTTTGCAAAGTTTGTGGTGTCAGCCACATCCCATGATTCAATCTCTATCCATTTTGTGCCATCCCAATATTCAATAAGATAATCAGTAATTGATGTGATGACCATATCGCTCTTTTCTGAGAAAACACCACTATCAAAACTTATACTCGATATCTCTTTATTGTTGTCAAATTGGGCAACAATCCACTTATCACCATTAAGTGGCGCTTTCCATGCTGAACTCCCATCATCTTTACCATAACCGATATGTTCGCTACTGCCATCATAAACACCGCTTACAGAGAGCTTAGTAGGCAGTTGACTAATGAGATCCTCTCCACTTTTAGATTCAAGAATTTTAAATGAATTTAATGTAAAGGCACGTTTGTGATTAGAGGATAATCGAACCTGTGAGGTGGTTATTGGCTCCAATAGCTCGATGTGAACCTCCGGCTTGGTGCCATAAGCATAACATCGTTGATCGCGAGGGAACTTTTTTACTCCATCCACCTCAATTGGTTGAGTCCAGTTGTGAAGATCAAGATATAGTTCGTTGGGGTAATGCCCCTCATTGACATCAATTTCAAACTTTATACCCTCTTCAGGTATTTCTGTCGCGGGAGAGGGCATAAGCCAAAATGCGTTGTTTGTGGTGTAGGCGGCAGCGTATTTATAGCGGCACTCAAAATAACCATAGGTGTATGTTTGTCGAGTCCAAATATTGCCAGATGTCCACTCGGTGCGAGGGTCACGAGCCTCTCTTTTATTGATAAGCTTGAGGCATCCATTCTCCACAACTGCATTCTCGCGGAAACGAGTACAGGCGATTTGACTTTTATACCTTCCATTGTCCGATATCCATTCGTTCTCAAGCTGTGAATCTGCATAATCAAATTCATCATTCCAAATGAGAGTCCATTTTAAGGAGTCAACATAACCGCGAGGATCGGATGCTACGTTGTATGAGGCTAAAGCTTCATTTTCGCTACTATTTTCTGCTGTGGTACCGCATGATATACATGTTGTGGCAAGTAGCATTAGGGGTAGAGTTTTTAAATTCATATGGTTTTCATTAACTGGTTTGTGTGTTGTCTGACAAATATAAAAAAAATAATCAACACTAAGAAATTAATGAGAGCTTTTTTCAGGGTAGACGTATGAGAAACTTTACAGAATTTCTAAAAATTAATAGGGCGAAGCATGCGCCTGCGATGTTGGCGAGAAGATCGAGAAGATCAAATTCTCGACCCACAAAAGATTGAACAATCTCAATAAGAAAACTGTATATTACAACGATGAGTGTAGATAATAGTTGTTGCTTTAGAAGCAAATCTCTATTGCTTGACTTTAGCATCAATAATACCAAGATGTTGAGACCGAAGTAGAGGCAAAAATGGATATATTTGTCAAGATGTGCAATCTTGATAGTCTCTACAGGGTGCGAAAGGTTAACCAGTGAAAGGGTGGTTATAAGAATTGTGTATATAATTGTTACTGTGATTAAAACTTTTTTTAGCTGCATAATAGATAATGGGAGTTATTATCTCCCCAATTTTAATTGTTTTACACTACTTATTACAATCATTTGGCAAAAATAGAGGAAAATCCACATATTTAGTATATATTTGCGACAATAATAACTCCTACATAGAGCGATGCAAACCATATTCCCGAAGTTAAATTTTCCTCCGATTAGATTGAAAACCCGGCTAAATAGTGACGATAATACCCTCTCTGTGTGGGTAGCATCGCGAAAGGTATACTTGGTGCTTACACCCGAAGAGTGGGTCAGACGCCACACCGTTAATTTCTTGGTGACGCACTGTCGAGTGCAACCGACTCAGATTTGTGAGGAGTATCCAGTAAAAATTACGGGACAGGCTCAAAGGGCTGATATCGTTGTGGTTGACACTCACTGTAAACCACTTATCTTGGTCGAATGTAAGGCGGCAAATATTGAGGTCAATCAGGAGGTTTATGCTCAAGCCCTACGATACAACTCGGTACTTGCTGCTCCCTACATAATATTGACCAATGGCATGAAACATTTTTGCTTCGAACTCATTGGGGGTAACTATATCCCTTTGAAGGATTTTCCTCAATTATAAGAGATTTCTTTTACTCTTCTGTCTCACTCTCTTCTTCGTTGCCCTCAACCATCTTAGATGATAGCTGCTTCTTTGTTGGCAGACCTAATTTTCGCAATTTTAATCCTAAGCGAGATATATTATCGTTTCCCGTATGCAGGCGTTTAAAGGCATCATCATATTTGGTTTGCGCCGTTTCAAGAGCTTTGCCAATATCTTCAAGAGAGCTGCTAAAATTCACTAACTGCTCAAAGAGTTTGGTTGCGTTTTTGACAATTGCCTCAGTATTTTTTGATTGAGCATTTCGCTTCCATAAATCATCGACAAGTTTGAGCAAGGCGAATAGGTTTGTTGGTGACGATATAATAACTTTCTTGTTGTAGGCATCGCCCCAAATAGTGTTGTCGGCTTGAAGCGCAGCCAAGAAGGCTGGTTCATTGGGGATAAACATAATCACAAAATCGGGTGAGTTAACCAATTTTTGATACTCTTTTCGACCCAACTCGTTGACGTGTTGTCGTACTGACTTAAGGTGTTGATCAAGTAAAATAGCTCGCTCGGCCTCACTCTCGGCAGCTACATAGCTAACAAATGCAGTGAGAGAGGTCTTTGAGTCAATCACTATCTGTTTATTGTCAGGTAGATTAAGTACCACATCGGGGCGTAAGTTGTTTCCTGCCTCATCCTTTATATTGTATTGAGTAGAGTAGTGAATACCCTTCTCCAGGTTTGAGCTATCGAGAATTGTCTCTAATATCATTTCGCCCCAATCGCCTTGGATTTTCGAATTTCCTTTCAGTGCATTAGTTAGGTTTGTTGTTTCGGTAGTAATCTTGCGGTTTAGTTCCATCAAGTTGCGTAGCTCGTTGCTTAAGGCTCCTCGCTGCTGATTCTCAATAGAATAGATCTTCTCAACCCTGTCTCTAAATTCGGTTATATTATCCTTAAAAGGTTTAAGCAACAGATCTATAGACTCTTTGTTGGTAGATTTAAACTCTTTGGTATGCTCAGAGAATATCTCTGTGGCTATATTTTTAAACTGTTCTCGTTGTCGCTTGTCATTGGCTTCCAAATTTGCTAACTGCTCTTGTATATTCTCTACCTGACTACGATAATTTGCTGACTCCTGGAGTAGAGCGCGAATCTCTGTTTCTCGTGCTGCTGCGATATTTTCGAATTTTTCCTTCTCGTGGCTCACCTCTTGTAGCTTCTCTTTTGTGTGAAACAGCTCGCTCTTATGCACTACTGAGAGTTCATCGACTTTTGCTTTTGCTGCTGATAGCTCCGAGATTTCGCCTCGCAGCCGCTCCTGTGCAGCCGCTGATCTTGTGTAGTATAGGTAGATAACGATCAAAAGGAGTAGGTTTATCGCCGCTAAAACGATTGATATAATATCCATAAAATGGTCTGGTTTTAAAAGTTTGAATTAAATAACGATACAATATTACATAGTTTTTTTGTTAATTAAAAATTTACTGTTAAAAAAATTGTATCTTTGTCGTGTAAAGAAAATAATTGATTTGTAATTTTTATGAGAATAATATCACCCTCAATTCTTTCGGCTGATTTTGGTCGTTTGGAGAGCGAAACGTTGATGCTTAACCAAAGCGTTGCAGAGTGGATACATATTGACGTGATGGATGGAGTTTTTGTCCCAAATATTTCATTTGGGTTTCCTGTGCTTAAGAGTATAAAACAACATGCAACTAAGATTCTTGATGTTCATTTGATGATTGTTAATCCGGAGAGATATGTTGAACGTTTTGCAAAGGCTGGTGCCGATATCATTGTGTTTCACTTAGAGGCAACCGAGCAGCACCTCTCGACTATCGAATTAATAAAGAAGTGTGGTGTAAAGGCTGGTATTTCGATCAAGCCGAACACACCTGTTGATGCAATCGAACATCTTCTACCCTACCTCGATTTGGTGCTTGTTATGAGTGTGGAGCCAGGATTCGCAGGTCAAGCGTTTTGTGAGGGTTCAATCGAAAAGGTTGTCGAGTTGAAGAGTAAAATTGAAGCTGCTGCATTAGATGTAATAATCGAAGTGGATGGGGGCGTAAATGCAGAGAATGCTGGTCTGCTTTTCGCCGCTGGAGCTCAGGCGTTAGTTGCAGGTTCTTCTGTTTTCTCGGCTGCCGACCCCAAGGGGGCAATCATAGAGTTACTCAACGCATAAATAGTTAGAAGAGAGTGATTTCATTAGACAACCTTTCGGTCAGCTATGGAGGCTGGCAACTCTTTGACTCCATCTCGTTTCTGATTAATCCTAAAGATAGAATAGGATTGGTAGGGCGTAATGGAGCAGGAAAGAGTACCCTTATGAAAATTATTATTGGTGAGCAACAACCCACGTCGGGAGGTGTTTCACTCAATGGAGATTGCACTATTGGCTACCTCCCTCAAACAATGCATATTGCCGACACCACCTCTTTGGTAGAGGAGACCGCAAAGGCTTTTGATGTGGTAAATGGTATTGAACGAGAGATCGAGGAGTTGACCTGTCAGATTGCGGAGCGAACAGATTACGAAAGTGAAGAGTATTCACAGCTACTACATCGGCTCAATGATGCTAACGACCATTACCATATATTGGGAGGTGATACGCGTGAAGCAGATATCGAAAAGACTCTGCTTGGTTTAGGCTTCAAGCGTAGTGACTTTAGACGCGCCACCAAAGAGTTCTCTGGAGGTTGGCGTATGCGTATTGAACTTGCCAAACTGTTGTTGCGACGCCCTTCAATTTTTCTGCTTGATGAGCCTACCAATCACCTCGATATTGAGAGTATTCAGTGGCTGGAGGAGTATTTGAAGAGCTATAATGGTGCAGTTTTGCTAATCTCGCATGACCGTGCATTCTTAGACAACGTAACCAATCGTACTATAGAGATCTCCCTCGGTAAAGCTTACGACTACAAGGTTTCATACTCAAAATATGTGGAGCTTAGAGCTGAGCGAAGAGAGCAGATGGCAGCAGCATATGAGAATCAACAACGTTTGATAGAGAAAAACGAAGAGTTTATCGAGAAGTTTCGTTATAAGCCCACTAAGAGTAATCAGGTGCAATCTCGTATCAAGCAACTTGAGAAGATCGACCGTATAGAGATGGAAGATGAAGATCTTGCTCGCCTCAATATCAAATTTCCTCCGGCACCTCGTTCTGGTCAAATCGTGGCTGAGATCGAGCAGGTGGGTAAATCTTTTGGCGATAAGCATGTCTTTAGTGGCGCTAACATCATTATCGAGAAAGGCGACAAGATCGCATTGATAGGGCGTAATGGAGAGGGTAAAACCACGTTGGCTCGAATGATACATGGTGAGTTGGAGCCAAGCGAAGGTAGGATTAAACTTGGTGCAAATATCAATATTGGCTACTTTGCCCAAAATCAAGATGATTTGATGGATGGCGAATTTACCGTCTTTGATACTCTCGATAGAGTAGCGGTAGGAGATGTTCGTACAAAGTTGCGTGATATACTTGGTGCCTTTTTGTTTCGAGGTGAGGATGTAGATAAAAAAGTTAAGGTTCTTTCGGGTGGCGAACGTTCACGCCTGGCAATGGCTCGTTTAATGTTGGAGCCACACAATCTCTTGATTCTCGATGAGCCAACCAATCATATGGATATGCGCTCGAAGGATATTCTCAAGGAGGCAATCAAGAGGTTTGATGGTACAGTGATAGTTGTTTCGCATGATCGAGAGTTCCTTGATGGCACTATTGATAAAATATATGAGTTCCGTGATGGAGGTGTGAAGGAGTACCTTGGTGGCATCTACTACTTCTTGGAGAAGCGGAAGATAGAGTCCATAAGCGAGATTGAACGCACAGAACAGCCAAAGTCTACCGTAGAGAGTCCAACCGCAATAAGCAGTGGAAAGATTAGTTACGAGCAGAAGAAAGAGCAGGAGAAACTTATTCGAAAAGCACGGAAGGTGGTTGACTCTATCGAGGCGGAACTCTCAGAGACCGAGATAAAGATCTCGGCATACGACTCAAAATTTGCTACCTCAACCGACTATGCACAGTCTGATTTTGAGGAGTACAATAGTTTAAAAGCACACTACGACCACTTGATGCATGAATGGGAGAGAGCATCATATGAATTGGAAATATTAGAATCTGTTTAAGTTTTTCTCGCTAAAATTGTTAAGAGAGATGTTGCTTTAATTTTCTCTTCTTTGTGCGAGGCGCATAGCAATAGCTATGTAACGAGTAGAAAAAGAGAAAAGTGAAGTGGCAGATCCTTAACAAATTAGATGAGAGAAATTTAAACAGATTCTTAGAAGAAAATTAAGAAAACTATGGAAAATATACTATTTGGAATACGCCCAGTTGTTGAGGCAATCGAAGCGGGCAAGCAGATTGAAAAAATCTTTATTAAGAAGGGTGCCGAGGGGCAACTTATGACTGAATTGCGAGACCTCTGTTTCCGTCACCGTCTACGAGTTCAAGAGGTGCCAATTGAAAAACTAAATCGTTTGACGCGAGGTAACCATCAAGGTGTAGTAGCGCAAATTTCAGCTATTGCATATGTCGAGCTCCAAGATATTTTGGATCGTGTACCCGAAGATGAGACTCCTTTGATTGTAGTCTTTGACGGAGTGACCGACGTGCGTAACTTTGGAGGAATTGCTCGTAGTGCTGAGTGCGCGGGTGCTCATGGATTAATCACACCACTCAAAAATTCGGCTCCAGTGAATGCCGATGCAATGAAATCTTCGGCAGGAGCATTAAGTTCAATTCCTGTTTGTCGAGTAGGCTCAATTCGCACTACTCTAATGGTGCTTCAAGCGGAAGGTTATCAGATTGTTGCAGCGACAGAAAAGAGTCGTAAGTTGATCTATGACGCCGATTTCCGTCAGCCTACAGTCTTGGTGATGGGTTCTGAGGATGTTGGTATATCGCGTGAGGTTCTCAAGCTATGCAATGAGCAGTTGGCAATTCCTCTTATTGGTCACATCGAATCACTTAATGTGTCGGCAGCGGCAGCAATTATGTTATTCGAAGTTGTGCGACAAAGAATTGGTGGTGCTTCACTCGAATAGCGTAATGGAAGAAGAGTATATAGACGATGTTCTGGGCGCGGTATCACTTCGAAAAAGCTACCGTAGCCGGAGTCTCTCTGTTAAGATTAGCGTCAAAGATGATTCTATATCACTTACATATCCCGCAAGTTGCGATCCGCAAGAAGCAATAAATTTCTTAGAGGAAAAACGAGATAGAATATTAGAAATTATAAAGAGACAACGCTTATCGCGAGAAGCAAATCCACCAGCTGAGACATACGATTACAATAAGCTTAGGGATGCTGCTTTGGAGTATTTGCCAAATCGCATCAATGAGATTGCAGAACTCACAAAATTACCATTTAGACAGTTGAGGATTACTGCAACTCGCTCAAAATGGGGTTCCTGTAGTGCTGATAATCGAGTTTCGTTATCTATATTCTTAATGGCGCTCCCCAAGCATCTTATAGACTTCGTGATTATTCACGAACTTTGCCATACTCAGCATCATAATCACTCTCCACAATTTCATGCGTTGGTTGATTATATCTGTGGTGGAAAGGAGAAAGAGTTGATAAAGGAGCTCAAGAAGCACACGATCAGATAGTTGTTTTCTGACACTTATAAGACTCAAAATAAGGAGTTGCTGCAAATGATTTTGCAGCAACTCCTTATTTTTACATTTAAACCTTGCACGAGGCAATAGTGGTGGCAAATAAATGCAGATTAATGCACTGACCGATCTACTTTACCAAGCAAATAGTTTATAATCGCTCATCATAGCATTCACATCTGCACGAACTGATGCGATGTTCTCCTCTGAATCAACATTGCTCAATACTCTGTCGATAAGTTCTACGATGTAATCCATTTTATCCTCCTTAACACCTCGGGTTGTTATTGCTGGAGTTCCAAAACGCAATCCTGAAGTTTGGAATGGTGAGCGAGAATCAAATGGAACCATATTTTTATTGGTTGTTATATCTGCTGCTACCAATGCCTTCTCTGCAACTTTACCAGTGAGCTCAGGGAATTTAGTACGTAGATCGACAAGCATTAAGTGGTTGTCTGTGCCGTCAGATACAATTTTGTAGCCACGAGCAACAAAAGATGCAGCCATTGCTGTAGCATTCTTTTGCACTTGGATCTGATACTCGCGGTACTCGGGAGTCAATGCCTCACCAAAGGCAACAGCCTTTGCCGCAATTACATGCTCAAGAGGACCTCCTTGGATTCCTGGGAATACAGCGGAGTTTAATATTGCTGACATCTTCTTAACCTCTCCTTTAGGAGTTGTCAATCCCCATGGATTTGCAAAATCTTTACCCATAATGATAATACCACCACGAGGACCACGAAGAGTTTTGTGGGTTGTAGAGGTTACAATATGAGCATGTGGCACAGGATTTTCCAACACTCCTGCTGCAATAAGTCCCGCTGTGTGAGCCATATCAATTAAAAGTAGAGCTCCTACTTTGTCGGCTATCTCACGCATACGTTTGTAGTCCCACTCACGCGAGTATGCCGACGCACCTCCGACGATAAGTTTGGGTTTGCACTCAATAGCTTTTTGCTCCATCGCATCGTAGTCTATGACTCCACTCTCTTGGTCGAGTTGGTAACCTACCGCATTGAAATATTTGCCCGACATATTGACTGGTGAGCCGTGAGATAGGTGACCACCATGCGCTAAATCGAGACCCATAAAAGTGTCACCAGGTTGCAACGCAGCAAAGAATACCGCCATATTTGCTTGTGCGCCAGAGTGAGGCTGCACATTAGCATACTCTGCACCATACAATTTGCAAAGTCGCTCAATTGCCAGTGACTCAACTTGGTCGACAACTTCACAACCGCCATAGTAGCGTGCAGAAGGATAACCCTCCGCATATTTGTTAGTTAATACTGAGCCCATGGCTGCCATCACCTCCTCGCTTACGAAATTCTCTGATGCAATGAGTTCAATTCCATGAGTCTGTCTTGCCTCTTCTTTGGCAATCAGATCAAAAATTTGCGTATCTTTTTTCATGTGGCTATAATATTATAAGTTTTAATACTAATAGAAAATTGAGGAGATCTCCTTGTAGTTGTACACGCGTTCGATAACATCAGCAATGATGTCAGCTACTGACAAGACAGTAAACTTTGATAGATCTTGACTCTGGTTTAGAGGAATAGTATCAGTCACAATGACCTCGCTGAGCGCACTGGCATTGATCCTATCGTAGGCTGCACCCGAAAGCACTGGGTGGGTAATAGCTGCTTTGACACTTTTAGCACCCTTGCTCATTAACATATCAGCTGCCATACATATTGTTCCTGCTGTGTCGATCATATCATCTACAATTATAATGTTGCGACCCTCTACCTCTCCAATTGCTGTCATGCTACCAACTACATTAGCCTTCGCACGCTCTTTGTGAGAGATGATTATTGGAGTGCCTAAGTGCTTAGCATATGAATTTGCGCGCTTAGCGCCACCCATATCTGGTGCTGCTATCGAAAGATTCTCCATGCCCAACTGCTGGATATATGGAATAAATATACCACTTGCATAGAGTGCATCAACAGGTACATCGAAGAATCCTTGAATTTGATCTGCGTGCAGATCCATGGTCATCACCCTATCTGCACCAGCAGCCATCAGCATATTGGCAACCAACTTGGCTCCAATTGGCACGCGGGGGCGATCCTTGCGGTCTTGGCGAGCCCAACCGAAGTATGGCATCACAGCAACAACTTTGTATGCTGAAGCACGACGGGCAGCATCGACCATCATAAGAAGTTCCATTAAATTGTCGGCAGGTGGAATTGTTGATTGGATAATAAAAACAGTACAGCCACGAATTGACTCATTGTAGCATGGCTGAAACTCACCATCACTGAATAGTAGAACCTCTGAGTCACCGAGTGTCGTACCATAGCTCTCTACGATTTTTTTGGCTAAGTACTCTGAGCCACGCCCTGCGAAAAATTTAATCTTATGGATTGCCATAATTTTGTTTTATTATAAGTTAAAGTTGTATTATCTCCTTTTCACTATCTGCCGAGGCGATACACTCTCCCACAAAGTTGAGTATCTCTTCTCGTCCTAATCCACTCTCACTTGATGAGATA
Organism: Rikenellaceae bacterium; assembly: GCA_044433965.1. Classification (GTDB taxonomy): domain Bacteria; phylum Bacteroidota; class Bacteroidia; order Bacteroidales; family Rikenellaceae; genus Alistipes. Next base: position 9,934 of record JAWXTF010000027.1, on the reverse strand, counting down.
AAAATTGGGGGAAGCTCCTCCCATGTCTCACCCAGTACTTTTTTGTAGTTGTTATAGTTGCGATTGCGTTGTGTTTGAGATAGTTTGTCTGCTTTGGTAAATATCAAACCAAATGGTATACCTTCGTTACCTAACATCTCAATAAAGTTAAGATCAATCTTCTGTGGCTCTAAACGAGAATCAACCAATACGAACAAGAAGTGCATCTTCTCGCATTTTGTCACGTAGTTGGTGATAATCTTAGCAAATTCGCCTCGCTTACTCTTTGATGTGCGAGCATAACCATAACCTGGCAAGTCGACCAAGTACCATGAGCGATTGATTAAAAAATGGTTAATTAGACGAGTTTTACCTGGAGTTCCAGAGACCTTAGCCAATCCACTATGACTGGTTAACATGTTGATAAGTGAGGACTTGCCGACATTGCTGCGACCGATGAAGGCGAAGTCCAAGAGGTCATCTTTTGGAACTTGTGATATTTTTTCTGAACTACACTTAAATTCGGCTTTTGTAATCTGCATCTAATAATCAATTTTTAATTGTGCAAAGGTAGTAATTAATTAATAAATTTACAATCTAAATATTAATAAAAAAATAACAGATTACACAAATCAATCGTAGGTAACATTTAAAGGCTACTTTTATCTAAATTTTATCCATGTGGCACGCTTCCAAAGATACTCAAAAGGACCTTGAGAGAATTTACTTAGCCATAACTTACATAGTGTGAACTGAATAACAAACAACCCTGCTCCAACTAAGAAGCTATAGGTAATACCCAATTTCTCGTAAAGTCCTAAGCCCCAGTTATAGAATATAAAAGCACCGACGATACTTTGGGTAAGATAATTGGTTAGGCTCAAGCGACCATAGGGGATGATTTTTGTAAACCAGCCACGAAGTTTTTCACTATTATAATATGTTATTACTATCGCAGAGACCAAAATCACCATAAATGAGAAGTTGGAGAGCGAATTAATAATAAGCTTCAGCGAGACTTGTATCGAGTGATTTGGAATAAAGGTAGGTGTCATCATACCCGTCAAGCCATATAGAGGGAAGAAGCAGAGTGCTGCATATGCGATTGCCTTATACCAGAAAGTTAATTTCTCAGCTAAGAATAGTCCTCTGCGACCAACTAAGAATCCAAAGATAAAGAGTGCTGCTGATTGGAAAAAACGAGCATTGTCCCACGCCCACGCTAAACTTGCTAATTGACCTTCCCACAGATTTACTGTAGCCATCTGCCAAAAGTTGCCTCCAGCCTGCATCTCATTGGCAGCTTTCCAGAACATTCTTGTGTTGAATGATGGTACAACAAATTCTGGGTCGACAATTGAGATAAATGTGTAGATGATGTGTAGTGGTTGGATAAGAAGCAATGCCGCTAAAATAAATAATTTTTTATCATCTAATCGACACGTTAAGGGGAGTATAAAACCAACAATGGAGTAGAGTACCAATACCTCACCCGTAAAGAAGATAGCGTTGATATTGCCTAAAACAAACAGAAGTACAAGCCTCCAACAAAATCTCAATCTGAAGTCTGAGCCTCTCAATGTCTGGTTCCGATCTTGGATGTAGAAGCTAAAGCCAAATAGTAGAGCAAAGATGGCATAGGCTTTACCTCCAAATGTAAAGAACATACCATTCCATATTGCCTTGTCGGTGAAGTTTAGTAGTAAACCTTGATCTGATGTGTCGGGGAAACTGTAGAAATTGAAGTGCTCAATGCAGTGAAGGAGGATAATGCCAAACACGGCAACTCCACGAAGAACATCAGCCACATCTATTCGTTTTGAACTTTGGGTAGATAGTTTATTCATTGTTTAAGTTTTGGTTAAATTTCAGGCAAAGATACAATATTAATCGCAACAATTAACTTTGCTACGAGAATTATTTTGTGTGGTTATTTGGTAAATTTAACATATTCACTAAACCATTTGCTAATTTTTATATTACCTTTGTCGATTATAATTTAAAACCAAGTATAGACTATGAATAAAGAGTGGAACGACGTTCGTGAATTTCATGATAAGTTTGGGCACCCAACACCAAACGAACCGACGATGATAAATCGCAAACGTGCTTTAAGCCGCGCTAAGTGGATGAATGAAGAGGTAGCTGAGTTCCTTGTCGCTGAGGATATTTACGAACAAGCAGATGCAATGATAGATGTAATATACTTTGCATTAGGTACTTTGGTCGAGATGGCATTGGAGCCAGATGAGCTATTTGCAATTGTTCAACGTGCCAATATGGCTAAACTATTCCCCGATGGAAAGCCTCACTACAACCCAAAGGATGGTAAGGTTATTAAGCCCGAAGGATGGCAAGATCCTACTCCGCAGATACGCGAGTATATAGACTCGGTGATAGCTGAAAAACGCAATAAATAAAAAATAAAGGGGTTTTAGGGTTCACAGATGCGATTTTTTTCATATCTTTGTCCCAATACTACTTAAATGTGCAACCTTATCGAAAATATTGATGAAGATAGCTTTACCTCAACTTAATTACACGATAGGCGACATTGATGGCAATACCACTAAGATCATCAATGCAATTATAAAAGCTAAAAGTGAGTCGGCAGATCTTGTGATCTTTGCTGAGCAGGCCATTAGTGGTCTGCCAGCTTTTGACCTACTTACCAAAACTACATTCTTAGAACTTTGCGAAGAGGCTCTACAGAAAATAGCAACCTATTGCGACACTATCGATGCAATTGTCGGTTTACCATTACTTACAGCTCAAGGCACCCACTCGGTTGCAGCTCACATCCACAAGAAGAGTGTTTCTCAAATTATCAGTAAGAAACATATAACAGCTCGTCGCGAGATGGGATTCTTAGTGGGTGGCGAAGGACCTCAAACGATCGTTGTTGCGGGCGAACGCTGTTTGGTTGTTGTTGGTGACGATATGCGCAAAACAACAGAGCCATTTGATAAAAAAATCGACCACATTATCTCGATTAACGCTCGCCGTTACTCGAAAGGGATTTTATCTTATCGCTACGAAACATTGCGCAATATTGCCTTTGTTAATGGCAAAAATGTATTTATTATTAATCAGGTTGGTGGAACATCTGATATCGTATACGACGGTTCGTCTGGAGCATTTAACTCTCAAGGTGAATTGTCGTTTATGTTGAAAAACTTCGAAGAAGATTTTGGAATCTACGACACTTCAAACCCTCCACCAGGTGTAGAGCATCCACCTTTTGTCTCTTACAACCACCGCAATATGATGATCTACAAGGCTGCATGTTTGGGTCTTAAGGACTATTTCGCTAAAAATGGCTACAAAAAAGCTTGCGTCGGACTCTCTGGAGGTATCGACTCGGCGGTTGTTGCGTCGTTGGCAGTTGCTGTGTTGGGTCGAGAGAATGTAATGGCACTTATGATGCCTTCTAAATTCTCTTCTGAGAGCTCCGTAGCTGATGCTGTGGAGCTGGCAGAGCGTCTCGGTATTGAGTATAATGTTATTCCTATTACATCTGCTTACGATACCATATTAGATGTTCTTAAGCCGGCAATCGGAGGTTTGGAATTTGATGTGACAGAGGAGAATATGCAGTCTCGTATTAGAACCATAATGCTTATGGCACTCCAAAACAAAAGAGGGTATATTCTACTTAATTCCTCCAACAAGTCAGAAAATGCATTGGGAATGAACACCCTCTATGGAGATACAGCTGGCGCTATAAGTATTACGGGAGATCTCTACAAAGGAGAAGTTTACGATTTAGCTCGTTATATCAACAAAATAACTGATGAGGTAATTCCAGATTCAATTCTTGAGAAGGAGCCATCATCTGAGCTATACGCAAATCAAAAAGATACAGATGTTGTTCCTCCCTACGAGATTGTTGATGCAATACTATATCGCATGATTGAAAAGGGACAACACCGCGAGGAGATTGTTAATGCTGGTTTCGATAGTGATGTTGTCGAAAAAATCCACTCTATGGTGATGTTCTCAGAGAAGAAACGTTTCCAATTTCCACCCGTGTTGCGCCTCTCTCCATGTACCTTTGGTCACGAACGCCTTATGCCTTTGACCAACAAATATGGCTTCTAATAACTTTTCACACAGTGGCAAGATTGTCTCTATTGGCAGAGATAGTGTGCAGGTGGGATTCCAATCACAGGGGGCTTGTGCTGGTTGCCAGGCTCGTGCTAAATGTGGTATGGTTGATTCCTCTACTCGTGTGGTAGATGTTGTGGTGGGCGTAGATCATACCTATACCCTTGGCGAGGATGTAGAAGTTGCTATTAGTTATCAAATGGGAGTTATCTCTGTTGTCGTTGCCTATATCATACCTCTAATATTATTGGTGGGTATCTTGGCAGCTGCCGTGTCACTCAAAATTGGCGAGGGCCTATCGGCAGTAATATCACTTGCTATAGTAGCTTTATACTTTGTCGTGGTCTATTTTTTTCGTAATAAACTTGATAAACAAATTAAATTCACAATAGTAAAATAGTAATGGAAGAGTTTTGGAGTACGGTTGCCGTACTTAGTTCATTGGGAGTTTTTGCTGCTGTAGCACTGTTCTACATAGCAAAAAAGTTTAAAGTCGAAGAGGATCCTCGAATCGACGATGTTGAAAAGATGCTACCTGGTGCAAACTGTGGTGGTTGTGGTTTTGCGGGCTGTCGTGGCTTCGCTGGTGCAATGGTGGAGCGAGATGATATTTCAGCGCTCTTTTGTCCTGTAGGAGGAGCCGAAACAATGAAGGCGACAGCTGCATATTTGGGCAAAGTAGCGCCAGAGAAGGCACCTATGGTGGCAACGCTGCTTTGTGGCGGAAGTTGCGCTAAGCGTCCAAAGACAAATGAGTACAATGGTGCAAAATCTTGTGCTGTAGCCTCTTCGCTCTATGTCGGAGAGTCGGCATGTGCTTACGGTTGCCTTGGTTTTGGTGACTGCGAACTATCTTGTAGTTTCGGAGCAATCCACATCAATGCGGAGACTGGTTTGCCAGAGATTGATGCGGAGAAGTGTACCGCCTGTGGTGCTTGTGTTAAGGCGTGTCCAAAGATGCTTATCGAGCTTCGTAAAAAGTGGCCTAAGGGTCGTGCGGTCTATGTAGCTTGTTCCTCTAAAGATAAGGGTGCAGTTGCAATGAAGGCTTGTAAAGCAAGCTGTATCGGTTGTGGCAAGTGTGTTAAGGCTTGTCCATTTGATGCAATTACAGTTGTGAATAACGTCGCTTATATCGACCATCAAAAATGTAAATTGTGTCGCAAGTGTGTGAACGAGTGTCCAACAGGCGCTATCACACTCAAAGGAATGGAGCCTCTTCCAAAAGAGCCTAAAACACCTAAAGCTGCACCTAAAGCAGAAGAGACAACTAAGTAGAACAAGCAAATTTCAACTATCATTTATGAAGACATTTCCAAAAGGCGGAGTACATCCGTCGGAGAATAAGCTAAGCAGCTCAGCTGCAAGTCAGAGCATGGCTCTACCCGATGTTGTTACAATTCCGCTTGCACAACATATTGGAGCTCCAGCCACCGCTAAGGTAGCTAAAGGCGATATGGTCCTCACGGGTCAACTTCTTGCCGAGGCGACAGGTTTTATGTCAGCTAACATCCACTCACCGATTACAGGTAAGGTGACAGCTATTGATATGACACTCAATGCTCAAGGTTTACGCCAAATGATGATTACCATTAAGCGTGAAGGCGACGAGCAATGGGTCGAAGGTGTCGACACAACCTCAACATTGATTAAAGAGTGCACACTTGACTCAAAGAGTATTGTCGAGAAGATCAAAGCGGCAGGAATTGTGGGTATGGGTGGAGCAACCTTTCCAACTCACGTGAAACTTTCTATTCCTCCTGGAAAAAAAGCTGAGTTCTTGATTATCAATGGTGTCGAGTGTGAGCCATACCTCACCTCGGATCATCGTACAATGCTGGAACGAGGCGAAGAGATGATCGTAGGTATCGAGATTTTGATGAAGGCAATCGAAGTTAAGCAGGCATTTATCGGAATCGAAAATAATAAGCCAGATGCAATCGCTCACCTCACTAAACTTGCAGCTTCGGTTGCGGGTTTGAGTGTTGTGCCCCTCAAGGTTCAATACCCACAAGGTGGCGAAAAGCAACTTATTGCAGCTGTTGTAGGTCGTGAGGTTCCTCCCCCTCCGGGTTTGCCAATCGATGTAGGTGCAGTGGTTTGTAACGCTTCTACTGCTGTTGCAGTATATGAAGCGGTTCAAAAGAATAAACCTCTCATTGAACGCGTAGTGACAATTACCGGAAAGAGTGTTGCAAAGCCTTCTAATATTTTAGCTCGAATGGGTACTCCGATCTCCTCTCTTATTGAGGTTGCGGGTGGTCTCCCCGAAGATACAGCTAAAGTTATCAACGGCGGTCCTATGATGGGACGCGCTATGGTTAATCTCGACTCACCGGTAACTAAGGGATGTTCGGGTATTACGATTCTAAATACCACAGATGCAAAACGAGGGGTAGAGTCAGCGTGTATTAAATGTGCCAAATGTGTTTCTGCATGTCCAATGTCTCTTGAGCCCTTCTCGCTCTCTAAACTTACACGAAAGAGTGATTGGGATGCAGTAGAGCAGGGTCGCATAACTGATTGTATCGAGTGTGGAAGTTGCCAGTTTATTTGTCCTGCAAATCTGCCACTACTTGATTACATCCGTTTGGGCAAACAACGTGTTATGGGTATAATCCGCTCACGAGCAACGAAGTAAGAAAATACAAAAAAATAAAAATATGGCTAATAAATTATTGGTAGCACCCTCACCACATGTTCACAGCACAGAGTCTACATCACGCATTATGCGTGACGTGGTCATCGCTCTTGTGCCTGCACTCGTGGTTTCGGTGATCTATTTCGGAATTAGTGCCTTAGTTGTAACTTTGGTCTCTATTCTTAGTTGTGTGCTTTTTGAGTACCTAATCCAAAAGTTTTTGGTTAAGGGAGAGTGCACTATTTGTAACTATTCGGCTATCGTAACAGGTATCCTTCTTGGTTTCAACCTTCCTGCATCGCTTCCACTATGGATTGTAGTGATGGGTGCTTTGGTTGCAATAGGCATCGCTAAGATGACCTATGGTGGTTTAGGTAAAAATCCATTTAACCCCGCTTTGGTAGGTCGTGTGTTTTTACTTATTGCTTATCCTGCCCAGATGACAGTATTCCCCGCTGTCGATGGTTTCTCAGGAGCAACACCTCTTGCTGCGGTAAAAAGTGGCGCAGTAGCACTTAGCGATGTAAACCTTCAAAATATGTTGATCGGTTCAATCCCCGGTTCCCTTGGTGAGGTTTCGGCGCTCTGTTTAATTTTGGGTGGAGCCTACCTTTTGTGGCGCAAAGTTATATCTTGGCATATTCCAACGGCGGTTTTGGGAACAATGGTAGTTGTGGCAGCGTTTAATGCGATTCTTGGCGAAGGTGGATCAGCTATATATTTATCACCGATCTTCCATATTTTGGCAGGAGGTGCGTTGTTAGGTTCTATCTACATGGCTACCGACTACTCTACATCTCCAATGACACACAAAGGAATGTTGATCTATGGTGTGGGAATTGGTTTTATTACAATGTGGATTCGTCTCAATGGAGCATATCCCGAGGGAATGTCATTTGCAATCTTGATTATGAATGCATGCGTACCTCTTATCAACAAGTATATCAAACCTAAGCGTTTTGGCTTAACTAAATAATTAGAGGAGAAGATATGAAAAGTACACTTACAAATATGGTTCTTGTCCTATTTGCTATTACAGCTATCGCTTCGGCGAGTGTTGGTGGCATCTATATCTTGACCAAGGAGCCTATCGCAATTGCCACAGAGAACGCTAAAAAAGCAGCTTTGGCACAGGTTCTTCCCTCATTCGATGAGACAACGATGGAGGTTATAACTCTTGATGAACTCGATATTGAGGTATATACAGCAACTTCAGGTGATGCTATTGTTGGTTATGCAATCAATACTGCTACAACATCTGGATTTAGCGGATTGTTTAGATTGATGGTTGGTGTTGACACAGAAGGCAAAGTTCTCAATGTCAATGTTCTTTCGCACAGCGAGACTCCAGGTTTGGGCTCGAAGATGACAGAAGAAGGCAACTCTCTTTTGATGAGTATCAAGGATAAAAAACTCAATGACATTAATTGGGCAATGAGCAAGAATGGTGGCGATATTGATGCACTAACTGCGGCTACAATCTCATCTGTTGCCTATGCTGATGCCATGCAACGTGCAATGAATGCTTATAACCAAGTATCAAAGAAAGGAGCGAACAATGAATAAGATTAAAATTATTTTGGATGGTCTTATCAAGAATAATCCAGTATTCGTATTGGTGTTGGGTATGTGTCCAACGCTTGGTACAACCACTTCAGCTGCCAATGCTTTGGGTATGGGTGCTGCTACAATGTCAGTGCTTATAATGTCAAATTTCGTTATCTCTCTTATCAAAGGATTTATTCCAGATAAGGTACGTATCCCAGCTTTTATCGTAGTGATTGCATCATTTGTAACAATTATTCAAATGGCAATGCAAGCATATGTGCCCTCTCTCTATGCGAGTTTAGGAGTTTTTATTCCTCTCATTGTGGTTAACTGTGTGATCTTAGGTCGCGCAGAGGCCTTTGCAGCCAAAAATAATGCCCTTGACTCTGTTCTTGATGGTATTGGTACTGGTCTTGGTTTTACATGTGCCCTCACAATCCTTGGTGCTTGTCGAGAGATTCTCGGAAGTGGTGCCATCTTTGGTCACCAGCTTGGATTCGGTGCTTCAGCTCCACTGATTTTCGTCCTTGCCCCAGGTGCCTTCTTGGTATTGGGTTACTTAATGGTATTGTTTAACAAAATTACAAAGAGATAGTTATGGGAGTAGAAATTTCATTTTTCGCAATTATTATTGGCGCTATCTTTGTCAATAACGTAGTGTTGTCGCAATTCTTGGGTATATGTCCATTTTTGGGAGTATCCTCTAAGGTTGACACCTCAATCGGAATGAGTGCAGCTGTAACTTTTGTTATGGCAATCGCATCTGTTGTTGCATGGCTTATTCAAACCTATGTTCTTGAAGCATTGGGAATAGAGTATATGCAAACTATTGTTTTTATCTTGGTTATTGCCGCATTGGTTCAAGCCGTTGAGATAATCCTAAAGAAAGTTTCACCATCACTTTATCAAGCACTTGGTATCTTTTTACCTCTTATTACCACGAACTGTGCAGTGTTGGGTGTGGCGATTTTGATGATTCAAAAAGATCTTTCACTTTTGCAAGGTGTTGTTTATGCAGTCTCCACTGCTTTGGGATTTGGTGTTGCATTAGTTCTTTTTGCAGGTATCCGTGAGCGTCTTGATTTCGAAGAGATGCCAAAAGCATTTAAGGGTATTCCTATTGCACTTATAACTGCCGGTATTCTCGCTATGGCATTCATTGGTTTCACAGGTCTGGTTGAGCGATTATAGTTTACTCTGTGCATTTGTGTGACGGCAGAGGTGTACAAAAACAATTATAGACAACATTTTTAATCTGTTGTCAGCGTAGATCTCTCCGTGTCAGCCTTTGGTTGCCACCACCATCTCTGCGAGGTGAACCTCGATTTGGGTTTAAATACCTTAGATATTAAAAAATGTATAAAGATCAAGGAGTTGTGCAAATTTATTTGTGACAACTCCTTGATCTTTATCACCTTAGAAATAAGTCTCTAAGACCAATGATACGCACCTGCCGGAGGCAGTAAGAAGCGCATAGAAAGCAAGAAAAAAAGCAAGGTACGCACCCGCGGGGGGTGCTATCCCCGCCCGCCGGAGGCATAAGAAGCGCACAGAAAGCAAGAAAAAAAGCGCACAGAAAGCAAGCAAGGTACGCACCAGCGGGGGTGCTATCCCCGCCCGCCGGAGGCATAAGAAATAATATTTTTATGCGTTTGCTGA
>JAWXTF010000026.1:0-39276 GCA_044433965.1 Rikenellaceae bacterium | reverse complement strand
CTCTTGTTAGAATGCTCATATTTCTTTGTCATCTTATTGGTTATCAGCTATAAAGATACTAAAAATTGAGCATTCTTCCTATTTATTTTGAGTGTTTCTTATCCAAAACTCAGGTTAATATTATCGCTCCAACGCATTTGAGCATGAGCACCATCACAGAAAGGTTTGTTGTGAGACGAGCCACACCTACACAGCACTACCCTATTGCGCACCTCGTATGACTCGCCATCTTCATTATATATAGGTATACCGCCACGCACCCAAATGCCCGAAGAGACACCAATGGCTGGATCCTCCAACAATCCCAAATCGGGCTTATACTCCAATTCGAAAGGCTTCTCCTCGTCTCGCCCCCATGCTGTAAGCCTACTTCCCGGACAGAGTGATGCTTGACGAATTGCCTCGCGACGAGCATTTTGATCTTCGGAGTGTTCTGTTAAACGCCAAGTTCCACCTTGAGGATGACAAAAACGCGCATAGACACACAGCTGTTCATCATCGACAAGTGTTATAGATTCGCCCTCAAGCATCTCAGCTTCACTCAACAATGACGACATCGACGCTGTTAACTGGGGATTCCAAGCAGCAGTCAGGTGTGAAGAGTCGCAATATGGTGCTCCTTTCGACCTTCCGCAGCGACATAGAGCTGTAACTTTTTGATCTGTAGCAAATTCACGTCCTTTTTGATACTCTACAGATTCACCTTTTTGGTTTACCACAATAAATTGTTGTGCAAGTGGAGGGGCTCCATATACTAAATAAGGTCCACTATCCGTTACTGTAATGTGCATTTTTTGGGGCGCAACATTACTCCCAATCAATACTTTAAGATCTTTCATATATTACATACTTATAATAATTTGTTGTAAAGAGAAACAATAATTATACCTTTGGCATAATAATAATTCCTTTTAATTGTCTACTTTTTATTAGAAAAATGTATCTTTGCAAGATATTTGGATATTAAATTAGAAAAAGAAATATAAAACATTACTATGAATAGATTTTATTCCTACATTATTTTACTGGTAGTTGTCACAGCTACCCTCTTCTCATCGTGCGAAAAAGATGAACTACAAGCCACTATCCGACTCTCACAACAGGCGATCTACTTCACCTCGATCAATGAGTCAACACAAATCACCTACTCTGGCTCTAATATCTCTTCGCTCGCGGTAGAGGATATCCCTGATGGCTGGGCAATCAACATCAATCGAAGTAAGAAGATCATCACCGTAGTAGGACCAACCAACATTAGTGATTTCGAGGAGAGTCTCACCTCGTCAACAATCACATTTGTTGCTACATCAAAGGATGATGACAAAGGTTATGACTATCTCACTGTAGGTACCACAGAGCTCTCATTCGATATATCGTCCGAACAATCGAACTGTTTTATAGCATCTGTTCCAAATGCAATTTACACCTTTAGCGCTGAGACCAAAGGAGAGAATCAAGAGGATATTTCACCTGCAAGCGTTGGTATTCTTTGGCAAAGCTACCCCTATCCTCTCTCATACTCAATCCTCACCAGCGATGGAGATGTCAAATTCCACGTTCAAATTGATGAGGATGATGTAGACGAAGATGGTTTAACGACTGACATTGTCGAAGGTAATGCCGTTATTGCAGCCTACGACAAGTCGGGAGATATACTTTGGAGCTGGCACATATGGGTCTCAGACTACTCAGCCGAAGAGTCTGCAATAACTCTCAACGGCACTACACTAATGAGCCGCAACATCGGAGCCAACGGGAATAGCACTCTTGACGAGGATTCAATATTGAACTCTTATGGTCTTTACTACCAATGGGGACGCAAAGATCCATTTATAGGACCATATTACTACAATGCTGCCGGCAGTACAGATGCGACAATGACAGATGAGACGGGCACAACAGTATATGTAAGTTACGTAGAGTCGAGCAGCTCGGTAGGAACAGAGAGCTATGCAATGGAGCACCCACTCACCTTTATCCTCGGTGTCGAAGACTCTGCTTACGATTGGCTATACTCCGACCACAACTCATCTCTTTGGAATAGCGATACTAAGGATATCAATGATCCATGCCCCAAAGGTTGGAGAGTTGCCAAACAATCTGCATTTGATGGTCTCAAAATCCCAACACTCACAGATGAGGAGCTCACAGCAATCAGCAACAGTTATGGATGGGATCTCTCAGATGCAGCAGGCAACAGTGCTCTTTTTATGGGGCTTGGACGTCGCGGCTACGTAACAGGTAAAATTCAAAATGTAAACCTCAACGAAGAGCGACCTGCACCTTGGGCTGGATACTATTGGAGCTGCTCGGCTGACACCTCTACAAATAACTCAGCAGTGGCTATGTACTTCTCATTTGACAGCCAAGAGGTATCAGGTAACGATATTATGCTTTCGAATTATCTACGTTCAAACGGCATGCAGGTGCGTTGCCAACGTGACGAATAGACTATTATTTATAGTGTAAGTAAAAAAGTATATTTCGAGAAGTCTCGACATATACTTTTTTTATTATAATTTAAGATTTTTTCACTATGACCAGAACAGAAGAGACTATAACCACAATAGAGATCAAAAAGTATATCGCCGAATATCGTAATGTTGAATACTTTCTGGGGTTTTGCCACCAATGCAAAGGCTTTGGCAAAACATGGGCTTGCCCTCCATTTGAGCAACAAATAGATCTTGACAGCTACAATTTTGCCCATATAATTGGCACTAAGATTATAATAGATCCCAAAAGATGCGAAGAGGAGATAAGTGGCGACGAGCTAACTAAAGCGATCGAAGAGATACTTTTACCTGTTAGGCTACAAATAGATCTACGACTATTGGAGTTAGAGAAGTTGAACAGCGGGTCAAGAGCATTTTTCGCCGGTAGCTGTCGCAGATGTGCTAAGGGTGAATGCACACGCCCCAAAGCAGAGCCATGCATCAAGCCCAATGAGATGCGTCCCTCGCTCGAAGCTGTAGGATTTGATGTCTCTAAGAGCGCCTCGCAACTTCTGGGAATTGATCTTCTGTGGTGCGACAAACATCTCCCACAATACTTCACTCTTGTTTATGCGCTATTTTCGCAAAAGAGAGAGCTAATCGAGCAAATTTAAACTGATTTTAAACTACAAAAATTGTAATAACATGAGAAAATTAATCTTAATCCTTTTAGTAGCAATTCAAACCCCGGTAAGCAACATAGCCAAAGCTCAAGACTCTAAACCAGCAAATGTAGTACAGGTACATCCCATCCCAAAAGATATTACCTTCGCCGGAGAGAAAATCCCAATTAACTACCCCTACGTGCGCGAAGCAATCGACAGAGAGATATTGACAACAAGTTGCATGCATACGCGAACAATGCTCACTCTACGCAATATGTCGCGCTACTTCCCTGTGATTGAACCAATATTGGCGGAGTATGGCATACCCAACGACTTTAAATATTTGGCGATGGCAGAGAGTGGATTAGACCCCAATGCCTACTCACCAGCCAAAGCAGCCGGTTTATGGCAGTTTATCCCCTCGGCAGCAGATAGCTATGGTTTGGAGACTGGACAAAATACAGATATGCGATACCATGTAGAGGCTTCGACAAGAGCTGCATGTCGCTACCTTCTTCAAGCATACAAACGATTTGGAAGTTGGACTCTTGCCGCGGCGTCATACAATGCCGGACAAGCTGGCGTAGCTCGCAGGATGGAGACTCAAGGTGTCAGCAACTATTGGGATCTGTATCTTCCCGAGGAGACTATGCGTTACCTTCCTCGCATCATAAGCCTAAAGATTGTCTCTTCAGATCCCGCCACCTACAACTTTGCTCTCAACGAAGAGGATATGCACAAAGCTTTTAAGAACTACAAGATAGTTAAAATCAATCAAAAGAATATTGACTGGTCAAAATTTGCTGCCGAGAATGGCACAAACTACCGCCAACTGAGAATACTCAATCCATGGATTCGCAGCTACGAATACTCTAATGCCGGAGAGACCGAATATGAGGTTATGGTTCCAAATGAAAAATTTAAGAGTTTAGGTTACTAAGTTTATTGGAGATCTGGACAAACGTATAAAAAATATTATCTCTTATGCCTCCGGCGGGTGGGGATAGCACCCCCGCGGGTGCGTACCTTTCTTGCTTTCTGTGCGCTTCGGACTGCCGCGCGGCACGAGCGCAAAAAGCAGTTTTTTCGTGCGTTTACCCTGTATTGGAGATAAAAAAATGCGTTACTGACAAAATTATTTGTCAGTAACGCATAAATAACGCTTTAATGTACTATATTTTCTACTGTAAATATATATCCATAAGCATTTGATTCAAATTAAAGAACGCGAACGTTTACAGCTTGCTCACCTTTGTTGCCATTAGCGAGTTCAAACTCTACTGCTTGATTCTCTACAAGTGATTTGAATCCCTCTGTTTGAATACCAGAAAAGTGTACGAAATACTCCTTACCGTTTTCGCTTGTTACAAATCCGTAACCCTTTTTACTGTCAAACCATTTAACTGTACCTGTCATAAAATAAATTGTTAATTGTTAAAAACCTATACAAAGTAAGTCAAAAAGAGATAAAAAAGCAAATTTTTCGCCTCAAAAAGTAGGGTAAAATCATTTTCACATAACACAATCTCACATTATGGGGTAAATAACGCCATTTTGCATCATATTTGATACTTTTTGCTACATGTTAAACTACAATTTATAATCATGTAAATAGTTTTTTTTTGTTATTTCACAATTATACTCTTCATTTGCTCTGCAATTAACTACTGAAAACGTTTGAAAAACCCAGGTAAATGCTCCTCTTTATTGGGTTGAATTATGTAAATTATTTATATTCTAAGCAAATAAGGCAAAATACAGGTTTCAATTTATCACTTTGTCACAATTTTTGAAATATCAATTTATCACTTCAAAAATAGACACCTAATGAAATCAATCAAAGGAACAAGAACCGAACAAAACTTACTTAAATCATTCGCTGGAGAGAGTCAAGCGAGGAACCGTTACACGCTCTTTGCGGATGTTGCACGCGCAGAAGGCTACGAACAGATAGCTGCAATATTTAGTGAAACTGCTTCACAAGAGTTAGAGCATTCACGAGTATTTTTTCGCTACCTCGAAGGAGGCGACGTGTCAATCACAGCTACATACCCTGCTGGGCGCATTAGCACAACACGAGAGAATCTACTCGCGGCAGCCGAAGGTGAGCTCGAAGAGTGGTCGATACTCTACACCGAAGCTGCAACAGTGGCAGAAGAGGAGGAGTTTCCACTTATTGCCGAAAGCTTCCGACAAATAGCATCTGTCGAAGTTGAGCACGAGAAACGATATCGCGCTCTACTTGGACGCTTGACCGATGGTGATTTCTTCAAACGAGATGGCGAAATTTGGTGGCAATGTCGCAATTGTGGATATGTATGTAAGGGCTCTGAAGCTCCTCAAATATGCCCCGCATGCAAACACAACAAAAGCTATTTTGAACCAATGCGCAATAATTATTAAATATTTTCATAAACACACGAGAAATTGGGTAGCTTCCCACGGCAGATGCACGAAAGAACTGCTTATCGCGCTCCTGTCGCGCGGGCACAAAGCTTAAGCTGTTTTTTTCGTGCGCTTACCCAGTTTCTTACCTATTTCAATTTTGTATCTTTAAAAAAATTACTATCTTTGCATAGCAATAAATATGTTTTACAGATGTCTGATTTCAAAAAAATAAATATACGTAATAGAAGAGCTACGTTTGACTTCGCTATAATAGAGGAGTATACCGCTGGAATAGTGTTGGTTGGTACCGAAATCAAATCTATCAGGATGGGTAAAGCGTCGCTAACGGATAGTTACTGTTACTTCGAACGGGATGAGTTGTGGATTCGTGGAGTTAATATTGCGGAGTATCATTGGGGGACGTGTAACAACCATATTCCCAAGCGAGATAGGAAATTGTTGCTCAATGCAAAAGAGCTCACCAAACTTGGTCGTTCACTCCAAGATAAAGGTCTGACAGTTGTAGGCTTAAGGATGTTTCTCAATGATAGAGGTTTTGCTAAGGTTGTTATTGGTTTGGCTAAGGGTAGAAAATCATATGATAAACGAGAGCACCTCAAAGAGAATGATGCTAAGCGCGAGATGGACAAAGCTATGAAACGTTATAACTAAGCGTAGAAGAAGGGTGCAAAATCCTCTTCTGCAAAAACGAATATTATAAATAAAATGTCATTAATACTCTGTATAGAGACAGGAACAGATACCTGTTCGGTGGGTATCGCTAAGGATGGTGAGATGATCTCGTTGCGCGAAAGCTCCGAGGGTCGTGATCATGCCACTAATGTTGCACTATTTGCCGAAGAAATGTTTAAAGAGATGGAGATGGAGCCAGAAGATGTCGATGCTGTTGCAGTTGGCATGGGTCCGGGTTCATATACGGGCTTAAGAATAGGGGTTTCATTTGCTAAAGGGTTGTGTTATGCTCTTGGAAAACCACTAATTGGTATTAAGTCTTTAGTTATGTTAACCCAATTGGCTCGTGAAAACTATGAGACATCTATTTTGACCGTTGAGGATTGGATGGGTGCGCGTCTATGTCCAATGATTGATGCTCGCAGAATGGAGGTTTACACTCAAGTATTTAATAGTAGTGGTGAGCCATTGAGTCCCGTTTCTGCTGAGGTAGTTGATTCTCAGTCGTTTGCAGCATACAACGATGGGCGACCATTTTTGATCTTTGGAAATGGCGCCTTCAAGTGCAGCGAAGTCTTGCCTTGGGCTCAATATATTGAGATTGCACCCTCAGCATCTGGTATTGGGCGTAAGGCGCACGAGAAATTTGAGGCAGGTGAGTTTGAAGATATTGCATACTTTGAACCATTTTACCTTAAAGATTTTGTCGTGACAAAATCAAAAAAGAAGATGTTTTAGAATCGACTAAAAGTGAGTTACAATAATCAATAAATAACTAACCATTTAAACTAATTAATTATGACAAACAGTTCAAAGCAAAATTACGCATTGCCAATCGCAATGATGTTTGCACTGTTCTTTATGATCTCATTCGTAACAGGACTTCAGAACCCATTTGGCGTGATCGTTAAAGATCAATTCCAGGCGAGCAACTTTATGTCGCAACTTGGTAATGCCGCTAACTTTATCGCTTATGCCTTTATGGGTATTCCAGCAGGTATCTTGTTGAGTAAAGTTGGCTACAAGAAAACAGCTCTTATTGCTATTGCTGTGGGTTTCTGCGGTGTGGGTATCTCATTCTTTTCTGGTGTCTGCGAGAGTTTCGCTGTTTACTTGACCGGTGCATTTATCTCAGGTTTTTCAATGTGTTTGTTGAACACTGTAGTAAATCCACTCCTTAACACTCTTGGTGGAGGTGGTAACAAAGGTAACCAACTTCTTATGTGGGGAGGTACAATCAACTCAACAGGTGCTACAATTACCCCTGTATTGGCTGGTATGTTGATCGGAAATGCGGCGAGTGGCAGTGCAACAATCTCAGATGTGAATCCAGCGCTTTGGATTGCAATGGGTATCTTTGCATTGGCATTTATCGTTCTTATGGCTGTTAATATCCCAGAGCCACACATCGAGGCTAAGGCTGAGACAAAGGAGAAAGATAGTCACAGCGCTCTTTCGTTCCGTCACTTCAAGTTAGGTGCTCTTGCAATTTGGGTCTATATGGGTCTTGAGGTAGGTGTTCCAAACTTCGTTAACCTTTTCCTTGCTGCATCTCCCGAGACTGGCGGTATGGGTATGGCTAAAACTGTTGCAGGTTCAATATGTGGTATCTACTGGTTGTGTATGTTGCTTGGTCGTATGTGTGGTGGCTTTGTTGCCGCTAAACTTTCGAGCCGTCAGATGATTACTGCTGTATCTGTATTGGGTGTAATTTTGGTATCAGCAGCTATCATGTGTCCTGCGGGTATGACTGTAAATATGCCAACTTTTGTTTCTGAGCCAACCTTCGGATTCGGTACTGCTGAGGTTCCATTTGGTGTAATGCTCCTCATTCTTACTGGTTTCTGTACTTCAGTAATGTGGGGTGGTATCTTCAACCTTGCTGTTGAGGGCTTGGGTAAATATACCTCTCTTGCATCTGGTATCTTTATGGTAATGGTATTCGGCGGTGGTATTCTACCTCTTATCCAAGGTGTATTGGTTGACCAATTTGGCTATATGATGAGCTTTGGTCTATTGGTTATTCTCTATGTCTACACTCTTTACTATGCTCTTTGGGGTAGTAAGAATGTTAATACAGGAATCAAGGTTGACTAAGGTTATAATTTATCCTATCTAAAAGAGGAGTTAACAGGGTAAACGCACGACAAGCAGTTTTTTCGTGTGTTTACCCTGTTAACTCCTCTTTATTAGTCACCTTTTGAGTAGATGATATCTCTCCAAAGAGTGATGTTACCTACGCTCAATCTCGCGAAGATTTTCAACGCGTTTAGCACGCAAGAAGTCGTAGACACCACCTAAGTGCTCGACAACTCTTCCCTTCGAAAATTCATATACCTTGTCAACTAATCCATCGAGGAAATCACGGTCATGCGACACTACAATTAATGTACCATCGAAACTCTTAAGAGCCTCTTTGAGAATCTCCTTAGTTCGTATATCAAGGTGATTGGTAGGCTCATCTAAAATCAGTAGGTTAACAGGCTCCAATAAAAGCTTAATCATTGCCAGACGAGTGCGTTCACCACCCGAAAGCACCTTGACATATTTGTCAATATCGTCGCGTCCAAACATAAAGGCACCCAGAATATCGCGTAGCTTGGTTCGAATATCTCCTACCGCAATATCGTCAACGGTTTTAAACACTGTCGACTCTCCATCGAGCATTGAAGCCTGGTTTTGAGCAAAATACCCTATTTTAACATTGTGTCCAAGTTGTAGCTCACCTTCAAAATCTATCTCCTGCATTATAGCCTTAACCATTGTGGATTTACCCTCTCCATTTTTACCAACGAAAGCTACTTTATCACCTCTTTCAATTGTTATTGTTGCTTGATCAAACACATTGTGGTCACCATAGCTTTTCCCTAAATTTTGCGTCAACACAGGATAGGCTCCCGAGCGTGGTGCAGGAGGAAACTTGAGATTAAGAGCGCTACGATCCTCTTCATCAACCTCAATAAGTTCTAACTTTTCAAGCATTCTCACACGCGATTGTACTTGATTTGTTTTTGAATATGTACCCTTGAAGCGCTCTATGAACTCTTTATTCTCGGCGATCATCTTTTGTTGATTCTCATATGCTGCAACCTGTTGCACTCGTCGTTCAGCGCGTAGCTCCAGATATTTAGTGTAATTCACCTTGTAATCATATATTCGCCCCATAGTTATCTCTATAGTGCGAGTTGTGATATTATCAACAAAGGCTTTGTCGTGCGAGATCACCATAACCGAGTTAGCATGGTTTATTATAAACTCCTCAAGCCACTCAATAGATTCTATATCGAGATGATTGGTAGGCTCATCAAGCAGCAGAAGCGTAGGTTTCTGCAATAAAATCTTGACCAACTCAATTCGCATGCGCCACCCTCCACTAAATTCTGTTGTTTGACGATTGAAGTCTGTGCGCAAGAACCCCATACCAAGCAGTGCACGTTCCACATCTTCTTGATAATTCGTTAGATCTATATCATAAAACTTCTCCGAAAGAGTCGTTACTCGTTCTATAATATCCATATATTCATCACTATCATAGTCTGTGCGAATCTCTAATTGGTGATTCAAATCAGCAATCTCGCGTTCAACTTTAAAGAGATGCTCAAATGCTTGGCACGCCTCATCGTAAACAGTACGACCATCATCCACCATTAGGTGTTGCGGTAGGTACCCGACTTTCCCCCCATCAGCAATTGTTATTTTGCCCCTTGTGGGAACTCGCTCTCCGGCAATAATCTTTAGCATTGTTGATTTACCAGCTCCATTTTTACCCATTAGAGCAATTCTATCCTTGTCGTTTATTGCAAACGATATATCCTTAAAAAGTGAGGTACCACCAAATTCAACTGTTATTCCTTCTACTGAAACCATTAATTATAAAAATTTAAGTTACAAAGGTAATAAAAGAAAATTTAAATAAAGAATTGCCTGTTTGCCCTAACAGGGCAAACGCACGAAAAATATTATTTCTTATGCCTCCGGCGGGCGGGGATAGCACCCCCGCGGGTGCGTACCATTGCGCTTTGGGCTTAAATTCCTTTGGCATTTAAACCCAAATCGAGGTTCACCTCACTGATGTGGGCGGCTTTGCCCACCACATCAGTGCAATACAAAAGTCAAAAACGAAGTTTTTGGATCCAAGCTTAGCTTGGTGCCTGCGCGGTAGGAGCGCGATAAGCAATTTTTTTCGTGCGTTTACCCTGTTTGCCCTAAAGAAAATTCTCAACTGTTCTGAAGAATAGGATATTTTTACTATCTTTGTAAGATATATTAATTGACTATTTATGCGAACTATTAAAACAACAATACTGCTTGCAGGGCTCTCTTTGTTTGGTAGTAGCTTAGCAGCTGTGCCCCCTTCGATAAATGAAGGAGTGGAGCTCTACCATGATGGACGATGGATTGATGCTCGTCTCAGTTTACTCAAAGCTAAGGATAATATTTCATTCGATGATATTTCAGAGTGTGAGGATGTTGACTTCTATTTAGCTATGTGTGCTGTGGAGTTGAAAGATCCCCATGCTGAGACCTACATCTCCAATTTTGAACGAAATTATCCTGCCTCACACTACAATAATCGAGTGCGACTCGCAAAGGCTCTTCTCTATTGTTCGAATGAACGATATAGGGAGGCAAAAGTGTTATTCGAGAAGATAGATTATTCAACCTTGAAACTTAGTGAAAAGGAGGATTTGGATATAAGAATGGGATATATTTTATTCTTAGAGCAAGATTATCCTAAGGCGCGCGAACACTATGCATTAGTTGAGGCAGAGAGTGAATTGTACCACCATGCTCTCTATTACCAATCTTATATTGATTATATTGAGGGCGATAACAGCTCCGCACGTGATGGATTCTCGCAACTCCTCGATAGTGAGGCCTATGCATCCGTTGCACCCTTCTACCTTCTTCAGATTGCCTTTAACGAGGGACAATATGCCGAGGTGCTAAACCAAGGTGAACAGCTCTATGGCAAAGCGGTTACTGAACGTCAAATAGAGCTTGATAGAACAATGTCGGAATCTGCATTTCGTTTAGAGGAGTATTCCAAGGCTGTGGATTACATTAGTCGCTACCAAACGACGGGAGGTGTGATGGGTCGAGAAGAGAACTATATTTTGGGATTCTCGCTCTATCGTCAAACTCGTTATGATGAGGCTCTTGAACCTCTACGCGCTGCATGTGGAGCCGATGATGAATTAACACAAAATGCCTCATACCACTTAGCGGATTGTTACTTGCGTGCGGGGGATAAGAGCTCTGCCTCGCAATCGTTTGCTATGGCTGTTAATGAATCCTACAATGCACAGATAGCCGAAGATGCTCTATTCAACTATGCAAAGCTGCAATATGAGTTGAGCGATGATCGTTTTAACGAGACTATTAACACCCTAACTCGTTATATCAATAAATACCCAGAGTCTGGAGAGCGTTATGAAGATGCTAAGGAGTTGCTTGTAGCAGCTTATTACAACTCTCGAAACTATGATGCTGCATATAAATCAATCAAGGAGCTTGACAATCCAGATTCCGACATTAGA
Source organism: Rikenellaceae bacterium (assembly GCA_044433965.1). Classification (GTDB taxonomy): domain Bacteria; phylum Bacteroidota; class Bacteroidia; order Bacteroidales; family Rikenellaceae; genus Alistipes. The sequence continues at coordinate 27,555 of JAWXTF010000026.1, read as the reverse complement.
TTGGCGCTACAGCGCATCGCTCTTTTGAGAGGTTTACAGAATTATAACAATGGAGAGTACTCTACAGCTGCCGCACAGCTTGAAGAGTCTCAGATGATTAATATCAGCCCTAAGTATAGCTCCGTGGCGCGCTTCTATCTAAGTGAGATAGACTTCATCAATGGAGATTATGACTCAGCGCTGAATGGGTATAACACCTATATCATATCTGCACCTCAGAGTGACGAAAACTACCAGCTGGCACTATTTAATATCGCCTATACTAAGCTGAAACTCGATAATAATAGCGAAGCATTAGGTTACTTTCAACGATTTATTGACGCTACAGCGTCGGATACTTTCCATCGCGCAGATGCTCTTAATAGAGTGGGTGACATATACTACGGTAAAAGAGAGTTTGATGCAGCAAAATCGAGTTATCAGCGTGCTACATGGTCGGAACACTCACCTCGTTATTATGCGCTCTATCAGAGTGCAATTATTGAGGGTATTCAAGGAGAGTATTCCGCTAAGGTCAAACGTCTACAGAGTATAGTGTCGGTCGGCGAGGGTGATTATGTCGAGGATTCAATGTATGAGCTTGGTCGAACATATATTGCAGCAAGTGACTTTGCAAATGGAGTTAAGGTCTACGAGCGCTTTATTGAAGAGTACCCAACCTCGCCCAGATATGCGCAGGTGCTCTCCGATTTGGGACTTGCATATCTAAATCTCAACGACAAAGCAAAATCTCTAAGTTATTATGATAGAGCGATAAAATCCTCTCCTCAATCGAGTGTTGCAAAGGATGCATTGCAGGGTGTTCGAGAGATCTATATTAATGAAGGACGCGCAAACGAATATTTTGATTATGCCTCGTCGGTAGGTCAAAGTAGTGACCTTAATAGTATAACTCGCGACTCCTTGAGTTTTGTATCTGCTCAAAAGATATACCTCTCTTCGGAGGGTCGTAGCCAAGCGGCAATCGAGTCGTTGTCATCATATGTAAAGAACTACCCACAAGGCTCTTACACCATCGACGCTCTATTCTTCTTGAGTGATAGTTACATTAAGTGCAACCAAAAGAGTGATGCGATATCGACGCTTACTCTACTATCCAATAAGGGCGCTAACCAGTATGGTGAGTGGGTTTATGACAAACTCTCCTCCTTGTGCTATGCCGAGGGTCAATATTCACAATCTGCCGCAGCATATTTGAATTTATATAATATTGCCAGTAAATCCAGTGTGCGTTCGAATGCAATAGGTGGTTATGTGAATGCTACACTCCAGTCAGGTGACAATAAAGCTACCATCAAGATGGCGGACTATGTAGCTGCTCAAGCTGATGTGGATCCCCAATTAATTGTTAAGGTTAAACATGCTAAAGCGAAGATTCTCTTGGCACAAGGCGATCTCGATTCTGCATATGTAATTTTAAATGACCTCTCCTCAGATCCACTCTCACCTGAGGGTGCCGAGGCAAGATATATTCTTATTGAATCTGAGTTTAATAGTGGAAATATTGACGTTGCCGAGCAGATGATATTTGAATTTGCTAAGAGCGAAACAGAACAAGCATACCAATTGGCTCGTGCATTTATACTACTTGGTGACATCTACGTTTTGCGTAATGACTCTTTCCAAGCACGAGCCACATATCAAAGTATAATCGATGGCTATGGCGTAGATGGAGATAATATCGTTGAACAGGCTCGCGCCAAGATTGAAAAATTAGAGTAAAGAGATGAGAAAAATACCATATACACTATTTGCAATGCTACTATTTGCAATGCCTTTACATGCTCAAGTTGAGAAGCAGGTGGAGGTAACTAAGACATATATTCCAACAGTTCCACAAGTCGACAAACCAATACTAAAAGCTGAAGTTGCCGATACTGCCTACATCAATCCAGATGTGGACTACTCTATTACCCCCCTTTCGATTAATACGCAACTTCAGAGCAAGTCGATTAATCCAGCAACTATAACCTATTGGGAGTTTAACAAACCCTCATTAGCCCAAGTAAAGATTGGAGCAGGTCTCCCACTCAACTCACTGCTGCAAGCCCACGTATCGGGTCAAAATGCCGATATCGGTTATCTGGCAGCTTCCCTCCGCCATAGGGCTAACTACTCAGACTTGGAGTCTGCCTCAGGCGAGATGGTCAATGCCACAGAGCTACTCAATTGCGCTTCAGTTGCAGGAGGTCTCTACTTTGGTGCGCGCACTCTCGAAGGTGAACTATCCTATTCTAATGATAGTTACAGTAGATATGCGTTTAAGCAACTCAACTCATCTAAGGTTAACTATCAAGATATTGATGTTGCTCTTCGTTTTGGAGACAGCTTTGTTGATCTTAGAAAGTTTAACTTTAGTATAGATGGAGCATATTCTCGTTTTATTGATCGTGATTCAGAGGCTACAAATACCACAAAATTCGGATTTAATTTTGGGCAGAATAGTAGTTTAGGCAATGTTATCTTTGGTGTAAACTACAAATATATCGATGCGGGCAAAAGTTACTCCAATGGTACAGCCTCCGCATATGCCTCAATATATGATAGCTATGCAATGTGGCAAGTGGAGTTAGGTGCGCTATATTATTTTGACCAAACTTCAATTAATGAAGTGGCGACACCGCACCACTACCTCATTCCAAGAGTTTTGATTAAAGGAAACTCTATCTCTCTCTTCTCACCATTCGTCGAAATAGGGGGATCCTTAACACAAAATAGTTTTGAGCAGTTAGCGCGCCAGAACCCATATATAATGAGTGGAACGGTTGCCAAGAGTAGTGTAGAGTATAACTCAATGATCGGAGTCGAGCGAGGAGATAGTTCGGGACTATTCAACGTTAAAGGCTATTTGGGTTACGATATTCGTCCAAATTATAACTATTATCAGCTTCATGTTGTTGAACAATTGGGAGAGGTTGAGGAGAGCTATTTTATGTTGGAACAGGCTAAGATGAACCGTTTTTCTATCAATGCTGTTTTAGATTATAGTCCAATATCGGGGCTTGATCTAAGTTTCGAGGGGCATATATACTCATATAATAGATCCGAAGATGTGGATGCTCTAAATTCGCTCTCTAAGTTTGAGTGCGCAGTAGGAGCAAAATATTCTCATCGCAAATTTGGAGCTGCGCTTAAGGCTCAATATATGAGTTCTCGCGACTACTCGGTTCAATATATGGGCGGAGATACAACAATTGAGAGGCTTCCTTCTTGCGTAAATCTAACGGCATCATTTGATTGGACTCTAAATGACAAGGTGTCTCTATTTGTCGATGGAAATAATTTGCTCAATCAAAAACTCTATCCATGGGTGATGTATCGTGGTTATGGGATAGAGGTTACTGCCGGTGCAAAGATAAAGTTATAAGAGTCAAGAGGGTAAGATATAGGCACAAAAAAGGGTAAGCTACTTATATCGCACCGCTCGACCACTTACCCTTGCTTAATCACTTACCTGGGGGATTCGTAGGAGCTGGTCGTATAAGACTTACCCGAGCACAAAAGTATAAAAATTATTTTAATCCACAAATTATGCGCAAAGTTTTTTTTCAAGTAATTATATTTTCGGTGGTTGTGGCAGCTGCCATGGCGCTATATATTCGAGCCCAGTTTTTGGGTAATGCTGTAGAGCATAAGTTTACTCTTTTCGTTGATAATAAAGCCATTGAAGCTGGCTTGCAGAGTCTCCTTGAGGAGGAGTTATATCCTAATATTAACCATGATTTAGCGTTTAAAATTTATGCAGACCGAATAAATTTAAATTCTACTATTAAAGCTGGAAATTATAGTTTTGAGCCTGGAATGAGTGTTATCCGAATTGCTCGTATGCTCAAATTGGGTGAGCAGCAAGCAGTCAATGTTACCTTCAATAATATTCGCACACTACCCGAATTGGCAGGCAGGATAGGCGCTCAACTATCGATAGATTCATTAGAACTACTTGAGCATCTACAAAGTGAGCAAGTTGCAAAAGCCTACAATCTAACCACTGAAAGTATGCTCTCTATGTTTATACCCAATACCTACCAATTGTATTGGAATACAACAGCTCAAAAGTTTACCGATAGGATCTACTCAGAGTATAATAACTTCTGGAATAAAGAGCGAGTATCCAAAGCAAAGAAGCTTGGTATGAGTCAGTTAGAGGTGATGACTCTTGCATCGATTGTATATGAGGAGACAAAACAGACCTCAGAGATGGCACGTGTAGCAGGAGTCTACCTCAACCGTTTACGTATTGGGATGCCATTGCAGGCTGATCCCACCGTGAAGTATGCGCTGCAAGATTTTACCATCAAACGAGTTCTCAATAAACACCTCGAATATGACTCTCCATACAATACATATAAGTATCGAGGGTTGCCACCCGCACCCATTGCGATGCCAAGTATTGCAGCTATTGATGCTGTACTTTCACCTGAGAAGCATTCGTATCTCTACTTTTGCGCCCGTCCAACATTTGATGGTTTTCACAACTTTGCAAAGACATTAGCGGAGCATAATATCAATGCTCGTGCCTATGCTAATGAACTTAATCGACTTAAAATACGTTAACATACTCTCTGTAAAGTAGGTTATATCAATAAAATAATTATTTTACACTACTTAATCTCTCACAGTGCAGTATTTTCAACTCTTTATCATTTATACTAAGAATCCGATTAAGTTTTTCTCGCTATAATTGCTAAGAGAGAAAAGCCCAAGTGGCATATCCGCAAGCAAAATAGATGAGAGAAATTTAAACAGATTCTTACACAAAACAGATTAAAATCAAGAGTTATGAAAAACAGATTATTTCTATCAACATTGACCCTCTTGGGCTTTGGGAGTTGCTCCGAGTGGGACTCTATAATCAATGAGCCTGTTATGTATGGAGTTCCCTATGTCGATTATCGCTTTGTAGGCGAGGTTACCGATGCAGAGGGCAACCCAATTAAGGGTATTGAGGTGACTATTAACTCATCGAAGGATGTTGTTATAACTGATGAAGATGGAGCCTTCAAGAGCGATATATCAAGTTACGCCGAGGGTTCTCACTCAGTTGTTTTTAGCGATACAGATGGTGCTGCAAATGGCGGCGAGTTTGTGGAGAAGTTAGTTGAAGTGACGTGGGATGACGCTATCCAAGAGGATGGCAAAGATCTCTTTGAGATGGGTACAATCAGTCTCGAATCAAAGAAGGAGGAGAAGTGATGAGTAGACGCCCTAACCTACGTAAGAGGATAGCTCTCAAATTATTCTCATCGTTGCAGCGAGATAGAGTTGCTGAGCACAAATTACGCACGCTCTTTTGGGAGTGTACACTGCGTTGTAACCTAAAGTGTCGCCACTGCGGCAGCGATTGCAAGCATGAGGCTGAGCAAAAGGATATGAGAGCTGAGGATTTTTTTAGAGTTCTCGACACTCAAGTTACCCCCAATGTGGATCCACACAATGTTATGATAATTTTATCGGGAGGCGAGGTGCTTCTGCGTGATGATCTCGAAAAGATTGGTGCGTCGCTCTATCAGAGAGGTTATCCTTGGGGCATTGTTACTAATGGAATGGCGCTCACCGAGCAGCGGTTCAAATCTCTTCTAAGGTGTGGACTGCGCTCAATTACAGTTAGTTTCGATGGCTTCGAAGAGGAGCATAACTATGTACGTGGCAACAAACAAAGTTTCAAGAATGCTCTGCATGCCGCACGCCTAATTTCTCATGAGCCAACAGTAGCTTACGATATTGTGACATGTGTTACCCCAGCACTCATACCTAAGTTGGAGGCGTTTAAGGAGTTTTTAATCTCGGAGGGGATTCTTCGTTGGCGGTTATTCACTATTTTTCCTGTTGGGCGTGCTGCAAATGATATGACTATGCAGCTCTCGGATGTTGATTTTCGCACTCTATTAGAGTTTATCAAAAGAGTTCGTAAAGAGGGCACGGTAGATGTTAGTTATGCATGTGAGGGCTTCTTGGGCTCATACGAGGGCGATGTAAGGCGTTCATTTTATAACTGTTCGGCTGGAGTCTCCACCGCATCGATCCGCATTGATGGTGCAATATCGGGCTGCACATCTATCCGTTCTGAGTATGCGCAAGGCAACATATATCATGACAATTTTTGGGACGTCTGGACCTCTCGCTTCGAGAAATTTCGCAACCGTGATTGGGCAAAAACAGGCGAGTGCGCGAGTTGCTCAATGTGGCAACATTGTCAGGGCAGTGGAATGCACCTGCGTGATAACAATGGTGAACTGTTGGTGTGCCACTATAAAAGATTGTAACATTATTTACAAGACAAACGCATGAAAATATTATCTCTTACTGCATCCGCGGAGATAGCACCCCCGCGGATGCCTGTTTTTGCGATGTTTTGGTTAGAAAACTTAACCATAGCTCGCATATACAAATTGAGAAATCTCAATTTGTGACCACAGCCGTAATACGTCGATAGGCAGAGAGTGAGACCAGGTAATTAAACTCCGATAAAATTGAATTAGCGTAGAGTTGCAACCAACTAATTTGCGCCTGCATCACATCGAGTATCGTGGTCAAACCCTCACTATAGGAGTATGTGCTTATCTCAAGATTCTCACCGCCAATTGCCAAAGCTCTACGAGCAGCATCAAGTTGCGCCTTACTATCCACTATCTTAGCCCACATATTGCTCTCTTCAAGACGAATATCATCTATTAGAGCGAGAGTTGTTAATGCGCTACTCGTTCGAAGTTGTTGAGCAGCACTGACCGCATATCGACGCTCCGCGAAGTGGAATATAGGAGCCGATAGACGCACAAAGAGAGAACCATCCATAATTGTCGACCCATTCAGATTTGGGGTATCACTACGCCACTGACCTGCTACACCCACACTAATTGTTGGATTATATGCCGCACGAGCTATCACAACAGCACTCTGGGCTTGATCCTCGGCAAGTTGCGAGGCTAAGTAGTCGGGACGTCGAGCCAACAACTCTTCGAGCGATGATCTCACAGGGGGCGCAACGGACTCCACATCAACCTCACTCTGCACAACTAACACATCGGCACTATAACCACGCAAAATATTGAACTTTTGAAGTGCTATTGTATAATCCTCATCAAGAGCAATCTGATCGTAAAGAGCCTCGCTCAAACGAGTTTCAATCATCAAAAGATCACCCTTTGAGATATAACCCTCATTGTATCGCAACTCAACCACCTCCTTCAAGGCGGCAACAATAGCAACATATTGATCCACAGCTTCACGGTAGCTTCGCATTGCCGCAAGATCGTAGAAAGCATAATCTGCCATATAACAAATCTCCAACAACGAGTTAAGCATATCTGCCTCGGCAGCATCTGCGGCGAACTCAGCTTTGCGAACAGCAGCTCTCAGAGCTCCTCCCTTATAGAGAGTTTGAGTAATCTGAGGTTGCAAGGAGAAGCTCCATTGCTCTTGGGACCCACTCATACTACGAAATTGCTCTACGAAATCACCCGATAGTGTAAGAGCTGGTAGACGAGATGTTTGCTCAAAGCGAAGGAGTGCATCGTAATACTCCACCGAAGCAGATGCCCTCTGAAGCGAATAGCTATAATCTACAACACTATTACGATACTCATCAACACCAATCTGCGCTGATGCAAAAGATGGAATCAAGGCAGCAATAATAATTAATAACCTCATAAACTACTCTTTTCTGGTTTAACATTATGAAAAATTGCATATACCGCTGGCAACACACATATGGTGAGTAGAGTAGCGGCAAGCAACCCACCCATGATTGTAGCAGCCATAGCCCCAAAAAGCGAATCAAAGAGAAGTGGCAACATACCCAATATAGTTGTCCCCGATGCCATCACTACAGGCACTACCCTACTTCGAGTTGCCTCTATAATCGCCTCATACGCACCTCTGCCCTCAGCCCTAAGTTCACTAATTTGAGAGATTAAGACCACCCCATTTTTAACATTCATACCAATCAATCCCAAAAGTCCCAAGAGTGCAAAGAAGTTAAAGACCTTACCAGTGACCACTAACCCTAAAACCACCCCAATAAAGATCATAGGAATCATTGTTAATGTCATTATAGGATCTCGATAGTTTCCAAAGAGCAACAAAAGAGTAACAAAAATCAAAATCATTGCAAGTGGAAAAAACTTCGCCAAAGCCTCATTAGACTCCGTTTGGCTCTCAATCTCGCCAAAAAGTTTAAACGAATATCCTTGAGGCACTACAATAGAGGATGTTACATCGTCATAAAGCTGAGAGAGTAGAGCTGCTGTATTTGCACCACGTGCCGCATCGCATTGAGCCTTTACCACTCTTTGCCGATTATAGCGTTTTATTACACCCAACCTAAAATCAAAATCAAAGTTTGATGCAACTTGCTCAACCGAGTAGACTCCACCCGAGGCTGAGAAGAGTGGCAAGGTTTGTAGATTTGTAAGGTTGTAATTGTTGATATTAGCATCTTTGAGCAAAATCCCCATAATTTGATCTCCCTCACGATATTCACCCACTCTATAGCCATCCGTTGCAACGGTCAATCCACTTGCTAAGTCACTGCGAGATATTCCAACACTTTGACCCTTTAGTTGCGAATACTCTGGTAGCCATGTTGGAATGCGATTCCCCCAACTGTTGCGGACGTTAGTTGCATCAGAATTTTCCCACATGATCGACTCTACTGCTGCACTTAGTTGCATTAAGGTATCAATATTTTGCCCAACAAAACCAAATTCAATAGCAGCATCAGGTACTGGAGAGAGTTTAAACAGAGATGATCGCAACCAAACATCGGGATAAGAGCTACGCACATAACTATTAAATCGCTCCTCCACAAGAGCAGTATTATCTTTATCATAGAGCTCCACAAGCACATTCGCAAAGTTTGGCATTAGGGACTCCGAGCTACTTGCCAAGTAGTAACGAGGTGGGGTTCCTCCAACTGTGATTGATACATTTTTAACCTCCTCTTGGTCGAGCAACCAGCTCTCCATCGCAACCATCTCTGCCTCGGTGGTGTAAATATTGAAACCCTGCGGCAAAATAACATCTGCTCTAAAGTAGGGTTTATCGAGCGAAGGAAAAAAGTTTTGAGGCAGAAGCCCCATAACAAAGAGCGAGAAGAGCAATAGGATTACAGCACAGCTAACCACCAAGTAGCGAAATCGCAAAAGCCCAATTAGCATCTTATCGAATAGTCGATAAAAAGGTGAACTATAGGGGTCACGCACCTCCGCACTCTTCTTAAGTAAAAAGTCACCAAATAAAGGAGTCTGCGTTAGAGCCAAAATCCAACTCAACAAAAGAGATATGGATAATACCACAAAGAGAGGTTTTACAATCTCGGCAACCGAAGATGGTGCGAGATAGAGCGGCAAGAATGAAAAAATTGCAATTAGTGTAGCCCCAAATAGATTCCATTTGGGAGCTGACGCACCCAGCACAACGGCATCACGACGATTTACACCTCGCAAAATAGAATTTTGAGCATTATCTGTCACCACAATTGCATTATCGACCAACATACCCATAGCGATAATAAAGCCCGCCAATGATGTGCGATTGAGCCCCTCACCAACAAACTGCATAATAAGCAGAGTGCCACCTATTGAAAAGAGTAATGAAGAGCCAATCAAGACTCCTGCTCGCAACCCCATAACCAACATGATAATCAACACTACAATAGCAACAGAGCTAACCAAGTTCAAAAGAAAGGTCGTTGTCGCCTCGGCAGCAATTTCATTCTCTGGATAAAGAACCTCAAAATTTATACCTATTGGCATCTCTGCAACCAAGCTATTTACTATCTGCTCGACCATCCTACCCGTCTTTACAACATCTTTATCTCCCTCGGTCGAGACACCAATACCTATAGCTCGTTTGCCATTGACACGCATTAAGGATCTTGGTGGCGAGACATAGCTTCGCTCCACCTGTGCCAGATCACCCAACCGATAGCTTTTACCACTTCGCGAAGTTATTATTTGTCCTTCGATATCTTCAAGAGTCTGATAACTACCACTCTCAAGAATGGTAATCTCCAACTCCCCTGCCAATTTTTCGCCACTATTGACTATTGAATTTTGGCGACTTATAGTTGAGATTATCTCGGAGGGTAGGATTGAAAAGTTCGCAAGTGCAGAGAGCGACACATAGAGATTTATGACTGGCGTCTGCTCGGCATATAGAGAGACTTTCTGCACTCCATCAACTGTTACAATCTCAGTCTTAATCCTTTGTGCCCAATCACGCAGCTCGGTAAAGGTAATTCCATCATCTGCCGAAAGTGCATAATAGATGCCATACACATCGCCAAAATCATCGCTTACTATAACTTTAGATGCCCCCGATGGTAGCCTCACCTCCACATCGCTACACTTACGACGCAGCTCATCCCAAAGTTGAGGGATCTCCTTTGGTGATGTGGCTGGATCCAACTCGACCAAAATTTGAGACATTCCATAAAATGATTCTGAGGTTATTTTGTAGATAGCTCTCATTGACTGGATCTCACGCTCCAACGGCTCTGTCAAAAATTGCTCTACTTCGAAAGGTGTAGCACCTGGGTAACTACAAGTTACAGCAGCACTCTTTATAATAAAGGTTGAATCCTCCTTTTTGCCAAGATTGACAAAGCCCAACACGCCACCCGCCAAGAATAGCGCAAGTAGAAACCATGTTAAGTTTCTATTTTTTATTGCAAGTAATGGTAGTGACATAAGCTCAATTGATTAATTTCACTTGTGCACCCTCTTGAAGTTGATAGACTCCAGCCACAACCACCCTTTCGCCACTCTCGACTCCACTGGTGACAATCACTCTATCGGTAGAATATAACTCACCCAAGGTTACTCTTCGGCGCGAAACTATATCATTGGCACCAATCACCCAAACATAGGTTCCACCCTCTGCTGGAGCATAGATTGCCGATAATGGAAGGGTGATTGCGCCCTGAAATAGATCTTTGCTTTCTATGGTTATAGTACATGAAAAACCTGGCGCAATTGGATATAGCGTTGGATCTGGATTCTCTACAATCAAATTTACGGGGAAACCTGCCGAGTCGGAGGTCGTTACGGCATAATCCGACAATAGAGCAGAAAACACAACATCACGATAATTATCAAACCGCACCTTGAACCGTGTTGTGGGCAATGCGAGCGAGGCGAGCGAGCTCTCTGGGATGGTGAACTCTACTTCGTTGGTAAGAGGTTCAACAATACGCAATATGGTCTGACCACTCTGCACACGCTCAAAGGGATCGACAAAAACCCTCTCCACCACTGCTGCAAAGGGCGCCCTAAGCGATGTTTGCGCCAAAACCTCTTTTGAATTTTCATATGTCGACTTAGCCTGAGCATACGATGACAAGGCATTTTCATACTCTTGTCGCGAAACTGCCTCTCGCTCCATAAGGCGTTTTGCGCGATTAAGGCGAGAGAGAGCTTGCTCATAAGTAGATTTGTCGGCAGCAACAGCGAGTTCAAAATCTCGGGGATCTAAATCGGCTAATAACTCTCCTTTTTTAACACTTTGACCCGTTGAAACTGGTGTATCTAAGATCTGCCCCGACACCTTAAATGCAAGATTCACCGCATTGGCAGGGGTTGCCATACCAACAAAATCTTTCTGAATATAGTCTGTAGCTTGAGCGATTGTGCTCTTTACTGGACGCACCTCAACGCTCGTTGTAGCAGCATTACCACACGAGGAGAGTAAAAAAAAAGATAATAAGTGTAAGAGTTGCTTCATACGAAAGTTGATTTTTGGGCTTCAAAAATCAACTTTCGTACCAAAATTAGGAATTTAAACAGATTCTAAAGATCTATACAACTTCGTTTCGAAGTTATCACTCCATCGCGAAGCTCCACAACTCCACTTGAAGTGCGCAACATGCTATTGAGCGTTGTAGCATCTATATTGTAGACCTCAACCTCTTGTTGACCGATGTGAACATAGGGGGAGGTAATTCTCTGTGGGGTAACAACTATTGTCTGCTCACCGGCTCTTCTCGCCGCATCGATATATTTTTCGAGGCGCCTCTGACACTTTGGTCGCAATTTATCGAAGTCTGCAACGCCCAAGATATTTAACCCTCCTGGAGTGGAGAGGAGCTCAACTGTGGAGACCTCACCACTGTAACGGCTCAACGCAAAGTCACTCGCATAGCTACGATTTGTACGCTCCACCACATCTGTACGAGTCTCAACCCACTCCCAAACAGTGTCATCATGCCACTGAGTATCCTCAACTCCAAATTCGCGTAACTCTCCACTTGTTATATTGCGGTAGACCAACACCACAGAATAGTCTAAATCGGAGGTCGTCGACTCAACTTCAGAGAGGAGATCAACGCCCACTTTATAGGGAAGAAAATCAATTACGGGAAGATAGAAGTAGTTGTAGGCAGAGAAGCCCATTGCAACAATACAGAATATTGTTGCAAGGATCACCTCACGGGGTTTATATACTAAAATTTTATCGGGGCGATAACGCCACCAGATAGTTATTATCATTGGCAAAAGAATCAAATTTTTTATTACAGTTTGCCAAGGTGTGAGGTAAAGAGCATCTCCAAAACAACCACAGTCATCAACCGGAATAAGCGTTGCACTCAAGATGGTAACAATCGTGAAAATAGTCATCGAAACAAGTGCAAAGATTGATATAAGCCTCAAACGAACCCTAAACAGAATCATACAACCCATCATTAGCTCGGCGCCACACAACCACACCGCAAGCACACGAGAGAGAGGCTGTAAAAAATCAAAGCCATATACATTGAAATACTCCTCAAATTTGATGGCTGTCCCCCAAGGATCCACAGCCTTAGTAAATCCTGATATGATAAATGTTAGACCTATTATCACACAAAAAATATGTGATATACGTTTTAAAACTGGGCTATATCTATTAGGTTTCTTCATAAAGTTTGGTTAGAGTAGAGGTTTAAGTTCTTTACAAATTCGTTCGAAGATCTGTTGAGGCGATGCCATTGCGCCGTCACAGGTAGAGCAATCTACGATATGTAGATTATTATCACATTCGGCAGATTCTATGTAGACTCTACGAACAGACTCTTGAAGCGAAAGCGACGACTCATGAATATCGGCACTTCCATTCAAGTAGCTACGATCCTCACCCTCACGCTCCTCACTCAAACGCGCTGCGGTAAACTCGAATGGCACATCCAAGAAGAGAGATATATCGGGCTTGGGGATTGCAAAATGATTGTATTCTGTATTTAGTATCCACTCTTTCAGCTCCTTACGCTTTGCCTCATCATTAATCTTAGCGCATTGATAACCAATATTTGAGTAGACATATCTATCGACAATCACAATCTTGGACTCCTCTAACCAACCTCTAATTTGTGGTGCGGCATCTGCTCTATCTCCAGCATATAGCAGAGCTACGAGATATGGATCAACAGACTCCAGAGATCCCAAATCGCCTCGCAAAAAGCGCGCTATTAGATCTCCATAAAGAGGTGCATCAAAGCGTGGAAAGTGAAGATATTCACACTCTACACCCTGTGATGAGAACATATCGCGGAGAAGTTTAAATTGTGTCGATTTTCCTGCTCCATCTAATCCTTCGAGTACTATAAACATAATATATCTTGTCGGGAGTATTACCACCCACTAATTTTAATAAAAAACTGTTAGAACTATCGCAACATCGCAACAGCTCGCTCTACTCCACCAATCAAAGCTTTTACGTCTGCCTCGTTGTTATACATTCCGAAAGAGGCTCTACACATTCCCGTAACACCAAAGTGTTGCATTGTAGGCTCTGCACAATGCATTCCTGTGCGAATAGCAATACCTAACTTGTCGAGAATCATACCTAAGTCGAGGTGGTGGATACCCTCAACATTGAACGAGATGATTGCACTCTTCGACGAATCTGTTCCATATATTCTAAGACCCTCGATCCTACTCAAACCTTCGGTTGCCAACCTGAGTAGATTGCTCTCATGAGCCTCTACATCCTCCACATCAAACTGCTCGATATACTCTATAGCATCGGCAAGAGCTATAGCACCAATAAAATTCGATGTTCCTGCCTCAAATTTGAGAGGAAGCGGAGCGTAAGTAGTCTTTGCAAAAGAGACTCTATCGACCATATCTCCACCATATAAGAATGGCGGCATAGAGTCCAACACTTCGCGTTTTCCATAGAGAACACCAATTCCTGTTGGACCATAGAGTTTATGACCAGAGAAGGCGTAAAAGTCGCAATCAAGCGCCTTAACATCTACCCCACCGTGCACCACGCCTTGACAACCATCAACCAATACCTTAGCACCAACTGCATGAGCAGCAGCGATAAGTGGTTTAAGATCTGGGCGAGTACCCAAAGTGTTAGATGCTTGAGTCACCGCAACCATCTTTGTATGAGAGTCTATCAACTCCGAAAGTAATTCGTAGCGTAGTCGACCCTCATTGTCAATTGGCAACATACGCACCTGAGCTCCTCTACTCTCTGCTACAGACTGCCAAGGTACCAGGTTGGAGTGGTGTTCCATCTCTGAAACTACGATATTATCGCCCGCCTCCAAGAACTTGTTACCCCAAGAGTAAGCCACTAAGTTGATCGAAGCTGTTGCGCCAGCAGTAAAGATTATCTCCTCACGCTGCTCAGCAGCGATAAAACAACGAATGCGCTCACGAGATGCCTCATAAAGCGCTGTTGCCTCCTCGGAGATATAGTGAACTCCACGATGAATATTAGCATTGAGCGACGAGTGAAGATAATTCACTCTATCTATCACACATTGAGGCTTTTGAGCGGTAGCTCCACTATCGAGGTAGATCAATGGCTTACCATAAATCTTTGTCGAAAGTATAGGAAAATCTTTGCGTATCTCTTCTACGTTAAACATAGGCCTACATTGTCTCTAATTTTTGAACTAATGTTTCACGCAACGCATCACCAAGTTCTCCAAGATTACACTTCTCGACAATATCCGTTATGAACCCTTCGATCTGAAGACGTCGAGCCTGCATCTCACTAAGTCCACGCTGTCGCATATATAGTATTGCGTCGGTATCAACCTGCCCCATGGTTGCACCATGAGTACACTTCACATCATCTGCATAGATCTCCAATTGAGGCTGCGCAACTATATGCGATGTGTCGCTCAACTCAATAGATCTACAATTTTGCTCAGCTGCTGTACGTTGTGCATCTTGCGCAACATATACCAAACCATCGAAACGAAGGTTCGACTCACCAGATCCCACACACTTCGAGAGTGAGCGGCTCGAACAATCTGGAGCCAAGTGACGCATATTGATTCTTATAGAGTTATTGTCTCTCTCTGCACCCATCTGCAAGGTGTAGAGCTCACTAAATGCCCCTTGAGCACAAAGTTGCATGTTGTAGAGAGCTGAGGTGCGAGTCAACGATGCAGCCACCACTTTGGAAATAGCACCCTCGGCATGGTTTACAACCACATCAATTGATCCAGAACCCATAAAAATTTCGGTCAAGTGAAGCGTAGCGCCCACCTCCAGAGAAATCAAGGTTGACAAATTGGCATCATCACCATGAAGTAGAACAACATCGGCTACAGAACCAGCACCCACACGAAGCCTACACTCCGAGGGGTTGATTGCATAGAGCTGCACTTGACTTTGAGCAACCACAACATTCTCGCCTGCATCAAGCTTGGTGAAACCCATATTATTTATAACTTGCAAAATCTGTTGCATAGTGGCTCCTACTCTTTAATGTCGTTAATCAACCAGTCGTAACCCTCTTCCTCCAACTTGAGAGCCAAGCTCTTATCGCCCGAATAGATAATGCGTCCTTTGTAGAGCACGTGAACAAAATCTGGAACGATATAGTCGAGCAAACGTTGGTAGTGAGTAATCACAACAGTAGCGTTCTCCTCGCTTTTGAGGTTGGTGACACCAGTCGCAACAATACGCAATGCATCGATATCCAAACCACTATCTGTTTCGTCCAAAATAGAGAGTTTTGGCGCAAGCATAGCCATCTGGAAGATCTCATTCTTCTTCTTCTCTCCACCCGAGAAGCCTTCGTTCACCGAACGAGACGTAAGCTTCGAGTCGAGCTCAACGATAGCACTCTTCTCGCGCATGAGCTTAAGGAATTGACCAGCTGTAAGTGGCTCCTTACCCTCATATTTTAGCTTCTCATTTACGGCAATCTTCATAAAGTTTGCCATAGAAACTCCAGGGATCTCAACTGGGTATTGAAAACCAAGAAAAACTCCTGCACGAGCACGATCTTCAATCGACAAATCGAAGAGATTCCCCCCTTCAAATGTCACTTCGCCTTGCGTTACAGTAAACTTTTCATTGCCTGCAAGAACCGAAGCCAAAGTGCTCTTTCCAGAGCCATTGGGTCCCATAATAGCGTGAACCTCACCTGCTTTCACCTCAAGATTAATTCCCTTTAATATCTCTTTGTCGCCTACATTGGCGTGCAAATTTGTAATTTTTAACATATCTTAATTTCACTTATTTCCTAACCTACACTACCCTCCAAACTGAGAGATAATAACTTTTGTGCCTCAACGGCAAACTCCATCGGCAACTTCGACAATACTTCTTTAGCGTATCCATTAACGATCAGACCTACAGCCTCTTCGGTAGCTATACCGCGCTGATTACAGTAGAAAAGTTGATCCTCCGAAATCTTCGAAGTCGTCGCCTCGTGCTCCACTACTGCCGAACGATTATAGTTGTCGATGACCGGGAAGGTATGAGCTCCGCACTTGTCGCCAATCAACAGCGAGTCACACTGTGAGTAGTTGCGTGCATTCTCAGCTCCTTTGGCAACCTTCACCAAGCCTCTATATGAGTTTTGACTAAAGCCTGCCGAGATACCTTTCGACACGATTCTACTTCGAGTATTGCGACCTATGTGAATCATTTTAGTACCTGTATCTGCCTCTTGGTGGTTATTAGTCATAGCTACCGAGTAGAACTCTCCTACCGAGTTATCACCCAACAACACGCAACTTGGATATTTCCAAGTGATAGCCGAACCGGTCTCGATTTGTGTCCACGATAACTTTGCACCCTGGTGACATACACCTCTCTTAGTCACAAAGTTATAAATTCCACCACGCCCCTCTTTATCGCCTGGGTACCAGTTCTGAACTGTCGAATATTTTACGTCGGCATCGTTGTGTACTACGATCTCTACTACCGCTGCATGAAGCTGGTTTTCGTCACGCTGCGGAGCTGTACACCCCTCCAAGTAGCTAACATACGAACCCTCATCGGCAACAATCAAGGTACGTTCAAATTGACCCGTTCCCATCGCATTGATGCGGAAATAGGTCGAAAGTTCCATTGGGCAACGGACGCCCTTAGGGATGTAGCAGAACGAGCCGTCGGAGAATACAGCAGCATTCAAAGCTGCGTAGTAGTTGTCGCGATAAGGCACCACGCTGCCCAAATATTTTTGAATAAGTTCAGGATACTCCTTAATCGCTTCCGAAATAGAGCAGAATATTATACCCTTTTCGGCAAGTGTATCTCGAAATGTTGTCTTAACCGAAACAGAATCCATAACAGCGTCGACCGCCACTCCTGCAAGTGCCATCTGCTCTTCGAGTGGAATACCCAATTTGTCGAATGTGCGTTTTAGTTCTGGATCTACATCATCCATCGAGTCGAGTTTGGTAACCGACTTTGGAGCAGCATAGTAGCTAATTGCCTGTAGGTCAATCTCTGGAATATTGAGGTGAGCCCACCGCGGGTGCTCCAGAGTAAGGAAGTAACTAAGAGCCTCCAGACGCCTTTCGGTCATCCACTCGGGCTCCTCTTTCTTTGCAGAGATCAATCGCACAACATCTTCCGAAAGACCTTGTTCGATTATCTCAGTTTCTATATCGGTAACGAAGCCATATTTATACTCCTCATTACCAATATTTTCTATTATATTTTTATCGTTTTGCGCAGACATTAATAAAAGTTATTTCGTGTGTAACACAGCAAAGATACAATAAAATTGCGAATTTAAGAAATATACAAAGAGGTAATTAATTCTTAAAAAGTTTTTTAAACAGCGATATTAGTCACGCTTTTTTCTTATGGACAAAAAAAGGGCAAAAAGAGTGCCACATGACAGCTCTTTTTGCCCTTTAAAACCATTGCAGAACAAAAGTTATGTTCCGCTTCTGAAATCATTTAACTTACTCGATAGAGTAAGTGTAGTTAAATCGCTCTACAGCGGTTGTTGGCTGCAAAGTCTCGGTATCAATACCGTAAGCACAAATTGTATACTCCACGTTTGGACTCAACGCTTGATTGGAAACATATTCGCCCTTGCGCAACCATGTATTACGGTTAAGATATGCCTCATACTCCTCATCGCTCAAACCGCTTGTATCTTGCATCTCAGCAATAACCTCTTTTTGAAGCTCCTCGATAAATCTATCTCCAGTAAAATTACTGTTACGTTTTACTGTCTCATAATATTGAGCGATAAACTCTTGATCCGACTCAACCACATCTTTGCTCTCCATAAAGATTACAAAATATTTAACGTTATCATCTGCTGGAGCGACAACAACATTACATGTACCCATAAATATTTTTGGATCTCCGTTGCCTGGATCATAGTAGTTAACCTCTGCGGTAATCTCACCAAAATCTACTGTCGACAAAATGATCTCATCTGCTGTTGGAGTATCTACCTCGCCCTCTATGGCTTTGGTAGTAAATGGCTCCGACAAGAAAATCTCGGATGTGTATGTACCATACTCATATACAAATGCTACAGCGTAGTATTTTGTGTCGGCATAAAGATCTATAAGCAGATAATCTTCGAGATTGCCATACTCAAAGTAGACAGTAGCGGCGAACGACTCTCCATAAGGATCAATAATCGCATTGTAGATCTCCTCGTCACTCTTACCCTCAACCTTGTCGGCTGTAACGACTGTAATATAGTATGGATCCTCCTCATTTGTCGCAGTCGTGGTCAACACTACGCTATTCGTCTCAATCTCACCGCAATCAATTGTAATCACATTATCCGAGAGTTCTGGTGTTGGCGTCGTTGTAAATGCATATACCGGCTCTGTAGTTGGCTCCTTAGTATCACGAGCGATACCAAATGCGACAATGATATATTCTGTTCTTGCACTGATGGGCCACCCTGCAGCAAGCGCGATCTTAGCACTCTCCGAGAACACACGTGCTTCGTCTGGAAGTGCCAACTCATCAGCTATTTGCACATCACAGACCGCCTCCACAAGTTTATTGATATCTTCACCATAATCATCACGATAGTTAGCCATTGGGCAAGCTGCAACGGCATAGTTGTTAACCGCTCCAATTTCTTCCACACTAACATAGATATTGTCGACCGCAACGGCATCAACCGTAAGAGAGAGCGATCCTGTCACTTCGGGCTCAGGGCTATATGTTGTATAGGCATAGAGAATTGAAACCTCTGTGTTGTAACGCCCCTGATCATCAACACCAAATGCTGCAATTACATACTCACAACCCTCAATAAAATCAATACCTCCTGTAGCATATGGAGTAGCAATCTTATCAAGTGTAATCGTCGCACTATCATCTGAGAATAGAATCTCATTATCAACTTTTGAAAAGTCGAATAAACCAGTCACAAGATCCTCGGTGATGTAATCTGCGAGTGCATCTGCCCAACTATAAAGAGCTTCATCATAGCTTGTTGCATTGAAAGCTGCAACTACATAGTTGTTACCAGCCATTGATTCTGGACGAACCACATCAACAGTAATTGAAGTAGGGGTAGATTCAACGTGCGTTAGTTCAAAAGTTCCATCAATCTTTGGCACAGATGGAAGTGTGGTAGCCGTGGTGGTGTAGACGTCGGTAATCATATCACCATTATCCTTGATTCCACATGCCATAATCGTATACTCGGTCTCCTCACTTAGGTACCACCAATCACTCAAATTAATAAAGTAGTCTCCCTTGTATACAAAAGCGTTATCAACAATAATCTCGGGAGTATTGTGCTCTGCAAGAATTGCCACATGCTCCGCTATAGCTGCCGAGATAGCAAGCGATGGATCGCCATAATAGGAGTATTCAAGCTCTGCCGTTGGAATTGGAGCCAAGTAATACATACCAAGAGTTGGTTTTGCTGTTACCGATAGTTGGATATTATCGATTGATGTATTTATAACACTAAGTATCAATTGATCCGAATCGTAAGTGGTAGTCATCAACGTTGAAGAGATCTTAGAGGTTACTGTGCCATCTACATCTGCTCCAAAGGCAACAACGACATACTCCTTTTCCGATTCAATGGGACACCAATAGGTAAGAAGCACCTCCGAGACACCTCCAAATACATAGCGATCGTCCACAATATCGAAGTAGACATTACCCGAAGCAACGCGAGCCTCCTCAGCACAATCAATTACATATCGAGCAACCTTGGTTAGATCCTCACCATAGCGATCAGCATAGTCGCTCTGTGGAACGACTCCAACCAAATATGTTCCATCGCCAAACGACTCGGAAGGTGTTACAACCGCCACTGGATTGCGATAATCTGTGCTTGTAATCTCGAAAGAGAACTCTCCAACAAGTTCATCCTCTTTGTTATCAAGCTTCTCATCATTCTTATTACAACTTGCAAATAGTAGCAACGATGTAATAATTAAAGCTAATAAATGTCTAATTTTTTCCATAATTATAACTCTGTTTAAAGAATAGTTTGAGTTGCAAAGATATAAAAATTATTTAAAAACAATATCTTAAATTGTATTTACTATCAGGATAAACGCACGAAAAATATTATTTCTTATGCCTCCGGCGGGCGGGGATAGCACCCCCGCGGGTGCGTACCATTGCTTGCTTTCTGTGCGCTTCTTACTGCCCCCACGGGTGCGTATTATTGCGCTTTGGGCTTAGAGATTACACCTCTAAGATTATAAAGATCAAGGAGTTGTCGCAAATAAATTTGCACAACTCCTTGATCTTTATAATTTTTAAATGCCTATGGCATTTAAACCCAAAGCGAGGTTCACTTCGCTGATGTGGTGGTGGCAACCGAAGGTTGACAAGCAAGACATCTATTATGAGGAGCGTTGAAAATTCATTTTCA
Organism: Rikenellaceae bacterium; assembly: GCA_044433965.1. Lineage (GTDB taxonomy): Bacteria > Bacteroidota > Bacteroidia > Bacteroidales > Rikenellaceae > Alistipes. The sequence goes on along the minus strand of JAWXTF010000026.1, from coordinate 6,489 downwards.
AAAGCTCATCATAATAGATGTCTCGCTTGGGGCAAAGCCCCCACCACATCAGTGCAATACAAGAGTCAAAAACAAAGTTTTTGGATCCAAGCTTAGCTTGGTGCCCGCGCGGCACGAGCGCGATAAGCAGTTTTTTTCGTGCGTTTGCCCTGAAGATTCTAAGAAGATTCTTAATTCACTCTATTTTTTTCTATCTTTGTCGCGAATTAATATTTATTAAGTTATGAAAAAATTTCAATTTCTCGCACTCGCACTTATTGTATTTATAGTAAGTTGCGGCACTACAAGAACAACATCCACAAGTAAATCTTTTAATCTTGAGACCACCAAATGGCAGATCGAAGAGCTTAACGGAGAGGCTATTGATGCTAAAGCAGATAGTTTCACAATAGAATTTAGAGAGGATAAACGCATTGGAGCAAAAGGCTCTTGCAATATAATTATTGGTGACTATTCATACTCGAACGATGGTACATTGACTCTAAGACCCGTTGGTGCAACTCGCACAGCATGTCCAGATATGACCACCGAGATGGAGTATATCTCAGCTCTCGAAAAAGCAACTTCTTTTGAGGTTGACGGAAACAACTTAACGCTGTTGAGCGGCAAAAAGATTGTCGCTAAATTTAAAAGCTTACAATAGCTACTCTCTCTTAAATCGAGTTTTTCTGTGCATTTACCCTGAAGCTTATGCAAATAAATTTGTATATATAAAAAAAAGTATATATATTGCAACTATAAACCGAATACAATAATCCAAATCATTAACATTATGAAGAAATTTTTTACTTTTACACTTGTTGCAGCACTATTTGCTGTAGTTCTATCTTGCTCGTCAGCAAGCAATAACACGCCTTCAGCTGTTGTTGAGACATTAGCTAAGTCTATGAAGAGTGGTGACTATGAGGCTGTTAGCGATCTTATCTACTCAGATGGTAGCGAGGAGTCGGCACAGATGAAAGTTGCCATTGTCTCTATGTTGGAGGATAAGGGCGCAAAAACCATTAAAGAGATGGGCGGAATCGAATCTTACGAGATCACCAGCGAGGAGATTAGCGAAGATGGCGAGAGCGCTGAGGTTGGTTTAACCTTTTTATACGGTAACGGCGAAACTAAGGAGGATACTTACGACACCATTAACAAAGATGGTAAATGGTACTTGGAGATCTCAAAATAGTAGGTTTAATATTATTTCTCCTACTAATATCATCCTCGATTAGCAGTTGTCAATCGAGTGAAGATGAGAGCATTAAGCGCAATATCACTATTAAATTACATGATGGTGATATTGCGTTTCGTCGTGGTTTAGGTGTTGTTAGCAACGCTGTGGTTATGATGAATAATCGAGCAACCTACTCCCACTGTGGTATCGTAGTGCACCACAATGGTGAGTGGTGTGTAGTTCATGCTGTGCCCTACGAGGGGGAGCGTCTCGAAGATGATAAGGTCTACTGTGAGCCAATAGGCGAGTTTTACTCATCGCTCAAGGCTCATTGTGGCGCAATATATCACTTAGAGAGGTTGGATAGTGTGGAGCGTCAAAGAGTTGTCTCGTATGCCCGATATCATCTCGACGCTAAGACTCTTTTTGACCACGACTATAATTTAGAGGATGATGAGAGGTTATATTGCTCTGAGCTTGTGTGGCGCGCCTACCTTGCGGTCGATTGCGATTTATCGCAGGGTCGTAGAACGCACGTTGTCTTGCCGCCATTTAAGGGGGTTCATATCATGCCTGCCGATATCGAACTTAACGATAGTTTATCACTAATTTATAGCTTCTAATTTACGTTCATTTTTTGTAAATTATGTGATTGCGTAACATATATCACCAAAAAAAATGATAATTTATTCAACTATCGTTGTAAAACAAAATAAACATAGAATGACCATAATGAAAAAGAGTCTTTTATTATTTGCAGCCCTCCTCTCGCTTAGCGAGATTAGTGCGCAACAGACAATCAACACTCCGTTGGTAGATCAAACACCTCAGACGCGTCAACTCATAGAGAGGAATATGGAGTTTAGAAAAGAGGTTATACAGGTCGCAGACAATGTATACACTGCTGTAGGTTTTGATGCCTCAAATATAACAATGATTGAGGGTGATGATGGAGTGATAATCATCGATGCCGGCAAGATACCCGAGCTTGTGGAGGAGGTCTATGCAATCTTCCGCTCAATCACAGACAAGCCAATCACTGCTATTATTTTTACCCACGGACATGGAGACCATACTCAAGGTGTTCCTGTATTTTTGGCAGATAACAGACCGCAAATTTGGGCGGCAGAGAATTTTGGTCGCGAAAATGAGTTTCCCTCGGCGGCAGGATTGGTCAACCCTCGCGGTCATCGCCAAAATGGAATGACGCTCAGCCCCGAGGTACGTATCAACAATGGAGTTGCCCCCTTGGTCTATCCTGGTGGCAAGTATAGTGGAGACAATGAACAAAAGAGGTTGGCATTGACTCAATATAAGCCATTCGATAAGAGTATAATTACAAACTTTGTGAGCAACGACCGTGAGACAATTACCATATCAGGAGTGACACTGCAACTGATTCGCACCTATGGCGAGACCTCGGACCATTTAGCAGTTTGGTACCCCGAGCAGAGGGTTATCTTTCCTGGAGATCAATTCTACAAATCATTCCCTAACCTCTATGCTATCCGTGGCACTGAGTATCGCGATGTGTTGAAGTGGATTGAGGCACTCGATACTCTATTAAAATATGATGCAAGTGCGATGGCGCAAGGTCACACGCGACCAATTATTGGTGCGGAGAATGTAAAAAGAGCAGTTACCAATATGCGCGATGCAATAAAGTTTGTATTTGACAAAACAATCGAAGGAATAAATCTTGGCATGACACCAGATCAATTAGTGGAGTATGTTGTTTTGCCCGAACCTTTAGCCTCAGATCCAAATTTGGTTCAATATTATGGTCGTGTAGAGTGGGCAGTACGCAATATATTTAGTGGCTATATGGGGTGGTATGATGGTAACCCAACTACACTAAGACCACTTTCACCAGCTGTGGAGTCTGAGAAATTTGCAAAGGCTGTAGGTGGAATAGATAAGCTCAAGGAGTTAGCAACAACAGCACTTGCAGAGGGTGATTATCAGTGGGCAGCAGAGCTGTCGGATCGACTTATTGTGCTGGAGCCAGAGAATAACTCTTTTAAACTTATCAAAGCAGATGCTCTAAATGGTTTAGCCGACAACCTCGAAACTGCCACTGGGCGTAACTTCTACAATACTGTTGCCAACGAGCTGCGAGGTGAGACCAAGTGAAAATATTTGAGAAGAAGAGACTCTTAACGACGAGGAAGCAAAATCGCAACTGCACCTAATAGGGGTATATATGCTGCAATGTTGAATAGTGCTTGAACACCATGAGCATCAGCGTATACACCCCACAGTGCAGCTGCTATACCTGCTATACCAAAGGCAAAGCCAAAGAACAATCCCGAAATCATACCAAGTCTATTGGGCAATAGCTCTTGCGCTAAAATGACAATAGCAGGAAATGCCGATGAGAGCATAAAGCCTGCTCCGAAGCTGCATACCACACACCACATAAGCCCCATGTGGGGTAGCATAAGAGTAAAAGGTGTTGCACCAAGAATAGATACCCAGATGACATATTTACGTCCTATTCTATCGCCAATAGGTCCACCCAACATTGTTCCAAGTGCAGTGGAGAAGATAAACACAAAGAGAGCTATTTGAGAGTGTTGCTCACTAAGAGCAAATTTATCGATCATAAAGAATGTAAAATAGCTACTCATGCTCGCCATGTAGGCATACTTCGAAAAGATTAGTACCAGAAGCACTCCGATGTAGAAATAGGTGCGAGCATTGGAGTATGGACGAGGAATCCAATCGGCATCACCAGGTTGGGCAAGTTTCGCCCGCTCTGTAGTCGTGTCGCACTCTTTGTTGGACTCCTTTAAAAGTTTTGAGTACCACTTAGCAACCACTACGCTTGCGCCAATTCCAATAAAGGCAACGAAGGCTATAAACATAGTATTCTCACGACCATAGGGGGTTATCATAGCAACCAACAGAGGTCCAATAGAGCTACCCAAGTTGCCACCAACTTGAAAGATAGATTGCGCCAATCCCTTGTGTCCCGCCGATGCCAATGAGGTGAGTCGTGAAGCCTCGGGGTGAACAATAGATGAACCTGTACCCACCAATATAACAGCTATTATTATCGATGTAAATGTAGATGCATAGGCAAGAGTAACAAGACCCGTAAATGTAAAACATGCAGCAAGGGTAATAAACCAAGGGTTAGGTCTGCTGTCGAGGTAGAGTCCCATCAACGGTTGGAGAACTGATGCCGACATTTGGTAGCAAAGTGTGATGATACCAATCTGTACAAAATCGAGTAGAAGCTCTGATTTGATAAGTGGATAGAGCGACGTAACTACCGCTTGAAGGGCATCATTGCAACAGTGGCAGATGCTCAGCGAGATAAGAATCCCCATTAAGGGAGCTGTGCTGTTTTTCATATTACTTAGAATCTTAATTCGTTGTTATAGTATAATTGAGTTACGATTTATCGTTAGTGTTCTTTGTTCGCGCGTCCAGACATTTTAACTCCTTCCACAAAGCACCTTCGTTAGAAGAGTGCTTCGAGGAAGGAGTATATCTGCTCTGCGAGTTAGAGGTTAATATATTCGTTCTACCGCCAACTTCACTTGCTCGTTGGTCAGATACTCGTCATACTCTGTATACTTATCAATAATGCCTTTGGGTCCAATCTCGATTATACGGTTCGAGACTGTGTTGATAAACTCGTGGTCGTGTGAGGTCATCAACACAATACCTTTATAGCTCATTAGAGAGTTGTTGAATGCCTGGATAGACTCCATATCGAGGTGGTTAGTAGGAGAATCCAATACAATAGCATTGGGCTCTTCGACCATCATCTTTGCGATCATGCAACGTACCTTCTCTCCTCCCGATAGGACATTTACCGACTTGTATACATCCTCACGTGCGAAGAGCATCTTGCCAAGGTAACCGCGCAGATAGACTTCGAGAGTGTCTGAAGAGTATTGAGCCAACCAATCCATAATCGAGATCTTGCTTTCGAAGAATGAGTGGTTGTTGAGAGGGAGATAGCTATTTTTGATTGTCACACCCCACTTAGCCTCTCCTGTGTCGGGCGTGTCATTACCTGCGATAATCTCCAGAAGAGCAGTTACGATACGTGGCTCACGAGAGATAAAGGTTACCTTATCCCCCTTATTTATTGTGAAGTTGACATCCGAAAAGAGAGTCTCGCCACCTATGCTTTTGCTAAGGTTTGTAACCTCCAAGATGTTGGTTCCTGGCTCACGTTGCATGGTGAAGATAATACCTGGGTATTTACGCATCGAAGGTTTAATCTCCTCAATATTAAGTTTTTCGAGCATCTTCTTACGCGATGTTGCCTGCTTCGATTTAGCAACATTGGCAGAGAAACGTTGGATAAACTCTTGCAACTCCTTCTTCTTCTCCTCAGCCTTCTTGTTTTGTTGAGCCTGTTGGCGTTGAGCAAGTTGGCTCGACTGATACCAGAAGTTGTAGTTACCCGAGAAGAGATTTATTTCGCTATAGTCGATATCGAGAATGTGAGTACTTACAGCGTCGAGGAAGTGACGGTCGTGCGATACAACAAGTACCGTTGCGTCGTAGTTTGCAAGGTAATTTTCGAGCCACATCACAGTATTCACATCAAGGTCATTGGTAGGCTCATCCAATAGTAAGTTGTCAGGCTTGCCAAATAGCGCTTGCGCCAACAGAACCAATACCTTCTCTTTACCATTGAGCTCACTCATGAGAGTATAGTGCTTATCCTCCTTGATTCCAAGACCACTAAGAAGTGTCTCAGCTTCGTTTTCTGCATTCCAGCCGTCGAGCTCAGCGAAGATCATCTCCAACTCAGCAGCCTTCTCTCCATCGGACTCTGAGAAATCTTCCTTGGCGTAGAGAACCTCTTTTTGCTGCATGATGTCCCAAAGTACGGAGTGACCCATAAGTACTGTGTTGAGCACTGTGCAGTGGTCATACTCGTGGTGATCTTGCTTAAGAACCGAAAGTCGTTCGTTAGGTCCAAATGTAACACTTCCTTTAGTGCAATCTATCTCTCCACTAAGAATCTTGAGAAAGGTCGATTTGCCAGCTCCATTTGCACCAATCACGCCATAACAGTTGCCTGGAGTGAATTTAAAATTAACATCTTTGAAGAGAACTCGCTTGCCAAATTGGAGCTCTATATTCGATACTGTAATCATCTAATATTCTTTGCATTGTTTAAATAAGGCGCAAAGATAGTGATTTATTATTGGAAAAAAGCACAGTTAGCTAAAAAGACCAGGGCAAACGCACGAAAAAAATTGCTTATCACGCTCGTGCCGCGCGGGCACCAAGCTATAGCTTGGATCCAAAAACTTCGTTTTTGACTTTTGTATTGCACTGATGTGGGGGGGGGG